>CAYNYK010000100.1:0-20622 GCA_964401335.1 uncultured Planctomycetales bacterium
AGAGACCCGTTCGACCAATGCCAACCCGAAGCGCCAGCGAGGGACAACTCTTCGTCGAAGATGAGGGGGAGAGAGGGAGAGGGGGCGAGGGGGAGAAAGAGGGATCGGCGGATCGTCCGTATGTTGACGATCGTGATCGCTATCAAACGGTATACGCCCGGAAGCCGGGGGCGATCGCCGCGCCGACGGCCGGGCTGCATTTCACGCCGGAGTTGTTAGACGCGCTGACTGACGCGGGCATGGAAACAACCTTTGTAACTTTGCACGTGGGGGTGGGTACGTTTGCTCCGATCCGTTACGAGGATCTGGCGGCCCATCCGATGCACGCCGAATGGTTCGAATGTTCCGAAAAGACCGCTGCGGCCATCAACCAAGCCCGGGAACAAGGGCGGCCAGTGGTGGCGGTGGGAACGACGAGTGTGCGCGTGCTTGAAAGCAGCGCGAATGAGAACGGGCGGGTGCGGCCGGGACGAGGCGAGACACGCATCTTCATTTATCCGCCCTATCGTTTTCGGGTGGTGGACAAACTGATCACAAACTTTCATTTGCCGGAAAGTACTCTGCTGGCCTTGGTTTTCGCGTTCGCCGGGCGGGAGCATATTCTGGCGGCATACGCGGAGGCGATCCGGCAACGCTATCGATTCTACAGTTACGGCGATGCGATGCTGATTACATGAGCCGGATAACTCATCACAAAGAGCACCGAGAACACGGAGTAAGATAATGAATGAACGGATTCCCGCCTACTGAAAGACTCTCTCTACTTTCCCTTCGGTGTTTTTAGTGAAATCCGTAACGAATGAACTATCTCAAATCCCCGTGTTCGCGGAACCATTTGATCTCCAGCGGGATACCCGCGCTTAGCGGAACCTGTGGGTTGTAGCCGAGCAGTTGCCGGGCCTTGGTAATGTCCGCCACGTAGCGCATGACCTCGCCCGCCCGCGGCGGCTCGTAGGTAACGTTAGGCGTTTTGCCCAAAGCCAGCGAAATGATGTTGACCGCATCCACCAGGGTGCTGCCCTGCCCATAGGCCAGATTGATCGTCTGATTGACCACCCGACCCGACACGAGGGTATCGATACCTCGCAGGATACCGTCGATGCAGTCGTCCACATAGGTGAAATCGAACACCTTCTCCCGGCCGTAAACCGTGATCGGCTCATCGCGGGCGATCTTGAAGATGAACAGCGGTAGGACCCGTTCCATCCGCTGGATGTCGTTGTCATACCGACCATACACATTACTGAACCGGAAGACCAGATAAGGCAGGTTGTAGCATTCGGCGTAAGAATAGATGAACGCCTCGCCCGCGATCTTGCTGGCCGAGTAGGGACTCTCGGCGACCACGAAGTCCGCCTCGGCCTCCTCGGTCACATGGCGATGTATGTCCCCGTAGACCTCCCGTGAGCTGCCGAAAATGAATGGGGTCCGTTTGCGGCGGGCGAACTCCAGAACCCGGAAGCAGTCGGCAACGTTCTCCAGGGCCCGATCAGGGTGCTCTACCAGCTCGAACACCTTGGCATGGGCGGCTAGATGCACGATCACGTCGAAGTGGCCCGCCGGCCAATCCTCTTCCTTCATGGTCAGCAGATTCTTGACCAAGGTATCGATCTTGTCCGTCCACGGGTTCGGACGAATGTCGATCCCGGCCACCTGATCACCGCGGGCCAGCAGTTTCAGGGCCAGATTCGTGCCGATCTGACCGCTCGATCCGGTAATCAAAACACGCATGGGTCGTATCCCTTCTTTATCGATTTCCGATAGGCGTAAAAGTATACCGGGCCCCCGCTCCCTGGCCAACGCCTTACAGAAAAGGCTCGCTTCTTGTTCGCGGCGGTCCCGCCGGGCGATCCCCCTCAGGCCTGTATTTATTCGCCGTGGGACTGCGCTTCGGGGGAGGAAACTTGTTGCTGATTCATGCGGAAAGCGTGGGCCAGGGCCCGGTGCTCGGCGTAATGACGGAGTTCCTCGTCGTGCCGGCAGGAAAACGATTCGACGGCGGTCTGGTTCAGCGTATCGAACACTTCCCAGCAACTGGTATCCACATTGTAGCGGGCAACATAACGATCCATATACCAAGTACTCCTCCAACTCCGTAAAGGTTCGGGATATCTTACAGAATTTGGCGATCGGAACAATGCCCGGAAGATTGTTTCCTCGTTCTGGCGTGGGGCTCCGGGAGGCGTTATAATGAAATACGCCGATAGAGTTTCCACACGTAGGCCAAGTCCGAAGTGAAGGGCTTATGATTCAGGGTCTATTAGATTATCTGGGTAATCTGCTTTACTCGGAAGCGTATCCGGCCTGGACGATCATAGTCGAGCTGCTGATGATCGGTCTGGTGGTCTATGCGGTGCTGCGTTTTCTGCACGGCACGCGCGGGGCCAACCTTCTCCAAGGTCTGATCATTCTCCTGGTGGGTGGTTTTCTCGTGGTCCGGCTGCTGGCCGACAGGTTCGGGCTGGAACGGATCAAAGACCTTTATGAGCCCTTCGTCTGGACGGTCTTGTTGACCACGCTGGTGGTTTTTCAGCCCGAATTACGCCGGGGGCTGATGCGTATCGGGGGCACAAGCTGGCGGCGAAGCAGTAAGTCGGAAATTGACCATATCGCCCGACCGGTGGCCGCCGCCTGTCGGCAGTTGGCCAAGAATAAGATCGGAGCCCTGATCGCCATCGAACGCGACGTGGGGCTGGGGGGGCTGACGGACCAGGGAGTCAAGCTGGACGCGCGGCTGACCCCGGAATTACTCAATACGATCTTTTGGCCCGGCTCGGCTTTGCACGATATGGGCGTGATTATTCAGCATGGACGAATCGCGGCGGCCGGCTGCCCGTTCCCGATGGCCGAAGCCGAAGGGCTGGATCCCTCCCTGGGCAGCAGGCACCGGGCGGCCATCGGGCTTAGCCTCGATTCCGACGCCTTGGTGGTAGTCGTCAGCGAGGAAACCGGTAGCATCAGCATCGCCGACCACGGACGACTATTGCGCCACATCCCGCCGGACAACCTATATCGCCTGTTGCGTCGGCATCTGACCCGATTCCGCGGCGCGGCCGAGCCGGACACGGAACCGGTGGCGACCGCTTTAGCGGAGGAAAAGGCGGAACCGTCCACGGAGCGGCCACGCACGACGGACCATGCCAAGGAAGGCAGCGGGGTATCGGTATTATGAAAACGCAACTGCGACTCATTCTATCGACGGTCGCCATGACCGTGCTGATCTGGGCCTATGCCGACCGCAGCGGATACGAAATGCGCGACTTCGGCGGCGTCAATCTCCGCATCACTCCGCCGGAGAACGCGGACGATGCACACGTGGTTTGGATTGCGGACAAGACCAGCGATCCGCGCGATGTCATGCGGGTCGAATTGCGCCTCAGCGGTCCGAAAGCGGAACTCCAGAAATTTACCCGGGAAAGCGAAAACCGCCTGTTCGAATTGAAGGCGGCCATGCCCGGCCCGTTGCGGCTGGGGCGCACACCGGTCAACCTGATGGATATGCTCAAGGATCATCCCCAACTGCGCAGTCGGGGACTAACCTTGCACGGGGTGACGCCGACGGTGGTGGACGTGGATCTGGACCGTTACCAGGATGAGGTTTTGGATGTCGAACTGGACGGGGGTATTTTCAAGACGCTATTCGTGGACCCCGTGGTGGAGCCCAAGCAGGTGACCGCCCGCGTGCTGCAAAGCGCTTCGACCCAGGCCTCGCTCCCGCGGAACCTGGTTTTGTTCATTGAAGACAACATCCGACAGGAACAGCAACGGGGGACCGTCCAGGAAGGGGAAATGTTCAGTTTCAATGTTCCGGTACGGGCCAACTGGCCGGGCATCCGGGCGACGTTTATCCCCGATCAGGTTCGGGTCAGTGCACGTTTACGGAAGGAGACCGTTTCCGTCAGGTACGTGATTCGTCCACTGAAAGAGTTGATTGTGCCGGATTTCGCCGACGAATACCGCATCGAATATAAAGATGATACCAAATCTTATCGGACCCAGACCGTGGACGTCACCTTGCCGTCCCCCAAGGATGGAAAATTGCGGGCGGAGGACATGGATGCGTTTATCTCGATCGACTATGAGGACCTGCCTCCGGAAACGGTCAAAGAAGGGCCCTGGCTTGACAAACCGGTTCTCGTAAGGTTTCCCCCCGGTTTCGAGGATGCCATTATCACCCGCCAGGTGCCGGAAACGGTCGAGTTGCGCATTGTTCGCAAGTCCTCGACCGTCCCGACGGCCATCCCGACCCCGTGATCGCCAATGGTACCGCCCTTTTCACGCCCTCCAGGCGCGGCCACGCTATATCCTTTTTAATCCACCGACTATGCCGGTAAGGATTCAGAGGGAGATACAGGGGCGCACCTATAAGAAGCGAGAAGCCAATCAATACGAATCGCGGTCACCACGTGGAGAGGGTGACTTGACTTCTCGCTTCTTATAGGTACGTCCCTGTTTCACATAGGCGGCCAACGCCCGTCGGCGGGCCTCGTGGTGCTCGACGATCGGCTCGGGATAGGACCGGCCAAGACGAACGCCGGACTCGTCGAGAATAGAGGTACTCGCCTCCCAAGGTTGGTGAATCCATGGTGCCGGCATTCTAGACAGTTCGGGTATCCAGCGGCGGACATAGCGACCATCAGGGTCAAAGCGCTCGGCCTGACTGACCGGGTTGAAAATACGAAAATAGGGAGCGGCATCGGCCCCGCAACCAGCGGTCCACTGCCAACCGAAGGTGTTGTTGGCCAGGTCGGCATCAACCAATGTGTCCCAGAACCATTCCGCGCCGGCCGTCCAGGGAATCATCAGGTGTTTGACCAGGAAGGAAGCGACGATCATACGCACCCGGTTATGCATCCAGCCGGTATGCCAGAGTTGCCGCATTCCCGCATCGACCAATGGATAACCGGTTCGGCCGCGCTGCCAGGCGAGCAAAAGCTTGCGCCGATTCGTCCATGGAAACCGCGCGAATTCCGATCGCAGCGGTTCGGTCGGCGTATGCGGAAAATGATAGAGCAGGTGATGAGCGAATTCTCGCCAGATCAACTGGCGAAGGAACGCTTCCGCGTCCCGGCCCGACTTGTCCTTGAGCGGCGACCGAACCTGCCGCGGACCGATCTCACCCCAGTGCAGATAAGGCGACAAACGCGAGGTGCCTTCGCGATCGGGACGCTCCCGTTGTTCGTTATAGTCATGTAAAGCCCGAGCCATAAAACGCTTGAGGCATTTTGAGGCTGCCACTTCGCCGGGTTTCCAGGCTTCCGCCAGCCCTCCGGCCCAGTCGATGGTCGGCATCAGTTGTAGATCCGCGAGTTTCAGCGAGCGAGGCCAACTTTGCGGCGCGGACAGACGGCGCGGCGCAGGTATCGGCGGCCCCGGCTCTCCGCGGGCAAGGCAGGCATGATAATAAGGGGTGAATACCCGGTAGGGTTCGCCTTGTTTGTTCAGCACATCATCAGGCTCGAACAGCAGGGCCGCGTTGAACGTTTCGACGGCCAGGCCGCGTCGTTTCAAGGTATCGGCGATCTTGTTGTCCTGCCGACGGGCCGTTGGCTCATATCGGCGGTTCCAGAAGACGGTGTCGGCCTGACTTTGCCGGATAAGCTCTTCAAGATTACCGAGCGTGTTACCTTTGCGAATAATCAGGCACGAACCACGCCCGCGCAATTCCTTATCCAATTCATACAGCGAATGGTGCAGCCACCAGCGGGCAGCGCCACCTGGCGACCAGCGGCCTTCCTGCTCGGGATCATAAATAAAAACGGGGATGACCGATGATCCACGTCGCGCGGCGGCGGACAGCGCGGGATTATCCGCGATACGCAAATCCTGTCGGAACCAGACCATCGTGGACGACATGGGGCAATACACAAATAGAGTAATCACTGATGGATTCTCAACCCGCGACGGGCACCCATCGTTTTTCCTCGGCCGCTCGATAGACGGCCTCGACCACCTTGAGAGCGGCCACGCCGTCTTCGCCGGTGATAGCCGGCGGACGATCATACAACACCGCCTCGGCAAAGTCGTGAACATAATCCATACCCATCACGCCGGAATAGCCCTTGACGGGGGTCAGCTCGAACGAAAGGCTGCGACGAGGCGAGCCGGCGAAAGCCGCATGATCGCTGCAAACGAACAAAATATCTTTTTCACCCTCGTAGGCGGGCGCCCAGGAAATCACCCCTTGAGTGCCGCGTACCGAGAGGTACAAATCGCGGCCGTATGGAAACGAATCCGGTACGGTGTAGCTGATATCCAAAGCAGCGACCGTCCCGCGGGAAAAACGCAGGTGGGCAAAGGAGTTGTCCTCGATATCGTATTGGGTGTTGACCTTGACGTTTCGCCCGGCGGCCTCGATGACCTCGTCCTCGAACATCCAGCGGAACAGGTCGATCCAATGCACGCCCAGATTGTACATAGGCCCGCCGCCGGAGCGGCTTTTCTGGAGCATCCAGGGCGAGTGCCCGGCAATGTAGCGGCCGAGCCGGCCGGCGGCGCATCGGCCTTCGGCCCCGACGGGCTGGCCGATGATGCCTTCCTGGATCAGGGCCTTGAACTCGCGAGCGGCCGGGTGCATACGCCAGCAGTAGCCGGTAGTCAGCTTGACCCGGTGCTGGTGGGCGGCCTGCACGATGCGCTGGGCGCCTTCGACGCCGGCAGCCATCGGCTTTTCCACCATCAAATGAACGCCGGCCCGGGCGCACGTCTCGGCCGCCGCCGGGCAATCGGCGTGTGGCAGGAACACGGCGGCCACGTCCAGCTTGTGTGCTTTGAGCATCTCCTCCACCCCCGCGTAGCCGACCGTTCCGTAGTCGCGGCAAAAACCATTGCGCAACTCGGGATTCGCCTCGGTGACGGCCACCACCTTGGTCAACGGACAAGCCTCGAACAAGGGCATATACAGCCGCGGATGAAGATGGCCCAACCCGACAATACCCACCTGAAGCGTACGTTCCGGATTGCTCATTGGATCACGTTCCTCATTCGACAGAAGAGTTCAACAACACCGGTAGAATAATGGCTGACGATGCGGGCGTCGAGTGGGCGCACTTGAATCGAATGCGAAAGCCGGGCACGCAAAAACCATGACCGGTTCCGTCTTGTTACGGCGGGTCGGGGCGTACTGCCGATACTATCCGCGGTTACGGCAGATCGGCGGTGCGCTCGGCAACGCCGGCTATCGGCGGTAAACCGTTCTCCGGTTTATCCAGATACCAATAGGCGGTGGCGGAGTAATCGGTGACCGTTTCCGCGGCTTCGGCCCGTCGCGGATTGGCCTCCACTTCCTCAAGCGTGTAATACTGGGTTCCGTCGCCGGCTTTCATATAAGGCAGATCGGGAGCCTCCTTCATCGCCTTGGCCAGTTGAGGAAACGCCGGGCCCATCATGACCTGAATATCCACCCGGCAATCCTTATAGAAATACACCGGATCGGGAATATGGAAGCGATAGTAACCCCACAATCCCTTATCTTTATCCATGAGTTGGCAACCCTGGAAGAGGTTCACAAAATGCCCCTGCCCCCAGGCGCTGCCGATGTAATCCTCCGTACCGGTACCGCAAAGAGTGGGGTATTCCTGGTCGCCGTCGAAGTATACTTTGATCTCGCCCTCACCGAACCATATTTCGCGCAAGGCCGGGTGCAGACGATTGCCGAGGTTGCAACCCAGGAACCGTCCGCGACCCTCGACGCGAGGGAGGATAGTAAAGTCCCGACGCACCTGCGTAAGATTTTCCCTACGCCAATAAGAGTGGAAATACATCATATCGTCGCCGTGGCGGTCGCCGAGAGTGGCGGCCACGTCGTAGAAGAAGGTCTGCAGTTTATCGCCCTCGTTGGTCACGACAATACGGGCGTTTTTCTTAAAAGGCATGGGTACGATGCAATTGAAAGATCGGCCTTCGGGCGAGGAGAAGCAGGCATTTTCGAAGGGGACCATAAGCCCGAGGCTGTGACAGAAGAAATCGCCGATCGGACCCTGCACGGCCGGGGTTGTCGCGCCATCCCAATACATTTCGATTTTGACCGCCCGCTGCATCAGCGGCGTGCGCGGATCGACGGTGATCCAGATACGCCGGATGGTACCGGGCCCGTCGATGTTAAGCATCTCGAAACTTTCGCCGGGTTTGATCCACGTCGCCGGCGACCCCTTGCGACCGAACTTGGCCTGTCCGCCGGCACCTTTGAGCCCCTGACGATTCTCGAATGTGTACCAGCGCGTCTGTAAAGGGACGGCCGGCACGCGGTACAGATCGGTGGGGATATCACCGGGCCCGCCGGCCATGGCGGAACTACCCTTTTCCTGCACGGCGGTACATCCGGCCATCAAGCCCGTCAGTAAAACAACCAACAATCCGATGGTCAACAGAGATCGCATCTCGTACACTCTCCTTTCAGATCACGCCCCACGACGATGGAATTATCGAAAAAACAACTGCCCCTGGTGTTCCTCCTCAAGAGTTTCACATCCTAATAGTCCAGCAGTCAAAAATCAAAAAGCCCATTGCCTCCTGTAGCCGCTAATTTTGTCCATCCGTGTGAATAAATTCCTTGAACACATATATTGCTTTTGCTATCCTTTGTTCCGCCAATGAACATAGATCGACAACAGAGGGCAAGAAAGGATCCAAAGCAGATTGTGCCGCCCATTGTTTGTGTAGCATGTCGACGCGTGATTGAACAAGCCGGCTTGGAAGCGCTCAACCGGGAGGTAGGGAAGTAGTGAACCTTGATTTCGATTCAGCCCGGTGGGCGCGGGTCCGCGACAACTATCGCCGATGGTGGGCGGGCGAATTGGAGCGGCCGCTGATTCACCTGACGTTGACCGGTTGCGATCCCGGTCGCCCCGAACCGAGACTCCCTCACTACGAATTTACCAGCTTCTACGCCCCGAACGTGTCGGCCGAGGCCATTGCGGACCGCTGGTTGTACGATCTGCAGTGCCGACGATTTCTGGGCGATGCGTTCCCGTCGATCTACCCAAACTTTGGTCCGGGTGTCCTGGCCGCCTTGCTCGGCCTCGAGTTGCGTAACGGTGATGATACGGTATGGTTCCTGCCCAAATCACCGACCCGTCTCGAAGATATCCGCTTCGAGTATGACCCGGAAAACGTATGGTTCCGGCGGCTGAGCGATATCTATCGCGCCGCCGCCGAGCGTTTCGAGGGGCTGGTGCATCTGGGTATGACCGATCTCGGTGGCAACCTCGATATCCTCTCGGCTTTCCGCCCCGGTCAGGATCTGTTGCTGGATCTTTATGACGCCCCGGGGCTGGTGGAGCAGCGGACCTGGGAAGCGCACTCGATGTGGTGGCGTTATTTCGAGGAATTAAACCGGATCATCCAGCCCGCTCACCCGGGATACACGGCCTGGACTCCGATCTACAGCGCCGAGCCGTACTACATGCTGCAATGCGACGTGTCTTACATGATCGGGCCGGAGATGTTTGAGCGGTTCGTCAAACCGGAACTGATCGCAAGCTGCGAAAAGCTGACCAACCCCTTCTATCATCTTGATGGCAAGGGGCAGTTGGCCCACCTCGATGCATTGCTGGCCATCACTCGACTCAAAGGCGTGCAATGGGTGCCCGGGGCCGGTCAGTTAGGCGTCACCCACTGGCCGGAAGTCTATCGCAGGATTCGCAAAGCCGGTAAGCTGATCCAGTTCTTCACCAGTCAGGACGAAAAAGGCATCGCCGCTCTCGACATCCTGGCCAAGCAGCTCGGCGGCGCCGAGGGCATCATCATGGTCGGTGAAGTGTCCAAAGAACACGAGCCGCAAGCGCGTGAACTTCTGGAAAAATATGGAGCCATATAAATGGACATCCACGCCCGCCTGAAAAATCTGGACTTCATGGTCATCGCCGCCTACATCATCTTACTGATCGCATTCGGAAGCTATGTGAGCATACGGCGACGGCATGACGAGGACCAGTTCCTGGCGAATCGAAGTTTCGGATGGTTCAACGTAGGGATGTCCATCTTCGCCACGAATATCACCCCTTCGATGATGATCGCCACCGCCAGCGCCGCTTATGCAACGGGGATGGCCATCGCCAATTTTGAGTGGCTGGGCTGGCTGTTTCTGATGCTGCTGGCGATGGTTTTCGCGCCGCATTACCTCAATACAAAGATCAGTACAATGCCGCAATTCGTGCGGCGGCGCTTCGGGCCACAGTCCGCTGAGTTTCTCTCATGGTATGCCCTGCTTTCCACCATCGTTCTTTGGCTGGGCGGGCAATTGTATGTGGGGGCCCTGCTGCTGAGTCAGATCATGGATTGGCCGCTCTGGGTTTCGGCGGCCACCCTGATGGGGATCGCCACTTTTCTGACCGTCTCCGGTGGGCTCGCGGTGGTCATTGCCACGGACTCGTTCCAATCGATCCTGATCATTGCCGGAGGAGCCATCCTGGCCATCATCGGTTTCAACGAAATAGGCGGGCTGGAGCGTTTGCTCGAATCCGTCCCCGCGGGAAAATGGGCATTGCTACGCCCGGTGAATGATCCGCATTACCCCTGGCATGCCATATTGTTGGGGTATCCCGTGCTCGGTGTCTGGTTCTGGTGTACCGATCAAACCATCGTGCAACGCGTGCTGGCCGCCCGCGACCTGAAACAGGGGCAACTTGGTGCGTTGTTCACCGGTTTCCTGAAAATCTCCACGCCGTTCCTCTTTATCCTGCCGGGAATCTTTTGCTTCGTGCTGCATCCCGGCCTGGATGATCCCAACAAGGCCTTTATGACCATGGTGTCCAACTATCTGCCGACGGGAATGGTCGGGTTGATCGTGGCCGTTCTGGTCGCGGCCCTGATCAGCACCCTCAATGCCGGCCTCAACTCCTTCCGCACGATTTTCACGCTTGATATCTATGCACGGAAGTTGTATCCCACGGCATCGCCTCACCACATTAATAATGTCGGCCGGGTAACCACCATCGCTACCGCTCTGATGGCTTTTGGCATTGCCTTGGCCATGCAGACGTCGGGGAAGAACCTTTTCGATCTACTGCAGAGTATTATCGCGTATTTTGCGCCGCCGATGGCCGCAGTGTTTCTGATCGGTGTACTCTGGCAGCGGGCCACCGCAACCGCCGCGTTCTATACACTGATTTTCGGGTCCGCCTTTTCCTTGAGCATCGGAACGATGGATTTCTTCAACTTCCCAGAAGAGAAATTCTGGCCGCACTATCTCCTGATGGCGTTCATTCTGTTCGTCTGTATATGCGCATTCATGATCGTGCTGTCCTTACTGACACGTCATACCCACTACGAAGAACAGTTCCCCACGCTAGCCGAAGCCTATCGCCGAGGGGCAAGTCATGGACGAATCGTGTGGCTCGGCTGGGCGGTCCTGGCCGTCATCATGATCGGCTTGTATGGATTGTTTAACTGAGCACAATATCCTAGCGGGTAAAATCGGCCCTGCGTGCAAGTGGCCGGCGGGATAGGGATCGGGTAATATTTCCTCCCGCTCACCACGGCTGGCATCGTGGCGGGCGGGAGTGATAGCGGAGAATCTCGTCACGGAACGACCTGAAGAGGTGTAGTTATGGCAACAGGCAAGGATATAAGGACAATCGAATCGATCCATGACGTAGCACAATTGGAGGAGATGCTCAGCGAACCAACGACCGGGGCAGTCGATACGATGGGTCGGATGAAAGGCGATTTGCTCATCCTAGGCGTGGGCGGCAAGATCGGGCCGACGCTGGCCCGGATGGCCAAACGGGCGTCGGACGCGGCCGGCGTGAAACGCAGGATCATCGGCGTCGATCGTAATCTCGTCGGCGAAATAAAAGCCGGTCTCGAAAAGCACGGGATTCAGACAATTTCCTGTGACCTGCTCGACCAAGCCCAACTCGACCGTCTGCCCGACGCTCCGAACGTGATCTATATGCCGGCCATGAAATTCGGCTCCACCGGTCAGGAAGCACTGACCTGGGCCTTGAACACCTACCTGCCCGGCATGGCCGCCCAGCGTTTTCGGAAAAGTCGTATCGTCGCCTACTCCACCGGCAACATTTTCGGCCTGTAACCGGTGATCAAGGGTGGTTCGGTGGAAACGGACGCACCCAACCCCGTCGGCGAATACGCCATGAGCTGCCTGGGGCGGGAGCGTATGTTCCAGCATTTCAGCCAGACGCTGAATATCCCCGTCTCCTTGTTTCGTCTGAACTACGCGACGGAAATGCGCTACGGCGTGCTGGTCGATCTGGCTCAACAGGTATGGGCCGGCCAGACGATCGACGTGAGCATGGGGTATTTCAACGTCATCTGGCAAGGCGACGCCAGCGCCATGACGCTGCAATCGTTCGATCACGCGGCCAACCCGCCGTTCCTGATTAACGTAACCGGTCCGGAAATACTGAAAGTGCGCGACGTCTGCACGAAGTTCGGCCAGTTGATGAAAAAGGAAGTGCGCTTCACCGGCAAAGAGGCCGCCGACGCATTATTGAGCAATAGTACCAAGGCGTACGGCCTGTTCGGCCGCCCGCGGGTGACCGCCGATCAACTCATTCACTGGATCGCCGACTGGACCATGCGCGGCGGACCGCTGCTCGGCAAGCCGACCCATTTTGAGAACCGCGAGGGCAAATTTTGAACTTGAAGATTTGAGGGGGAGGTTTCGGCTTAGGCATCCAGGAAAAGGTCGACAAATTCGATACCGCGCCAGGGCTTGATCAAAAAACGCTCGACGCCCAACGACTCAAAAACCTCGCGTCGATCCTTGTGGCCGTTGCCGATCAAAACCACCTCAGGCCGACGGGCTTTGAGTCGCCGAATCAGCACGGATATCTCAACCCCGGGGATATTATCATCGAGGATGACGAAGCGGATCTCAGGATCGCCGTCAAACAATCGCAAGGCCTCCTCATGGGTGCCCACGGCATAGCAACCGGCGCCGGCCGCCTCCAGCATGGAAACAGCCATCCGGCGGGAAACCGCATCCCCGTCGACGACCAGCACCCGCCCCGGGCAGGGGCCGAACATCGGACCAGTCGCCTCCAAACCCAGCAGCAAATCGATTAAGCGTTGGTTCAGGTATTGCGGATCGGAAGATCGCTGAAGCACGACCAGTCGGGTTCCGTCGGCGGTTGGCGGCTGGGTACGCAGGTTCCAGGTCAGGAGCTTGCCCTTGCGCGGAGTGATCGACATCCATCGATCGACGGCCATATCCAAATCGGGCACCGTCTCATTCGCGAACAGATCGCGTAGATGGCTGACCTGCTCGCCCAGTCGATTTTCGTTGAATAATTCGCGCGCTCGCGAATTGGCTTGCCGGATCGCGCCGCCGGCATCCACGACGAGCAGGGCCAGAGCAGCGATGGGCGAATAAGCAGCCGGCACGCTCGCGGCCGAGCGGACACAATCACGGAAGGTTTGTAGATCGAAAGGTTTCTCCAGAAACGCGAAAACATCATTGCGCTCGGCCGCCACCTGCAGGTCACGCGAGGTAAAACCGGTTATCAGAATCGTTTGCATCAGCGGATAAATCGCCCGCAAGGCGGCGGCCACGTGCAAACCGTGGATCTGGTCGCGTAACATCCAATCAGCGATGAGCACCTTCGGTTCGTTTCTGGCCCCAAGGGCGATGGCCTCGCGACCATTGCCCGCGGTCAGGATCGTCAGAGGCTCAGCCTCATGGGTGTCCCAGGAAAGAGCGCGGACCATCTGCTCCAGATAATCTCCATCATCGTCAACGATTAATACGCGACGCATGTAATGGTTCCTTCGATCCCTTTGAGTGGGGAGGAGGGTCAAAGGTGATTGAGAATCTGCTTAACTGTGCTCAAAGCATCTTCGTATTCAAGTCGAACGAGATTTCCCTTGACCGGAAGCCGGTGGCGAAAGCCTGATCGCGCACCCTTACCGTCAAACCCAAGGGTACCCGCTCCGCAAGGCCGATCTGAACAATCGGCACAAGGTCTCTCCGGGAACGTTATGTTCAAAGGTGATAGCAATAAGGCCGGCGCAGCGCCTACCACCACGCGGAATTTTTCTGACGCCGGAAGTATATCCTATTCTTATACCCCTTGTCCATCCACCAAAGGGGGGCGGCGGAGGTGCCAATCGGTCGTTTGCTGGTAGGCATGGGCAATCCGCAAGAGAGAGGCCTCGGCAAAATGCGGCCCCATGAGTTGTAAGCCGATGGGCAGGCCACTGGTAGTCAGGCCGCAAGGCAGACTGATGGCGGGAATCCCGGCCAGATTTGCTGAAACTGTATAAATATCAAGAAGATACATCGCCAGCGGGTTGTCGATCTTTTCGCCGATACGGATGGCCGGGGTTGGCGAGGTCGGACAGGCGATTACGTCCACCTCCTCGAACGCCCGGCTAAAGTCGCGGGCGATAAGGGTACGGACTTTGAGGGCCTTGAGGTAATAGGCATCGTAATAACCGCTGGACAAGGCATAAGTGCCCAGCATGATCCGGCGTCGAACTTCTGCGCCGAAGCCTTCTTGCCGGCTGGCACAGTACAAGTCAATATAGTCCGCCGGCTGGGCCGTCCGATGGCCGTAATGCACCCCATCGTAGCGCGCCAGATTACTGGACGCTTCCGAGGTCGCGATGAGGTAATAGCAGGCGATGGCATATTTCATGTGCGGCAAGTTAATGGAGACAATTTGGGCGCCGGCGGCACGGTAAGCTTCGATGGCCGCCTCCACCGCCTGGCGTATTTCGGGATCGAGCCCCTCGCTAAAATATTCGGCGGCCAATCCGATACGTACCCCGGAAAACGGTTGATCCAGGGCGGTCAGATAATCGGGAACTGGTTCATCCACGCTGGTGGAATCCCGCGAATCGCGCCCGGCGAGAACATTGAGAAGCAACGCCAGATCCGGAACATTACGGCCAATTGGTCCGATTTGATCCAGACTGCTGCCGTAAGCGACCAACCCGTAACGGGAGACGCGGCCGTAAGTCGGCTTCAACCCGGTAACCCCGCAGAAACTACTCGGCTGCCGGATGGAACCACCGGTATCCGAACCCAGGCTCGCCGGCACAAGATCGGCGGCTACGGCGGCGGCCGAGCCTCCGGAACTGCCCCCCGGCACACAATCGAGGTTCCACGGATTGCGGGTCACGCCGAAGGCGCTGGTTTCCGTACTGGAACCCATGGCGAATTCGTCAAGGTTGGTCTTGCCCAGAATGATCGCCCCGGCCTCCTGGAGTTTTTCCGTTACATGTGCGTCGTAGGGCGCCCGGAAGTTTTCCAATATCCGGGAAGCGCAAGTCGTCCGGCCCCAGGATGTACAGATATTGTTTTTAATCAGCAAAGGAACACCGGCCAATTCGCCAACCGGTTCACCACGGGCCAGGCGGGCATCGATTTCGTCGGCCAGCCGCAAGGCCCGCTCGCCGTCATATTCGATCAGGGCGTGCAATTTCGGTTCATACCGTTCGATCCGCTCCAATGAACGGGTTACCCACTCCCGCGCGCTGCCGCGGCGTGAACGAATGGCGTCGCGAATTTCTATCAGCGTGGGGGTATTCATCTTATACGCTATCCTGTTCCAGCACTTTGGGTACGGCGAAGAAACTTCCGTCGCGTTGCGGGGCATTGGCCAGAGCTTGATCCGGCGAAAGCGTGGAGCCGGGTTGATCTTCTCGAAAGATATTATGTACGGGCAAAGCGTGGGCGGTGGGCGGAACGTCGGCCGTATCGACCTCGTTGAGTTGTTCCATGTAAGCCAGAATGGCCGACAACTGCTCGCTGAACCGGTGAACCTCCTCGTCGGAAGGTTTCAACCGAGCCAGCATGCTGATGTGGCGGACTTCCTCCTCACTGATCACACCGGGCATGATGCACAATCTCCAGGCGAATATTCTACTTCTGGGTAGCCTCGACCGCGTGCTCAACTTTCGTGCTCGCCCAGAAGCCGAGCAGGGCCCCCGCCACCCCCGCTCCCAGATACTCGATCGGCAAAGGCCGCACCAGCTCATGCGGAGGGGTGGTGGCCAGTTGGATGAAATACTTGTGATTCGTGGCCCAGGCCATGTCGGCCCGCAGGTATCCCAGCAAATAACCAATTAACGCTACGGCCAGAGCGGCCAGAACATACCAATGCGAATGGTTGATCCCGGTAAAATAACGGGCGGTCATGGCCCCGAAAAACAAACCACCGGCCACGGACGCAATCACCTGCCCACGGGCAATTGTGGCTACCGGCGTACGGGCGATGGTCAGCCAGATAAAAATGGCGGCCACCATCGCCGTAACCAGCAACGCAGGCCAGCCCGACCACGGCGAGGCATGCTCCACAGGTTGCACGGCCGACTTGCCGGCCGACGATCCGGAATTTGGGGGGGATGATTCAACGTTTGAAGCGGCGTTTTCCATAAGGCCTGCGGACCAGAGCCAGCGCCAGACAGTCCAGGACACAAACCACGCACCCAGCAAAACCGCCGCCCAGAGCAGGCTATCCAGAACAAGCTGGCGCATCAGGGCCGAGCGGACGATCTCGCTGTTGGCCGCATAATAGCCCAGAAGAGTCTGCATGGACCCGCCGCGAAGGGCCAGACCGGTCAGGCCGACACTCGCCGCGAACAGGCCCGCCTCCGGCAAACGATGGCCGGCAATGGCGGTCCCCACGGCCGCGCTGACCGCCGTAAGTAAACCCAGGATAATCCAGGCCGGCACCATCCTGGTTTCACGCAGGACAAAAGTGACGGCCATATCCGGGTCCGAAGGCCCGGCGGCATGCCAACCCACGGTACTCAGAATCAGCACCGCCACCGCGCAGCCTACAACCAAACGGGTCTTTTCCAGAAAACTCAACGGTGTCGAATCCATCATGACGGTCATTTCCATCCCGCGAAAGTAACCGATAACCACCGGGGCGGTCAACTGTGTGGGCGACGGGCATACGGTAAAAACCTCCATGTTCACCACTGGTCATCGCAGTATCCCCCTTTGTCGCGGCAAAGGATGGAACACCCCCCTGCCGCCAATGCGGGCAACGGCAAACAGCAATAACCATAGCTCCACACACAACTTTTTGATGCCAGCGGGGTCATGGATCGTAGCCAGATGCAGTAACACGGTGGCACAACCGCCCCAGGTGGAACCCGCGGATGCTAGATCGCCCCCACCACCTCCGTATGGGTGGTGAAGACATCGAGGACGAGGTCCGGGCCTCTCGATCCGAACTAACGGCGAATACCTCGGTACCGCCCCATCCGTCTTTACTATCACGATTCATCGCTCTCAACGCCAACCGGGATTACTTCCTCCAGTAACGTTCTCCTCCTATTTCCAAGCCTATGATGATGAGATTCACAAGTGTTAGGAATGCTCATTCGGATTGGGGAAGATTTCGGAGCGGGCCTTGTGCAGCATTTAAGCGATGGGTCATTGAAAGGCCGCCGCCCGCTGGTTTTATTGGTAGGCCATGCAGGTTTGATGATTGAGATGGCGTTGATGGCTTACCTGTCACCCATGAATACCCACAACGGCTCCCACGCCGGCGAGTCGGGAACCCGTTGAAGGTGCCATGCGCTGCTGTACCAATCGGCCAAGGGAGTATTTCTCGGCACGATTTATCAAGGTTTCCACCTATCAATCTCAGGTCAAAACACTATCCTGCATCTTGAGACGCGAACGCAGATATTGGCCGGTGTAACTGGCGGGGTTCGCGGCGACTTGCTCGGGCGTGCCTTCGGCCACGATCCGGCCGCCTTGCTCGCCGCCCTCGGGGCCGAGGTCGATGATCCAGTCGGCGACTTTAATGACTTCGAGGTTATGCTCGATCACCAGGATGGTATGCCCTTTGTCGGCCAGGCGGTTCAGTACGCGGAGCAGGTTGGCGACATCGGCGAAATGCAGACCGGTGGTCGGCTCGTCGAGTACGTAAAGCGTATGGTCGGTGGCCGGCTTGCCCAATTCGGCGGCCAGCTTGACCCGCTGGGCTTCACCGCCGGAGAGCGTGGTCGAGGACTGGCCTAGCGTCATGTAGGACAGGCCGACCTCGTCAAGAGCGAGCAGAATCCGCCGGATTTTGCTGAAATTCTCGAAAAAGGGCAAAGCCTCGGCCACCCGCAGATCGAGCACCTCGGCGATGTTCTTACCCCGATAACGGATTTCCAACGTTTCGCGGTTGTAACGTCGGCCTTTGCACACGTCGCAGGCCACATAAACGTCGGGCAGAAAATGCATCTCGATGCGTTTGGTGCCCTGACCCTGACAGGCTTCGCAACGTCCGCCCTTGACGTTGAAGCTGAAGCGGCCGGCATCGTAGCCGCGGATTTTGGCCTCGCGGGTCCGCGCGTAAAGATGCCGGATCAGGTCGAATGCGCCGGTATAGGTGCAGGGATTGCTGCGCGGCGTGCGGC
Source organism: uncultured Planctomycetales bacterium (assembly GCA_964401335.1). GTDB lineage: Bacteria > Planctomycetota > Phycisphaerae > UBA1845 > PWPN01 > JAAYCU01. The sequence continues at coordinate 18,334 of CAYNYK010000100.1, forward strand.
CGATGGGCGACTGGTCGATCTGGATGATTTTATCCACGCGGGACGCACCGATGAGCCGGTCATGGCGGCCGGGGCGCTCGCGCGAGTTGTACAACTTGCGGCGCATGGCCTTGAGGAAGATTTCGTTGACTAACGTGCTCTTACCGCTGCCGGAAACTCCGGTCACGCAGATAAAGCCCCCGAGCGGGATACGCACGTCGATGGATTTGAGATTATTGGCGGCCGCCGCCTTGATCTCGATGGACTGGGCCGGGACGAGCTTACGGCGTTTGCGGGGCACGGGGATGGTCAATTCGCCGCGCAGGTATTTGGCGGTGAGCGAATCGGGATGTTGCAACACGATCTCCGGCGGACCTTGGGCGACAATGTAGCCGCCGGCGGCGCCCGCGCCCGGCCCCATGTCGATCAGATGATCGGCCGCTCGGATGGTGTCTTCGTCATGCTCGACGACGAGGACCGTATTGCCCGCGTCGCACATGCGCCGGAGGGTCTTGACGAGGTTTCCACTGTCGCGCTGATGCAGGCCGATGGTCGGTTCGTCAAGCACGTAGCAAACGCCGACCAGCCCACTGCCGACCTGAGTGGCGAGCCGGATGCGTTGGGCCTCGCCGCCGGAAAGGGTCGTACTGGCCCGGTCGAGAGTGAGGTACCCTACGCCGACGTCGATCATGAAGCGTAACCGCTGCGTGATTTCCCGCAGGATCGGGCCGGCCACCTCTGCCTGCTCGCCGACGAAGGGTAGCCCGGAGAAAAAGGCCAAGGCTTCCTCGATGGTCAGGGCCACGGTTTCCCGGATGTTTTTATCCGCGAGTCGGACGGCCAGGGCCTCGCGGCGCAGCCGGGCGCCGTCGCAGGTTTCGCATGGCCGTTCGCTGAGGTACTGGTGCAGGCGCTGCTTGGCGGATTCGCTTTCCGTGGTGACCCAACGGCGTTGAAGGTTGGGCAACACGCCCTCAAAATGCGCGTTATATTGCGCTTCGCTTTCGGCGGTGGTGCCGTGCATGAGAATGTCGCGTAAATTGCCAGGCAGCTTTTCAAAGGGCACATCGGGCGAGACGCCGAAGCGCAGGCAAAATTCGTCAAGCAGCCGGCGATAAAGGCTGTTCATGCGTTTGCCCCCCCGCCGCCAGGGTTCAATAGCCCCGCCGTCAAGTGATAGAGTGGGGTCGGGGACAACCAGATCGGGATCGAACTCCGGTACGTGGCCGAGCCCCGCGCAGGTCGGGCAGGCCCCGTGCGGCGAATTAAAACTGAACAGCCGAGGTGTCAACTCGGGCAGGTTGGCTTCCGGGTGACGCGGGCAGGCGAAACGGGCGCTATACAAGTGGTCCTGCCATACGTTTTTCTCCTGCTCGACGGCGATGAAAACGGTATCGTCGCCGAGAGTCAGAGCCAGGGCGATGCTCTCGGCCAGGCGGCTTTTGATCTCCGGCTTGATCACGAGGCGATCGACAACAACATCGATATCGTGCTTGCGGGTTTTGCCGAGGGTCGGTAGGTTTTTCAGATCGTGCAGCTCGCCGTTGATCCGTACGCGGACGAAACCTTGTCGTTGAATCTGGTGAAAGATATCCGGATGACGGCCTTTCTGCCCGCGCACAACGGGGGCAAGCACCATGAGGCGACTCCCCTCGGGAAAGCGGAGGACGGAATCGACGATCTGGGAAGGCTCCTGCCGATCGATCGGCCGTCCGCATACCCAGCAGTGCGGCCGCCCGAGCCGGGCGAACAGCAACCGCAGGTAATCGTAGATTTCGGTGGTGGTCGCCACCGTGGAACGCGGATTGGCCCCCGCCCAGCGCTGCTCGATGGCGATGGTGGGCGGGAGGCCCTCGATGTGCTCGATGTCCGGCTTGGCCATCTGTTCGAGGAACTGCCGGGCATAGGTGGAGAGGGTCTCCATGAATTTGCGCTGTCCTTCGGCGTGGATGGTATCGAAGGCCAGCGAGCTCTTGCCCGACCCGCTCAGGCCGGTGACGACCACGAATTTGTCCCGGGGGATATCGATATCGATGTTCTTGAGGTTGTGTTGCCGTGCCCCGCGCAGACGGATGCAGCGGGCGGCGTCGGGAGCGGTCTGGGTATCCAAATGGGCCATACAGTCCTCTGCGAAAAACATGCCATGGCGCAACCTTTCAGCCTACGCGAGGCGACTGACGCAGGCAAGCCTGGCAGGGAGGGATCAGCGGCGAAGAATAGTCTTCGGGGCAGTTTTTCTGCGGGGCGGAGTGAAGGGGAGGGGGTCTGACGCAGGCGTAGGATGGGCATCCCGTCCGGCGAGATAGGACG
>CAYNYK010000101.1:0-19410 GCA_964401335.1 uncultured Planctomycetales bacterium
TATGATTCTGGCCAAGATTGACCGTTGTAAAGCAGCGTTAGGGACAGGACACTAGCGAGGGACGATCGCGGTGAACGCATTCGATTATGAATGGCACCTTGCTCGTATGAATAGATGGATGGTTACCAGCCCGAAGCAGTTTACCCGCTCGCCTCGCTCGCCACGGCGGAGCCGAGCCTGGGCGGGCCGCGGCGGGCCAGCGAGGGAACGGGTTAGCAAGTGAGCAATGCAGCGAGTCAGCGAATGGACCTGCACGAGCCGATACAAACATATCGGCGTGGATCTCCCAACGTTACGTCAGGAGATCCACGCCGGTTTCAGGATGCACTTCTTCAAGCCGGTTTATGTTGCGATGTTTTACCATCCGTGGTCTGGTCGCTCTCGGCCATGCGTCCCAGATAATCGGGTAGTTGCACCCCGGCCATGCCGGCGACCTCCTGCAACGGAGGCAGCGCCTTGATCATCCCGGACAGAAAGTTCGCGGTGGAGGAGCCGCCCTTGTCACCGCCCCCGGTATCCCAGACGGTAATCTTGTCGATTTTGAGATTCTTGATGGCCTCGACTTGCAGGCCGACGATCTCTTCGAGTTTTTCGATCATCAACAGGGTAGATGCGGCCTTGGCGTCGCCGTTACAGCTCTTCACCAACGCGTTGTAACCGGCGGCCTTGCTGTCCAACACCTGCCGGATACCCTTGGCTTCGGCCTCGTACTTGGCCAGGATCGCGTCGGCCTGTCCGCGGGCTTCGCGACGGAGCCTTTCGGCCTCGGCCTCCGCGTCGATCTCGATCTTGCGTTTCTCGGTCTCCTGCCGGACGATCACTTCGGCATTAAGCCGTTGCTGTTCGGCCAGATACTGGGCCTTCTGGATTTCCACCTCGGCCTGACGCCGGGCAACCTCACCTTTCTTCAAGGCCTCGGCCCGTTTGATGGCCAGGAGTGCCTCGGCCTCGGCGATGTCGGCTTTAGCCTTGTTTTCACCGGTGACGGCCAGGGCTTCCTGTTCCTGCACGAAGACGCGCTGCTCGGCGACCGCCTTCTTTTCGCCCTTGACGGCCTCGGCTTCCTGTTGCTGGACGAAAATACGCTTGTCGGCCTCGGCTTTCTTCTGGCCCTTTTCAGCCTGGGCGATGTTTTCCGCCAAACGAATGGTTTTTTCGCGATCCGCTTCCGCCTCGCCGACCGACGCGGTGGTTTCCTGTTGACGCACGAAAATGCGCTTGTCGGCCTCGGCCTTCTTCTGCCCCTTTTCCGACTCGGCGTAGTTTTCCGCCACCCGGATGGTCCGCTCGCGGACGGCCTGGGCTTCGCCGATGGCCCCGATTTTCTCCTGCTCGGCTACGTCGACCTTGGCGGCGTTAATGGCTTCGGCGGCCGCCTTCTTGCCGATGCTCTCGATGTAATTGGATCCGTCGGTAATGTCGGTGATATTGACGTTGATCAGATACAGGCCGATCTTGTTCAACTCCGGCTCGACGTTCTTGCGGATCGATTCGAGGAAGCTTTCGCGATCCTGGTTGATCTGTTCGATGGTCAACGAGGCGACGGTCAGACGCAACTGACCGAAGATGATTTCCTTGGCCATATCTTCAATCGCCCGAGGGTCGAGGCGCAGCAACCGCTCCGCCGCGTTGGTCATGATGGCCGGTTCGGTGCTGATCCCGACAGTGAAGGTACTGGGCACGTTGATGCGGATATTCTGCATCGACAGGGCATTTTCCAGCGGGATGGTCATGGTCATCGGCGTCAGGCTCATATAGGCATAGTCCTGTATGAGCGGCCAGACGAAGGCCCCGCCACCGTGGATGCAGCGGGCCGACTGGTTCTTGCCGACCCGACCATAGATCACGAGGATTTGGTCGGAAGCGCAACGTTTGTAGCGCGACGCCAGAAACATCAGCGTCGAGAGGACCAGGACTACGAAGGCAATAATGACAAACATCCAGATGGTTGTGGAAGTCAGCATCGCATCCCCTTTCTTTGATAAAACGGTTACTTGGTTGTCTTTTCAACCACCAGCATGTCGGCGTTGACCCCTATCACCCGGGCCCGCTGCCCGGTTTTAATTTCCTCTGCTCCCTCGGTCGTGGCATTCAGCACGGCCAGTCGACCCTGGACGGCGATTTCCAGCTTGCCCACCTGCCCGGGTCGAATCGTCAAATAAACGTTGCCTTCGTGGCCGACGGCGTTTTGCAGATTCATCGTTCCGCTGCGCTGAAGACAGCCGGCCATCTGGAAAATTTTCTTCATGACCCAGATGGTTACCAATCCCGCGGCGGTGCCGCCGGCGATCGAATGTACGGGTGCCACGTTGCCCTGACGCACCAGGGCCCAGCCGACCAACCCAAACATCATGAAAAACGCCGTGATCCCTTGCAGGGACAACACCTTGAAGCTTAGATCGGATTCGGAGGCGTTATGGTCTCCAACATGTCCATGGTGCATGTCGGTCCCGCCCACGTCCGCATCGGCATCGCCGTCATGACCCCCGATTCCGCTCAGCATCATGGCCGAACGGACGACGAACAACACCGTGCCGACCGCCGCGCAGGTGACGAACATCACTTCAAGCCCGCTCATCTGATCGATAAAGTTGGGCATGGCCTTCTCCTTCGTGTTCGTGAATGACCGGTATCGTAGCAATAATTTCCATGATGGCAACAATATATCAGTTAAATTTTCATCCAAGCCTACGCGGAATAAATCCTGACGTTCAAGGAGTAGAATGACAAGATGTATGCGCGCAGGCCCGCCGTGCAAGCCTCGATACCGGGCACGGTTTCGTCCGCTGTTTGTGTTGTCGTTGCCGGGGGATAATTATTTCACTGCGAGGCGTTATAATTTTTGTTATTTGATGTCTTGTGGGCACTTATAACAAAAAGAATCTGGCAAAAGCAGGAGGCGAAGGGCCGTGACGGGCAGGCCGGGAAGGCATGGTGAAATCCCCCCCGCCATAACCTATCCAGATAAACTGGTGTGGTTGTATGATATGAAACCCTCAAGCCGGAGCGGTCGGCCGAAGTTGCATTTGTCATTGATGACGGAACAATCAATGTCCCGAAAGGTGGTCCTCGCTATGAGAAAAAATCTATGGGTTGCTGGGTTCGTGGTCGCGATAAGTTGTCAGCCGTCGCTCGGTCAGGATAAAACCGGCTCCCGCCCGGAACGAGTGTCCGCAAAAAGCCTGGCGGTGTTGTGTATCGAGCAAGACACGACGGTCGCGCGTATCCCGGTCCTGAGTTGGGATACCGAGGGCGGCGACCGGGCGAAGACGAATCTTTTACGCAAACCGATAGAATTGCGGCTAAGTGTCGAAGGAGGATTACGATCCGGATCGGAACTGAAAACGCATTATGAAACCGTGGGAAAAGGAGGAGGCCGTTATCGTCTGAACCTCAGTGACGGGGAGTTGATCTGGGACATTCTACCCAGAGAGGACGGTGGCCTGGCCATGCGTTTCAGCGGGCGCAGTCTTGAAGCCGCCAAGTGCAAAGCCGTCGAACTGGTGTTTCCTTTCGATCCACGGGCGACGGCCACCACGATCCTGGCGGACACGTGGGATGAGCAAGGGCGACTGTTCTTGCCAGCGGTCATTTCCGCTCCCGATCTTGGCCAGATGTTGCTTACCTGTGATTGTTACCCCCGGCTACAAGGGCAACTTGTGGGCGATCGTCGCAAACAAACCGTGGATTTTGCGCTCGAACTGCCTGCTCCCACCGAGAACACGGCTTACACGATTATGTTCGAGCCGGTGCGTCTTCCTGCCCCGCGGGGGCTAAAAGATACAGATGAATGGAGAATGGCCCGGCGAGGATGGTTCAACGCTCTACAAGTCAGTGCGTGTTGGGGCGAAGGTGCTCACGGCGCGCCGGCGGGAATATTAGCGAACAACGTCATCAGCGACCCGGTTAGTTGCCTCATCAGTATGTGGGCTGACCAGGTGTTCTGGACGCCCGAGGCCGCCCCTGGCGTATCGCTTGCGGCCCTGGTGCGTCGAACGGTGGACTGGTGGATATTGAACAAGACCCGGCCATCCGGAGAAGTCGTCGCCTACTGGGACCACGCGGATATGCTGGACGCCAATGCCAGCCCACTGATCGCGGCCTGGGACTATGTGGAGTCGACCGGTGACCGGGCCTGGTTGAAAGAACGCATCGAACGACTGGAGTTTGTGGCCGATTATCTTGTCAAACGGGATATCGATGATGACGGGCTGGTCGAATCCACGCATTCGGGCAACGATGGCACACTGATCGAGCCCATGCGAGCGGATTCGGCCTACGATACGATCAACGCGGGCAACAAGAACGCTTACTGTAACGAACTGGCCTATCGTGCGTTTCGTTGCCTGGCCGACCTCGAGCGACAATTGGGCCGCAACGAAAAGGCCGCGCATTATACGAAGTGCGCCGACCGGCTCCGGGCCGCCTTTTATAAAACCTTTTACAATACTAAAACGGGTCTACTGGCCTGGTGGATCAGCGAGGACGGCATGGTTCACGATCCGGTCTCGCCCATGATCAATAGCCTGGCGATCTGTCACGGGCTGGTGGATCCCGTGGCCGGCCGGAAGATCATGGACCATCTCATGGAGCGGATTGAGGCCGCCGGCTTCAAACGCTTCGAACTGGGGGTGCCGATCAACCTGGTGCCGTTTCGGCGCGGTGAGTATCTTTCCGGAATCAAATGCTGTGGTGTTCCCGGAAAGGAGGACGGTTCGGATACCTTTGGCGAGTACCTCAACGGGGGGTGCCTGGTCAGCGATGCGGTCTATTTCATCACCGCCTTGCATATCGTGGGTAAGAGTGAGGTTGGCGACCGTGTGCTCAAGGCGATGCTGGACCGCCAGATGCGCGGAGTCTTTCCAAACGGCGGCGGATTTCAGAACGGGGTGGTGAACCGCTATCCCGACGGCGCCGAGTTTTTCACTTGGGAAGGCAAAACCTGCGGCTACGAGGGGCATTTGACCTACAGTTACGCGTTTCTGCAGGCGATCTTGCTGCGTGACCCCGCGCTACGTGCCCGGCTGTATCGGCCGATGCTGGAAGCGGCTCCATGAGGTGTGTATTTTCCATATGGAGAGGCAATTGATTTGACCGCAAATAAGAACATGCTTCCCACGATATTGCTATCCTGGAAGGTAGATACTATCAGAGATTGATCGTAGGGATTTCTTCAAACTTATTGCATTGTCTACCGTCCGGCTATTTCACGTAACTTCTGGTGGCCCATTCATCCCGGAACTCCGGAATGGATAAGGAAACGATGATCGGTGTGGAGCGCGATCTGGCCCGTTTTTTCGGGAAAGCGATAACGTGCGGAACCGCGAGCACAATCCCTGACATATATTCACGGATCCATTCGTTCCCCACGAGGAAAGGGTATTTGCGGGCAGACAATCATCGATTGCGCCCAGCCCCCCCTCGACTTGGGCAAATAGACTGGCCCACCTCGTTTCGAGGTGGGAGAGCGATGACGAACTGCGGTACAAAACACTGTTGCCGATTGATGTCGCAAAAGTTTTGATGCCGGGCGTGAGAGTTTTTCAACGCAATCGTTTATCACGTCCCTCCCCGCATGGTGGATGGGCCATGCCGGAGGATGTTATAGCGCGACATTTTCCCCCCGAATGCTGCGTTGTACTTATGTAAATCGTTCCGTCTTCATAGCTATGCTGGCTCGGCGACCGTAGTGAGAAATGTAAAATCGCCCTAAAGCCAAAACGATGAAATACGCCGATAACCCTATGTTTTATAAGGAGATAGAATAACTAGTGAATACGAACTCGTGAAGGAGAAACGGCAAACCGAACTTAAGCGACATCGCCCCGTAGTCCGCTAAAGCGAGACTCCACCTTGGCGAGCTTGTCGTGGCGAACCTAACAACCTGATTGAAATATGCTATGCTGCTACACTAGCCAGGATGTTTTCACGGAACCGGCAACGATCGTCGGTGTCTAAGAGGGTAGGGTTCAACAACGGAGGATCGACCATGTTCGCGAACAACAGTTTATCGACGACTTTGGGGATGATCGGGCTGCTGGCGAACAGCGTGATGGCCGCGGGTACCACGAAATCCAGTCAAAACAAGCAAGCGCGGGACTCTTCCATCGTGAAAAACGTGGCCCCGGTCGACAATCGCTTTGCGTTAGACCTTTATGCGAAGCTCAAGGATGGCGAGGGTAACCTTTTCTGTTCGCCCTACAGCATATCGACCGCCTTGGCCATGACTTGGGCGGGAGCCCGAGGGACGACGGCCGAGCAGATGGCCAAAGTGCTCCATTTCGAGCGGATTCCGGCCGAGATTCATGCCGACTTCAAGCGTCTGATCGAAAGCCAGAACGAAGCGGGTACAAAGGGCAGCTACGAGCTGGCCGTCGCTAACGCACTGTGGGGACAGAAAGGCTACGGGTTCCTCAAGGACTATCTGGATCTGGTGGAAAATAACTACCATGCCGCCTTGCGCGAAGTTGACTTTGACCATGCCATCGAGGAGGCCCGGCAGACCATCAACCAATGGGTCGAGGACAAGACCAAGGAGAAAATCAAGGATCTGCTCAAACCCGGCACGCTACAACAGGGAACCACGCTGGTCCTGACCAATGCGATTTACTTCAAAGGCCAATGGGTGCTTCAGTTCAAGGAGGAGAAAACGAAGGATGAGCCTTTCACCCTTCTGGACGGCAAGCAAATCGACGTGCCCATGATGCACCAGACCGACAAGTTCGGCTATGTCGAGGATGACGACGTGCAAGTGCTCGAATTGCCCTACAAAGGCGACGATTTGTCAATGGTCATCGTATTGCCGAGGAAAACCGATGGTATCGGTGAACTGGACAAAATGTTGACTGCCGAGAAACTTAATGGGTGGCTGACCAATCTCCCGAAACGCGAGGTGATCGTCTCCATCCCGAAATTCAAAATGACTTGCGAATTCAGCCTGGCCGACGTGCTCAAGTCGATGGGTATGCCCGATGCCTTCAGCCGGGCGGCCGACTTTTCCGGGATGACCGGCAAGAAAGATCTTTTCATCTCGGCGGTGATCCACAAGGCCTTTGTCGAGGTCAACGAGGAGGGTACGGAAGCGGCGGCGGCCACCGCCGTCACCATGATGCGGGCGACGGCCATGCCCTCCAAACCCGACCCGGTCTTTCATGCGGATCACCCCTTCATCTTCATGATCCGGGACATCAAAACCGGCGCTATTCTGTTCCTTGGCCGTATGATGAATCCCAAGGCCGCATAGATAGCCTGCAATGATGACCTTAATGTTCACGAGGCAGGGCGGAAGTTTCTCGTCTAATCCTCGATAAAATCATGGCTTATGGTCACAGTGCCGGCCTCTTTATCCCCTGCCGGTATCATCGAGACCGGCCGAGGGTGTATCCAAACTTTCGTGGCGGGTAGCATGGGCAGGCCCTTGTCACGCCTCGGCGGACAAGGGATTGCCCGTACTTTTATGGTAGCCTGATGACTCCAGGCCGGTTGGAATGTGTCTTGTCTGCCGTTATCGGATGCCCCTGCCGGCAGGCTACCTGTAAAAACCAACTTGACAATAATGCTGCTCTGGCAATATGTTACACCCCGCCGTACGGATTCCGTTCATCACCAATCGGAGGTTGTTTATGCTTTCCTGTCCATTGATTCATCCGGAAATTATTGCCGCCCTCGCCGGCGCGGGCCACGGGGCAAAGGTGCTGATCGCCGATTCCAATTACCCGGCCAGCACGAAGATCGGATCAGGAGCTCAACTGGTTTACCTGAACCTCACCCCGGGGCTGCCCAACGCCACGGATGTGTTCAAGACACTTTTGAGTGTTATTCAGATCGAACAGGCCGCCGTGATGACACCGGACAGCGGACCCGAGCCGGATATTTTCGCCGAGTTCCGTAAACTGCTACCCAAGGGCATGGAGTTGAAGAAACTGGGGCGGTTCGAGTTCTACGACGCGGTCAAGGACGACGACACCGCCCTTGTAATTCAGACCGGTGAACAGCGGTTATACGCCAATCTGCTTTTGACGATCGGAGCGATCGCTCCCAAGTGAGCGGCCGCGAGCGATAAGGATAGGGTTTCTTGAATAACAGAATGCCCGCCCAGCGGCGCGGATTTGAAAGAAAAGAAAGGAACGAGAAAGATGGCCACTTTTGATAAAAGCAAATTCCAGGCCCCCAAGCCCTTGAAAGTCGGCAAGAAGGAAGCCCTCATGATCGCCAACGGCGACGAGCGGCGTTCGGCCAATCTGGTTTGCTGGCCGGGTCAGGTTGAGATGGAAAAACAGTTGACCGCCGCCTTCGAGAAACTCGGCTGGAAACTGACCCGCGCGCACCAGTATGACCCCGAGATGCAGCACGGGTTCATCGAAAGCCAGGCCCAGGGCGATGCGATTTTTGACCGGATTCCCAAGGATTGCGTCCTTGTGGTCGCCGAGTCCGTCTGGCAATACAGCAACATGGTAGCCTATCGTCTCTGGGAGCATCGTGGGCCCATCCTGATCGCCTCGAACTTTGACGGGGCCGCCCCCGGACTGGTCGGCGCCTTGGGCCTCGAGGCCTGTCTGACCAAGCATAAATACGCGAAGAACCAGAAGGGCCATTACATGCTGTGGAGCTCGGAAGAGTTCAAGGACGAAGCGTCCCAGAAGAACCTGGCCACCTTCCTCAAGACCGGCAAGATCAAGTACAACACCCGCCATGCCAAAAAACTCGAGAACGTCCCCGCCGGTAAATACAAGAAAGCCATGGACTTCGGCAAGACGCTCGGACAGTACCTTCAGGGTAAACGGGCTCGGCTGGGTGTGTTTGATCCGTTGTGCATGGGTATGCTGAACGCGGCTTTTGATGAGGAGGTGCTGGTCAATACGGGCATCTCCATCCGTCGCCTGAATCAGTCCGACCTCTACGCGGAAATGCAGACGATTCCGAAGGAACGAGGCCTGTCCTACATTCACCAGTTGGAGCAGTGGGGCATGAAGGTCGATCGTGGTGCCGACTTCGCCACCAAGGTCACCGACGATCAACTGGCCGAACAGGGTCAGATGTACGAAGCCCTCCTGCGTTTTGCCAAACGCGAAGGCCTCGCCTGCGTTGGTATCCCGTACCAATTAGGTCTGGCCCGGCTGTGCGCCGCTTCCGACCTGCCGGAGGCTATGCTCAACAGCACGCAGCGCCCCCGAGTGGAGTATAACGGAGAAGTGTTGTTCGACGGCGAGCCCGTCATGTGCGCGAACGAGGGTGACATGGGCTGCGGCGTTGATCAGATCATGAGCAAGATGATTTTACAGGGCATGGGTATCAGCCCGGAAACGACCCAACACGATGTACGCTGGGGTGATCGATACACCGGCAAGTATGATGGCACCAATGTCGATATCGACGCCTTTATCTGGGTGTTCGAGCTTTCCGGAAACACGCCGGCCGAGCATGCTCGTGGCGGTTGGGGCGGGATCACCGCCGTTCGCCAGCCTAATATGTTCTTCCACAAGGGCGGGGCGGCCACCAAGTGTGTCTGCAAGGCCGGCGAAATCGTCTGGAGCCGGGTCTACATCGACCAGGGCGTCTTGAGCATGGACATCGGGCGCGGCGGAGTGGTCAATCTGCCTGAGGAGGAAACCCAGCGACGCTGGAAAGCCACCACCGAGGAATGGCCGATCGCCCATACCATTCTCTACGGCGTTTCCCGCGACGCCCTGATGGCCAAGCACAAATCGAACCATATCACCATTCATTACGCCCCGGACGCCGAGGCGGCCACCCAGGCCATGTTCGCCAAGGCGGGGATGGCCAAGGCCATGGGCATGAAGGTGTATGTGTGCGGCAACTATGCCGTGGCCGACAGCGTGGAAAGCAAACTTGCCAAGGGCAAGCCGATCATCGAAAAGTGACTTCGGCCGCATTTGAGCGTGGATGGATAAATCTCGGTTCGTCCCGACGCGGGAGTTAAGGTCCCGCGTCGGGGAACAGAGTTAATGGTCCACCCACGAATAGGACGGGTTCCTGGGGGGTCGGTTTGTCGGTGTCGGTTTGGTACACGATGGTTTCATTTCGCGAAAACGTATTTTAGGAGATCGGTGATGGATAAAAATATGATTATCGGCCTGCTGTTGGCCATTCTCGGCGGCGGTTTACAAGGGTTCTTCGTCCTCCCGCTTAAATACATGAAAAAATGGGAATGGGAGAACGGGTGGCTGGTTTTCAACATCGTCAATTGTATCATCTTTCCGTTGGTGGCGGCCTATCTGTTTATTCCTGATTTCATGGACGTCTACAAGGATAAGCATGTCACGATTGGTACCCTCAACGCTGTTTTCTGGTTTGGGGCGGGTTGGGGGGTTGGTAATATTCTTTTCGGGCTCGGCGCCAAATTCCTTGGCATGGCTTTGGGGATTGCTTTGATTACCGGCATCAACTGCGTATTGGGCACGCTGTTTCCCATCATGTTTCTGGACAAACCCTTTAATATGCAGGCCGGTATGTTTCTGGGAGCCGGCTTGGTCCTGCTGATCATCGGCGTGATTGTTATTTCCAATGCGGGTGCGTTGCGGGATAGAGAACAACGTGGTGGCGGGGCCGCGCCGGATAGCAGCAAATCCAATGTGCCGTTTGCCGTCGGTCTGATTACTTGCGTGGCCGCCGGTATTTTCTGCCCTATGATGAATTTCAGCGTGCATTTCGGCAAGCCGATTACTACCGTCGTTGAGTCGATGCCAGCCGTTGCCCAGTATAACACCATGTATGCCCAACTGGTGCCGGCTTTACTGGGCGGCAGTTTGGCTCAAATCGTATACTGCCTGTACCTCTTCAATAAAAACAAATCTTTCAAGAAGTACGCTGAATCGGGGACCGGGGCCTACTGGCTGTATGCCTGCCTCATGGCCGTTTTCTGGTTTTTTGGGATGGCTGTTTATGCCTTGGCGGCGAGCAAACAATATCTGGGTGATGCCGGGGCCGTCGTGGGGTGGCCGTTATTCTTGTCTGCAACCATCATCGTATCCAACATTCTTGGGGTGATTACCCGCGAATGGAAAGGCGTCAGTCGCTCTGCTTTCATGAAAATGTATCAGGGTATCGTGCTGTTGATCTTGGCTATTGTTTTAGCCAGTCTGTCGAATAAATACATACCCAAGTCAGAGAGCGTAACTCCGGAGGCAAATGCCCCGGCGGCTGCTCAGGCAGGCATGGAATAGAAATTATTGGCGACCTTAAAACAGTTTTTTGCAGCAAGCAATTTCAGAACCCGAGGCTGCGGCTTCGGGGTCTGATCCTTTATTGAGCAGGGCGATGTCTGTGTCAGCATAATATATAAACCATAAATTATATTGCATAGTGTTTTCCCGGTATTCTGCCGATGATGATCGTCGGGTGTTCCGGCTCAATTAGGGGGTGGAGTCTTCCGGGTCGGAGTGGGTATGTGGTTGTGTGGGGTAAAAATTCCCGATTTCTAAAAAAAGGACTGGCAATTTCCCTAGTTTCGGGGATAATCGCATATGGATTGCCGCACTCTGGAGTGGAAAGTGGCAATTCCCCATCTGTTCATTCGAATCGTGAATAGAGCGTCGATCCGGCTGGCGCTTGATCGGTGTGGTACGTTTGTGATGCAGGACGCTGGTTGGGGGGCTGTGGCTCTGGAGGGAGCCGATGGCCGACGTTATTTGGCAAAAAGCGAGACAGGATCTTCGTGTTTGCCGGGATGACGGTGTTGATGATACTTTGGTTAGAGAGCATTGTTACCGGGTGGCCCGCATGGCCGAGAAAATCGCCGCCGGGCCCGAGATGGCCAAGCACATCATTAACCGTCAGGCCCTTTGCGTAGCTTGTTTGTATCACGACATGGGTTGGGTTTTGCAGGCCAATGCAGGGACCCTGCCGGTAAAGGAATTATTCCTCAGGCCCACGACCGATCTCCAACGCGCGCTGGCCGCCGACTGGGTCAGCAAACACCTGGATGAAATTCTGGAACCGGGCGCGCTGGCGTTAGCTGCCCAGGCTATTCGCAAATGCGGTGACCGATCAACGGATATTTTGGAAGCCCAGATTCTTGCGGAGGCCGACAATCTTGACCTTATCGGTCCGCAAGCCGTCTGCCTGATGATTCGCAAACAGCTTGCCGAGGGCAAAGCCCTGGATGATCTTCTTTCCATTTGGGAAAGACAGGAAGAATACCGCTATTGGGAGGCGCGGATCAAGGATTGTTTTCGGTTGCCCTCAGTCAGGAGAGTGGCCGAACGGCGCCTTGGTACTTTGCGGCGTTTTATGGACGACTTAAGGACCACTGTCCACTTGAATGACTTGAATGCCGGCGGAAAACTTCCCCGATTAGCTCGGCGACGTGGCTCCGCATTCCATTATGGTCCGAAGAAACCAACCAAAACCCCTCCCTGAGACTGGGAAATTCCCACCCGTTATGCCAACATGGACGGCCAGGGGGTAGTCCCTCTTTCGAGCCGCCTGCGCACGGATATAAACCCCGGAATCCGGCTTTTCCGGCCACCCTCTTGTCAAGCGGGTCTTTTCGGCGGATATTACGGGGCGTTATCTGAAAATGTCGGATTTAAGGAAAGGAAAAATCCGTGGACTATCTGGTTATCAATGGTGGAAAAAGGTTGCGGGGAAAAGTGGAAATCAGCGGAGCCAAGAACGCCGCTTTACCCATCATGGCCGGTGTTTTGTTATGCGAAGGAGAAGTGACCCTGCGTAACGTGCCCGACCTGATGGATGTGCGCACCATGGAGCATCTTCTGAACAAGCTCGGGGTAGCCACCCGTCGGGACGCGGACGGCGTGATGAAGTTCAAGGTCGAGGACGAAATGAATTGTCACGCCGATTACGAGCTGGTACGAAGGATGCGGGCGAGCGTATGTGTCATGGGGCCCATGCTGGCGAAGCGCGGCCGTGCCCAGGTAAGCATGCCCGGTGGATGCGCGATCGGCGACCGCCCCATCAACCTGCACCTGAACGGGATGGCCAGCCTGGGTGCGGATGTGGATCTGGTCAGCGGCGACGTGGTCCTCAAGGCCAAGCGGCTCACGGGTACGGAAATTTTTCTCGGAGGTCCGTTCGGTTCGTCGGTGACGGCTACCGTAAACGTAATGATGGCGGCCGTTCTGGCGGAAGGTCGAACCATTATTGAATCCGCGGCCTGCGAGCCGGAAGTCGCCGACGTGGCCAATTTCCTCAATGCTTGTGGGGCCAGGATCAGCGGCCAAGGTTCCCCGCGGATCACCATTGAAGGAGTCAAACAACTCAAAGGTTGCGATTACACCATCATTCCCGACCGAATCGAGGCCGGCACGTTTATCATGGCCGGAGCGATCACCAATGGGGAGGTCCGTCTCAATAACTGTCGGCTTGAACATCTGTTGGCGGTCGTTGATCGCCTGCGACGTGTCGGCGTCAATATCGAACGTGACGGTGAGGATGTCCTGGTTTCCAGCTCCCGCCGCCTGGAGCCGGTGGAGGTGACCTCGCAACCGTATCCCGGCTTTCCCACCGACCTGCAGGCTCAGATCATGGCCCTTTTGTGCCTGGCTGATGGGAACAGCATTATTACCGAAAAGATTTACCCTGACCGCTTTATGCACGTGGCCGAATTGAACCGCCTGGGGGCCAAATTGCGCAAGGAAGGCCCGACGGTCATCGTTGAAGGGGTCAAGAGATTGATCGGGGCACCGGTGATGGCCTCGGATTTGCGGGCCTCGGCTGCCCTGGTTTTGGCCGGTCTGGTGGCCAAGGGCGAGACCCGGGTCAACCGCGTGTACCATATTGACCGCGGATACGAGAAATTCGAGCGAAAACTGCAAAATATCGGGGCCGATATCGAACGTCGCGGCGACGCTTCCGGGGAATGAATGGTTTGACTATGGACTTCCGGGAGCCGTATTCGGTCCTTTCCTGCCCCTCGGGGGAAGGGTTTTGGACGGCCATCCGGGGAGTCCATAGACATCCGGGGATAAACTTTGTGCAGGGCGGGTTTTAGGGTTGACAGAAGCCGGGGATCGGCTAAATTGATTTCGTCTCGGCCAGCGGGTCCATCGGCGCTCGTAAGACTCGCGGCCGAACGCGCCCAAGGATGGCCCGACCAGCCGGAGAATGGCTGGCCCCTGCCGGATTCCGAGGAGAGCCTACCGATCATCCGGGGCGGGATGACCATGGACTACACGCGAAGGAGACCACACGTGTCAAACTCAGATTTATGTATAAGCCGCCGATCGGCCCGTGAGGCTTGGAAGCGCGGTTTTGCGATTGTTCTCTGCACGATGCTGGCTGGAGCCGCCGGTTGCAGCCATCATCCGTTGGAAACCGGTTTCGCCGACCAGGGCAAAACCCAGATACAGTTTTTCACGCCGCCCGGGGCTACCGTGGCCGTGCGCACTTGTTGTCAGACCCGCAGCCATCAAATTGCAACATACGGTGCGTTCGCGAATCGGCTGGAACAGTCGCCGGAGGAGTTTTGTGTATTTAACCTTGCCCCGGGCCGCTACGAATTCAAATATACCGGGGCCGAGGGGCTTCCCGGAGCGAGCGTTTACGGCGAACTGATCGTCGAACATGCCAACAGCCGGGAGGCCCGAATCTATCAACGGCGGTCGTTTATTCCGGTGGCCTTGCCGTCGGAGCATTATCAACGGGTCGCCGTCCAGGGCGATGAACTTTTCCCGTATCGGGGCGAGGCTTATCGTTATGCGATCGATGAGTTGGATATCGAACGTTTACGACAGGGTGACGTGATTGAAAAGGTGGTGTTCGTGGCCGATCTCGAAAAGGCCGAGCGCATCAAAGCCAAGACGGAGATCGCACTGGCGGTTTGTGAGAATGAGTTGGAATACGCCAACAAACGTTATCAAATCGCCTATCGTAATTACCTGCTGGATGTACATGATCCGTTGGCCAACTTCTTCGGCTCGGACAAGGAGCACCTCAAGTGGGAGAAGAAACGTCAGGAAACGAAACAGCGCATGGACGAACTCCAGCGCCGATTACGGCGGGTACAGGCCTTGCTCAAGGGCGATAACGTCCTGATCCGCAAAGGCATGCTGGTGTTGGCCACCGAGGAAGTGGTTCAGCCGCATATCAACGTGGTCGAGGCGGCGGATGATCTGGGCGAGGTGTTGCTGGTTATGCGTATCGGCGGCCGCCATATGCAATGGGGCGATCCGCGTCGAGAGGCCATGGCCTATCAGCAATGAGCAGCGACCACGACGGACATGCCTACGGAATGGTTGACGGCAAGAAGGAAGCTATGAACGGAGAAAAAGGGATGGTTTCGGTGAATCGTTCAATGACGGCTGCCTGGATAACCCTGGGGCTGTTGCTCACCGGTTTTGGTTGTAATCTGCATACGCCGCTGGCGGACCGCCATGCCTATCTGCCTCCACATGTGCAATTGCCGGAGGGCTTTTATCCCCTGGCCGGGCAATATGACCCGAACAATCCCGAGGATAATTATAATGGTTGGCCACGATACATTGTCGGCGAACGCGATAATATGATCATGGCTTACGTCCCGACCCAGACCGCGGTCATCGGCGGGGGAGTGGATGACGATGAGGTTCCCCCGCGACAGGTAACGGTGAATCATTTTTATATTGATATTCACGAAGTGACCAACAGCCAATACGATCGTTTTC
The DNA here is from genome assembly GCA_964401335.1 of uncultured Planctomycetales bacterium. Classification (GTDB taxonomy): domain Bacteria; phylum Planctomycetota; class Phycisphaerae; order UBA1845; family PWPN01; genus JAAYCU01. Next base: position 15,624 of record CAYNYK010000101.1, read on the forward strand.
GCAAAGCCGCGGTGGAAGGCAAGAACCGATTGCATGACTATCGCACCAAAGACCGACCGTGGGTTGAGTCCGGGGCTTATCATACCTATCCCTACGAGTACTTTCCCCGGTGGCACGCCAAGCAGAAGTCCTATCCGGAAACCTCGTTGAATTTCTGGTTTTGGCGAGGCCAAACGCCGGGGGACATCGATTTCTACCTTGATTACTGGACGCCGGGCCTAAACAACGATCATCCGGTCCGGGCCGTTTCCTGGTGGGAAGCCTGGTATTATAGCAAATGGGCTTGCAAGGCGCTGCCGACCGAGGCCCAATGGGAAATCGCGGCACGAGGAGACGATCAAAGGATATACCCGTGGGGCAACCAGGAAAAGGCGGACCATACCCGTTACCTCTGTAATCATCGCACGGGACGAGAGGATTTTGACGGTTACGAATATGTTGCGCCTGTGATGAGTTATGCGGCCGGGGTCAGTCCCTACGGTGTCTACAATATGGCCGGCAACGTCTGGGAATGGTGTCAGGATTACTACGATCCTGGCCGGTATGCCTATCCCAGTGAACAGGATCCACCCAGTGAATTGCAGCGCGGAGCCAGGGCGTTTGGTGATCGCAATTATCCGAATCCTCTGGAAAAAGACATTCGCGAAGGCCGGGTTGGCCCGTTGCGCGGTGATCAGCGCGTGGTACGTGGTGGATCATTTGCCGACCCCATCGAGCGATGCCGGGTGGAGTCCCGAAGAGGGCTTCGGCCGGACGTTCATGAAAACAATGTTGGATTCCGCTGCGTTTTGCCTCTGCCTTCGGTTTCCGCGAGCCGTTAAGATCAACTCGCTGATTCGACTTCCCTGTCTGGAATGCCGACAAAATCCTGTAGTTCCTTCAGGCATGTTTCCAGATGCGCGATGGTTTCGTGGACCAGCGACAGGTGGCCATTGTCGGCCATTTGCTCGAGGGAAAAGGCTGTTTGACGAAGAGGTTCGGCGGCCAACGAGGCCGCGGAACCTTTCAGGCTGTGAGCCAGGGACCGCAGCTGTCGGGCATCGGCTTCCCTGGCGGCGGAGAGCATGTCGCGAATCACCGCCGGGGCCTGTTCCAGGAATAGATGCACGGCCTCCTCGTAAAGGGCGGTATCGCCGCCCATCATTTCCAAGGCCTTAGCCATGTTGATCGGCGGATGATCGGAATGGTGGTCGACGTGGATGTCTTCCTGTTCACGGTCGGAGCGGTCCGGCTCGACGCTCGAAGTCGCGGATTGGACACATGAGCCTTGATGAATTCTTTTTTCCCAATGTTTCAGGATACTGGCGAGAATTTGTACGTCGAGCGGCTTGCTCAGATAATCATCCATTCCCCCTTGGAGGCAACGTTCGCGATCGCCTCTCATGGCATGAGCGGTCATGGCGATGATCGGAATATGTTTACCGGATTGTTGCTCCGCTTCTCGAATGACTTTCGTGGCCTCCATTCCCCCCATGACCGGCATCTGGATATCCATGAAGACCAGGTCATAAGCGGCATCTTCCGAACAACGCTTCAACGTATCGACGGCCTCTTGCCCGTTATGAGCGATAGTGACGCGATGTCCCAGATTATCGAGCATGCGCGCGGCTACCCTTTGATTTACGGGGTTGTCTTCAACCAGCAGGATATTGAGGGGTTTACGATTTTCACGTAAGGTATGACGGGTGATTAACTGGGGTGGTTTGTCGACCGAAACAGTGCTGCCCAGGGCCAGCATAAGGGCATCGAAAAGATCGGACGAGGTAATCGGTTTGGTCAGATAGGCCGTAATGCCGATTTCCCGGCAACGGGCTCCGTCACCCGGTTGTCCGGCCGAGGACAGCATCATGATCGTCGCTCCGGTCAGGCTCGGATTTTGATTGATGCGTTCGACGAGGGTGAAACCGTCCATTTCCGGCATCATCGCGTCGATCAAGAGAACGGGGAATCGTTCACCACGATCGTGGGCTTCCTCCATTAAGCGCAATGCGGCAAAACCGTTTTCCGCGCAGCTCGGTTTCATTCCCCATCCGGTCAACATGCCCGTGAGTACCTTTCGATTGGTCTGGTTATCGTCGACGATCAGGACAGGCATGTTCTGGATGGGATATTGGGTGTTGAGAGGCTTCTTGATCGTCGAATGTTTTTGTTTGGCCAGCTCGACGACGAAGTGAAAAGTGCTCCCCTGCCCCGGTGTGCTTTCCACCCAGATACGGCCATTCATCATCTGTACCAACCGGGCGGTAATGGTCAAGCCGAGGCCCGTGCCTTCGTATTTACGCGTTGCCGAGCCGTCCACCTGAGTGAAAGCCTCGAAAATCGTCTGCTGTTTTTCGGGGGGAATGCCTATGCCGGTATCTTGTACGGAACCGTGCAGGCGTATCCGCTCGAGGTCCTCCGATTCCTTGCGTACATGGACTACGACTTCACCCTGCTCGGTGAATTTGATCGCATTTCCCACCAGATTCACCATGATCTGCCGGAGGCGGCCCGCGTCACCCTTGAGTTCCTCGGGTATGGCGGGGTCCAGGTCGAAAACGAGTTCCAACCCTTTCTGATGGGCCAGCAGGGCGTTGGCCTTGAGGGTGTCAGCCAGGCAATCCCGAATGTTGAAATCAAGGCTGTCGAGTTCCAGTTTGCCTGCCTCGATTTTCGAGAAGTCAAGGATATCGTTAATCACTCTGAGCAAGGCTTGGGCCGAAGACCGCACGACTTCCATATTCTCGCGTTGCTCGGGATTCAGGTCCGTGGCCAGGGTCAGTTCCGTCATGCCAATGACCCCGTTCATGGGGGTGCGGATTTCATGGGACATATTGGCCAGAAACTCACTCTTGGCTTTGTTGGCTGCCTCCGCTGCTTCCTTGGCTTGACGCAAGGCGGCTTCGGCTTTTTTGCGTTCGGCCACCTCTTCCTCGAGTTGTTTGTTTTTCGTCTCGATGGCCGCCGTCCGTTCCTTGACTTGCTGTTCCAGGTTGTTGGTATGACGGGAAAGGGCTTCGGCCATCCGGTTGAAGGCCCGAGCCAGGGCCCCGACTTCACCGACACCCTGCTCCGACACTCGCCGGGCCAGATCCCCGGCGGCAATAGCGGTCGCCGTTTCCGACAGGTCATGCAGAGGAGTCAGGATGTGCCGCATCATGAATATGGTGACGCCGATACCGCCGATCACGACAATGATTGAAACCACCACGCTGAACATGATGCGTTTCGCCAATCCGGCATGAATGGCATCCAATCCATAGGTCAGAAAGACATATCCCAGAAGATCGGATTCCGGATCGCGGCTCGTTTCCGCGTTTTCGATCATATCGAGTTTGATGTCTTCCTGGTGATTGGCCACAAGGATCGGGACGACCACCAGTAGTTCCGTCGAAGCGAGTTCGGTCAGATGGGCCTTGGAGTCATTCGGTCCGGGAATGGGATCGAGAGGATTGCAGTCTATGACCGGTCTGAATGCCGCATTACGCTGATAAGCGGCCAGCAATTCGCCTTTGGCGTTGTAGATTCGGGCAAGCTGTATGTTGTCGTCGCTGACGCTCGTGTTGACCAGATGCTGAAGGGCCTTGCCGTCATTCAATAGGACCGCCGGTTCGGCATTGTGGCTGACTGAACGAGCATGGATAACGGCATGGCGCGTGATGGTCCGCAATGCATCCGCATGATTCTGGGATATAAGTACCGTACTGAGGATCAATACGGTGGTTGAAAGCAGCAGAACGCAGAAAAGGATCGAACGACCTCTGAGGCCGAACCCTCGCGGAAAAAGACTAAACGAAATGTTCATCGC
>CAYNYK010000102.1:0-2807 GCA_964401335.1 uncultured Planctomycetales bacterium
ACTGCACCTGAACCGCGCCGGGGTCAGCTAACCACAGTATTTATGCTACAGTCTCTTATTAAGAGCTATTTTTTCAGCAAGGTCAACTGTTCAAAACCCTTTTGGCTCCAAGGGACCACGGTAAGGTTGTTCCTGGCGTCGACCGGGTCATAAACGGGTCTGTCCATGGGACGGGTTCGCAGCGAGCCTTCAAGCTCCTGGTGAATTCTTTGATGGGCAATTTCCAAATATTTGGGAATAATCTCCGCTCCGGCCCCCCGGCGTCCATGACGAATCGCGGCGATGACCGACGTCCCTGTTCCAAGAAACGGGTCCAGCACCCAATCTCCCTCGTTGGTAAGCGAAAGAACTAATCGTTCGATCAACTCCACGGGAAACTGGCAGGGGTGCTCCGCCTTCTCTACATGATTACTTTTCACATTCGGAATCACCCATAGGTCTCCGGGATTCTTGCCCAGCGGATTGCATGAATACTGACCGGCTTTCGGCCCCTTGAAATACTTCTTCCCGGGGTATTTCTGAGGCACGCGCACGGGGTCGAGATTAAAAACGTAATCATCCGCTTTCGTGAACCAGATAATCGTTTCGTATCGGCCGGAAAATCTGCGATTGCAATGGAGCCCATGTTCGAAATGCCAGATGATACGATTCCGCATCCGAAGACCGAATTTTGAAAAAATAGGATAAAGCACGCTGTCCAAGGGTACGATACTCCCCTTGTTCACGTAATTACCAACCTGCCAACAAATACTGCCCTGGGGGGACAAGACACGGATGCATTCGGCGATGACTTGAGTTTGCTGTTGGAGATACGCCTCCAGTTGAAGTTTTTTCTCGTATTCCTTGCCGATGTTGTAGGGGGGCGAGGTGACCACGAGCTGGAATGAGTTATCCGGAACAGCTTTCAACAGATCAAGACAGTCGCCTGGATACACGACGATGGATTCCGATGGCGCGAACTTATCGGCGATCTTTCGGTTCTGATCGAACAAGCTGTTAGTCTTTGTCCTCATGCTCGCCTTCTCGATTATTCATTTTGTGAGACTTGGAATGATTATATAGCTACCCACCTTCTTAACCAGGCGTGCAACCAACCCTAACGAGTCGAACGGGAACCCGCCGTCGAGGTTGGATTCCTACCCGCAAGTGACCTTTACGGCCGCCACGGTTGGGCCTCATACGAAAAAGATAACATGTTGCCGGGGGGGTTGCAAACAACGGGCGGGAAATGGCGTAATCCTGTTGCGACACAGGACGATTCACGGAATGACGGCGGTTTTTTGACAGTCTACGGGCCGGTTCGTAGATTGATGGGGTTTATATGTTCGCAGAGGAGTAGTTCTGTTGGCGAAGCGTCGAATCAAGCAACCGCCGGAACATATCGCCGAACGGCTCAAGGCCTGTCGAGCGGGGATGGAGGCCAAGGCGCTCGACGGCTACCTCGTGACCGCTCGGCCGGATCAATACTACCTGACCGGCTTCGACGGCGAGGACGGGGCGGCGCTGATCCTGCCGCAAGCGGTGTACCTGCTGACGGACGGACGGTTCGCGGAAGAGGCGGACCTCGTCGCGCCATGGGCCCGGACAATCGTGCGCCGGGCGGGGCTGCCGGAGGTCATTGGCAAGCTGGCCCGCAAGCATCGGATCAAGCGGCTGGGGTTTCAGAGCGAAGCGCTCACCGTACGCGGGCATACGGCCATCCGGCGGGCACTGAGGGCCACCAGGCTGCGTCCGGCGCCGCCGCTGACGCGGGAGCAACGGCGGATCAAGGACGAAGGCGAGATCGCGACGACGCGCAAGGCCATCGCCGTGGCCGAGTCGGCGTTCAAGGCGGCGGTCAAGCGGCTGCGGCCGGGGATGACCGAGCGGCAACTGGCCGCCCTGCTCCTGCATGAGATGCTCCGGCGCGGGGCCGACGGCGCGGCATTTCCGATCATCGTGGCCGAGGGGACCAACTCCTCGCTACCACACGCCCGGCCGGGAGACCGGAAGATCGGCCGGGGCAGCGCGGTTCTGGTCGATTGGGGAGCCCTGGTGGACCACTACCGCAGCGACTTGACCCGCATGATCTACGTTCGTAGAATCCCGCCGCGTTTTCGGCGGATGCATGAACAGGTCTTGGCCGCCCAACAGGCGGCGATGGCCGTCATCGCCCCCGGCGTCCGAATGTGTGAGGTCGACGCCCGCGCCCGGCGAAGCTTGCGGCGGGCGGGGCTGGAAAAGCGATTTACCCACAGTTTGGGGCACGGGCTGGGGCTGGACGTGCATGAGGAGCCGCGGCTGGCCCCCCGTTGTCGGGAACCGCTGAAAACCGGTATGCTGGTGACGGTGGAGCCGGGGGTGTATGTTCCGGGGGTCGGTGGTGTTCGCATCGAGGACGATGTGCGGGTGGTCGAGACGGGAGTTGAGGTGCTGAGCAACCTGGAACGGACGCCCGAGGCGTTCGTCGTCTAGAGGACTCTTACCCAGGAGAATGGCGTGATCGACGTTGCCCAAGTTCGCGAGTTGATCGAGTTGATGGTGGAGCACGGCCTGGGGGAGATCCGCATCCGTCAGGCGGAGAGCAGTATTACCCTTCGCCGCGGGCCGACGGGCGAAGTGATGATGTACCCTCATCCGCAACAGATGCCGATGATGCCGATGGGCGGAATGATGCCGACGGCACCGGCGGCCGAGTCGGCCAAACCGACCGAGGAAGAGGGGTTGGTGGCCATCAAGTCCCCCATGGTCGGCACTTTTTACGCCGGTCCGGACCCGCAATCGCCGCCGTTCATTACCGTCGGCGCGGAAGTTACTCCGGACAGCCC
>CAYNYK010000102.1:2817-19317 GCA_964401335.1 uncultured Planctomycetales bacterium
GGCACTTTTTATCCCGTTCCGTACCCGTAAACCCCCCTTTTAATTTCCGAGGCGCGGAAGTTACTCCGGACAGCCCGGTATGCATTATCGAGGCCATGAAGGTGTTCAACGAGATCAAGGCCGAGGTCGCCGGTTTTGTCGAGCGGGTTTTGGTTAAGAACGAACAGGCCGTCGAATATGGTCAACCCCTGATGCTGGTCCGGCCGCGAAGCTGATCGGTTCGTCTGCATCCTGGCAACGGAAACCAATATGTTTTCACGGATTTTGATAGCCAATCGGGGCGAGATCGCCCTGCGGATCATCCGAGCCTGCAAGGAGCTGGGTATCCAGACGGTGTGCGTGTATTCCGAGGAGGACCGGGACGCGCCGTATCTTCGGCTGGCCGACCAGACCTTCTGCATCGGCCCGGCGGCGGCGGCGGAAAGCTACCTCAAGGCCGACCGGATCATCGCCGCGGCCGAGGTGGCCAATGTCGACGCGATCCACCCCGGCTACGGGTTCCTCGCGGAAAACGCCCAATTCGCCGAGGCCTGCCGCGACTCGAAAATCGAATTCATCGGCCCGAGCGCCGATTCGATGCGTCTGCTGGGCAATAAGATCGAGGCGAAAAGGCTGGCGAAAAAAGCCAAGGTGCCGAATATCCCCTGGACCGAGGGGCCCATCGAGGACGACGCCGAGGCGATCCGCTGGGCGAGCCAGGTCGGGTATCCGGTGATGATCAAGGCGGCCGGCGGCGGCGGCGGGCGTGGCATTCGGCTGGTACACAATGAGGCCAACCTGCGACACAATTTGCCCGCGGCCCGCGCCGAGGCCCAGGCGGCGTTCAAGGATCCGTCGATCTACCTGGAAAAAGCGGTGGAAAACGCCCGGCACGTCGAGGTGCAGATCATGGGCGACCGGGCGGGCAACGTCCTGCACTTTTTCGAGCGCGATTGCAGCCTGCAACGCCGCCATCAAAAACTGGTCGAGGAATCACCCAGCCCGGGGATCAGCGACCGGACGCGCGAGGAGCTGTGCAAGGCGGCGGTCCGGCTGGCCCGGGCGGCCAACTACTTCAGCGCGGGCACCGTCGAATTCCTGGTGGACCACAAAGGCAAATTCTATCTCCTCGAAATGAATACGCGCATCCAGGTCGAGCATCCGGTGACCGAGATGGTGACCAACAAGGATTTGCTGCAATGGCAGATTCGCGTAGCCGCCGGCGAATCCCTGCCCTTCAAGCAGCGGGACATTCGGCAGCGGGGAGCGGCCATCGAATGTCGCATCAACGCGGAAGATCCGGCGGCCGGATTCAGACCCTGCCCCGGCCCGATCGAGGATTTCCGCCCGCCCGGCGGGATGGGAGTGCGGGTGGACACCCACGCGCACGCGGGGATGCGGGTCAGCGCACGCTACGACTCGATGATTGCCAAGCTGATCGTGCATCGGCCCACCCGGGCGGAGGCCATCCACGGCATGCGCCGGTGCCTGGAGGAGTTCGTCATCGCTCCGATCAAAACCACCATCCCGCTGCACCGGGAAATCTTCGAGCACACCGATTTTATCAAGGGCGCATACGATACTGGATTCATCGAACGTACATGGTAAAATCCGCCCCCGCCGAAGAAACACGCGGGGCGGAGCGGAGTTGGCCCATATAATTCACGACGGAGTTCACGGAGGCCACGGAGGTATGATATAACATGAGCGAATGTGCCGGGGGCCTGATGAGGGTCAATTGCACCCTGTTGAGGAATTCGCTCAACTTGTTTTCGTTAAGTTATTGACTCTCCGTGATCTCCGTGGTCTCCGTGGTAAACCCCAATGAATAATCCGGGATAGGTTTCCTGGAACATTCGGACAAACAAGCGAGGTGGAGTCATGCTGCATGGAACGGTAAATGCGGTCGTCGGGCAGGCCGGCGGCCCGACGGTGGTCATCAATCAGAGCCTTATCGGAGTGATTCAGGAGGCCCAGAAACACGCCCATATCGGCAAGCTGCTGGGCGCGCTCCACGGCGTGCGCGGTATTATCAACGAGCAGTTTTACGATCTTTACCGCCAACCGGCGAACATGCTCGACCTGGTCGCCCAGACTCCGGCGGCCGCCCTCGGGGCCACCCGCGACCGGCCCGACCGCGAGTACTGCGAACGGATTTTCAACGTTTTCCGAAAACACAACGTCCGCTATTTCTTTTATATCGGCGGGAACGATTCGGCGGAGACGGCCAACATCGTCAATACCATCGCCGAGGACGCCAAGTACGAGCTGCGCGTCTTCCACATCCCCAAGACCATCGACAACGACCTGCTGGTTACCGATCATTGTCCAGGCTACGGCAGCGCGGCCAAGTTCGTGGCCTCCGCGTTCATCGGCGACAACCTGGACAATCGGGCCCTGGAGGGCGTAAAGATCAATATTCTCATGGGACGCAATGCCGGCTTCCTGACGGCGGCCAGCATCCTGGCTCGGCAGCGTCCTGACGACGGGCCGCATCTGGTGTACCTGCCCGAGCGACCGTTCGAAATCGACGGTTTCGTTCGCGACGTGGAGGAGGTCTTTGACCGTTTCGGCCGCGCCCTCGTGGCCGTCTCCGAGGGCATCGTCGACGCCCAGGGTACGCTCTGGACCGAAAAGGTCTCCGTCCTCAAGCAGGAAAACCTGGTGGAGGACGCGTTCGGGAACATTCAGCTCTCGGCCGGTGCCGGTTCGCTGGCCGACTACCTCGCGGGCACGCTGCGTAACCGCTGCAAAAAGATCAAACGCGTCCGGGCGGACACCTACGGCTATTTGCAACGCAGCTTCCCCGGCTGCTACAGCGAGGTTGATGCCTGGGAGGCCCGCCTCGTCGGCCAGATGGCCATGATCTATTCGCTCGAGGAGGGCGCCGACGGGAGCGTTGCCCTCGTTCGTTTGCCGAGCACGACCTACACCGTCGGCACCAAGTTGATCGGCCTCAAGGAAGTCGCCCCCGACAAACCGCCGACCACCAAGCAGTTCCCCGACGAATACATCAACGTGGCCGGTAACAACGTACTCAACAGCTTCCGCGAATACGTCTCGCCTCTCGTCGGCGACCTGCCCAAAGTCGGCTGGTTCGAGCAAATCGCCCAGTTGTAGTACCACCCCGCAGCGGTTTACCTCGCCGCAGGCGGGCCTGCCTCGCCTGCCTCGCCTGGGCGGGCCACAGGCGGGCAAGCGAGGGATTTGCCCCGACAGGGGCAACGGACCATGCGCGGACAGGATGAGGAGCAGGGGAGACAAGGAGATGGGGAAAAAGCGTCCGAATATCCCCCTTCTCCCTCTCTCCCCCTCTCACATGCTGGTGCGAGAATCCTTTCTCGCACCCATATATTGGGGAATCCTTTCCCCCTGACGCGGGATAGGAATCCCGATCGAGGGCTGTCGAGATAGGAATCTCGACAGAGCTTTTGCGTGTGCGAAAAATCTTTCTTGCTGGTGCGAGAATCCTTTCTCGCACCCTGTATGGGGGAATCCTTTCCCCTGGCGCGGGATGGGAATCCGACTGTCGAGATAGGAATCTCGACAGAGCTTTTGCGTGTGCGAAAATTCTTTCTCGTCCCTGCTTATTTGACAGACCGGCCGGCCCGGCTAACATGAATGTCGGGTGAACGACGGCGGAATGTTGCCCTTTTTGGGATTCGTTATTTATGGAACTACCTCGCCGCGAACGAGGCGATGAGCTGTTGCCGCCGGGCGAATTGCTCGGAGTTCGCAAGCGCCTGCGCAATATTGCCTGCAAACACGATCTGACCACCGTTATCGCCTGCGCATTTGACCACCGCACGCGTATGCTGCCGTTTATTTATGCGGATATGCGCATGGTGCCCGCCGGGGTGCGGGCTATCGGGTCGGCCATGTTCGACGCGGGGTTCAGTAAGACTCGCATTGTCCTGCAGCAATGGAACCGGAATTTTCGACCGAGCCAGATGCGCTTGGACGGCCGCATCCCCGACCTGTTCATGGTCTCGAGCATGCAGATCCACTCGGCCCAGTGCCGGGCCCTGATTCGCGATGCCTGCCGGATCGACCCCGCCCATCGGCCGTTGATCATCGCCGGCGGCCCGAAAACGATTTACGAGCCGTGGGATGTGTTCAGCGCCGATCCGCACGATCCCTGGGCGGCGGATGTGGCCGTCACCGGCGAGGAGTACGTTTTGTTGAGCCTGCTCGAGATGCTGCTTTCGATTCGGGCGGGTTCCGAACCGCTGCGGCAGACCTTCATCCGGGCCCGCAACAGCGGCATGCTCGACGAGATTCCCGGCTTGGTGTACGCCCGCGGTGATCGCGAGGACGTGGCCGAGGAACTTGTCGATACCGGTATTCAACGCCTGCTTGGCGATCTGGACGAGCTGCCTCATCCGGTTTTCGGTTATCGTCTGCTTGAACCGCCCAGTCGCAAACCGACCCTGGCCGCGGAGGCCTTGCCGGCCGGCGCCGTTCGTAAACACAGCCGTATCGGAGCGCTGGTACTGACCTTCGGGTGCAAGTTTGGTTGCCCCTATTGTCCGATCCCCGCGTATAACCAGCGCCAATACCGCGTCAAAAGCGGCGAGCGAATCGCCGATGAAATGCTTCGGCTCTACCGTGAATATGGAATCCGTTACTTCTTCGGGGCGGACGACAATTTCTTCAACGACAAGGCCCGCACGCTCGATATTATGGAACAACTTGCCCGGGTAAAGATCGATGGTACGGAATGTCGCCATCATTTCCGCTGGGGCACCGAGGTAACCGTCCACGATACTCTGCAAATGAAGAACCATTTGGCCCTTGTGCGCAAGGCGGGGATTCGCACGCTCTGGCTGGGCGTCGAGGACATGACCGGCGCGCTGGTCAAGAAAGGCCAGACCGTCGACAAGACGATTGAGGCGTTCAGCATGTTGCGTGAGCGCGGTATCTCGCCGATGCCCATGATGATGCACCATGATTCGCAGCCTCTTTATACCCCCGGACGTCCCGTGGGATTGATTAATCAGGTCCGGCTGCTGCGCAAGGCCGGGGCCGCCAGTCTACAAGTTTTAATGATTACCCCCGCGACGGGATCGAAGTTATATGAGGAAACCTATCATTCCGGCTTGGTCTACGCCCGGGTCGGCCGAAAACGGGTCGAGACGCACATGCTCGACGGCAATTATGTTGTCGCCTCCAGCCATAAAAAACCCTGGCGTAAACAGTTCAATATCATGGCCGCCTATCTGTACTTTTATAACCCGTTGCGATTTGCGGTTGCCCTGGTTCGTCCGGTGAGCAAAATGTATCTGCTCGATGCCATCATGCAGGGCGTGGGGATGTGGGGCCTGGTCTGCACGGTCCGCCGCACCTTCGGCTGGGCCTTACGGCTGATGTTCGGCAAAATCGAGCGTCAGACCGCCCCACCTATCAGCCGGATCCCCATGCGCGGAGCGAACGGCGCCGCCGCCAGCCATGCCCTGCCCGGTACCCCCGAAATCCCGGTGACCCGAGTCGACGCTCGGCCTTCGCTGGGCAGCCCCGTGGATTGAGACAGCGCATAAAAATAACCAAGCCGGGCGCCGCGCCCGGCTTGGTGCCGCGTAGACTCCACCGCCTACAAAACGTTTATGACTTTCGAGGCCCGCTCTTAACGGCCATAGCCGAACCCGAATCCGAAGCCTCGGCCGCCTCTGTGACAATGGCGATGCCCGCCATAGGATGCATATCCAAAACTAAAACCAAAGCTCCGCGGTACATAACCTACCGGTTGCGGGGCAACGTAGACCGGCGGAGCGTAATAAACTGGTGGAGGAGCCACATACACCGGGGCCGGAGCTACGTACACGGGGGCTGGATAAAACACCGGTGCCGGAGCGAAGAAGTATTGCGCTTCCGCCCGATCGGCCAATACCCCGAAGGCCAGTCCTGCGACCACCAGTCCGCAAACGATTGTCATTGTTCTAGAAGCTTTCATGGCTCTGCTCCTTATTACGTTTTTTGCCGCGTTTAGTTTCCTGTATCCGGTTCCAAACGCTTCATGATTTTAGACAATCCCAACAGGGAAAAAGTTTGCCAGCGGAAAACATTTTCGAAAGAACGCGAACAAGTTTTATAATCCTTTGTCTGTCAAGGGTTTACGAAAATTTTCACGAATCACGCGAAGAATACGCATCAATTCATTTCGATCGTGCTCATTCATGGATGCCAGCATTTTCTCGATATTCCCCAGCTTGATCTCCCGGTAGGTCTGGTGCATTTGGCGGCCCGCTTCAGTCAATTCCACGTCTATTTTTCGCTTGTCCTGAGGATTGATCGTGCAGCGAATCAAAGGGGCATCGCCTTTGTGTTCCAGTGAACGCACGATCCGGGACATCTGGGCAGGCAAAACCCCTATCTGACGCTGAATATCGCCCACGGTTAGCTGGCCGGATCGAGTTAGAATATCCAAGGCGAGAAACTCCGTTTCGGTGATTTCCGGTTGCTTTTTACCTTTGGATTGGCTTTGGGCTACCCAAAAGTCCTTGGAAACCTCCAGAACTTCCTCGGCGAACTGTTTCAATTGTTGGGCAAGTCGAAGGGTAGGCACGGTGTAATCCTTTTTTATGGGCCATAAATACCGAGATGTTCTCTCTTTAACGACAAAATGGCTTTGGCCCCGCAAAATTATAATACGACAAACTATCGGACAGGTCAACAATATTTCTATTAGATTATAATTGTATTACCCATAAAATTATCATAAGTTAAATGATGTCATAGAAACCTGGGGGATTTATATTGAAATTAAAATGTACTATTGTCTCTATGAATTTAACAATCTCCTCTTGCCGAGGTCATAGTTGGGGTTTCAGGCGATCGATGTTTGACCAGTCAGCGGACAAGACTATAGTCAGACACTCACGCATCAATCCATTTTTGGAGAAAGCATATGGGGCGGCTTTTTGAAAACATTACCCAAACTGTCGGGCACACCCCTTTGGTTCGGATCAATACCATCATCGACGCTCCGGCGGTGGTCTATGCCAAGCTTGAGTTTTTCAATCCACTTTCCAGCGTCAAGGATCGGATCGGAGTGGCCATGATCGAGGCCGGCGAGGCGGCCGGGATGATCGATGCCCATACGACGCTGGTTGAGCCGACTTCCGGAAATACGGGTATTGCCCTCGCGTTTGTCTGCGCGGCCCGGGGGTATCGGCTGATCTTGACCATGCCGGAGAGTATGTCCATCGAGCGGCGCAACCTGCTGCGGGCCTTGGGCGCGGAAGTGGTGCTGACCCCGGCGGCCGACGGCATGAAGGGGGCGATCGCCAAGGCCGAGCAACTGGTCAACGAAATTCCCAACGCGGTAATGCCCCAGCAGTTCAAAAATCAGGCCAATCCGGATATCCATCGGCGAACGACCGCCGAGGAAATCTGGAGGGATACGGACGGCCAGGCCGACATTTTGATCGCCGGCGTGGGGACGGGCGGGACGATCACCGGCATAGGGGAGGCACTGAAAAAATACAAACCGTCATTCCAGTGCGTGGCCGTCGAGCCTCTGGACTCGCCGGTAATCACGCAGGCCAAGGCCGGCGAGCCCCTGCGGCCGGGTCCGCACAAAATCCAAGGTATCGGGGCCGGCTTCATCCCCGACGTGTTGAATCTCAACATCATCGATGATGTGGTTCAGGTGAAAAACGAGGATGCTTTCGACTGGGCCCGGCGGGCGGCGAAACAGGAGGGCATTTTGTGCGGCATTTCCTCCGGGGCGGCACTCTATGCGGCCGATCAGGTTGCCCGGCGACCGGAAAACGCAGGGAAGATGATCATCGCGATTCTCGCCAGCGCGGGCGAACGCTACCTATCCACGCCGCTGTTCGCTAATGGATGAGTTCGATGTATCGTCCAGTTTGCCGAGCAGGCGCAGCAGGCCGTCCAGGATGGTCAGCGGATGAGGCGGACAACCGGGGATAAAAAGATCCACATCGGGGAATCCACTCAGGCCGTTATGGGTTTGCGGATGATCTATGTATGGCCCGCCGGAAATGGCGCAGGCCCCCACGGCGATAACCAGCTTGGGGGCGGCCACCGCCTCGTAGGTTTTCAGAAAAGCGGAGTGCATATTTTGCGTCAACGGACCGGTGAGCACGACTCCATCGGCGTGCCGGGGGGAAGCCACGAATTGAATCCCAAACCGGCCGAGATCAAACACCACGGTTGAAAGCACGTTCAGATCGGCCTCACAGGCGTTACATCCACCGGCGCTGACCTGTCTTAACCGGAGCGAGCGGCCGAACAATCGAAGCATCCTCTTTTCCAAAGCCGCCGCCAAGCGGGGTTTTTCACGACCCAATATCAAAGCCATGCGTTGACGGGTCGCCAGGCGATGATCATTGGTGAAACGGATGGCGTTTTGCGGACAGGTTTCCGCGCAGGCGCCGCAGAAAAGACATCGGCCCATATCCAACTCGAGCGTCTGATCCTGGACCTTGAGAGCACCCGTGGGACAGGCGGCCACACACGAGGCGCATCCGCTGACGCAGGCCGAGTGATCGAGGGCCGGTCGCCCCCTGAAGCGATCGGGTAATTTCGGCTCTTCCTTGGGATACGGAATCGTTCGATGTTTCTGTTGTCTGCGTGCCCGCAATTCCTTGAACATGCCCGACTCCTACAGATCGTGTCCGCAATAGGAAAGGTTGAAACTCTTGTTGCACAGCGGAAAATCCGAAATCTGCTGTCCGCGAAGGGCCATGGCCAGCCCCATCCAGTTGTGGAAAGATGGATCGACAATCTTATATCGAGCGAAACGCCCCGCCTCGTCCGTGATGGCGACGTGGCAGATTTCTCCGCGCCACCCCTCGACCAGAGACACGCCGATCTTGCCCGGCGGAAGGGAGCCCGGCAATCCTTGAATCGGCCCGTTGGGCATTGTTTTCAGTTGCTGCATCAGAAAAGCCAGCGCGTGTTGGATTTCGAGCCAGCGCACGTAGGCGCGGCCGAACACGTCGCCGCTGTCGACCGTGGAGACCGGAATCTGAGCGAATTGGTAGATGCCGGTGGGAAATTCCTGACGAGCGTCCCGCTCCAGGCCGCACGCTCGCGCCGCCACGCCCACGAGGCCAAGATCCTGGCACAATTGGGGGGAAATGGTGCCCGTCCCCTCGAAACGAGCCAGAACCGACTGGCTATCCCAAAGTAACCCGATGGCAACCTCGACATCTTGCTGGGCGGCATGCAAGCGGTTGAGTAACTCCGTATTGCGCGAAGATTCCAGATCGAAACCGGTTCCACCCGGGCGGATTAGCCCGCGGCCGAAGCGATTGCCACAGAGCAGGGCGGTCATGTTCAGAAAATCGCCGCGGATGCGCCCGCAATAGGAGGCGGTCGGCAGATAGCCCACATCGCCGGCCAGCGCGCCCAGATCGCCGGTATGGTTGGCCAGCCGCTCCAGTTCGAGAGCCACGCCGCGCAAAACCTGAGCGCGGGGGGGAATGCGGCTGTTAGCCAACGCTTCGAGCAAGTGTGTGTAGGCCAGCGTGTGCCCCACCGTCGTATCGCCGGCCAGCGTTTCCACATAATGGATCGTGCGCTTGTCGGGACCGCCGAGCATCGCCTGCTCGACACCGCGGTGCTGATAGCCGAGCGAAATTTCCAGGTGATAAACGTTCTCGCCGTGACATTGAAAGCGAAAATGGCCCGGCTCGATAATCCCCGCATGGACCGGCCCGACGGCGACTTCATGGACTGATTCGCCTTCCATCGAGAAGTAATCGGTGACTCCCGGTTCGATCGTCGCCTTGTCCTTGCGTTTCCAGACATCATGACCGGATCGCTCGGCGGAGTGAAAACGAATGGGCTTCAACCAGGGATGCCCGTCGGGACGCACCGCCCATTGCTCGGCGATTTCGCGTTCAAACCAATGGGCGGCCGGGCACTCGGGGGTGAGCGCGGGGTAGGTATCGCCGGCCGTGGTGCGGCATAAGCTAATGGTCCCTTCGCGACCGTCGGCCAACACCGCCATAAGTTCCACTTTGTCCGACTCCGCCGCATATCCGAACAGGGCGGCCAGCCGCGCGCCGTGTGATACCTCGGTAATGACGGCCGTCCTGAATGCGGCCATATCCAGCAGGGGGATGCTCCGCAGGTCCGCGACCTGCCCATGGGCGATGGTGAGCGATTCGTTTCTGCTCATGACCCGCCCTCCACGAGATGGGCGGCCTCGACGAGCAGGTTCCAAACAAAGGGCGGCACATAGACGCCAAGAACCAGTACGGCCATTCCCAAAACGGCGGGGGGTGCAATGGACCAAACCGTTTCTTTTTCGATTCGACCGGCCAATGCCACCGGAGCGGCCCCCTGGCTCATCGACAGGAAACTCATCGACATGGCCACGAAGATGACGGCGAGCAACAGAAGGAATACCACCGCTACCACGCCATGTCCGGTATCGAGGGCCGTCTTGAGAATCGTGAATTCACTTAGAAACACGCCGAACGGTGGCGAACCGGTGATGGCCAGCAGACCGGCGATCCAGAGCAGGCCGGTGGCTGGAAGCACCCGGGCGATGCCCCGCACGTCCCCGCACGATTTCGATCGATAAACGGCGAGGATGTTTCCGGAAACCAGGAACAACATGGCCTTGGTTAATGAATGATTGACCGCGTGCAGCATGGCCCCGAAAGAACCAATTCCACCCAACCCGACGCCCAGAGCCAGAATACCCACGTGCTCGACGCTGGAGTAGGCCAGCATACGCTTGTAATCCATTTGTCCAACGATGAAAACCGCGGCCAAGGCGATGGTCAAGAGGCCGAACCCGAGGAGCAATTCCTGACTGAACGCCGCGTATCCGGCATGGGCACAAACCTGAACCATGCGCAGAATCGCCAGGAACGCGCAGTTCAGCAGAGCTCCGGACAACAACGCGGAAACCACCGAGGGGGCTTCGCTATGCGCGTCCGGCAACCAGGTATGCATGGGGGCCAGCCCCATCTTGGTGCCATAACCCACAAGCATCAGGATAAACGCCGCCCGCAACCAGTTTGGATTCAGGGATGCGGCCTGAGCCAGCAGGTCTTCCAGGCGAAGGGAAATGGTCGCGCCTTCGGAGAAGCCGGCCGCCAGTGCGAAATTGCCCATGAGGGCCAAGGCGATACCCACCGAGCAGATCAGCAGATATTTCCACGTAGCCTCCAGCGAACGATGATGCCGATGGTAGAAGATCAAAGGTGCGCTGCTCAAGGTGGTAGCCTCGACCGCGACCCAGAGTAATCCCAAGTGGGCACTGAGCGTCACCAGGGTCATCATCGCCAGAAACAGCAGCAGACAGCCGGTGAATACGGCCTCGGGCGCGTTGTCGAATAAAAACCCCTCCTCGATATCCATTCTTCTTGCGGCCGTCTCCGTCCGCAGGTGGCCCAGGGCATAAAAAGCCGCCGCCAGAAACAACAGACTGGTGATGCCCAAAAATAAAAGTCCAAGAGCGTCCAGGTGCAACCACCCGTTCAAGGCCGGCCCCGGTCGATATATCCAAGCCGCGCCGGTCAATAAAGCATGGATCATGGCCGTCGTGACCAACAGCAGACGGCGCAGCGCATGCTTGCGGACAAAGAAGGCCAACAGGCCGCTGAATGCCGGAACCAGCCATAATGCCGGAATCATGAATGCCAATCCTTAAGTGCCGACAAACGGTTTGTGTCGATATCGTCAAACGTGCGACTGATATGGAAGATGGCAATCCCCATCACGAAAACTCCCACAAACACATCAAGGAGAGTCGCGAGATCCACCAATATCGATTCCTCACCGACCAGGGCGATACCGAACAGGTAGATGCCGTTTTCCATAACCAGATATCCGAGAACCTGCGTAATGGCCTTTCGGCGGCTGACGATCAGCAGCAGACCCGCCAGGATCGCATGAAGGGCCACCGGCACCAGGAGAGACGAATGCTCCGAGGGGGCTGACGGCAGGCGGCCGGCGAGCCACATGGCGGCCGGCAAGGCCAGGGTGCCGGCCAGCAAAGACCAGGTGAAACTCACGAACGGCTCGACCTCCCGACGCACCCGGGCCTGGCGCATGGCACGAAACAGCAACCAGGGGAACACCAAACCCTTAAGGGCCATGATCCCCGCCGCCAAAAACACCAGATGCACGGATAACGCATGCGCATGTAACGCCGCGGTTACCAGGCCCAGAAGTATGCCCTGGGCGGCGGCCATCCGAATGCAGGTGTCCAGACGACTCAGGGTCGTTAAGGCCAAATTGGCCAACACCAGCAAAACCAGCAGCAATTCAATCCACAAAGTCACCGGTCTACCTCTGCATAAGCACCAGCGCCAGTACGGCCAACGCCCCGGCGCAAACAAGCAACTGTGGCACGCGGAGCAGCCGAAGTCTGGCCATCGCCGACTCGATAATGCCGGTTACTATCGCCAGAACGACCATGCCTGCGAAAAAGAGTATCGTGTTGAGCCACCCGTGACCGCGCACGGGCAACAGGATTCCGACGAGCAGGGCGCCCAATATCCACAACTTGAGGGCGGCCGCGTAAAGGATGAAGGCCAGGTCCGGTCCGCTGTAGTCCAGCACCATGACCTCGTGGATCATGGTTAATTCCAAATGTGTATTGGGATCGTCCACGGGGATGCGGGCATTCTCCGTCAGAAAAACCAACAGCACGGCCACCGCGACCATGACCAAGGCCGGACCGGCGTTGATCCATAAGGCCGGGGTCAGTGCCGCGTACATCGCCGACAAGCTGACGCTGCCGCTTGCCTGAGCGATGACCGCCAACGCTAAGAGCAGGGCCGGCTCGGCGAGCGCGGAGAATTGCACCTCCCGGCTCGCCCCCATCCCTTCAAAACTCGAACCGGTATCCAGCGCCCCTAAAACGGTGAAAAACCGCATGATCCCCAGCAGATAAGCCAGCAGAATCAGATCGCCCTGGAAGGCCAAGAGCGAAGCATGTCCGCCCCACGGTATAAGAGTCAGGCAGGCCAGCACGGCGGCCAGTCCGACGGCGGGGCTGGCCCGGAAAATCCAGGTCGTGGTTCGACTATAGACCGCTCCTTTGTGCAGCAACTTCCAGAGGTCGTAATAGAGCTGCAGCAGGGGTACTCCGTTACGTCCCGCAAAGAAGGCCTTGGTCCGGTTGATGACACCCACCAGCAAGGGAGCCAACAGCAGAGCCAGCGCGGTATGAAACATGGAACTTGCGGACATGAATCAACCGACCTTCCAGAAAAGCAGGACCAACAGAGTGATCGCGATATACAGGACGTAAAGCTGAACGTGGCCGTGCTGAAACCAGCGAAACTGGGCCAGCAGCCACACGACCGCCTTGAATACGGGTTGGTAAAAATGCTCGCGACAAACGTCCGGAGTATTCGTGGTTAAGGACGCATCGCGAGGAAAATATCCTTGCGGCGCATGTAAAGCCTGACGGGTTCGCAGAAACGCGGCGAACAGATCCGTGAGCGGCTGGGCAAACGAGGATGCGGTGTATTGCATGCGCGGCGACGGCCGTGCATAACCACAGTCCCAGGTAACAGCTTGGGTCACGGGTCGTCCGGCCAGCAGGCGGCGCCGCAACAGCAACAGGATCAGCGCCAAAGCCAGGAAGACGACGCCGAGGATGACGACATGGTGCAGTAGTTCAACCTTGCCGACGAGGTTTTTGTGTAGTGGGTCGGCCTCCAGGCCGGTGACGATGCGCAGAACGGGCTCCATCCAGTTGAGTACAAGCGGAGCGCACAGCCCGATCAACGTACAGCCGGCCGCCAGAACCAGCATGGGCAAACGCATGGCCCAAGGGGATTCATGAGCCTGCGCCGGGTGCGTGCTGCGTGGTTCGCCCAGAAAAATAATACCGAAGGCCTTGGTGAAACAGGCGGCCGCCAAACCTCCAATCAACGCCAGCCCGCCGAGCACCACGAGTCCGGCAATCATAGGTGATATATGCGAAGCACTGACGCCTTCAAACCCGCCCACGTAGATCAAGAACTCGCTGACGAACCCGTTGAACGGCGGCAAACCCGAGATGGCGATGGCTCCGATCAGGAAAGTCGCGGCGGTCCAGGGCATGCGTTTCAGCAGCCCGCCCAGATGATCGATCTCGCCGGTTCCCGTGGCGTGCATAACCGATCCCGCGCCTAGAAACAGAAGGCCTTTGAATAACGCATGGTTCACCACGTGCAGAAGGCCGCCGGCGAATCCGAGAACCATCAGCGGAGTCGATTGCAGGCTCATGCCCAATACGCCCACGCCAAGCCCCAGGGCGATGATCCCGATGTTTTCGACGCTGTGATAGGCGAGCAGTCTTTTCAAATCATGTTGGGCCAATGCGAACAGGACGCCGAGCACTCCCGAACTGACCCCGATACCGATTAGCAGCCATCCCCACCACGCGGTCGGCGGGCCCAGCAAAGTCAGGGTTCGCACGAGGCCGTAAATCCCTGTCTTGATCATCACTCCGGACATGACCGCGGAAACATGGCTGGGGGCGGCGGGGTGCGCTTCGGGCAACCACACGTGCATGGGCATGAATCCCGCCTTGGTCCCGAAACCGACGACGGCCAGAATAAACAGCAAACCGGCATTGGCGGGAATCATTCCGGCGGCCGCACCCAGTTGATCGAAGTCCAGCGAATGGGCTGGTCGGCCGAGCAGGATGAACAGAACAAACAGGAACGCGGTACCCAGATGCATGGCTACGAGGTAGGTCCAACCGGCCTGGCGCACATGCTCCTTTTCGTCGTCGAAGGTCACCAGGAAAAAGGAAGCCAACGACATCAATTCCCAGGCCATCAGAAACAGTATGCCGTTACGAGCGATCAGGACGAGGGCCATGCAGGCGGTCAGCAGGTTGAAGTAAAACCAATGCGTGCCTAACCGGCGACGGCCGTCGGAGACCGAGAGATAGCGGCTGCCATAGAGGGCCGCCAGCGCGGGCACCCCGAGCATGGGAATCAGAAAGAAAGCGGATAGGCCGTCCAGGTGAACGTAAAAGCTGCCGTAGGGTACGCTCCACGCCAGACGAATGGGCGCTAAGGCGTGACCGGAGAGCACCTGGATCGCGGGAATGATTCCGAGCAGGCCGCCCAGCATGGTCCCGCACACCCCGATCAGGGTTGCGATTCGCGGGCGAGCGGAGGCGATCATGGCCCCCATGCCGGAAATGATCAGCAGTCCGATGGCCAGTAACAACCCGCTCATGCTGACTCCCGGCCGGCGGGGCCTTGCGGGTTGTCCGTGGTGGTGGCCAGTTTTTTCTCCACGCGCTCGGCCTGGCCGAGGATTTCGTCCCGCGAATCCTGCCGCTCGATGGCCGCCTTGAATTCCGGATCGCGCAGGGCGAACATGAGCATGGAGAGCATTTTCAGATGCGCCCGCACGGTCGGGCTGATGAGCGTGAACAGCGTATGGACCGCTCGCCCGTCGAGCGCGCCGAAATCAATCGGGTTTTCCAGGAAGCAGACGGTGATGCTCGGCCGCTGAACGTGCAGCACGATCGGGTTGCGCACGTGCGGAATGGCGATGCCCTCGCCGATCCCGGTCGATCCGAGGTTTTCCCGGGCGAGCAGAACCTGGTAGAGAAATTCTCGATCCACCTCCTCGGGCAGCCTCATCACCTCGACCACCGAGCGCAGTACCGAAGGCTTATCCGTTCCACTGACCCGATACACGATGCCGCCCGCCCGGATGGCCTCCAACAGGCTGGGAATCTCGACGCTTTCCGGTTCCTTCAGTATGTCCACGGACAGGTTCATCCGCCGCGAGGTCGCCCACTCCAAGAGCTCCGCCCGGTTAAACCTGCACTGTCCATTTATTTTATAAACTGGTATTGTGCCTTGATCGATCCAGCGATAGATCGTCCGTTCGGAAACTTCCAGCAGTTTGGCGGCGTCTTTTGTGGTTAAATTCATGTCATTGTCCGGCAATATAGCCAATGGGTGGTATATTATGACATTGAATCTATAATGTCAACATTTGTCATAGCTGATCCTGATTGGGTAGCGGAATCCAGCTTGAGTACAGGGAGCCATCCGATGACGAATGTGAAGCAACAGGTTCGCGAATTGCTGGACCGATTGCCGGATGACTGCTCGGTGGAGGATATCCAGTACCAACTCTACGTGACTCAGACCATTCGACACCGATTGGACTTGGCCGAGCGGTGTGAGGCTGTGTCCCAGGCCGATGCTGAAGAGCGATTCGATAAATGGCGCATCAAGTAAGCTGGTTACCGGCCGCTCTCGATAACCTCGAGAGCGATCGCGGAATATATCGCCTTTGATTCGCCTAGGTATGCGTCCGTTGTGGTCACGCGGATGTTGTCGGAAGCGCGTGCGTTGGCCGATTTTCCCAGAATGGGGCGGCCGGTTCCGGAATGGGGCGACGAGCAGGTGCGCGAACGGCTCGTCTACAACTACCGGTTGATATACCAGGTTCGGGAGTCGTCGGTGCTTGTTCTCGCAGTCATCCACGGCGCAAGAAACCTGACCGTGAAATTACACCACCAATTTGTGTTATATAAAAAAATGTTTTAGGGGGGTTTGACAA
>CAYNYK010000103.1:0-4358 GCA_964401335.1 uncultured Planctomycetales bacterium
GTGACGGCGGCGACGACAACCGAAGCTGGAACTGCGGCGTCGAAGGCCCCACCGATGATCCCGCGGTGGATAAGCTGCGCAATCGGCAGGTCAAGAACTTCCTGACAACCACCCTGCTCTCGGTGGGCGTCCCGATGATTCTGATGGGAGATGAGGTACGCCGTACGCAACAGGGTAACAACAATGCATATTGCCAGGACAACGAAATCGGCTGGTTCGACTGGTCCTTGCTCGCCAGACACGCGGATGTGCATCGGTTTGTGCGCCTGCTTATCGCCCGACGGCAATTGCGCACGACGGAGCACGAGGTCCGGCGCATGAGCCTGAACCAATTGCTGCGGCAGGCGGAATGCTGTTGGCACGGGGTCAAGCTGAATCGACCGGATTGGGGACGGAACTCGCATAGCGTTGCGTTCAGCGCAAAGATGCATCAGGAGGAAATACTCCTGCATTTGATCCTGAACGCCTATTGGGAGCCGCTCGACTTTGAGCTGCCGCCGGTGGACAATGGTGAAGATATTCCTTGGCGCCGCTGGATCGACACCGCCCTTGATTCGCCGCACGACATCACCGATTGGCGACTGTCGCCGCCGGTTCCAGGCCTCACCTACCGGGCCGAGGCGCGGTCTGTCGTCGTGCTTTTTGCGACCGTGCGCTGAATTTCCCGACGACGGTCTGATAATATTTTAAGGAGAATCACATGTTTTCGATGAGAAGCATTTCCACCTACTTTCGAGGCGAAAGAAAAGACGTGGGAGAATCCTCTTTGAGGATATCAAGATGCGCGGCGTTGGCCTTGACGCTCCTCCTGATTTCCTCGGCCGGATGCAATCCCGTCAAAACGGGTGTAAAGGTCGGGGTGCGTCTGTTCGGTGAAGTGATCGAAGACGATGACGTCCGGCGGCGAGGCGAAGAGCTCGTCGGGCGTCCGATTACCGTCGTCGACGAAATGTTCGGCACGCCCATCGACGCTTTCAAGGATGAACACAGTGAGCGCCGGTGGCAGACTTACCCCGTCAAACTCGACCTGCTCGGCCACCAACGATATGTCGTGGAGGTCGTCGGGGGCAAAGTCGTCTCGGTAAGCAAGGCCGAACCGAGCGGCCGCAAGGTCGACATCCCTCGCGCCCTGATTCTGGAGGGAAAAGTCAAAGGAAAGACTCCCCAGGAATGCACGGCGAAGCTTGAGTTCGGCAGCCCCCTGCTCGCGGCCCGTAGCGAGAACACGAGGCGTCTTGTCCAGATTTACGATGCGGGCATGATTACGGACCTGGGCACGCCTCATTACTGCGTCGTCCGTTTCGATGAGCATGATCTCTGTGACGACCTCGAATTTGTGGCGGTCAGAGCATCGACGAAGAAAGATCCCGCCATGTGATAAGAAAAGCAGCCGGTTATAATCGATGAAAACGAAATCGATGGGATGATGGTGCTGGTGAAAAAACCTGAAAAAATACAAAAGGAGTATGATCTTGAATAAACACACTCAACAAAAGACAAGCGTACGAATCGTCTGGTTGTTGGCCCTAAGCGTAGTCGCCGCCGCTGGGAGCGGGTGCGGCCAGTATCCCCTGAATGTGGGCTCGGCTTGGGCGATGAGCGGTGAGGGTAGCTCATCGCTTGGATCCACTTTCCTGTGGGTACCCCCACCGCCGTCGGAAACCGAAAACACCCCAATCGGCGGTACTCAGTCTCAGGCTTTGGTCCAGGAATTGGTCGAGGACCAACTCGTGGCCAAGGGATACGAGAGACAGTTGTCGGGGGCGAGCGATTTTCTGGTGACCTATCGCGCGGGATTCGAAAAACTGGGAGATGCGTACTCCCAGGAGACCTTTGAGCAATATACGCAAGGCACGTTGCGAATCTACGTCGTCAACCCACAGACAAATCAGTGGGTCTGGCGGGCCTGGGCCCAGGCCAGGTTAAACGAAGCGAACTCCCCGGAAGTCCGACGCGAGCGGCTTGGCCAGGCCATCCGCATGATGTTCAAGGATTTTCCGGCGCGAGGACAGAACCTCCCGGTTTCCAAACGTTGAAGACCGACGACATGCGATAGCGATTCATCAAGCGTATGCGGAGCGTTACTCGGGATGGAAAAGAATGATTTCACCGCACTGGGTCGTTAGTTCCAGAAGGTCGCTATTTATGGTGGAGACCTGGCCGTTGCGGGTGACCCGTACGGGTGTCCTCCAGGGATTGATCATTTGAAGCGGGCCTCCGACTTCCGCCCGGACCTGGATCCATTCGACCCGGCCTTGGGAACAGCGGGCGCTGACCAGAAAGGCGCCCACTGCGCGCAACTGGTGGAAGGATGCGGTCTTATCTTTGGGCCAGTTCGGGAATAAACGCAGGCGGCCGGTATAACTTTGCAGTAGACATTCGTTGATCACCACGGGCAGGGAAAAGTTCTCGAACCAATTTCCCATGTTGGCCATGAAATCGAAATTGGTGGTATCCTGGTAACGGCCGCCGGCCTGCAGAACCCGATCGGTACAGGTGCCGTTCGGCAAGAGGCAGTAATTAATCTGGCGTTTGAAGCGTTCCAAATCCAGTTGACCGAGCCTCACTCCTTGTAGATTGAGCAATACCAGATCATTGCCCCCTTCATTTTGCTGATTCCTCCAGGTATTGATGGCGACGCGCAAGACATCGGGCGGCGAGTGCAGGCCGACATCCTCGCCTGGGAACACCGGCACTAGTGAAGTTGGCAGGTTGTATACCTGTTCAGGATTTTCACCGGGGACCGAGACAAAGACTGTCCCGCGTTGGCTCTCGGCCGTGGGATAGTGCGGAAAATGATTGAGGATTTCGGACACTTCGCGCATCAGATCCGCTTCCCGCTCTTGCCGGTCGAGCAGTCGGCATGCTTCCAGATACGCGTTAAACACGAATTTCGTAAGGACCAGGTCGACGATACAGTCGGAAGAAAATTGCGGGTCCGGCTTGAGGCCGTACAACTCGGGCACGACCGTCGGATAAATATGGAATTTATCGTCCTTCCATTGCGGACCGCGGGCCTCGGGGCGGCGCATGTACGCGTTAAGAAAGAGCACGGCCTCGCGAATCGGCTCAAAGGCCCGCTCGCGCAGATAATCCTTGTCCATCGAATACAGATAATGCCACCAGAGACTCTGGACCGTCCAGGGGGTTTCGCAAACTTCCGCGCCCCAGATCGGGACCGGGTAGGGCATCATGGTCATTTCGACCGGATAGGCCGAGTGCGGGAAGAACGCGCCGGGAAGCTGGTAAGATTCCCGGGCCCAGCTTTGGCTGACCGGCAGGATGAAATGCACCAGGTCCACGTAGGGAAGATGTTTTTCAAGTTGATTGGCGGAAAAAGTAACCCAGAAGGGCTGTTGTATGTTGTAGTTGAAGTGATAATCGCCGTGCCAGGCCGTTCCGATATTTCTATAGCTCCAGTTGGCGAACAGGCCGGGGCAGGTAACTCCCGGTCGCACCGAGCAATTCAGAAAATACATGTTGTGATACCAGGTGCGTTCGAGCAGATGGTCATCGAGTTCGACGCCCGCGCGGCCCCAATATTCCTTCCACGCGCGTCGGCCGGCGGTACTGGCCGCCTGGTAATTCTCCGACGTGGGTTGCGGCACCTCGGCGAGCTGGTCGGGGACTTGTGTTGCCCGTCCATGATCCAGTTGGATACAGGCGAGGAAAGGCCCGCGTTGCACATATTCCGGATTCACTTGTCCGGCAATGCGCACGGATAAGCGCAGGGCCTCATCTTTTTGCCGCTGTTCGCCAAGTACGGGCAGGACTTGTCGGAAGGTCAGGGTATCACCGGCGGCATGTTCCGTGGTGTCCATTTCTCCCTGCTCGGGCAAGAGGCGTAGACGATGGAAGGGGGCGGCGATCGTCTGTCCCGTCGCGTCCTTCATGCGCATCCAGACCCGATCCTCGTGCATGTCCGTGAAGATTTCCAGGGTAACGGGCTTTTGGTCAACGAGAAAAAAGACCTCGCATATTCCGGTATCGATATTAGTCCGATGGCCGAGGACTTCGGCCAGTCGGCGATCAAGGCCGAACAGAACTGTGCCGCAGGGCCACGGACGCGGATAGGGCTTTCGATAATTCTCGCGGGCCATCTGGCAGTATTCGGAGAACCAGGCCCGATCCTCAGGGGTGTCGCGCTTGACTCTTTCCCAGATCTGCTCAAAGGGTAGGAGTTTGTCCTTATTCTCTTCCGCGATACGAATGTCCCAGACCGCGTTATGCCCGAAGTGAAGCGTCACCGCATCCGGCCGTGTACAAACGATCACCCCCATCCCTCCGTTGCCCAGTACAGCTCCCTCAAAGAAATCGGGAGCCGGCTTATTCATCTCCAAAGGATGCAAGGCCGCCTT
>CAYNYK010000103.1:4368-19311 GCA_964401335.1 uncultured Planctomycetales bacterium
TGCGCCCTTTGGCCAATTTGTCAAAAACGGGTTCGGGGTTAATTTGTTTTTTTTGTTTAAAAAAAGTTTTGGGGGCTTACCATCGAATACGCTGGGCTTAATCGAGTACTCACGAAGCTCCTCCTTCAAACCGTCGATGGATGTGATTCATTCATGATGGAAACACGAAAAGCAACCGGCATACGTTGATCTTTATGCAGTGCGATTGTAACACGAATGAAAACCCACGCCTATGGATAATTACGTCGTTTATGCTACACTGCACATGGTCCAAATACCCGGTCAGGTAAAGCCCTTTCGATGCCTATCGAACGGTGCATGTTTGGGGACTTCACTTGGCCGCGGCGATGGACGCATAAGCCTGATAAACACTCTGAAACTTCGAGCCGCCAGCCAGGGAAGATGATCTTATCCCCGGTAACGAGCGGAAAATGCACACTCCCCCACGGAGCAGGCGGATGAAAGAAACTCCGAGTAAAACCACGGCTTATATCCTGTTTTTCTGCACAATGACATGCATCTCTCCATCAGGTTGCAACACAGCGCCGTTTTATCGCAAAGAAGCCGACCAGGCCGCCCGCCGGATTATGGCCTCAAGTAGCAAGCAGGCGCTGGGACATTCTTATTCTTACTCAATCGAACGGCCTGCTGACACCCTGCGTCGTCGTTTGTTGCTTGATCAACAATTGGCTTACGCGGACCCGGTCTCCCTGGGCACCAGGGACCTGCCCCCCGCCCCGCATTGGCCGGATAAGGAGTATCTGGAACCCCCCACCGAGAAACCGGTGGAAAACATGCCTTCGACCGTGCCACCGCTGCGTCTGACCCTGCTGGAGGCCCTCCAGGTCGCTGCGCGAAACAATCGGGAGTATCAGACCCGCAAGGAGCAGGTTTATCAGGCCGCCCTCGATCTCGACCTCGAGCGTGATGCCTTTCGCTTCACCTGGAAAGGTTTGGTCGAGTCACTGATCCAAACCGACCTGGAAGAAGAAGTCGTGATCAACGACAAAGGGGACACCGACCGGCAGGAAGTCACCCAGACGCAGAACAAAGGCGTACTGCAATTGAGCAAACGCCTGGAAAACGGAATGACCCTTACCGGATTGATCGGCCTGGACCAGGTGAACCTGTTGACTCATGACCGTGCCTCGACGCGGGGCCTGTACGCCGATGGCAGTATTTCCATACCGCTGTTGCGTGGCTCGGAGCGTTTCGTGGTGACCGAGCCGCTGACCCAGGCGGAGCGAAATGTTGTTTATGCGATCTATCTGTTCGAGCGTTATAAAGGGGTGTTCGCGGTGAACATCGCCAGCGAGTATCTCTCCGTATTACAGCAGCTCGACCAATGGAAAAACGCGGAGGACAACTACAAACGCCTCTTGATTTCAACGCGGGGAATTCGTCGTAAGGCCGAGGCCGGGCTGCTGCCCGGAATTCAGGTGGACCAGGCCCGTCAGAACGAACTGCGGGCCCGCAATCGATGGATCATCGCTCAGGAGGGCTACAAACGTCGCTTGGACGAATTCAAGGTTTTGCTCGGTTTGCCCACGGATGCCGCTATCGAGCTGGACGACACGGCCGTGGAAAAGCTCAGCGAAACACTGAAGCACATGATGACGCCTCAAAGCCGGCCCACTGAGGAGGCAGACGCTCTACCCGCGGACGCTCCGGCTACGGTGATCCCACCAAGTCCGGAGCATGCCGGCCCCTTGGAAATGGAGGAAACCCGCGCGATTACGCTCGCCTTGGAAAATCGCCTGGATTTGCGGGTGGCCCGCGGCCGGGTGGACGACACGCAGCGGAAAGTGGCCGTCGCCGCCGATGCCTTGCGGGCAGACCTTACCCTGCTGGGTAGCGGGTCGATCGGCGAGCGCCGGCAGTTAGGTTCCGCGGCCAGCCCCGATGCACGGATGCGGTTCAACGAGGGTCGCTATTCGGCCCTGGTCGGTCTGGACTTGCCGCTGGAACGGACCGCCGAGCGCAATCTGTATCGGAACAGCCTGATTGTCATGGAGCAATCGGTTCGCAACTATCAGGAACTCGAGGATCAAATCAAACTGGAAGTCCGGGACCATCTGCGCCGTT
Source organism: uncultured Planctomycetales bacterium (assembly GCA_964401335.1). Classification (GTDB taxonomy): domain Bacteria; phylum Planctomycetota; class Phycisphaerae; order UBA1845; family PWPN01; genus JAAYCU01. Next base: position 6,454 of record CAYNYK010000103.1, read on the forward strand.
TGCTCGAATCGCGGGAAAGCGTCCGTATCCAGGCCGAAGCAACTCGGTTGGCCCAGCGGCGGGTACAGAGTACGGATTTGTTCCTTCAAGCCGGACGGGCCCAGGTGCGCGACTTGTTGGAGGCCCAGGAGGCCTTGATTTCCGCCCAGAACGCCTTGACCGCGGCGCTCGTACAATATCGTGTGGCCGAGTGGGCTTTGCAGAGGGACCTGGGGTTGTTGCAGGTGGATGAAAACGGTCTCTGGAAGGAATATATACCCGAAGGGATACCGAATGACCCTAAGTAGTCAATCCATTGGAAAACGCTTGCCCAAATGGGGCTGGGCACTGCTGGTTGGTGTTCTAATCCTGCTTATGGCAGGAATCGTGATCTGGAAATGGATACGGTCCGACGGCGGGGTCGGCGCTAATCCGCTAACCTTCACCGTTGAGCGCGGACCCCTTACCATCAGCGTAGCCGAATCGGGCACGATCCGGCCTCGCGAGCAGGTGATTATCAAAAGCGAGGTTGAAGGCCAGACCACCATCATTTATCTGATTGAAGAGGGTGAGCTTGTCAAAAAGGGAGACTTGCTGGTCGAGCTGGACGCCAGCACCCTGCAAGACAACCGCGTGAATCAGTTGATCCAGGTTCAAAACGCCGAGGCCGCCCTGATCGGCGCCGAGGAAACTCTCGCGGTAGCCAAGAGCCAGGCGGAGAGCGACATCGCCAAGGCGGAACTGGACTACCGATTCGCCCAGGAAGATGTGACGCAATATCAGGAAGGCGAATACAAAAACCAACTGATGGAGGCCCGCTCGAATATCACGCTGGCCAAGGAAGAACTGGAACGGGCCACGGAAAAGTACAAGTGGTCGGAGACGCTTTTCGCGGAAAAGTACATTTCGCAGACCGAACTGGAGGCCGACCGGCTGACGAGGAACCGGGCCGAATTAAACCACGAACTGGCCGTCGCCAATCTGAATCTGCTCGAAAACTTCACCTACAAGCGGACCTTGGACCAATTGCAGAGCAACGTCGAGCAGACTCGCATGGCTCTGGATCGCGTCAAGCGCAAGGCCCAGGCCGACATCAAGCAGGCCGAGGCGGACCTCAAGGCCAAGCAGATGGAGTTCGATCAGCAGAAGGGCAAACTGGCCAAGATCGATCAGCAGATCGAAAAAACCAAAATCCGCGCCCCCATCGACGGTATGGTTATTTATGCCACGAGCGCCAAGGGCAGTTGGCGGGGGAACCAGGAGCCGTTGGACGAAGGACAGGTGGTCCGCGAACGCGAGGAGTTGATCTATCTGCCCACCGCGGACGCCATGATGGCCGAGATCAAGGTGCATGAATCCAACCTCGACAAGGTACGACTGGGTCTGCCGGCCACCATTACGGTGGACGCGGTCCCCGGCCACACGTTTCGCGGTGAAGTGGCGAGCATCGCCCCGTTGCCCGACGCCCAGAGTATGTTTCTGAATCCCGACCTGAAGATCTACACCACGTTGATTCATCTGGAAGGTAACGAACGGGGATTACGCACGGGGATGAGTTGCCGCGCGGAAATCCTGGTCGAGCATTTCGCGGACGTGGTTTACGTGCCGATGCATTGCGTATTGCGTATCGATAATCAACCCCATGTCCACGTGTTCAAGCACGGCCAGGTCGAGGCCAGACCGGTGAAGATCGGGTTGAATAACAACAAAATGGTGCAGATCATAAGCGGTCTGGAACCTGGTGAACGGGTTCTGCACGGTCCACCGCTGGCGGCGGCCGCCGCTCCCCCCGTCTCGATTTCGCAGGGAGGCGCATCCGAGGCGAGCCCAAGCCGATCACGGCGGAGCGCCGACACCAACGGCCGACGCGGAGGGGCACCATGACCGCTGCCCATCCCGATATACGTCCTGAATCATCATCCGAGCCTGACCTTGTGGCGAAGTTTCAGGATGTAACCAAGGTTTATCAGATGGGTACGCAACAGGTCAACGCCCTGGCCGGTGTGTCGATCGCCTTCGATCGCGGCAGCTTCTGGGCCATCATGGGGCCCAGCGGATCGGGTAAGAGCACCATGTTAAACCTGCTCGGCTGTCTCGATCGTCCCAGTTCGGGACACTACCTTCTGGAAGGAGGGGATGTCGGCCAGTTGAACGATGATCAGTTGAGTGAGTTTCGGTTGCGGCACCTGGGTTTCATTTTTCAGAGTTTTAACCTGATTCCCCAACTAACGGTACAGGAAAACATTGAATTACCGTTATTTTACCTGGGTTACGATGCCAGGCGCAGTGCCGCCCTGGCCGCCGAACTGGCCGAACGGGTGAACCTTGGTAGCCGCCTGCGACACAAACCCAGCGAGCTCTCCGGCGGACAGCAGCAGCGGGTGGCCATCGCCCGGGCCCTGGCCAATGATCCGCCCATTCTGCTGGCCGACGAACCTACCGGGAATCTGGACTCGGCCACCGGCGCGCAGATCATGAACTTGCTTACCGAACTCAACAAGCAGGGTAAAACGATCATCATGGTCACCCACGAAAACGAGATCGCCGCATACGCGGGTCGGCGGCTGCATCTGCGCGACGGGCTGATCGAGCGGATCGAAAGGGATGACGGATGCGCAGGGTAAAAATCATCCGCAATATCGGGTTGGGCATCAAGAACCTCCTGCTGCACAAGCTGCGCAGTTTTCTGACCATGCTCGGCGTGGTGTTCGGCGTGGGCAGCGTGGTGGCCATGCTGGCCGTCGGCGAGGGGGCGAGTGTCGAGGCCCTGGAGCAGATTCGTAAGCTCGGGAGCAATAACATCATTATCACGACCATCCCGGCGGTAGAGGATGAAGCGACCTCGAGTACTCATTCGCACATGAGCATTTACGGACTGCTTTATGAGGATGAAACGAGAATCCGCCAGTCCTTTTCGTCCGTAGAGCATACCGTTCCGGTCAAATTGATCCGCAAGGAAAGCCGCCTGGGGGACAAGAGCCTGGAGCTGCGCCTGGTCGGCACCGTCCCCGACTGGTTCCAACTCGTTCGGCGCCCGGTGATCGCCGGCCGCGTGTTGCTGCCCGAGGACGTGGAAGCGCGGGCCAGCGTGGTGGTGCTCACCGAATTCGGGGCGCGCCGACTGTTGGCCACGGAGCATACAATCGGGCAATCGCTGCGCATCGGTGGCGAATATTTCGAGGTCGTCGGTATCGTCCAAAGTGAGGCGGCCCAGGCCGGCGGTGTCCAGACGCCGGACGAGCAAATCGACGCATACGCTCCTCTGGAGGTGGTCCGGGAACGTTTCGGGGACATTAACACCCGCCGCACGGCCGGTTCGCGCATACGCGAGCGGGTGGAACTGCATCAGCTGATTGTCCAGGTGCGTTCCGTGGATGATGTTGAGCCGGTGGCCGCCGGCATCACCCACATGCTCGACCGTTTCCATAAAAAAAAGGACTACCAGTTGAGCGTGCCCTTGGCCCTTCTCCGTCAGGCGGAAGCCACCAAACGCACCTTCAATATCGTGCTCGGCTCGATCGCCGGTATCAGCCTCCTGGTCGGGGGCATCGGGATCATGAATATCATGCTGGCCTCCGTGACCGAACGAACCCGCGAAATCGGCATCCGCCGGGCCATCGGGGCCAAACGAATGCAGATCGTAGGGCAGTTTCTGGTCGAGACGATCGTGCTTTCGACAATCGGCGGGTTGATCGGTGTGGCTGTCGGCATGTTGATTCCCGCGCTGGTTACTTATTTCGCGGGCATGCCCACCATCGTTACCTCCCATAGCATTATCCTATCGGTGGGAATCAGTATGGCCGTCGGCATTATCTTTGGGATTTATCCCGCTATCCGGGCCGCCAACCTCGATCCCATCGTCGCCCTCCGCCACGAATAAATTCGCCCATTTCTGTATCTCGCCGACTTGTCCCTCTGCGCAGGGCCGGCAAAAACTCCTGACGTTGTGGTCTTCTGCAACCTCGTAGCTTCGTGGCTCTGCGCGAGACTATTTTTACGGATATCACGGGGTCGGCATGACGAATGATCCGGAGAAAAGCGCGCTTTTCGTCGGCTGGAAATATTCATAAGATGGAGTACATGCTGAACATCGGTTCCATGAAACTCGATTTTCCGGTCGTGCAGGCGGCTTTGAGCGGTTACAGCGATTTGGCCATGCGCCGGGTGGCCCGGCTGCACGGAGCCGAGTTCACCTTGAACGAAGTGGTGCTCGATGAGATCGTCTTGAAGCCGGGAAAGAAGCAACGGGCGATTGCCCGGGTGGCGGCGGACGATCATCCGGTCGGCGGGCAGTTGATGGGGGCCGAGCCGGTGGTTTTCGCGCAAGCGGCGTATGAACTGGTCGAGGCGGGGTACGATTGCGTGGATATCAATTTCGGTTGTCCGGTGCGCAAGGTGCTTGGCCGGTGCCGGGGCGGTTATCTCCTTTCACAACCGCAAAAAGCCTTGGAGATCATCCGGGCGGTTCATGAGGCGGTCGCGGGACGACGGCCGATGATGGTCAAGCTGCGGCGGGGCATGGATGATACACCTGCCAGCGAGCGGGATTTCCTGATGATTCTGGATGGAGCGTTTTCAATCGGGGTCGATGCGGTGACGGTTCACGGCCGCACTGTGCGGCAACGGTATGTGGGGCCGAGCGACTGGTCGTTTCTGGCCCGGGTGAAAAAGCATGTGGGTGATCGCGTCGTGCTGGGCAGTGGAGATTTGTTTACGGCCGACGACGTTTTGCGGATGATGGAGCAGACCGGGGTGGATGGAGTAACCTTGGCTCGCGGGTGTATTGGAAACCCGTGGATTTTCGCGGATTGCCGGGCCTTACTGGCCGGTCAACCATTGCCGGAGCCACCGACCGTGGCGGAACAGGGTGTGACCATCGGTCGGCATTTCGAGTGGCTGATCGAGTTGTACGGCCGCCACCGGGCCGGACGGATCATGCGTAAGTTCGGCATCAAGTACAGCGAATTGCATCCTTGCGGTCCGGAGGTGCGCGAGGCCTTTATCAAAGTGAAAAATCCCGAGCAGCTCGGCGCCCTGCTCGCGGAATGGTACGATCCGAGCAGGGATTGGCCGGCCAGCAGGCGAAAAACCGGCCCGGGCGATCTGGTGGCCGCCGGGGCAAAACCATGAGCGGAAATCCACAACGCATGACACTTGTTCCCTTTTGATGAAGGGGGCTGAATATGGATCGTATCGCCCGATTTTTCCTTGAAGATTTGTCGCTGATGCTGATGGCCCAATTCGTCGTTCTGTCCATCATGTTGGCTATTCATCGGCGTTATTTTTCCCCCCGAACAAGGCGGGCGGTGTGGATTACGCTGGGAGTATGCGCGACGTTAATTGCCTTGCAGGTGGTCGTGAAAACCGACCGGGAGCGAATCCGCATATTGGTCAAGGGGTTGGTCGAGGCCGTCGACCGGCCGGACATGGACTTTATCGCCAATGCCCTGGATGAACAGTTCCACGATCCACGTTACGGGGACCGAGCGGCATTTCTCAAGGCGGTCGAGCAGCAGCTTCAACGATTGGTGGTGGATGCCGCTTCGGTCTGGAAATTCCAGCGGATTGAAGTATCTGACGGGCAGGCCGTCGTTGATTTTCAGGCAATCTGCGATGTGCGTTACAGTGGCTACGCTCAAAACCGGTTGCCCAGCCGATGGGAATTGACTTTCGTAAAGCGCGACGGCGAATGGAAGGTGAGCGGAACCAAATTGTTGCGTCTCGGAACCTACGACGGCAAGGATATGGATTACCTTCGGCCGCGTTAATGAACAACCATCGATTATTACCGCATACGTAGTGGTAACATTCCCTGCAAATCAAGGCCGGTCGGTAAATCGCCACGTTACGTATTGAGGATTGGACGGCGGCAGGCCGGTGATGCGAAATTCGCCGCTGGCCGGCGAAAGGATCGCGGCGTCCAGGGTAATCAGGCCGACCTGGCCGGTCTGGCACAGCGGCGGGGCGGAAAAGAGTTCCCTAATGGCCTTCGTCACGGCGGAATCGGCCGTCGCGGTAAGCCATTTGTGGAATGCGTCACGGCGTTGCCGGCAGTTGAGGGTTATGGCTTCGCCACGATCGGCGTTATAGATGCGCATCGAGGCGGACTGATAATCGTTGACGCCGATGAGGCCGTCCTGATCGGGGCGGAGATAAATCACGCCTTGGGCCGTCCCGGTTTTTTCGAGAATGGCCGCTTTACCGGCGGCGTCGGCCAGTCCGTAAACCTGACCTTTACCGGCAAAGCGAATTTTCTCGAAAGCGGCGACCGCCTGTTCCACGTTGTCGGCCTCGAAGAGGACCGGATACGCTCCGAAATGCTGGCCAATACCGAAGGCGGTCTGGCCGGGCTGAGGCGGCGCGGAATTCGCTCCGATGGCCAGGCCCGAACGGGTGAGGGCGATCTCGACCCATACCGTGCCGACCCAGCCGAGTACAAGGAAATCACGATTGCCGTCGCGAACGCGCCGCAGGAGGGTTACTTTCCGTTGGTTCTCGTCGGCGTCGGTGGTCTTGCCAAGATGCACTTCCCCCGCCAGTCCGCGACGGATGACGGCCGAGCAGGCCTCCGTGGCCCGTACGCGATAGACGGCGTTAAAGATGTTCAGCCAGAAAATCTCATCGAGCGATTTGCCCGCACCGTCGGCGATCCCCTGCAATTCCTGGATGATGTAGGGGAAATGCTCAAGGGTGTAACTGAACATCTGGCTTTTGGCGGATAGCACCTTCTCGCCGGCGGTGTCGATTGACTTTCGGCACCAGAATTCGACGGCGTCGCCGATTTCCTTGCGGAAAATGCGACCATGCGCGTAGCCCCGCTTATAGGGCGGGCCGGGATTGTCCAGAAAAGCGACGGCCACCTGGGCGGGTTTCCTGCCCTCGGCAATCTTGCCGGCCAGGCGGTCGCCCATCTGTTCGAGAAATTCAATTTCCGCCGGCTCAAACATCAGTTCGTTAAGAAAATCGATGCACGGTTTGAATCCGGTTTGCAGGAGCAGGCGGTGATGTTTTTCCTTGGCGGCTCGCCATTTGCCGATGGTCGCGGGCAGGTGGGCACACCAGGTGAGAACTTGTTCGTTCGTGCCATCGGTTTCCAATTGTTTGCCTTCATGCAGGGCCAGACCGACTTGTGCCTTGGCCTCGATGCACTCGGCGGATAGTCGCAAAATTTCAAGCTCACGCCGGCCGCGTGTGCATTGCGGTTGAAGCTGATCGAGCAGAGCCAGGGTTTCGACTGCCGCTCGCCGCCCCTCCCGCAATTGGCCGCGAACCTCGGGTTCCTTATCCGGTTGCGTGTATTGCGCCCATTTTTCGGCGAAGCGCAGACCGCTGAGGTTAAACCGGTCGAGTCCGTCGACCATGTGCCGCTGAACCGGTTCGGCATAGGGTAGCCAGAGGCTCAACTTTTCGTGCAGCAGGCAGAGTCGTGGATCGTTAAGCCCGAACGTCCGTTCGGCGTAGATTCCCTGGAAGTCTCCCCGACTGGTTCCCTTGTTCCAGCTTAGGGCGGCGGCGTAGATGAGGCCGTAGTGGGTGCTTTCATGCGGGCTGCCTTTCATCCAGTTGGTGGTGATGACTTCGCGGCAGCCGTCGGCGTAAGCCCGGAGGATCAGGGCTTCCATGCCCGGCAGGATGGCCTTGTAATAGACGGACAGTTCCGTACCGTCGCTGTTTTCACGCACCGCGGGAGCGCAGATCACCGGAAAACCCTGCGCGATAAACGTGGGCAAGGCATACGGCCGTGGCCAGGTCGACAGGCGATAATTCCAGTAGACAATTTTGAGGTCTTTCGACAACTGGTCGCTGGCTTCCGGGTGGTGTTCGAGCATGTCACTCCAGAGCAAAGGGGTGATACCCCGCTCGGCGACACGGCGGGCTATTTCGCCGACATGATCGACGTACAATCGTGATACGCCATGCTGTGCGATTTTCTCCTTGCAGCGCGGGCAGCGGCCGAGCATGCGGCTTTCGTCGCCGCCAAGATGCCATTGCTTGATCTCCGGAAATGCGGCCCGGTATTCATCGACGAACTCCATGTACAGGTCCGCGACTTTCGGGTTGGTGGGACAATATTGCTGGATGTGATCGGGCAATTCACGATATTCGGCATAATCCTCGTGAGTCAGGACGTTGTAGGCATGACCAAGACACTGCACAAGAGGGATAATCTCGATATGGTGAAGCGCGCAGCGCCGGCGGATTTTCTCGATCTGTTCGGGGGTAAAGGCGATTTGGCAGCTTATTTTCGGGTGCTTCTGGTAGGGGAACATGGATTCGAGTTCGAGCAGGACAGCGTTGATCTTCACCGAGGCGAGGCGGTCGATGAGCTGCATCAGGGCATCGAAATTGGGTGTGTTGTAGGCCAGCGTTTCGCGCACGAGGTGATAGCACAGATGGCTGCCCCGCAGGGGCATGTTCGGCCAATCGACGATTTCACCGCAGGGGATGGTCCCGGCGTCCGCCAATTGGGCGAGCGTTCGCAGACCGTTGAGTAACCCGTCGCCGGTTTTCGCGGTGATGCGAATGTGATCTTCTCGGAGGGAAAGCCGATAGGCTTCCGACAAATCTTTTTCCGCTTCGGGATCGCCGATCACGAACTTGATTCCGCGGGCCGGTGGCTGATCGGCGACCTCGTCAGCCAGAACCAGATAACCGCCCAAGACCAGACGGACAGTGTCCTCGGACAGGCTGCCATCGGCGGGCAGGTTGAACGGTACCGGCATATCGAGCCGGCAAAAACCGCCGCCGATTGTGCAGGAATGAGGCCGAGGGATCAGTGTGGCAAACGGATCACTTTGCATCTGTGCGTGCAGGCAGTCTGTCATCATCATGGGGAGGATGAATACGCCAAGGTTTCGTTTATGGAACATCACGCCGTTCTCTATCAATGCACAACAGGGTGATGCATCCGCAAATGCAAAGGTCGTCCGGCATGCATTCACCTGTCGCCGCCGGCGAAACAAGTCAATAGGTCCGATCACGCAAAAATGGGTCCGGGTTGCACTAAAAATCCCTTTCTCCCCACCGGCGACCCATGATGGGCGAATTTTCGATAATACGGTCGGTTATTTATACCGAAAGCTTCCACGGCTCCCGCATAGGCGGATTCAGCATACGGGCGGCCTCCGGATCGTCGATGACCTGCTCCTTCTCCGGGTCCCATTTCAGCTTACGGCCGGTCAACATGGCGACGTTCAGCAGGTTGCAGAGCGTGGATGTCCGATGGCCCGCTTCGAAGGAGGCGTTCGGGGCCGTGCCCTTCCTGATCGCGTCCAGAAAACTGCGCTGATGCGCTCCGGCCCGACTGTTATCGCTGTTCGGGAAAGGTAATTCGACTTTTTCATCGAGAATCGAAGCCGGTTCGGCCTTCAGATCGCCGCCGTGCAAACCGATGGAAAGCCAGCCGTCGCTGCCCTCGAAGGTTACGCCGCGCTTGCCGGCGCTGTCGCCGTACAGCTTGATGCCGTTGGCGTAGGTACACTCGAACTCGTACTCGATGAAGGTGTTGAACAGATCGCTCTCGAAAGGCTTGCCTTTGCCGGACAATTCGATCGGTCCGGTATCATCGGCCTTAATTCCCAGTTGAGCGACGTCAAGTACATGGGCGCCACGGTCGGTCATTTCCCCCCCGCCGTAATCGAAAATCCATCGCCACCAGAAATGGCAGCGCTTCGGCGTGTACGGCTTGTAGGCGGCCGGTCCGAGCCAGAAATCATAATCAAAGCCTTCCGGGACCGGCTCCGTCGGATGGGGCTGCTTGCCGAACTCGATGGCCTCGCGGTGGTGCCCGTCGTCGAGGGGCATATGGACGCGAATGGTGTGTACCTTGCCGATCCGCCCGCGATGCACCAGCTCGCACCCGATACGCACGCCGGTTCGGCTGCGCTCGTGGCTTCCGGTCTGAAAGACACGGTTGGACTTCCTGATGGCCTCGCGAATCGCCTGCCCTTCCACGACGCTCTTGGTCAGCGGTTTCTCGCAGTAAATATGCTTGCCGGCCTGGGCGGCGGCGACGGCCATCAGGCCGTGCCAGTGGTCCGGAGTGACCACGCAGACGGCATCGATGTCTTTTCGTTCAAGCATTTGGCGAAAATCATGATAGGTGGCGCAACCTTTATAGGTGCCTGACGGGGCCTGTTTGGCGTAATGTTCCTCGATGAGCTTTTTCGTGGGCGCCAGGCCGCAGGTTTTATCGTGGTAATAGCGATTGGTGCCCTGGTCAACATCGCAGATGGCCACCAACTGGGCGTCCGGCTGGTTGAGAAATTGAGTGACGATCCAAGTACCTTGGAATCCGCAGCCGATACAGGCCACGTTGATCCGGCTGTTGGGCGCCGGGCGATCACTGTTCCCCAGTACGCTGGAGGATACGATATAAGGAAAACCAACGGCCGCCACCGAAGCACTTTTCAATACTTGTCGTCGCGAAAGTTTTTTCTCGGACATGATCTTCTCCATGAAATATTGAGGGATAACCCTCGATTTCCTTTCTCTATTCAAAAACAACGAGCCGCGCGGCCGAATGGTCGGCATTGTATCGCGCGGAGATCATCGCGAATACCCTTTGGTTCTTTCCGGCCACGACCACGTTCCGCCGTTAGGCCATTGGTAGTAGCGCCCGCTGGTCAGCGGCTCAAAATAGGCCCGGACCTCCTCCAGGATGCCGCGATAATGAGCAACCTTTTCCTCCATGGTGTTACCAAAGAACCCCTTGCCCCAATGGAAAAACAGAGGGGGATAGTCGTAGTACACCGCCTTCATCACCTCCAGGGCCTGAATGGCTTCCTCGAGTGAGGCCAGACATTGACCGGCCAGTTTCCGCTGGGTTTCCACCGGAGTACGCAGGCTGTTGGCCCCCCAGTAATAGACTTTACCGTGGATCATGCCCCGCCAGAAGATTGCGAAGTGGGCAATCCAACGCGCGGAAGTGAGCATCAACTCATGCACGGAAAGATAAGGGTCATCCAGAGGTACTTTCATCGCCTCGATCATGGCCAGCCCTTGCCCGGCTTCGGCCGTTCGGGCTTCCCAGAAAACCACGGGATTTTTTTCGCCCGGCGACAAGGCTTTTTCCCAGATGTCATCGCACCAGGGATGATCCTCAAGATAATTTTTGTACCGCCGCAGCGGCCCCAGATCGCTTCGCCAGGGATGTGGCTCGGTACCCATGATGCCCAGCTCGCCAATCACCCCGGGAAACCGCTCCGGCCCGGTGAAATGGTAATTGAATCCGAAACATACACCGTCATCCAGATTGCCAGAGACGACTTTATCGATATTGAGGACGGGGGCGCTTAAGAGCTTGTGGGCCTTCATATATTCGCCCCCGCGCGGCCCCAGGCGTTCGATGCAGAACCGTTCCCAGCGGGCCTCGTCGTATTCCTGGCCGCGCATGGCGGCCAGGGCAACCTCGAGGTTGATTTCCATGCCCGGATAGGCCAATCCGAGACTTCCCCACAGATCGCAGTGGAAGGCCACCTGTCCGCTGATCCGACATTGCTCGTTGGCCCGACGGACCACCTTGAAAGAGTGCTCCGGATTGATATACAGGCAACCGGTGCAGTTTTCCTGGGCGGCGAAATCGTGAATCACCCAGAGATCGTGCCCGGCGTTTTCCCAGAAGCGCGATATGGGATCAGGATCACAGTCGATGGCATTGTAGCCGCTGTATTTGAAAATATAAGTTGCTTTTTTCGGCATGGCCGGAGCCAGTCCGCGATCGCCGCCGCCGTGGTAACAGCGGATCATCGGCTTTTTCCCCAATTCCAGAAGCGTATCCGTGAATAAACCGGCAAAGCCCGCCATCGTTTTGACGAACTCGGGCGTGAGAATGTGGTCCCAGCGAAGCCGACGCGGGATCCCGGCCGAACATTCCGCGCATGGACAATAGTTATTTTCGCCGAGGGTGATTAACAACCCTTCCAATTCGGGGAGGCGCTCGAATGCTTCCCGCCAACTGGCGGTCATGAAATTCCGGTAAACCGGCGCGTTCGCGCAGATATCCACGGCCAGATCCGATTTCCCGCGGGTGGTGACCTCCGCCCGCGTGGGCGGGCGATCGCCTTTGAGCGGTCCGCGCAGCTTCCGCTCGATCAATTCCTCCTGAGTACGGAACCAATCGAAGGGTGCCATGTGGTTGTAATGGTGCAGAAAGGGCTTGATCCCCTTGTCGCGCATCCAGCCGAGGATGGTGCGGAAAAGCTTGCGATTATTTTCCAATATCGACTCGGGAAAAATCCGCGCCTTGGGAAATTCCGTCCATGAACAAATATAGTGGAAAGGCCAATCGGGAGTATAGGTGGCTTGCTTGGCTCCTTTCAGCCAACTTTCCGTCACTCCGATGAAATGCGTGACGCCGTTGTCGGCCATCCAATCAATGGCCAGCTTCCAGCATTGCAGCCGGCTGTGCCGGGCCTGGAGCAAATGCCGCGTCCATGGTCCCAACGGTGAATCCGTAAATCCGGGAAATTGCCAGAACAAGGCCCGGTTTTTGGTAACGGGCAGGGATACAGGCTTGTCTTCGGCAACCGATGAAAGGGATTTTGATTGACCGGGATGCCTCAAACCATCGGTTGTCTGCCCGAAGATTTTCGATACGGCCGTCGCGACCGCAGCGGCGGCCAGACCATCGCCAATCAAGGCCCGACGACTAATCGCTTTCATATGAACATCCTCATTTTTCGTTTGATATCTTTTGGTAGGATAACCCAAAAACCACGTTCGGACAATTGCCGAAAAGGGTCCGATAAATCAACTGGGGCGACAAAATGGTAACATTAATAGATAGAATGATCTGTAGTGCGACAATCGCTCAACATCCCGGTGGCCGGTCCGCACCGCCGAGGCAGTTCTTGAACACGTTGAAGTCGTTCTGGTCCA
>CAYNYK010000104.1:0-19276 GCA_964401335.1 uncultured Planctomycetales bacterium
GATACCGGATAACATGCGCGCAAAACGCAGAGAAGTTCCGGGGTAAGGGCCTAATAACTCCTTTATTCTCCGTGACCTCCTTTGTAAAACCCGATGAATAATCCGGGATAGCCTTCTTCCGCGCCGGCAGCAAAGAGTTTGAGCAATCCGCCAGCGAGCCAAGCGGACCGGCGGAAACAAGCAAAGAACAACCCTGTGAAAAAAGACAGGAAAGTTATCGGAGGCCGGACGGTCGGACTTCGGTTCTTGCCACCCGGCGAGACAGCTCACCAAAACGCGTGACCCACCACCTCGACTCTTCAGCAGCCGGGGGGATTATCGGCTCCCGCGTAACAGGGTAAGAAGTATTCAAAATCCTTTATATCGATCTGCTTGTCGTGGTTCAGGTCGGCGGGTGCGCAAGGGGACTTGCCCGATACGTACGCTTGCCCCAGACAGGCCTGCAGTAAATCGAAATCCGCCAGATCCACATCGCCGTCGCCGTCGAAATCGCTTTGGCTGATTGCAATCCTGACGGCGTCGGAAAGAGCCGTATCGCCGACCACCCGGCCGTCGTGATCGAACAGGCGGGCCTGTATCTTGATCTGATAAACGCCCGGCGTGGACCAGCGATGTTCGGCCGTCCTGTCCGTCCACTGCGAGCAGTACCCGTCGCCCCAATCGAACCGGTATTCGTATCGCCCCCAAGAACCATGGCGCGGGCCGACAGCCTCGAAAATCACCGGGGTATCCGGCCGGGCAAGATTGGGACCGGTCGGAGCAAACGGCACGTGGGCGAGAGAAATCGTATCCGTGTAATACCATGCGGCCGGCCGTACCTCGGCCCGTTCGGCCCGCATGCGGTAACGATAATCACGCTCCGGATGCACGTCCGTGTCGTCGTACTGTTCCTGGTCCGCGGTCAGCTCGGCCAGCAGCGTAAACTCGCCGCCATCTACGCTGCGTTCGAGGCGGTAGCGATCCGCGTCCTGAACGGCTGCCCAAGTCAGAACCACCGGGCCGTTACGTAGCGGGACCGCGTGAAAGGCATCCGGCGAATAACCGTAAGGCCGGAGCAGGCCGGTGAAGTATTTCCAGGCCGAGCTATGCGTACCGTCCGGGCGGCGCAGCCAGAAGCCGCGACACAAGGAGTTATCGTCGACCATCGGCATCTCTTTCGGCGTGGTCTTGAGCACATTGCCGTCGGCGGTATTCGGTTGACGACACTCGTTATCGTATACCTGCCAGTAAATGATCCACGGGCATCCGAAGGCCGTGGCCTCCTCCACGGTCAGCCGGGACATGATCTCCTGGAGTTGATCGCCATGCTGAAATCCGGGGCAGCCGAACTCGGAAATAAAAATATTCTTGTCACCGAATGGACGTCCGTCAGGGCCGGGTGTCGAAGTGTCCGGCATCCGCTCAGCAAGATAACGCAAGGCGGCGGCGAATTCGCGACGGGCGGCGGCCTCGTCCGCGGTGATCGCCGTGGTAATCGTGTCGTAACAGGAATACGAAACCAGGTCCATATTGGTAAATGGCAGGACATCGTTGGTTACGGTGGGGCGACCCTGCATGGCCAGCTTCACGAGGTTTACCTCCGCCGCTCCATAGACGCGCACATCGCTGTCGGCCGAATCCCGCCGGGCTCGATCGATTCCCGCCTGGCGGGCGTTATACCAACGGATCATACCGGCGATGGCGGTCGGCGAGGGATCACCCTCGGGGCGGGTATGCGTGTTCCGTCGCAGCATCCAGTCGCCTTCCCAGGTGCCGAGGATGAAGGTCTTGCCCGTGCCGCGATAGGTTTCGAGCAGATGGCGGGCCAGGTCGTAAAAATCCTGTTCGAGGGCCGCGGCCCGGGCCTCGTCGAAGCCGTCGTGGAAAAGACGTTCCTCGAAAATGGTCAACACATAGGTGTCGAATGGACGGCGCAATACCTCACGATAATATGGATGCTCGGCCATCACCTTGAGGCTATCGAAGAAGTAAGGCCAATGACTGTTCCACTTGTAATACTCGGACGGGGTTTCGCGCACGAACCAGAGTTTAATCACGCGCATACCGGCGTGGGATATCTCGATCGCCCCTTCGTTAAGAAAATCATATTCCGGGTCAAATGCGTACTTGCCGGCCGCGTGCGTACTGCCCAATCTATCCGCAAGCATTTCCCGCATCGTCACCGCGTCCAGTTTATCCATAGGCGTAACGGCCGCCACCCGAGCGGCCAGCAGGCTCAGGGTATAACCCAACAACCCAATCCATCTTAACCTGGTTTTCAAAACATCGATTCTCCAAAGAAAACATCGGCATCCCCGGCGTATCGACATGATAGCGATAAACAGGCCGGGGTTGACCGACCTATAGAATCGTCTAATTGGTCTCTTTTAGCAACCGTGGGGAACATCGGGACCGGCCATACAGGGAAAGAACAGGGTGGAATCCGCATTATTGATCTGTCCATCGCGGTTCAAATCAGCCGGTTGGCATTGGGTGGTAATCGACTCTCCGGAGCGAGTGAAACAACCTTGCAGAATACCAAAATCGGAAAGATCGACGTCGCCGTCGCCATCCAGATCGACTTGGTATACGACGATTGTGGCCGCCGGTGAAAAGGCGGATGAACAGGAATCATCCGAACTACCGGCCGGCCGGGCACGGGCGCGGACCTCGTATTTGCCGGACGCCGCCCAGCAATAGGAGGCCGTGTTTCCTCCCCAGGAAGAAAGCTGCCCGTCGCCCCAGTCGAACTGGTACTCAAATGAACCATCGGGACAAGTGGAGCAACCCGTCTGAAAGACAAACGACGTGCTCAGGTACCCCAGGGCCGCGCCGATCGGCTTGTCGGGGGTATGTAGCGGCAGGATGACCGGATAGGAATAATACCAGGGAGTCGGCGGCCTGCCGCTTTTTTCGGAGCGTAGGCGGTATCGGAATTCGCCGCCGAACACACACGTCGTATCCTCGAAGACTATGGTATTCAAGCCGGGCAAGGCCACCACCGTGTACGGGCCGCGGTCCTTGTTGCGCTCGATACGGAAATGGTCTTCATCCGGCGTATCCGTCCAGGTCAGGCGAATGGTATCGCCCGGTCCGACCGCTACCTGGAAATCCGCCGGCGGTTTAAGATACGAACCGACCTGGGTTAGCAGGTAATCGCGGGCCGCGCTGGCGGTCCCATCAAAACGCCGAAGCCAATAGCCCGTAAAATCGCTGTTGCTGTCCACCGGCACCTCATAATCGTTGCAATAGACCTGCCAGTAGAACATCCACGGACAGCCGAAAGCGTAGGCCTCTTCCACCGCCACTCGGGTCACCAGGGCCTGCATGGATGATCCCACCGCGTTCTCGCCGGCCCCGAATTCGCCGATCGCCACATTCTTGTCCCCGAAAGGCCGGCCGTGAGGATCAAGCGTGGACGAATCCGGCATGTATGATGCGATGGTGGCCAGGGCCTCGCGGAACTTTTGTCGGCCGACGGTTTCTCCGGACGTGCGTACATATTGCAGCCCACCCCAAGCGGAGTAGGTCACGAGATCCATATTGGTGTAGGGCAGGACGTGCGAGGCTACCGTCGGGCGCCCCAGCGGGATCAACTCGACGTTGTTCACTTCCGCCGCGGCGTAGATGTACATACCCACCGGAGGCACATCCCGGCGCGCCCGGTTGACCCCGGCTTGCCGGGCATTCAGCCAGCGGATCATTCCCTCAATCGCGATTGGATCGGGATCATTGACTGGATCAAGGTTGGTGGCCTTGCGTAACATCCAGTCGCCTTCCCAATGCCCCAGGATGAAGGTCTTACCCGTCCCCTGGTAAGTTTCGATGAGATAGCGGGCCAACAAATAGAACTCCTGTTCCAAGGTGGTCGGCCACGGCTCGGGAAAACCGTCCTTGAAATCATACCCGTCGGCGACAGTCAGCAGGCAGGTTTCGAAAGGCCTTCGGAACACCTCCTTGTAGTAAGGGTGTTCGGCCATGGCCTTGAGACTGCCGAAAGATCCGGGCCAACTGCTGTTGAAGGGATATGATCCGGCCGGATCGTCCGGCCGAAACCATAACTTGATGGCCCGCAGTCCGGTGTTGGCGATTTCGATCGCCCCTTCGTTCAGATAGTCGCGACTGGCATCGAACGAGTATCCACCGGCCACGTGCGTACTACCCAGGACCGATGCCATGGGCAGCACCGCCCGGACGGTGACCATGTCAATATAGAAATAAGTGCGGTTGGCCTTGACGATACGAAAATCCGCCCCGCCGTTCTGACGGTTGCCGAAATAGGCGTCATTGATGTGCCACGTATAACTTCGCCATTTGTTGGTCCCCGTCAGGGATACGGAGCCCGCGCTTTTGCAGTGCGGATAAGGCTGCCCGTTCGGGTCCGTTGAATCATATTGCAGCTCCAGCTTGCCTGAGCCGGTATCGTAGTATTCAATAGTGATGTACATGTCCGGCCGACTGCCTTGCCAGGCGAACGAGTCGGCCACCGCGAAATAGAAGTGCGGATCGGTCTGGGCATCGACATTGCGCCGGGCCAACCGCCCACCGATGGTGACCACCATGGTATCGCCGTCGGCCACCTGCGGATGAGTCATCCGGTCGGCGATATCCTCGCCGAGGTTGACGGATACTTCATCGTAACAGACGGGAAGTGCAGATGCGCCTGCGGCCCAGCCCAGACAGAGGCATAATGATATTGTTCGGATTTTTACCTGGTTTTTCACGATCGGGATTTCCGTTTCATCCGCGAGCCGTTCTAACCATTCCCACGATATATTATAGCCGATCGGATTAAATCAGGGTAGGTCCAAAGCGAAGGCCTGGCCCCAGTATTTGCGCCCCTCGGGCGACACAAAATATCCCATGCCGACGTAAACATAATCCGCCAGAAGCATGTTCTTGTTGTGGCCGGGGCTGTTTTTCCAGGCCTGCATGACGGCCTCGACGTCGACCTGGCCGGCGGCGATGTTTTCACCGACATAGACGTGGCAGAATCCGGCATCGACGGCCCGGTCGCCGGGGGTTTTGCCGTCCGGATTGGTATGGTCAAAGAACTGGCGATTATAAAGATCTTGAACATGTCGGCTGATGGCTTGTTCGAGGCGTTTGGAATAAATCAGCGGTTCGAGGCCGTATTCGGCACGGTAGGCATTGAGCGCGTCCAGCATCTCGATCTGGATATCGGTGGCCGGCTCGGTAATGACGACGCAATCAGGACCTTCAGCAACATCCGCCGCTCCGGACCCATCCGATCCCATAAATAACGGTAAGGCGATATTGCCCTGAGTATCCGACGTATCGAACTGGCCCGTGCAGGCGCCCAATAATAGGACCAGCCCGGTCGCCAGCATCCGATAATGACTTGGTTTTCCGATCCGAATCATCTTTCCCACCCCATACCAGGAAACCAGATATCAATGATATTCCCAAGCGGGGTAAAAGTCATCAGGCAAAAATATCAAGAAGGACACGGTTTATAGGCCGGGGAAAAATTATTTGTCGGTCCGCGTTCTGAGCAGAAGCAGGAGCGATATTCCGATTACGCTCATAACCAGCCCGATGGTAAAGACTGACAGTAGATCGGTTCGCTCACGTATTGCGATTTCGATGCCCGGAAGGCAAAAGGTACCCCCCATTTGATTGGTGAACCATTGGACGGCGCTTACGACCAACACCAGGAAGCCGAAGAAGCAGAAGATCAGGGCAAAAGCGGACAATAAGGTACGTAGGGTACGTCGCCAGGTACTATAAAAGGCGTAAATCAACACGAGACCAGAGACTCCCAGTGACCAAGCCACAAGTATCTTTGGCCAAGGGGTAGGCAAGTTTCGATCGTTCAAGGTACCGACACATACCAGCAGTAGCCAGAGCAGATCAGGTTGTTCATCGTTATAAAACAGGTATTCCCGATTGCGCACGATCCAAAGAATAACCATGATCCAAACAACCGCCAGCCAGCAGGCCTGCAAAATATTGTTGCTCGTCCCCTGCGACAAGGTATACGAGATAAGAGATAACAATATCGCGATGCACAAAAAACCATGACGCGGAGTATGGACGGGAGCATCCCCCCGCCGCACGAGCGGCAGCTTGTCGCGACTAAAGATCTGCCCGCATTCGGGGCAGCGATTCGAAGGGAGGCCGGCCAGATCATACTCACATTGCGGACAATAGCGTGTCCATTCAGTCCCGGGACGCGGCGGGTGGGGTCGGCTTGGAGATTCGGCACACAATGCGGATTATCCAGCTTCTCGATTCAAATAGGTGCCACCCTGACTGAATGAAGCTGTAAGGTGCACCTCTGTCACCGAGCAATGATCTACCGTAGAATCCACGTTGTCAGCCGCGGAGTTCGACGAAACGCTTATACGGTTCGTTCCAGGCGGCGGTGTTTTTCGGCTCGTAGGTGACTAGGTCGAATGAGCGGCGGACCAGGTCGCGGGCGGCCCAGATATCGGGCAGGCGCTTGGTGGCGACGGCCTGGATAGCGATATTACCGATGGCCGTCGCTTCGACCGGGCCGGCCACAACCTTGCGCCCGGTGGCGTCGGCGGTCATCTGGCAGAGCAGCGTGTTCTGCATGCCGCCGCCGACGACGTGGACCACCTCGACCCGCTCCTTGGTGCAGGCCTCGATCCGCTCGAGGGTCTGGCGATAAGCCATGGCCAACCCTTCGAGACAGACGCGGATCACCTGGCCGGGATCCTGCGGCGGCGTCTGCTTGCTGTTCGTGCAGTAATCGCGAATGCGGCCGGGCATGTCGCCGGGCTGGAAGAAGCTGGTGTCGTCGGGGTCGATGACCGCGGCGAAGGGCTTGGCCTTGGCAGCCATCTCGGTGAGCTGGCCGAAACCGTATTCCTGTCCCGCCTGCTGCCAGATACGGCGGCATTCCTGGACCAGCCAGAGGCCCATGATGTTTTTCAGGAAGCGGAAGGTGCCGTAGACGCCGCCTTCGTTGGTGAAGTTGTATTTGAGGCTATTGGCGTCAATGATCGGATGATCGACCTCCACCCCCATCAGCGACCAGGTGCCGCTGCTGATGTACGCCCAGGGTTTGCCCTTGGCGGCGGGGACGGCGGCGACGGCCGAGCCGGTGTCGTGGGTGGCCGGGGCAATCAGCGGTACATCGCGGCCGACTTTCAATTCCTCGGCAACGTGATCGAGTAGCGGTCCGAGGACGGTACCGGAGGGGACGATCTTCGGAAAGATTTTCTTCGGCAGTTTGAACTTTTCGATCAGTTCGGTGGACCAGCGCCCGGCCCGCGGGTCGTACAGTTGCGTGGTGGTCGCGTTGGAAAACTCGACAACCTTCTGGCCGGTGAACCAGAAATTGAACAGGTCGGGGATCATCAGAAACGTCTCCGCCCAATCCAGCAGGGGCGAGTTCGCCAATTTCATGGCCACCAGTTGAAACAGCGAGTTGAACTGCATGAACTGGATGCCACTGCGCTCGAAGATTTCCTCGCGGGAGACGATGGGGAAGGCCTTTTCATAGATACCGTTGGTCCGGGGGTCGCGGTAGTTGAAGGGCGCGCCGAGCAGGATATCGCCCTTGCCAAGCAGGGCGAAATCGACACCCCAGGTATCCACGCCGATACCGGCGAGGTCACCACCGGCCTGTCGGGCAGCCTGGAGGATCCCCTGCTTCATCTCGTGCCAGAGATACAGGATAGGCCAGTGCAACTCGTCAATGATCCGGACAGCCCCGTTGAAGAAACGGTTGGATTCGGCCAGGGTCAGCTTGTCATCGGCGATGGTCCCGAGCAGCACGCGGCCGCTGGAGGCCCCGAGGTCCACGGCGGCGAAATGAGCAGCTTTGTTCATGATTCTTCCTCACTTGGCAAAACGGTTCGGATTGGCAACATACGCTTGGGGGTGATTATGGGCGGTTTTGTCGTATCTTTCAACGGTCCGGGGCCCCACCCGGAATATTGATAGCATTTGCATAATATGGCCACGGGCAGTTTCAGGTTTACCTGGCAATGTACGTATGTACTCGGCGGCCGAAAAAACACGGGCAAACCCTTGTCCCGCTGTGGCGTAACAAGGGCCTGCCCATGCCACCCTGCGGCCTTGGTGTCGAGACGGACGGGGTAATGGTCAGGGCGGCCGAAGCGTCCTATGATTGGACAGGCATAGGTTGTGGCCGCCAGGTTGACGGCTTGGCCTGTCGTAAAGTCTGACGTACTCGGAAGGTAGGCGGATGCGCAGGTGTGGGATTTTAACCGTGGGCACGGTCGCGGTAATTGCCGGGAGTCTCTTTGTATTCGGTGTCGGCAGTACGTCCCGGCCGGCATCGCAGCCGGACTCCGGCAGGACCCTGAATCCCAAACAGGAGGTCGCCGTGTATTCTTCCAGTCAATACGATCTTACCCCGCTCAGTCCTGAACGAATTGCGGAACTTGCGAAAGACCTCACTCCGGAAGAGCGTGCTATCCTGCTCGACAAAGGCACGGAACAAGCCTTTTGCGGACTGCTTCTGGATAACAAGGAAAAAGGAATATACACCTGTCGGCTGTGCGGCCTTCCTTTGTTCGCCTCGGATGCCAAGTTCAAGTCAGGTACGGGCTGGCCGAGCTTTTTTCGGCCGTTTGACCCTGCCCACGTCCGTGAACAGCTTGATACCAGCCACGGCATGATCCGTACGGAAATCGACTGCGCCCGTTGTGGGAGCCATCTCGGACACGTGTTCAACGACGGGCCGCGGCCGACCGGCTTGCGTTATTGCCTCAACTCCGCCGCGCTGCGGTTCTATCGTCACAATGCGGAACTGCCACCGGAATCGCGACCGATCGAAACGCAGGTAGCCTATTTTGCCGGTGGATGTTTCTGGGGCATCGAGGATCGTTTCCAGCAAATTCCCGGCGTGCTTGATGCCACCTCGGGTTATCAAGGCGGTAAAACCCGCAACCCGACGTACAAGCAGGTGTGTACCGGCCGCACCGGCCACGCGGAAACCGTACGGATAACCTTCGATCCTAACCGCATTACCTATCGCCAACTGCTGGAATGGTTTTTCCGGCTGCACGATCCGACCCAGCTCAATCGCCAGGGCCCGGACGTGGGCACGCAATACCGCTCGGCGATCTTCACCGCCAACGAACAGCAACGCGCGCAAGCCACCGCCTACATCAAGGAACTGGCCGAAACGCCGCGCTTCCAAAACCGGCGCATCGTCACCGTCGTCGAGCCCGCCGGTCCTTTCTATCCGGCCGAAGAATACCACCAGGACTATCACCTCAAGCACGGTGGCTCCTGCCCGCTGCCACAGTATTGAACGGTCGAATGCTCCATTTCGTTTCGAGGGAGGAGCAACAAACAATATCCACTCGTCCACCCCTGGCACGCTGTAGTATGGCATGGGCAGGAGCTCATTCAGATATACATCAATTGAAAATCAACCTTCCTTCACTCTGGATTGTCGATGGACAGAATAGTTGTATAAGATTGGAGGTGTTTCATGACGTATCGTGGAACCGTTAAAAATGGCGTTGTGGTCCTACCCCCGGACGCAAAAATCCCGGAAGGGGCCGAAGTCCTTATCGATCCGGTTGATGAAGCAGCGGACCTGCGCGAAGGGCTGCGCCGCTTTGCGGGAGTCGTCAAAGACCTGCCGTCCGACCTCGCCCGAAACCATGACCATTACCTGCATGGGGCACCGAAAAAATGACCGCTTGGTTCGCCGATACCTACTTTTTTTTGGCTCTTCTGATCGAGAATGACGAGTCCCACAGCCGGGCTGTAACAATAATCGACGATCTACGGGCGAGAATCTTCACCACCACGGCAGTCCTGACCGAGGTAGCGGATGCTCTAGCTTCGCCGGACAAGCGGGATCGGTTCCTTCCCTTCCTTGAATTCCTGGAAACGCAACCCTTGGTTGAGATTGTCCCGATGGATCGCTCCTTGTTTGACCGCTCTGTGGAACTATATCACGCGCGCTCGGATAAGTACTGGTCCTTGACCGATTGCATCTCCTTCGTGGTGATGGACGAGCACGACATTCGGGACGCGCTGACCGGCGATCGGCATTTCGAGCAGGCAGGTTTCGTCGCGTTGATGCAGTAGCCGGACAATGGCCGGTCGCATATCCTAACCAATGAATATAATAATTGTTGAACGATTGTCCCTCCTGCGGGATACTGCATTCAGGTACATGGGCTTCTCGGGTAGGGTAACCGATGATGGCGGCCAAGGATTCCGGTCCTCTGTTATGGAAAGAGACGCCGGAATTGCGCGTCGGGCCGGTGGCCCGGGTGGCGATGGCGGCGGCGGTGGAGGGGCAGTACACCTTCACCGTGCCGGATGAGCTGGCCGCCCAGGTCGAGCCCGGCAAACGGCTGCTGGTGCCTTTCGGGCGAAACCGCAAACCCGCGCCGGCCTTCTGCGTGGCCGTCGCCCGCGAGCCCTGGACCGCGACGCTCAAGCCGGTGGCCGGCGTCATCGATGATCAGCGATTGCTCAGCGACGCGCTGATCGAACTGGGCCAGTGGATGGCCCGCTATTACTGCTGCCCGCCGGGGCGGACGCTGGCGGCCATGGTGCCCGAGCCGATCCGGCGGCAGAGCGGGTTTCGCGTGGTGCGGACGGTTCAGCTGGCCCGCGGACGCAGCGAAAAAGATTCCTGGTCCATCAAACGTGAAAATGTCGTCGAGGTCATGCGTATGCACCCGGAGGGGCTCGACCTCGAGACCCTGATCGAACATGCCCACGTCAGTAAGGCCATCGTCTCGGCGATGATTAAATCCGGCCTTCTTTCGGTGACCACTCGGCGCGAGCCGATGCCGGCGCCGAACTTTGATGTCCCTGCCATTGAACCGGAATTCGAGCTGAACGAAGAGCAACGGGCGGCCATCGCCCGGATTGAACAGGCGACAAAGGACGGCGTGTTCCGGGCCTTGTTGTTATTCGGGGTCAGCGGCAGCGGCAAGACCGAGGTGTACATCCGGGCAATCCGCTCGGTTCTAGACGCGGGGAAGCAGGCCATCCTGCTTGTACCGGAAATCGCCCTGACCACGCAGATTGTCACGCGGCTGGCCAGCCGCTTCCGCGACGTGGCCGTCATTCATAGCGGGCTGACCGGCGTGCAGCGGTCGCTGACTTTCGCGGCCATCGCCCGCGGTGAAAAAAAAGTGATCATCGGCACGCGCAGCGCGGTCTTCGCCCCCTGCCCCCAACTCGGCCTGATCGTGGTTGATGAGGAACAGGAAGCCAGCTACAAAAACCAGCAATCACCGCGTTTCAACACGCGGGACGTGGCTCTCAAGCGCGGGCAGATGGCCAATGTGCCGGTCGTATTAGGCTCGGCCACCCCTTCGCTGGAGACCTGGCACAACTGCGATCGGTTCAGCCATTTCGAGCGGATCATTCTTCCCCGCCGTATCGCCGGGTTGTCCCTGCCGCGGGTCAGCTTCGTGGATATGCAATTCGAGCAACGGCAGCGCAAGGGGGTACATCTCCTATCGCAGGAAATGGAAAAGCAACTGCGCGAAACTCTGGCTGCCGGCCAGCAGGCGGTCTTGTTCCTCAATCGCCGCGGATACGCGAACTATCTGTTCTGCAGCCGTTGCAAGACGCCGGTCGTTTGCCCCAACTGTCGGGTAAACATGGTTTTTCACCAGACGACGGGCAAGGCTATCTGCCACCACTGTCAGGCCGGCATGATCGCGCCGCAACGCTGCGGTGACGCCACCTGTGGCGGGACGCTGGTACGTTTCGGGATGGGCACGCAACGGCTGGAGGAGGAGTTGCGAACCAAGCTGCCGGAAGCCCGGCTGGCCCGAGCGGACAGCGACACCATGCGACACGTCCGCGACTACGAACAGACTATTGATCGCTTTACGCGTCGGGAAATCGATATCCTGATCGGCACGCAGATGATCGCCAAGGGGTTGGATTTTCCATTTGTATCGTTCGTGGGTGTGATCAACGCGGACACGTCGCTGGCCGTGCCCGATTTTCGAGCGGCCGAGCGGACGTTTCAGTTGGTTACACAAGTCGCGGGGCGAGCTGGACGAGCGGAGTCGGGCGGTACGAACGGCGGCCCCGGCG
This sequence comes from uncultured Planctomycetales bacterium, assembly GCA_964401335.1. GTDB lineage: Bacteria > Planctomycetota > Phycisphaerae > UBA1845 > PWPN01 > JAAYCU01. Next base: position 12,031 of record CAYNYK010000104.1, read on the forward strand.
TCGTGGTGCAGAGTTTCTCGGGTTTAAGCCCCGCCCTGCAATTCGCGGCTAATCATGATTTCGAATCATTCGCTCGCTATGAGCTGGCGATTCGCCACCGTTTGAACTGGCCGCCGTTTTGTCGGTTGGCCCGTTTTCTGATTACGCACCGCAAGCAATCGGAGGCTGCCGCGCTGGTCGAATCGCTGGCCGAGCGCATCCGCGAATACCTCGAGACTCAGGCCTTGCCCGCCGATATCCTCGGACCGCAGCCGGCACCGCTACCCCGGTTGCGCAATCACTATCGCTTTGATTTCCTGCTCCGCGCCGCCGACGCCGGACACCTGATGAAAATCCTCGAGCAACTCCGCCACGCCAACGGGCTGGTCCCCCAATCAAAAAACATCCACATCGACGTGGATCCGGTATCACTGTTGTAATCCGCTGTCTTGAGCCAGGCGAAGAGCCTAATCAAGGTCATGATCGCAACCACACACTTCGCACCAAACTCTGTGTCGGTGTTCGCCGAAGGCGGAATTCGCCAAGGCGGAATCTCGCTTTAGCGGACCTCGCCTGGGGGGGGCTCCGTGGTATAAATCACTTTATGCGTTTTCCTTCAGGAACTTGTCGATTTCCGGTCGTTTGGGGGCCGACGGCTGGGCCCCGAGCCGTGTGACCGAGATTGCGGCCGCGGCGTTGGCAAACCGGATGGCCTCGGTCAACGGTTTCTCCTCGGCCAGGGCGACGGCCAGCGAGCCGTTAAAAACGTCGCCGGCGGCGGTCGTGTCGACGGCCTTGACTTTGAACGCGGAAACCATTTTTCGGGTATCGGCCGTGGCGATGTAGGTGCCACGTGAGCCGAGGGTAATCAAAACGGTATCAACACCTTTGGCCCGTAGAGCGTCGGCGGCCTTGGCGGCGCCGGCCTCATCGTCCACTTTCAGGCCGGTAAGAATTTCGGCCTCGGACTCGTTAGGCGTGAGGATGGAAACCAGTTTCAGCAGATCGTCACCGAGCGGTTGGGCGGGTGCCGGATCAAGAATCACCCGGACACCGGCAGCGGCGGCGATTTTCGCGGCCGCGGTGACGGTTTCGAGCGGGGTTTCCAGTTGCATGATCAGGGCGTCGGCCGCCTCGATGGCCGGTCGAGCGGCCTCGATGTCCTCAGGGGTGAGCCGGCCGTTTGCGCCGGAAGCAACCCCGATGCTGTTTTCGCCGTCGGCGGCGACAAAGATCAGGGCGACACCGGAAGCGGCCTTTTTATCACGGATAATGTAATCGACATTGATCCCGTCGCGGAGGAAGCCCTGAATCGCCTGCTCGCCGAACAAGTCGTTGCCGACCCGGGCGACAAAGGTAACCTGTCCACCGGCGCGGGCGGCGGCAACGGCCTGGTTGGCTCCCTTGCCACCGGCGGCCATGGAAAACTCGCCGCCGATTATGGTTTCACCCGGGCGGGGAATGTGATCCATCTGCATGATCATGTCCGTATTCGAGCTTCCGACAACCACGAGATTAGCGGCCATGTTTCACCATCCTGTTTCTTGTTCTGTCGCTTGAATTTGAAACCGATCAATGCCGACCGGACGTGCGTTCCCGAGCGGGACCGTCGTCTTCCATCCGGCACGAATCGCAACAACGGATAGTTTAACCTTTATTTGTCAGGTAGTCATGTATGGCGGCGGCGGTATTTTTTCCGTCGCCCATGGCCAGGATCACGGTAGCGGCCCCGCGCACGATATCGCCACCGGCAAAGACGCCGGGGATGCTGGTCATGTTTTTTTCATCCACCTCGATATACCCGCGTTTGTTGACTTTGAGTTCGGGAGTGGTCTGGGTGAGCAAGGGGTTGGCCCGAGTACCGATGGCCTCGATAAAAACCTGACAGGGAATTTCAAATTCGCTGCCGGCGACAGGGACGGGGCGCCGACGGCCGGACTCGTCCGGCTCGCCCAGTTCCATCTTTTGACAACGGACCGCGCGGACCCAGCCATCATCGGTGCCAAGGATTTCGACGGGGTTCACCAGGAAATGATAGACCACGCCCTCTTCCTCAGCGTGTTTGACTTCCTCGACGCGAGCGGGCATTTCCTGGCGACTTCGCCGGTAAACGAGAGTGGCGGGCGAGGCGCCCAGCCGTCGGGCGGTGCGTACGGCATCCATGGCCGTGTTGCCGCCGCCGACCACCACGACCTGCGGCGCGTTGACCACCGGCGTGGGACATTCCGGGAAACGATAGGCGCCCATCAGATTAACCCGAGTAAGATATTCATTGGCGGAGTAGACGCCCTTGAGATTTTCGCCGGGAATGCCCTGAAAAACCGGTAAACCGGCCCCGTTGGCAATAAAGATAGCGTCGAAACCCTGTTCATCGAGCAGATCGCGAATCGTATACGTCTGGCCGATGATCACGTTACATTCAATACGCACACCGAGTTGTTTGAGCTTTTCAATCTCGGCATCGACAATTTTTTTAGGCAGACGAAACTCAGGGATACCATAAACGAGCACGCCACCCGCCTTGTGCAGGGCCTCGAAAATGGTGACCTCGTGGCCTTTCTTGGCCAGTTCACCGGCGCAGGTCAGGCCCGCCGGTCCGGAGCCAACGACGGCGACGCGCTTACCGGTCGAGGGCGGCGGTTGGATTTTATCCTTGCGATGCTCGCGGGCCCAGTCGGCGACAAAGCGTTCGAGATAACCGACGGCCACCGGCTCGCTTTTTCCGGCGCGGATGCAGACGGCCTCGCATTGAGTTTCCTGGGGGCAGACACGGCCGGTAATGCTCGGCAGGACATTGGCATCAAAAAGGATATCCGCGGCCTTGTCGAGATCGCCGTCGGCCAAGGCCCCGAGGAAGCCTGGAATATTTACGCCGACGGGGCAGCCGCCCATGCATTTAGCGCCCTTGCAACGCAAGCAACGATCCGCCTCGGTACGCGCGGCTTCGCAGGCCAGCCCAAAGTTGACCTCGTTGAAGTTCGTCGCCCGTTGAACGGCATCCTGTTCGGGCATGTGCTGTCGCGGAATCTTCATTCGCTCGGAAGCCTTGAGGGTCATGAAGGCACCCCCACCATCTTGCATTTACAGGAATGTCCCTCGCGCTGCTTGTCCCAGGCTTGCTTTTCCTGGACTCGATAGGCGGTGAGACGATCGCGAAGCTCGTCGAAGTCCACATGGTGCGCATCAAACTCCGGCCCATCGACACAGGCGAACAACATCTTCCCGCCGACCATGACCCGGCAACCGCCGCACATTCCCGTGCCATCGACCATGATGGGGTTGAGCGAAACGATGGTATGGATACCGTGTGGGCGGGTGACTTCGGCGACGGCCTTCATCATGGGTACCGGCCCGGCGGCAATCACGGCATCGAGCGGGTTACTCTGGTCCGCGATCAATTCGTTCAGTTTACCGGTCACGAATCCGTGGTAGCCGTAGCTCCCGTCATCGGTGCAGGGATGGACATTGTCACAATGTTGGCTCAGCTCTTTTTCGAGGATGACATATTCCTTGTTTCGGCCGCCGATCACGGCGGAAACGCGGTTGCCGAGGTTTTTCAAGGCCTTGGCTTGTGGAAGAATGACGGCCGTCCCGACACCGCCGCCGACAAGGGCGACATGTCCGAATTTTTTGATCTCGGTAGGCTTGCCCAGCGGGCCGGCCACATCGAGGACATTCTGGCCGGTTTCGAGACTGCAAAGCTGTTCGGTGGTCGCCCCGACCACCTGCACGATCAGCGTAATCGTCTGCCGGTCGTGATCGGTATCGGCGACGGTGAGGGGAATGCGCTCGCCCTCGGGGGCGACCCGGACAATGACAAAATGTCCGGGCTGATGATGCCGAAGTACATGGGGGGCACGCACGATGATCCGGCGGATGCCGGGAGCGAGCCAGGTGGCCTCAACGATAGGGAACATGCAATTGTTCGCTCCAAAAGAAACGGCGAGCCGTTCGCCAAAGCCGATCCCGCGATCCTGGCCGCCGACCATATCGGGGTTTACCCGGTAACAGGCAGGTTGATCGTACTTTTCATCCATTATAATCATCTCCGACATCGTATTCAATTATAGGAGAACATAAAATCGTCCTTGGGCGGCGTAACAGCACATAAAACATCCGCGTGCAATAACCCCCTGCAGCCTCGAGAAGGGCGATCTTGCGGATATTCGACGCTCGCCGGCAAGCTCCATGGGACTGTGTAGAAGCATTGCTTATGAATAGAATAATCCTCGGTGAACATTGCTATTTTTCCGCCTTGCCAGAGGCCCGGTCCGGATGATAAGTTGAATAAGATCCAAAGTGGATCGATCCACGACAACATCTTTATTCCCTCACCGGCGAAGCCAGGAGAGGTCATATCCATGATCAGTACCCAACTGACGACCGGAATAAGCGGACTGGACCATGTGATCCGGGGCTTGCTCCCGGGCGATAACGTGGTCTGGCAGATCGATTCCGTGGAGGATTATCTGCCCTTCGTGCGGCCGTACTGCGAGGCCGCGTTGGCGACGGGCAAGCGGCTGGTCTATTTTCGATTCGCTCGACACAAGCCGCTGATGGAGGCCTCGGACGGCGCGGAAATATACCAACTCCACCCGGAGGAGGGGTTCGAGCAGTTTATTACGAGTATTCACCGAGTGATCGAGAAAACCGGCCGTGGCGGGTTCTATGTGTTCGATTGCCTCTCCGACCTGGCGGTGGATTGGTACAGCGACCGCATGCTGGGAAATTTCTTCGTGCTGACCTGCCCATATCTTTACGACGTGGAGGCCCTGGCGTACTTCGCTCTGTTGAAGAACGTCCATTCACCGCACGCGACGGCTACCATCGCGGACACGACCCAGATTTTGATCGACGTCTATCGGCATAAGGGCCGGCTTTATATCCACCCGATCAAGGTGCAGCAACGCCATTCGCCGACCATGTACATGCTGCATGCCTGGGGTAATAAGGATGATTTTCTGCCGGTGACGGAGAGCTCGACGACGGCCGAGATCCTGACGGCCAACCCCTGGTACGGGGCCGAATCGGCACGGAGTTACCTGGGGGTGTGGAACCGGGCGTTTCTCCAGGCCGAGCAGACCGCCGACCCGATGGACAAGCCGGAATGCTCCATCGAACAAGCGGAACAGGTGACCGCGCGGCTGCTGCGCATGCTGGTGAGCCGAGACGAGCATATTCTGTCGCTGGCCCATAAGTATTTCAGCCTCGGGGAGATTCTGTCGATCTGGAAACGGATGATCGGCAGCGGACTGATTGGCGGCAAGTCGGCCGGCATGCTGCTCGCCCGGGCGATCCTCGAACGCACCGACAAGCGTTGGAGCGAACTGCTGGAACGGCATGACTCCTTCTACATCGGGTCGGACGTTTTTTACACCTATCTCGTGCGTAACGGCTGCTGGTGGATTCGGCAGAAACAGAAGAACCCCGCCACCTTTCTGGAGGACTCGGAGGAAGCGCGCCGGCGAATCCTGACCGGAGTATTCGCGCCGGACATCCGTGAGGAATTCGCCGCGATGCTCAATTATTTCGGGCAGTCGCCGATCATCGTCCGCTCCAGCAGTCTGCTGGAGGACGCGTTCGGCAATTCCTTCGCGGGTAAATACGAGAGCGTCTTCTGCGCGAACCAGGGCTCGCGGGACAAGCGGCTGGAGGATTTCATGTCCGCCGTCCGAATGATCTACGCCAGCACCATGAGCGAAAAAGCCCTGCGTTACCGGGCACAGCGGGGCATTCTGGACCGCGACGAGCAGATGTCGCTGCTCGTGCAGCGCGTGTCGGGGGCGATGCACGGGCCGCTGTTTTATCCGCAGATCGCGGGCGTCGGCTTTTCGTTTAACCCTTATGTGTGGAACGAGGAGATCGACCCGAAGGCGGGGTTGTTGCGGCTGGTGTTCGGCTTGGGGACCCGGGCCGTGGACCGCAGCGACGACGACTATACGCGCATCGTGGCCTTGAACGCCCCGGAGCGACGGCCGGAATCCAGCGTGGACGAACGACGGCGTTACACTCAGCGAAAGGTGGATGCGCTGGACCTGCACGCCAACCAATTGATGTCGTACCCCTTCCCGGAAGTGGCCACCCAGAGCCCGGATCTGCCCATGGAGCTGTTCGCCTCACCCGACGAGGAAACGGAGCGATCGGGGGCCGGCGGAGACGGTTATCCCTGGGTACTGACTTTCGAGAAACTGCTGGCCCACCCTCGTTTCATAAAGGACATGCGCGAGATGCTTACGATCCTTCAGGAGGCCTATGGCACGCCGGTGGATACGGAATTTACCGTGAACTTTCGTGACGAAAACGATTATCGGATCAATCTCGTGCAATGTCGGCCGCTGCAAGTGAAAATCAGCGGCGGCGGCACGCCGGCCGAGGTGCCCGAACGTATCCCGGACGATAAGTTGTTGTTCGAGGCGCGGGGGGCGGTCATCGGCCAGAGCCGGATGACCACGGTCGATCGGCTGATCTACGTGGTTCCCGCGACCTACGGCCAGTTGCGGATCGCCGATCGTTACACGGTCGCCCGGCTGATCGGGCAACTGATGCACCTGGACGGTGACCGGCATCCGCGGACCATCATGCTGCTCGGACCGGGACGCTGGGGGACCACCACGCCGTCGCTCGGAGTGCCCGTGACTTTCGCCGAGATCAACACGGTGTCGATCCTGGGCGAGATCGTGGCCATGCGCGAGGATCTGATCCCCGACGTATCCCTCGGCACGCATTTCTTCAACGATCTGGTCGAGGAGGACATGTTGTACCTGGCCTTGTTCCCCGGCCGCGAGGGCAATCACCTGAACGAGCAATTCTTCGCCCGCTGCGCCAATAAACTCCCCACTCTGCTCCCCGACGCCGCCCAACGAGCCGATATCATCCACGTCGTGGACGCGGCCGACCTGCCCCCCGGAAGCACAATCAAACTCTACGCCAACGCCCTGACCCAGAAGGTAGTCTGTTACCTGGACAAGGCGGCGAAAGCGAAACGCGGGTGAGTAAGCGAGGCAAATGGAGAGACTGAGAGACGGCGGGACGGAGAGAACGGTGCGGGATCAGTCACCTTCTAATCGATATTCTGAATGTTGTGACACGCCTGTTATTAAGCGAATTGCTTAGCTCTTGCCGCATGAGCACCTGCGTCGGGGTACGTCATTCGGACGGTGAAAAAAATCGCTGACTGTCGCGGCGAAATTCCGGAAGCCGTTTCAAATCAATAGGGCGTAACTCGCCTCCCGCTATGCGGCCTTCCTGTGTTTTCGCTGTACCCGTG
>CAYNYK010000105.1:0-1100 GCA_964401335.1 uncultured Planctomycetales bacterium
TTGCTCATGCCCCCATCATGCCACGCCGCCCCCGTGGCGCATAGATGGGGTTCGTTAAGCGGACACGTATGGTTTTCCCCCGAGATCAATCGGTAGAGCTACTCGCCCGGCGTCGCTGCACGCAATACCATACAATCCCAACTATCAGAAGCAGAATCCCGCCCACGATAATGCCGCTTGCATATATTAACGTTGGCGATCCACTTGTCGGATCATTTCTGCTGCCGGATTCCTGCTTCGTACTACGCACATCGCGCAACGACTGGTGTGGTTTACTCTTGGCATTGTCAGCGTTTTCAGTGCTTGAGTCTCTCATCGCAGTCTGATCGTCGTGCATAACTGGGGGCTTATCAATCGTCGCTAAACTGTCGCCAGGGCCTAGCTTCGCACCAACTGTGTATCCCATTTGAATAAACTCGTCCCATACAACACACCCCTGCGGAAAGACTACCCGAAAGGCCTCGTCCGGTATTCCCTGATTGATCCGAATGGTGGCTTGATCGATCATCAGCACATCTTGTGTTCCGCCAAGGAGCGCAACAGATATTCGGCCTTTTTCGCGGACTTCCGCAAGGGGCAGCTTGTCAAACTCTTCTTGGGACATTCCCTCAGGTGGCAGTACTTCCGTAACTTTATACGTGGATCGTGTACCCTTAATCGGAAACCATATCCCGCCAATCTGTGCCAGTTCAATGTCCTCTATAATGCGAGCCGGGACTTTCCATCGGTTCGCGCCTTCAATGCTGTTACATTCTTCTATGCGCAATGGGCGGAAATCTCGCTTCGGGTCAACCCACACGCGTACATCGTAAACAGCACCAGAGACAGGGTCCGTCTCGAAACCGATAGCTTCCACGCACACACACATATGCCCATTGATAGTCCGTGATTCACCAATGGATAAGGCGCTTGCCCTCGACAGGGCTTCACCAAGGGATTCGCGACTGATATCCTTTGCGTCGTACCCAAGTAAGCATCTCGGGGTCATAGTTGCACTGAATTCTTCAGGCCGGAGGCTCCCCACCAAACCGGCCTTGTCCTTACCGAGACTATCCTGCCGGTACATACGCTGGTCAAACGAAATGGAGTAAGTAAATTCC
>CAYNYK010000105.1:1110-18148 GCA_964401335.1 uncultured Planctomycetales bacterium
TCTTCACGACACTGACACCAGCACGGTCGAGGACTTGCTCAGAATAATTGGTGCCATGCTCGCCTTGACGGCCGAGGATCGCCGATTTGCCAGAAAACATTTCGCCCTCGTAAAATTCTTTTCCGCCGGCATACCCCCACGTAAACTTATAGAATAGCTCATTGCCATTCTCTTTCGGTATGTAACAAGCTATCTGTGCTTGAACATCTCGAAGTTGCCGTTCGCTTGCGAGAATACTCTTGATCAGTTCCCGTGCGGAAGGATTCCCCCCAGCAAGGCTAGGTAATGATAACATTGCATACATACATCCAATTGTAAGCAAGACTTTTACGCGCACAAAGGTCTCCTCAAGATGTAGTGAACGAGAATCGGGACCGACGATGGGTGCGACAGGGATAATGGGAATCTGTCGCACCCATCACGAATCTTCGATTTCTACACTGTGCAATTAGTGAACTTGCACTCCTCACTTGTGGCCCTGGGATTGGTCTGGGGGCACGTGCAGTTGCTCGCCCAAAGGCCACCGCATGAGTAATATGTTTTGGTACCACAGGTGATCGTAAGACCTCCTTGAAACCAGCAAGTATCACTGCTGTTACCCGTCCACCGGCAAAACTGGGTGGCCGTGGAGTTCATGCAGCGATAGCATTCGCCAACACATGCAGTGCCGCTTTTGGTGCATCCTTTGGGACGCCCGGTACCATCCCCGACCACGTTACCTCCACACGCCGAGTTTATGTCGCATTTCGATCCGCAGGCGCTCGCCGCAAAACACATTTCGATCCCCACTCCACAAGACACCGCAAGTACTGCTGCGATGACGATGAGTAATCCAAACCACTTCTTCGACATTTTACACCTTCCTTTCGATAGTACTCTAATGTTATCGACCGATGCGACTCACAACCATCGGCCCTCTTTGCTAAATGTATCTCCTCAAAGAGTTACGGTGACAAGGAACATTAAGGACGTGAACATTCCCGCTGTGCCGAGCCTCGTAAGCGCCTACCACAAGATCGACGTCAGAAAGCCCGCGCCGAGAACTCCGATCACCAGGCCGCAAGTCGTCAGGCTGGTGAAGATCATGCTTGAGGGTCGTGATACCATTGGATAATGTTGCTTCAATAGCATAGTCCAGTTGTTCTACAATGACACTCTCCCCCAGCAACGCCTTGTCGCCCACAAAGATCGCTGGCGGCGCGTCTATAGTAACTCCATAATGTTTCTCGTATTCGAGGAGGTTCTTAAATCCGGTTATATTATCCACGCTACATGAATCGAGAGTAATCATATCTCCCCAACGTTCGGTGATCTCCGATAGGAAGGTCTTAACCCGCTGGCATTCGTCACATGATGGGGAATGAAAATAAACCACGCGTAATCGTGACGACATTTCGGTCTCTGAGTTGACAACGGAGGCTGGAACCGTATGGTTTTGCGTCACAATGGGCTCCGTTAAAACCGTTGTAGATGTATCCTTTGGAATTACCGCTGCCTTCCCTGGCCAAAGGGCGGCAAGCGCAATAACTGCAGGCGTAAAAATCATTATTGATGCAAGCACGACCCTCTTGGCGACTGTTCTATGAATCTGATCATGACTGCAATTCAACGCTCAGCTCCCAACATAATAAAACCGCTCATGTATCGCTGTCCAAAGACCACTCAATCCACTTTATCTACTCGTCCTCTTGAGCAATTCTATTCACGACTTCGGCAAAGCCGGCTGCTCTTGCCCCGCCCGGCCTTCAGCATCCAACCGGGCTACCGTGCCCATGCGTTTCGATGCCGTATCAGCCATCGTATTCCGCATACCCGCCGGAGTCCTGCCAGCCGGGCCTCTGTCTTGCCTTATGAACGAATAGGAAACCAGCGCCCCGCTCACCACGAGAGCGATGCAGGCCGCCAAAGCCCCCACCCGGCCAAGCCACCGGAACATATTGGCCCGCCCGGATGCCTTGGTCCGCTCTGTTATTAAACTTGGACCAGCCGACCTCTCCGAACCGTCCTCGACCACTATCAGCCCGCACGTTTCTTCCACGGGCTCCGCCGACCTTGCCTCCTCGCCCAGGGAGCCGTGAAGGGCCTGTTCCAACAAATCCGTCGGCAGGCCGCGAACAGCGAGAATCACCTGCTCCGTCTGGCGATATTCCGCCGGGCAGGCCGGGCACTCCCGCAAGTGAGTTTCCAACCCCTCCAGCTCGGCGGCCGTCAGGTCAGCATCACCCAGGATATGGGGAGCCATCAGAATTTGCGCTTGCGAACAATCCAATGTACCATTTCCCAAAAGAGGAAAAAACGCTTTTCGCTTACTAGTTAGTGAGAGTTTTGGCCAAAACGTGACATGAAAAATCCGGATTTTTCAAAAAAATTTGCATGCAACCGCAAGATCATGTCATTAAATGAGTTACAATCTCATGATAACTCTTATTCGCTATGGCCACAAAATCCGGTTGGGCATTTCTAAGTCATTATCTTTAAAGTCTTTATAGGTCTCGGCTTGCGATCTGGCAGGGTATATGCACGCCTGGTCGTGGTCGTTATAGCGGGGTTTTGCCGATTTTTTGCGGTCGTTTCGGCCATCTGGCCTTGTCGTCTCACTCCAGTGTGTCATAGTATATGCTGTATTGGAAAAGGATTTCATATACCATGACAAAGGAGTCTCCGGCATGGCGGCCAAGGCAACTCTCCAGAAGGTGCTGGCGCGTTTTCGGGTGCGGAAAGTGATGACGGTGGCAGAACTGGCCTTGCAGATGCAGTGTTCATCGCGAACCATGCACCGCCGACTCCAGGATTGGCGGGCGATCCACAGCTACAACCAGAACGGGCGTTATTATGTGTTGCCCTCGGTTCCGACGTTCGATTCCAGCGGGCTCTGGCGGTACCGCGACATCGGGTTCTCCCGCTACGGCAATCTGACCGAGACGCTGATCGCCCTGGTCAGCAACTCGCCGGCCGGGCTCAGCGCGGCTGAGTTGGGCCGGCTTCTGGGTATGGAGCCGCGTTCATTTCTCTGGTTGTTCCGCAATCATCCGGCGTTGACCCGCGAAAAGCATCACGGGTGTTTTGTCTATTTCGCCGCGGAATCGGTCCTCTACCGTCGACAAAGGGATGGGCGGATGATCATGGTCGCCCATGCTCGGCGCCCCTCGGACAGCGAGGTCATCGCGATCCTCGTAGAGACCATCAAGTACCCGGAGGTGAGCCTTGAACAACTCTGCCGGCATCTGAAGAGTCAGGGCCTGCAGACGACCGAGCAGGCGGTGTCGAATCTTTTTGCCTACCACGGGTTAGACATAAAAAAAACGGCACGTTCGGGCTGATCAGAGGTCTGTCCGATCAACTGAACCACTTCGTTGGCCAATGGTCTCCCGCGGTTCTGTTTGCTCAGCCGCCCGCAGTACATTTCGGGCCGGAACAAGAGGACTGTCCTTATTGCCGGGAGCCGCTCAAGGTGCTCAAGACCAAGGGGCGTGTCGTGGTCACGTTGCACATCGGAAGATTCAATGCCCAGGAAACCATCCGGATCTGTGACCGCTGCCGACGCACGTATGGTTCCCAGGAGCTTGCTCTCCTGGTGCCGCCGGGCTGCAACTTTGGCTATGACATCCTGGTCCACGTGGGCCGAGCCCTCTTTCTGCGTCACCGTCGCAGCCAGGAAATCAGCGATGAACTGGCGGCTCAAAACGTCCGCATCAGCCCCAGTGAAGTGGAGTACCTGGCCAAGAAGTTCATCGTCTATCTGGCCATTGCCCACCAACAAGCCGCCCCCACCATCAAGCAGGCCATGCACGTCAATGGGGGGTACATTCTTCACCTGGACGCCACCGGTGACGGGAAAGAGCCCTTGCTCATGAGCAGTCTGGATTCCATCAGCGAGATTGTCCTGGGCAACGTCAAATTACCCTCCGAGAAGGCTGAGACCATCATCCCCTTCCTGGAGCAGATTAAACGGCTATTCGGTGAGCCGATCGCCTCGGTCCATGACATGGGTGCGGGCATTCTCAGAGCGGTCAGGGAGGTCTTCCCGGACCGGCCGGATTTCATCTGCCACTACCACTTCCTGCGAGATATCGGCAAGGACCTTCTGGAACAGGATTATGACACGATCCGAAAGCGCCTGCATAAACACGGCATCGCCGGCAAGTTGCGGGCATATGCACGAAAACTCAAGCAGATCATCGACGACCATCCACAACTGATCGATGACTTTCGTAGCCGCGTTGAGTGCCCCTCCGCTTCCGATTCGTCCAGCGAACTGATCCCCGCGATCAGCGCCTACGGTCTGGCTCTCTGGGCCCTGGACGGCAAGAACCAGGGCGACGGCTACGGCTTCCCGTTTGATCGGCCCCATTTCGTCTTCGCCCAAAGACTTCTCTCGGTCTACCGGCAGCTCCAGGAAATCAAGACGCTGCAATTGCGCGGCCAGTGGCGCGACAACCGGCCACTGTATAAACTATCCAATGAACTGGAGGCGGTCTTCTCCGATAAGGTTCTGCCGCGGGCTCTGACGCAGATGGAACCGAAGATGCGGACATTTGACGAACTGCGGGAGGCTATGCGAATGGCCCCCAAGTCCGGGTCGCAGGGATTGAATGGTGATGGGATGGACACGGATATCGAAACCATTGAAGGCAATGTGCGCCACTTCCGACAGCAACTTGCCCATGACCCGAAACGTGCCGCCAGCCAGGACTATCAGAAGATGATCCGCCAGATCGACAAGTACTGGAAGAAACTCTTCGCCGATTCGATCCAGGTGGACACACCAGAGGGCAAGGTCACCATTCAACCGCAACGGACCAATAATATCATGGAACGGTTCTTTCGAGATCTCAAAACGGGATACCGCAGAAAAACCGGACACAACGGCATGAGCAAGACATTCCAAGCCATGCTCGCCGACACGCCCCTGGTGAAGAACCTGCAAAACCAGTCGTACATGAAGATCCTGCTCGACGGGAAGCCCAACTTGGAAGCACGGTTCGCCGAGATCGATATCGCATCGGTACGAAAGCAGTTGAGCGATTCTCAAAAGTCTCTGGAGAAGATACCCGCCACCATCAAGAAGATCATCTCCACGCCCCGATTCCCGCAGATCATCGCCAACATCTTTCGCGGCAACGCTACTCACGCAGCACTGACATGAAGCTCACCCCGACCACGGCCGCCTCGCAGCACCTCGTGGGGGTCAGAACGCTCCCTCACGGTTCGCCACCACGGCCATCCCCTTGCCTGCCGCCACCATGACCACGCCGATCTGCCCACGGGCAAGCTGCCACGGAGGCCCAAATCCAACCGGATTTTGTGGCCATAGCTTATTCGTTTGGGGTTTCCGGATTTATCTGGTCTCGAAGCAGAATCAATGCCCGGTGAAGGCGTTGGCGGATGATTATTTACGTCATCCACCATTTTACCTATGCGTTTCTGTGTCCTTCAAATTTAAACCATAATCGTTCAGGTATCGGTCTCCTCAAGCCGAAATATACCTTGCAAAACAAAAGGCATTCTTTTATTATGCAAGGTATGAAACGATTCTATAAAACACTTTTAGATGAGTATTTATCTAATTTCGCTTGTGTGGCCGTTGTTGGACCACGGCAATGCGGGAAAACCACCTTTTTGGGAGAGCTCGGAAAACAATGGAAGCGTTTCGATCTGGAGCGGGCCGGCGATGCACAAATTATCGCCCATGATCCGGATTTATTTTTCCGACTGAATCCTCGCCAGGTGGCGATCGATGAATGCCAACTATTACCCGCGTTGTTTCCGGCGCTGCGGGTGGCGATTGATGAAGCGCGAAATGAAGCGGGACGTTTTGTTATCACCGGGTCGAGTTCACCTGACCTGCTTAAATCGATATCCGAATCCCTGGCGGGGCGTATCGGGATCATCGAGATGGCTCCTTTCGCGTGGGCGGAAGTGTATCCCGTGACGGAAACACCGTTTGCTCGTGTACTTATGGATCGCCAGGCCAATGCGGCCGACTTTTTGGATGTTTTAAGGCCGCGGGGCGATCTTCAATCCGTCCATGATTATTGGTTTCGTGGCGGTTATCCCGAGCCGTGGATGAAAGGTTCCGATCGTTTCCGTCGGCTTTGGATGGATCAATATACGCGGACCTATCTTGAACGTGATGTAGGCCGTCTGTTTCCGGGATTGGACCAACAAAAGTTTCGCTTGTTCCTGCGGATGTTGGGTGGATTGTCCGGATCCATAATTAATTATTCGGAAGTCGGCCGTTCCTTGGGAGTATCCGCTCCCACCGCGCGGGACTATTTCAAGATTGCCGACGGAACATTCATCTGGCGCCATGTTCCCTCTTATACGCGCAGCGCGATAAAACGCATGGTCCGACACCCCAAAGGTTATATGCGGGACAGCGGGCTATTGCATTATTTGCTGTGGATTCCCGATATTGACGCCTTGCTTGGACATCCCCAGGCCGGCCGATCCTGGGAAGGCATGGTCACCGAGGAAATCATCCGCCAATTGAGCAGACAGGGGGGCGGTTTCGATGTGTATTTTTATCGTACGGCCGCGGGAGCCGAGATTGATTTGATCCTGGAGGGGGATTTTGGACTGATTCCCGTGGAAATCAAACATAGCCAAACGGTGGAGCCGCGCGAACTTCGCGTGTTGTCTGAGTTTATAAGGGAACGGTCCTGCCGTTTCGGGCTGGTGATCAATAATGACCTGGCGCCAAGGCGGTATACGGAGAACATTGTCGGGGTGCCGTTTTCTCACATATAAGAACCCGGCCCCTTGGCTACCACGCAGGACTCCGCTAAGATGCTGTTTTGTTTTCGAATAAAGCTGATGGTGTGAGCGAGATTCATGCTTACCGACAACATTCTCAATCTGATCGGCAACACGCCGCTGCTGCGGCTCAAGGGACAGAATATTTACGCCAAGGCCGAGTTCCTCAACCCCGGCGGCAGTATCAAGGACCGGGTGGCGCTGGCCATGCTCGAGGGAGCGGAGCGTGACGGCCGGCTCAAGCCCGACTCGATAATCGTCGAGCCGACTTCCGGCAATACGGGTATCGGTGTGGCCCTCGTCGGTCGACTCAAGGGCTATACCGTGCGCATTGTCATGCCCGAGGGCATGAGCGAGGAACGCAAGAAATTGATTCGGGCGTTGGGGGCGGATCTGATTTTGACACCCGACAAGGAAAGTCTTGGTGGGGCGGTCAAGCAAGTTCGTCAGATGGCCGCCGAGGATCCGCGCGTGTTCGTACCGCAGCAGTTTGAGAACCCGGATAATCCCAGGGTGCATTACGAGCAGACGGCCAGGGAGCTGTGGCGTCAGATGGAAGGCGATGTGGCTTGTTTTGTGGCCGGCGTGGGCAGCGGAGGCACACTGCAAGGCGTCGGCAAGTTCCTCAAGGAACACAAACCGGGTGTGCGTATCGTGGCCGTTGAGCCGAAAAACGTGTCCGCCTTGCTCGGCCATGAGCCGGGCCTGCACCAGATTCAGGGCATCGGCGATGGGTTTGTCCCCGCCGTGCTGGATGTTTCCCTGGTCGATGAGGTCATCGAGGTTGCTGATCAGGATGCCATCGAAACCACCCGACAGCTCGGGCGCGATTATGGCCTGCTGGTGGGGATTTCTTCCGGGGCCAACGTCTGGGCCGCCCGGCAACTGGCCCAACGTATCAAGGGTAACATCGCCACCGTCCTGCCGGATCGCGCCGAACGCTATTTCAGCACGGCGTTGTTATAGCGCTTGACCACCCTTTGCCCGTGGGGTGCGGCCTTTTCAGCAGGTGGTTGCCGGCTGGTTGATCTCGAATTCCTCGATGAAACGTCGATCGCCGCAAAGCTCCGCCACGGAATTCACCACCCAATCCGGCCGGTAGGCATAGCGGGCTAAATCGTCGAGTTTCGTGCCCCCGCTGAGTACGAGGATGGTGCGATATCCCATTTGCACGCCGCCGAGAATATCCGTTTCCATGGTGTCGCCGATCATCGTTGTTTCCGCCGTTTGCAGGCCGATCTCCTTGCGGGCTTCGCGAAGAATAACCGGGCTGGGCTTGCCGACGCTGAAGGCTTTCATGCCGGTGGCGCTTTCGAGCATGGCCACGATCGATCCGCAACCCGGCCGCAAGCCTTGAGGCGTCGGGCAATTCGGGTCCAGGTTCGTCGCGATCAGACGCGATCCGTTCATGATCATGCGCACGGCGGTTTCAATCATTTCCATGTTGAAGGACCGACCCTCGCCGACCACGACGAAATCGGGGTCGTGATCGACGATCGCGTACCCGTTGGTATGCAGGGCGTTAAGCAGGCCTCCCTCGCCGATGACGTAGGCCGTTCCGTTCGGTTTCTGCCGGGCGAGAAAGCGGGCGGTGGCGATGGCGCAGGTGAAAATGTCCTGCTCCCGCGCGGGAATGCCCATGCGCTGAAGCTTCATGGCCACGTCCCGTCGGGTGCGCTGGCTGTTATTGGTCACGAATAGGTAGGGAATCTGTTCCGCCTTCAGAAAGGCGATGAACTCATCTGCTCCGGGAATGATCTCATTTCCTCGGTAAATCACACCATCCATGTCAATCAATACACCATGTTGCATGGTACTAACCTCGTCAGTTTGTTTAAGATATTGGGATGTAAACCCCGTTTGCCGGCGCGTACTTATCCCCGCTTTGCTTTAGCATATTGTGTGCCAGTCGTGTGATTTGCATAAAATCCTGTTCTGTGCGCAAAACCGCCATGTAGGTGATAAAGGACATGCCTAATGAGTAGGCATGACGGCAAGCGGTGGTATTCAATCTTGCCGTGTCTGTCGCATTCGGACGCTAAACGATTAAGCATCGGCGACGAATTGCCGGAGTTTATTCTCATCGACTTCGATCCCCAGGCCGTGGCCCGTGGGAATCTGCTGTTTACCGTTGACCGGGGTGAAGGGTTGTTTGAGGATGCTGCGTTCCGACAGAAATTGCGGACCGTTCAGAGCGGCGGGGTACTTCAAATCGTAGATACCGTACAACAGTAACGAGGCGGACAGGGAAATATCCGGGTCGGTCAGGCCGCTGCCTAAAAACATCAAGCCGCGATCCAGAAGCATTTCGACCTGCCGACGCGCCTCGGTTATGCCGCCGACGCGGGCGCATTTCATGGCCAGCCCGTCAAGCATTTCCAGCTTGATGAACTCCTCGAGTTCAACAGAGCTAACCACGCTTTCGTCGAGAATGATTGGTAACGCGCCCTGCTTTTTAAGTTTGCGCAAACCGCTCAAATGGTTTGGCCGCACGGGTTGTTCGAGGACGGCAGCTCCGGCGTCAGCCAGCCGGGGGGCTGCCGCCAGCGCGGTTTCATCGTCATAGCCACCGTTGGCGTCGGCCCATAGAAAACCGTCGGGCACCAGTCGCTTGACGATTTTGCACATCTCCACGTCGAATTCGGGGTCAGGGGCGACCTTGACGTTAAAATTGCGGAAACCGTGCTGTTTCCCTTCCTCGATGAGTTGTTCGATATCTTCAAGTTTCCGGGGATTAAGCGTCCAGCTTAAGGTGATTTTATCACGTCCTTTGCGATTCCATCGCTGAGCAGCGGATTGGCGAAGGTGCTTGCCGACCAGATCGAACAAGGCCAAATCGATACCCGCCTTGCAAATCGGCTGCCCGGTCGAAAATGACGGAGCAATGATGGCATTCATGGCCGCGTGGACGCCGTCGATATCGAAAGCGTCACGGCCGAGCAAGACCGGCGCGAGATAATGCTCGATGGTGGTTTGAACGGTTTCCGGTGTTTCATAGCTCCATTTATTCGAGGGTACGCTTTGACCCCAGCCGACGGTGCCATCGGTGGCGGTGATCTTGACCACGACGGTGGGGCGGCCCATTGGTCGACCGTCGGGGCCCTCGAAGAATTTGAAACGCCCGCGAGTCGGATAGGTAAGCGGGAAAGTCTCGATGCGGTCGATAATGAGGGGCATGGCTTGTTCTCCAAAGGATAAATAATTCAGGGCGTTCAGGCCGCCAACGAACCCGGCTGTTTGGACGAGAAAACGTCTGCGCGTGGAGCGGATCATGGTTTTTCCCTCGTTGGGCTTAACCTGGGCGAACCTCGCGCTTGGCCGGATCGTACACTTGACGGCATCCGGTTTCGAGGGCGGCGGTGGACATGATAGCGGCCACCGAATGTTGGTGGCCCGTTTCAATATCCGCCAGAGGTTTGTTTCGGGTGCGAATGCACTCCAGCCAGTTACCCATGTGGCTGGTGTTCGGTTGCGGATCGTATTTCTTGTTCTCGGCCTGGTTGTCCTTGACGCCTCCTGAGCCGCTCAACATGCATTTATCCACGTCATAGGTGCCGCGCAAGCCATAGAATTTGAACGGGTTGTCCGCCGTATTGCCCAGACTGAAGGACCAGTTGAACAAAAATCCCTCGGGGTAAACCAGCAGAGAATGATAGGTGTCACAGTGTTCGCGGTTCTCGGTATAGATGAAGGTTCCCCCATGCGTGACCGCGCTGGCGGGGTAAGTCGTACCCATGATCATGTTGATTGTATCGGTAAAGTGAACCTGCCACAGACCGGCGATGCCCAGCGTGAACTCCTTATAGAGATGCCAACGTCGTAATAACTTCGGATCGAAGGGCCGGGGCGGACGATTGAGCAGGTAAGCCTCCCAGTCGACGTCTTCAGCTCTGCAATTCGTGTAATCGCGGAGCCAACGCGCGCCCGCGAAATTGACCGAGGACGTTACGCGATTGATTTTGCCCAACACGCCGGACGAGATAACCGCGTGCGCGGTTTTGTAGATTCCCTGGCTGCGCCGCATGGTGCCGGTCTGGACCACCCGTTTGCGCGCCCGGGTCAGGTCGAGGGCTTCGTTGGTCTCGGCCAGGGTCATGCACATGGGCTTTTCAACGTAAACATCCTTGTCGGCCTTCAGGGCAGCGAGCAAAACCGGCCCGTGGGCGAAATCAGGAATGGCGATGGTCACCGCGTCGATGTCCTTTTCCGCCAGCAGATCGCCAAATCGCGTGAAGGTTTTTGGTGTGGCGCCGAATGCTTCCTCGACCATTTTCGCCTTGGCTTCGCGATTGACTTTCCAGACATCGCAGAGGGCGACAACCCGCACATTTAACTGGTCCTTGAGGCCGGCAATCTGTTTAACCAGATTGCCCCCTTGATCGCCGACTCCGATCGCGCCGATGTTGATGCGTTCGTTGGCGCCGGGTACAGCCCGGGCGACGACAGCGGTCATGGAGAGGGCCGAGGCGGCACCGACCGATTTTTTGATGAAGCGGCGTCGGGTCAGGGATGCTTTCGGGGGCATGGATCATCTCCTAATCAGGTGGATCGTGTTTTTCGGAACGAACAGGGGCTGCTCAGGCAACCCATGTCCGGAAATTACAGTCGGCGGGGTGATGCGTCAACGGCGGGATAGGTTGTTATAAACCTTGGTCACTTCACAACCTCCGCAAATCCCCCCTCGGAATTGTCCAAATCCGCGACTTGACCGAAGACCTGAATTATCTAAAATATAGACCTCCGGTGGAGAATGAATTGAACCGGAAGTGATCAGCGGTCGATACGGTGGGCAATCCATTGGGAAAGCCGAGAACAAGGATGCGCAAGTATCTGTATTTTATGGCTTTATGTTTAATGTTCGCCGTGGTTGCCCAAGGCTTGCGCGCCGAGCCTAAGCCCTCGCCGTTTCCGGTATCCTGGGAGCTTAAGTTCCGGTTTATGGATCCGGTGAAAGTATCGGTGTTCGTGCCCGGACAGAGCGAGCCGGTGGTATACTGGTACATGCTTTACACGGTGGAGAACGGCACGGATCGGGAAGTGGATTTTTTCCCACGATTCGATCTGGTCACCGATACATTACAGGTGGTTCCCAGCGAGATTCGGGTCAGCCCCGAGGCTTTTCAGGCGATCAAGCGAAGGTCTGGGGATCCTTTGCTTTTGCCGCCGGAGAAAATGACCGGACAACTGCTACGCGGAGCGGACCAGGCCCGACATGGGGTGGCCGTCTGGCGGGATTTCGATCCCCAGGCCCGCGGGTTCAAAATCTATGTTGGCGGATTGTCCGGCGAGTTTGTACGGGTTAGGAATGCCGCCTTTGATGCCGAGCGAGCGGAAGGCGAGGATAACCCGCGGTATTTCACCCTGCGAAAGACGCTGGAAATACCGTACAAGTTGCCGGGTAGTGCTCAGACTCGGCGGTTGGCGACTCCTGAACGGATCGCCGATGAGCAAAAATGGGTCATGCGATAATCCCGTCGGTAGAGCGTTTGCATCAACGAACGGGCAGCATCGACGGGCGTACAGGTTAACTCTTGGGAGTGAAGGTGTATGGCACACAAAAAGGGACAAGGTTCAACGCGTAACGGTCGGGACAGCAATCCCCAGTACCGCGGCGTGAAGCTGTTCGGCGGCCAGAAGGCTAAAGTCGGCTCGATCATCGTACGTCAGTGTGGGACGCCTTTCCTGGCCGGTCGTTTTGTAGGCCGGGGCAAGGACGACACCCTGTTTGCCCTGGCCGAGGGGCTGGTGGTCTTCAAAGGCCGCCGGGTCGAAATCCAACCTGTCTGACCGTTACCCTTGGCGCGTCGGCTGAGCCCTCCGTATGTTCATTGATCGGGCGGAAATCTACGTCAGGAGTGGCAAGGGCGGCCCCGGCTGCGTGAGCTTTCGGCGGGAGAAGTTCGTACCCAAGGGCGGACCCGACGGGGGCGACGGCGGGGCCGGTGGCGATGTGTATCTGGTGGCGGATCCCTCCATCACCACACTTCTTGAATTAGCGGGTAAACATCATTGGATCGCTCAAAATGGCCAACCCGGCCAAGGTCAGAATAAATCCGGCCGTCGTGGACAAGATTGTATCATCCGAGTTCCTCCCGGTACGTTGGTGTACGATCGAGACAGCAATCGCCTTCTTAAAGACCTCGATCAACCGGATATGAAAGTCTGCATTGCCCGTGGGGGTATGGGTGGTAAAGGTAATGCCTATTTTGTCAATTCCGTGCGGCAGGCGCCGCGTTTCGCTCAGCCCGGCGGGGAGCCGGAGGAACGCTGGCTCCGGATGGAACTCAAGCTGATCGCGGACATCGGACTGGTCGGGCTGCCGAATGCCGGGAAAAGCACACTGTTGTCTCGTTTGACCCGGGCCCGACCCAAGATCGCTGATTATCCGTTTACCACTCTTGAACCGCACCTGGGGATTGTGGAGTTACCCGGTTACCGGCGGTTTGTGATGGCGGATATTCCCGGATTGATCGAAGGGGCCCATGAGGGGGTGGGCCTTGGTGATGATTTCCTGCGGCATATCGAGCGGACCCGTGTCCTGGTTCACCTGATTGATTTGTATCCCTTGCCTTCCCAACCGACCCCGGCCGAAGCTTATCGGATCATTCGTAACGAGTTGACGAAATACTCCGCCAAGTTGGCGGCCAAGCCCGAACTGGTGGTCGCCAATAAAATTGACTTGTCCAACACCACCATAGCGCTGGACGAGTTGCGCGCGGCACTGGGTGGTGAGGTATTGGCCATCAGCGGAGTGACCGGTGCGGGATTGGAGGCGTTGGGTATTCGCTTGTGGGACATGATTGAGCTGGCCAAGGAGCAAGACAGGGTGCGGATGACGACCGAACCATGCGAGGATCCGTTTCGAGAAATGGTGGCCGAAACGAAAGAAGAACGCCCGCTTACCGACAAGCCAAGGGATGAGTTTGCTCCTTGAATGGGCGTTTCGTGGACCGCCGACCTTCCAATTTGGGAGTTGATCGATGCTGACCAAACCAACCGATCCGGCCAATGTCAAACTGCTGCTGATGGACATCGGTAATACCCGCGTTTCGTTGGCGCCTTGGTCGATCGAGGGTCGCGGGACGGCCGAGCATCTGGTCGGTCAAGAGGTCGATGCGATATTGTCGGCCGTACGCCGGCTTTGGGAATTGATTGCGGATGCCGAGGCTCGAGCGGTAGTGGTCAGCTCGGTATGCCCGCCGCGCCTGGAGCGGATACGGGCCGGTTGCGCGGCCGCCGGCATTGAGCCGGTTTTAGTGGTGGGGGAGCATTTGTTTCCTCCCATTGCCGCGGACGTGCCCAAGCCGGAGAAAGTTGGCACGGACCGTTTATGCGTGGCGGCCGCCGCCTACGCGAAGGTCAAGTCCGCCTGCGTGGTCGCGGATTTCGGGACCGCGACGACCATCGACTTGGTGGCGGATAACGGTGTTTTTCTTGGGGGGACCATTATTCCGGGGATGGCGCTGGCTGCCAGGGCTTTACATGAACACACCGCATTGTTGCCTTTGGTGGACGTGGGTTGTCCGACGGAAATTCTTGGGAAGGACACGCCCAGCGCGATACGCAACGGCATTTTTGCCATGATGTGCGGCGCCCTGCGTGAAGTGGTGGAGCGATACGCAACCGATATCGGCAAATGGCCGATCCTCGTCGCCACGGGTGGAGATGCCGAGGCCATCGCCCGCTCATGCAATTTTGTCGATCATGTTGCTCCTGATCTCTGTCTCGACGGTCTGGCCTTGGCTTTCATCCAGTTTATTCAAGAGGGTGAGGAGTAGAAAAAAGTGCCGGTCGCATTGGATCGAGTCGCGAGTGGCAAATGATGCCCGAGTGTAGGTCAGCGTACACTGCAACAGGTCACAACTCCATGAGCGCAAGTCGTCAGGCAACGGCGGCCTGTCTGACGCCGCCCATCCCGGGCGGTGTCGCGGTCATCGAAGTGGTCGGGGCGGACGCCCCGTTCCTCGTGAATGCCGTGTTGCAAGCCCGTCGGCCGATTGACTTGACCTGTATGCCCGTCGATGAGTTTCGCCTGGCCCGCCTGATGGACGGAGAGGAAACGATAGACGATGTGATTGTTTCCGTGCGTTCTGGAGAGAGCGGAGAGTACGTGGTCGATTTGACTCTGCATGGCGGCCCGCGGGTGGTTCAGCGGGCCTTGTTATTGCTGAAACAAGTCGGTGTTGAGATTGTCGAACAAATCTCTCTGCTACCCCGTAGTTGGCCTAATCCCGGTACCACACAAGAGTCGTGGTTGAAATCCTTGCTGCGAGCCAAAACGCCGGCGGTCGTTGAGTGGCTGATGCGGATGCGAATAGCATTTCCCGCGGAAATCGGACGGATTGTCAAAATGCTGGAGAGTGGTCAGACGGGAGAGGCGGAAAGGGCCCTTGATGAAATATGTGTTCGCGGCCGACGGCTTCCTTACTTGCTGGAGGGTGTGAGGGTGGTTCTGGCTGGCGGCCCCAACGTCGGCAAATCCACCCTGGCTAACGCCTTGGCCGAGCGGGAGGGTTCGATTGTCAGCCCCATGGCGGGTACTACGCGGGACTGGGTCGAGCACCCCACGGCCTTCCTCGGTATACCTTTTGTATTGGTGGATACCGCCGGGCTACGGGAAAGCGCGGATCCTATCGAATGCGAAGCGGTTCGTCGGGCATATACTCAGATTGCGACCGCCGATATGGTGGTTCTGGTCGTGGATATTTCTAAGCCGCTTTCCAGCGAAGGCTTTATAGATGAACAGGCATTTGTGGGACGAAAAGCCGTCGATTGCCCAGTCATTTATGCCTGGAACAAGGGGGATTTGCCCACGCATCCTACCCAGGAAGAGCGAATCAAAAAGGTCGGCCCAGATGGTATACGAGTCAGCGCGCGCTCTGGTGAGGGATTGGATGCCCTTCGGCAAAAAATGACCCAAATGTTGGGTTTAGCCACCTGGGCAACCGATGGTCCGGGGCCGTTCGACGAGGAGGGGCTGGAGATGTGCAAGGCGGCGTTATCGGAGCTCAGGGCCGTTCCCTCCGGCGTCCGGCAAGCCCTCGGCCGTCTGAATTTTGTGGTTGGCGCAGACCGGAAGGTCGAAAGATCGTCTGGAGGGGGGATATAATAAAATGAAAAGGAATGAACGAAGGGTGGGTCTGGGCATCTTGAAGCGGACGCTCCCAGTTCTTACATTACGGGAGTCACGTTGGAGAAGATGCTTGATCGGCGAGTCGTCGATCCCGTCAGGGAGCTTTGGTTATGTCGGATTCGATCAGTGAGTCGGTAATCGGCCGACTGGCCATTGAGAAGAAACTGCTCACCTTGCGCGAGCTTAATGATTGTATCGAGGAAAAGAAGAAGCTCGAAAAGGAGGGCAAGAAGCTTCAACTCGTGGATGTGATGCTGCAATGCGGCTACATCACGCGGTCGCAGTTGCAGCGACTGGGCGCCGAAATGGACGATTCCATCACCCAGCGAGCCCAGCAAATTCCCGGTTTTCAGATTCTCGGCAAGCTGGGTTCCGGGGCGATGGCCACCGTATTCAAGGCCCGGCAACTGAGTTTGGATCGCATCGTGGCCATCAAGGTTCTTCCCAAGAAACTGGGGGACAATCCGGAGTTTGTTGAGCGTTTTTACAAGGAAGGGCGGGCGGCCGCCCGTCTAAACCACAACAATATCGTTCAGGCGATCGATGTTAGTGAAAGCGGTGGCTATCACTACTTTGTTATGGAATATGTCGACGGTAAAACCGTCTACGACGACCTGGCGACGGGAAAAATCTATAGCGAAAAAGATGCGTTGCAGATTATCATTCAAATTGCCCAGGCCCTCGAACATGCATCCGTACGGGGTTTTGTTCACCGCGATGTGAAGCCCAAGAATATCATGCTCACCAAGGAAGGAGTGGCCAAGCTTGCGGATATGGGTCTGGCTCGGGAAACATCCGACCTGAAGGCCGCCATGGCCGAGGCGGGACGGGCTTATGGTACGCCCTATTACATCAGTCCTGAGCAGATCCGCGGCGAAGTCAACATTGATTTTCGGGCAGACATTTATTCGTTGGGGGCGACTTTCTATCACATGGTGACCGGACGGGTACCTTTTGAGGGGACAACCCCTGCGGCGGTGATGCACAAACATCTGAAAGAGCCGCTGGTGCCACCGGATCATATCGTGCCCACATTGTCCGCCGGGGTTGGTGAAGTGATCGAGCGGATGATGGCCAAAAAGCCCTCCGATCGATACAACTCGTTCAGCGATCTGATTGTGGATTTGGAGGCCGTATACCGAGGGGAAC
>CAYNYK010000105.1:18158-19156 GCA_964401335.1 uncultured Planctomycetales bacterium
CCCCTTTTAAAGGCCCGTGGCAAAGTGTTTACGGTTTTGGTGAATTTTTTTGGGGGAAGGGTGAGCCGGTTGAGGTGGAGGACCATGATGATGACGAAGAACCGACACTGGCAAAGGTTTCTCTGGTCTGGGTTTTTGTATTGGCAGCGGGGTTAGGGGTCTCGATCATCATAAACATCATTCAATTGTTGTTACATGCTAAGTAAGCCACCTGAAACAGCTTTAAATTCTTGTTTTTGCGTAGAATTCCATAGGTCTTATATGAGTTATCTTTGTAGTCTAATTCTGTTTTGGTTAGGGTATTTTCCGTGTTCTTATCATCTCAGGAAAACGAATCTCTCGAAAAATAATAGCTAAAGATCATTTTCTTGTTGAACGAAATAGGTATGCAAAAAATTTTTGCGCATAATCGTTTTACCCCCTTGAAGTTATCGGCCTTTGTGTTATAAAGATGCACGGTAGACGTGTTCGATTTGCGTTTCGGAACCCTTGCCAAGGGGAAGAAACCCGGTGTCCGCTGGACCTCCCCTTGGCCGATAAATGTGTTTTACGCATTCGTTCGGCGTTTGCTGTGAGCTCAGGGAAGAGCTTCACGTGTTGTACCGGCAAGGAGGCTGGCCTTTCCAATGCCGGGACAATCGCTTTGACAACTTGGGCTGGCTTTGCAAGGAGCCTTTCCTTGCAGGCGCTCGTTATGCGGTCCAAAGCCCGTCCGTATAGCGGGAAAAGCATGGCATCCCCTGAACGGTTGATAGCACGGCATGTATGCCGGTTGGCCGATCAAGGGGCGGGTTGACCTGTGGCGCGCAGGAGGTTTGCCGTGAAACCGCCGAAAAACGATGTCCAAGCATTATGGAAGAAGTATCTTAAGACGAGGAAAGATGATTTTCGTAACTTGTTGGTGGAACATTACGCTCCGCTTGTCCATATGCAGGCGGCGCGGTTGTCCCGCAAATTGCCGGCCCAAGTCGGTTACGACGAGATTTGTAGCGCCGGCT
>CAYNYK010000106.1:0-19133 GCA_964401335.1 uncultured Planctomycetales bacterium
ACCGATTAATCAGCAGTGGGTACTCCTGGCATTGAACGGCCACGTCCGCTATGTGCCGGGACTCAGCCGGATTGATTATGTGCGCATCCACCACGGGCCGGTTGAAGCCACCGGCAGCGTAAAACCATCCGATGCAAAGAAAAACAAGCCGGAGCGTATTATCCCGGAAAACCCCGGGCCAGGTAGCCGGCCGACCCGTCTGCGAATTCTCGGCGGGATGGATCGAGACACGCTGAAGGAGCTGGCCGTCGCCGTACTGAATCTAAACGCGGACTCGCCTTGGCATAAAATCCCGTTCAAGGAACCGACTTGGATTCGTTATTTGAAAATCGAGGTTTTGGCCACCGAGGACTCCAGCGCATCCTATGTCGCCTTCAACGAAGTGCAGGCGATCGGGGCGGGGCTGAGCGCGCCGCGGCCGATACATCGTGTAACCAGCGATAAGAATAACAACATCACCGTGAACGGAGAACCGTTCTTCCCGATCTATATGTATTACAGCATCTCCGACCGGCAATATGCCGATTGGGGGTTCACCGCGACCCTGGAGGGTTATGACGTGGCCCCGGATTCCGCCCGGCTGGCGATCATGGATCGGGCCGAGGATCTGGGCATCAAGATTTTCAGCCACATCCCCAACGTCGACACCGACGCCGGCCGCAAACAGGCTCGCAACCAGTTGCTGGCCGGCAAGCATCACCCCGCCCTGCTGGGATACCTGATGTCCGATGAGGCCGGCCATAGCGAGCCGACCATGCAGGCCGATGAACGGCGGGCGGCCATGATTCGTCAATACGATCCCAATCACGTCAGTATGCTGAACGACCTTTACCCCACGTATTACCCGCGTTCGAGTAAAATCGTGGACGTGTTCTCGATCGACCCCTACCCGAACATCGTCGGCCAGCCTTATTCCTACCAGGGTCTCGCCGTGGACGCGGCGTACAAGGCCGTCGAGTATAAGAAACCCGTAGTGGTGGTGAATCCATCCTGGGGGCCAATCATCAGCGGAGTGGAAAATCGCCTCAATGCTTACCTGGCCTTGATCCATGGAGCCAAGGGAATGTCCTGGTACGCCATCGACGTGCAACTCGATCATCCCGATCACTGGGCAAGTATTCTCCGCTGCGTCAATGAAATTCACCAACTCAAACCGGTATTGTTCGCTCCGAACACGCCGGCCGATTCGCCGCTGTTGACGCATTCGACCATTGAAAACCCCGGCGCACGCATTGACGTGATGATCAAGGAGGTCGGTGGGGAAGTCTGGATGCTGACCGCCAACTGCGAACCGCGCGAAGCCAAGGTGCGCTTTTCCTTCGGCTGGGGCGACAACATCGTGATCCGGGAAATCATGACCGATCACCCGCAAGCCTGGAGTATGCAAAAAAGCGATTTCACCTCGATGGACGGCTGGCCTCCGCCGGAAGACCGCGAACCCGTCCGCGGCGCTCGGCCGATCGACTTGACCTACGGACCGTACGGCGTGCGCGTGTTCCGGATGAAGGCCTCCGGTCCGATCCGTCCGCGTTTTGAACCGCAAGGACAAGGCACGCCCCTGGCCATGGTCAACGAATCCATGCAGCGTAAAACCGTCGAGCAGATCAAGAAACTGCGCGACGAAAACAACATCGCCGAGGCCAAGGCGGTCATGGACCGGTTCTGGACGCAATACAGTGACCGGGTCTCGGTGGATGATCTGGCCGCCCTGATGGACGAAGTCACGGACAAGGATACCGGCGCGGAGGAAATCCTCGTCGGTTACGGCCGGCTGGCCGACGAGCATCCGGACGCCCGTAACTGGCCGAAATGGGTCTTTACCGTCATTCAAGCGTTGGTCAAAGAAAATCGAAAGGATGAGGCAAAAACCTGGATGGACAAGTTGAGCAAGCGGGCCCCGAAATCTTTATGGCGAGCCAATGCCGAGGTTTTGGTCGATCCCGCCTCGGCCCGCGCCGGACATAAACCCTGGGCCCTGGCTCGCAAAGTGGCCCAACCGCCGGTCATCGACGGCGAATTGGACGAGCCCTGTTGGCAAGAGCGGACATCCTTTAAGAACACCGTATTCCTTGACGAGAGCAAGAAACCGCAGGAAACGGAATTCGCCGTGGCATACGACAACGAGAACCTGTATTTGGGTATCAAATTGACTGAGCCGGAAATGGCTCGCATACGAAAAAATGTGGACAAGGATGACCGCGGCGTCTGGGATGATGATTGCATCGGGATTTATCTCGACCCCCGGCTGGATTTCTCCACTTACATGCAGATCATGCTCAACGCGATAGGCACCAAGTGGGACGGCTGGGGTGGCAAACGCGGGGGCGGCAACGCCGGCTCGCTGAACCTCGATATCGAACGCAAGGCCCTGCTGAAGGACAATGCCTGGCAAATAGAATTACGCATACCGGTCAAAGGTATCAAAAAAGTCACCCCTCCCTCCTCAGGAACCGTCTGGGGTCTGGGGCTGATGCGTTGGCGTCACGTGGAAGGCGCTTTGTATACCGTCTGGGGCAACGAACAAGGTACATCCCTCGACGGCTGGCCGGACATGCTCGGCTTTTTGGTGTTTGAATAGGAATCCGGTTATTCTTTTCGATCACAGATAATAGCTGTACGGGTTACGACGCCCGGTCCGTCCGCCATGACATAGATAGCTGCAAAGTCCGAGGCCACAAACCACCTGACGGAGGGAGGTATATATAATGCGCTTGCCGTGGGTCATCCTTGCCCTCTTGGGTTCCTTTACTTGGATGGCGAAGGCGGTCACCGTGGTCTTGCCGCCGGACGCGACTAACGATGTGGGTTATCAGCTTGCCAGCCGGGCGGTCGCCGACGCTTTGATAGCCAAAGGGCATGCGGCGACTTGCACGACCCTTAAAACGGCGACGGATTTGCCGGGCGGCGATGTGATCCTGGCCTCGCATCAGGAGATGGACGGCGCAAGTCGCCCGGAACAGCCGGAAGGCTTTCGGATCAGCCCCGTCTCCCGGCCGAACCGACGGGCCTTGACCGTCGTGGGCGACCAACGAGGATTAATGTACGGCCTGTTTCGTCTGGCTGAGTTGATCACCATAAGCGACGATCCCTGGCAGATTCAATACACTTCCTCACCGGATTTTCCCATCCGGATTTTTTCCGAGCAAGGACAGTTGCTGGACATTCCCGATATCGCTTATTACTCCGATCAGTCGCCCTATGTGAACACCGCCTTGCTCAGCAACGACGTTGAAAAAACCAAGCAGTTGATGCGCCACGTGGCCGCCAATGGTTTCAACGCGTTCGCGTTTCTGCACCTGAATGTCGAGGAATATATTGACTACCGCTATCTCGATCAGACCATCTACCCCGACGACGATCGGCATCGCTTGCGGTCCCCCGTCTTTTGCAGGTATCTTACGGATCTCTGCGATTACGCCCATGCGTTGCATCTGGATATTTACATGCAGGTGTACGAGATCGCTTTTCCTCCTCGCCTTGACGAGTTGTACAAGGTGCATATCGACAGTCCGAACATTGAGCGCATCGTGCAGGCGCGTTACCGGGAGCTTTTTGAACGGGTGCCTCTGGACGGAGTTATCATCACCGCCACCGAGCAGGCTCCGCGCTGCGGGTACAAGGCCCGGCAGTTGTGGAAAACCAAAGCGGAGGCCGCCCGCATGGCGACCATCTATCACCAAGCCTGCCGGACTGTCGGCAAGCAGTGTATTTTCCGGCTCTGGCGAGTGGCCTACGATGCCGAGGGCTTTGCCGAAGTCGCCCGGGCAGCGCTCAACGATACGGTTTTTGCCATCAAGAACACGGGCGGTGATTATTATTTGGATCACCCTCTGACCACGGCCATCACCAGTGGTCTGCCCCGTCAGCATAACCTAACGGTTCTTTTCGATACTTTCCGCGAGTTTGACGGCTGGTCACGGTTGTTCTGTTACATGAAACGCTGGGGCGAGCGGGTGCGGGCCTGCCGCGACAACGGCGTAATCGGGATTAACGCCTGGGGCCCCTGGTCACCGGGCTGCATCTGGGCCGATGAAGACGGTACGTTCTCCTGGCAGGGTCGCTGGAACAGCTTTCGCATGTTTATTAACGGGTTCACGCCCGGACAAGCCAACACGTATTTGATAGCCCGCCTGGCTTGGGATGCGGATGCCGATACGGTCCAGATCGCCCGGGAATTTGCCGCTCTGCACCTGGGGTCAGCCAATGCCGCCGCGGCGGCCGAGGCCCTGTTGGCCACGGAGGACGCGTTTAACGAAGAGTATGTGAAAAACGCTCATCCCTGTTACCTGAAATGGACGATGGTCTTTGCCCCACGGGAAGATATGATGAAGAAGGCCTACCAGGAAAATTCATTGGCCAGTATTCTGGAAAGTAACCGGCGAGCAATCAAACATGTGGAGCGGATGCTGGAGGCTTTTGCCCAAGTTGATCCCGGCAAGGTTCCCGATCCGAAAATCTATGCGGATTTCAAAACCGGTATCGACAAAACCGCCTTGTATTTACGTACACTTTATTCCTGGCGGGAATGCTGGTGGCGGAACCGGACCATGCGCGATTCGCCGACCGAGCAGCGCGAGGCCAACCAGGCCGCTACGCAGAAGGCCAAAGCCGAACTGATGGCCTTTATCGGTCAATGGGAACAATATCCGGAAGAGGCCGTGGCCTGGCGGATCACTCTTCGCCCCGTGGAAAAGGGAGTAATATCGGCCGATGCTTTCCCGTATGGCCGAATCGGTTTCCTTCGCTCGGGAGAAAATGCCTCGCCGACGATGGAGTCAACAGCGCTATCTTTTGACCAACAAGACGATGCCCCTTGAAATGATGATCGATTGTGAATAAATGCGTTCATACTCCTGTGCCTCCGCTGATATTATTATCGGCTGACCACATCATGAGTCCATGAACTGCGCTAGATGGAAACAGTGCCTCATGTACACAATTTGCTTTCCATCGTAACCGGCGTAAGATTTCCACGATCTCCGCTCCCTTGGAGCAAGCTTGCGAGTTTAGTGGATCCAACGACTGATGATGCTGTCACGGTAAGGGATAAATGTAAGAGACAAGGCGAAATACCAAACAGAAGGAGATAACCATGGGCGCGAGTCCGCTGCTTGCCAACTCCGAAAAGAGAATCGTCCTGTTGATCCTGATCTTTTTTTTAAGTTGTTTCGGGACAACGATGTTGCCCTTGGTCCATGCCCAAGCCATCGACCAGCAACCGGCCGTTGCCTGTCGGGCGGAAACGCACAAGCCGACCGTCATACCCGATCGCATTATCCTGACCTGGTACGCCGATCCGTGTACAACGCAGGCCGTCACCTGGCGCACCTCGACGGAAGTAACCGAGGCCTGCGCGGAAATCGCTCCCGCCCTGGCCGGGCAGAAATTCGTAGCAGAGATCGACGGCCAGGAATACAAGAAGATGACTTTTAACAACGGCCTGCAGCGCATTGTGGCGGAAACAACCCTTTTTGAGTTGAACGAAATCCGCCACCATAACCACGTGGTCCGTTTCAAGAACCTGGAACCAGGCACCCGTTACGTGTATCGCGTAGGTGACGGCACCACTTGGAGCGAGTGGTTCCAATTTCGCACCGCCGCCCGCGAGCGTGAGCCTTTCAGTTTCATTTATTTCGGCGACGTGCAGGACAATGTCCGCTCGATGTGCCCGTGGGTCATTCGGGAGGCGTACGCCACGGCTCCGCGGGCGGCGTTCTCCCTGCACGGAGGCGACCTGACCGCGGCCCGGTCCGACGATGACATGTGGGGCGATTGGTTCCATGCCGGCGGATTTATCTACGCCATGATGCCGGTCATCGCCACCCCCGGCAATCACGAGTACCTCAAGGGAAACCAATGGAAGATCGAACCGCACTGGCGAGCCCAGTTCACCTTCCCGGAAAACGGACCGGAAGAACTTGAGGAACTGACCTACTACGTCGACTATCAGAACGCGCGGATCATTTCAATGACTTCGCTTGAGCAACAGGAACAACAGGCTGAATGGCTGGAAAAAGTACTGGCCGACGGCGGCAACCGCTGGAACATTATCACGACCCATTATCCCGTCTATGCGGCCGGCAACAATCGTAAAAGCGCGATTCGCTCCATATGGAAGCCGATATTCGACCGACACGCGGTGGACCTGGTGCTCACCGGTCACGACCACGTGTACAGTCGCAGCGGGCTGATCGGCCCGGGCGAGGCTCCCACCCCACCGCCCGGCGGACGAGGCGGCACCATCTACGTGGTTTCCGTGGCCGGCCCGAAAATGAACACCCTGGAACCGCACCCCGACGAACCAACCGGTTTCGCCAAACGCAAGGCCGAAGATACCCAGATGTTTCAGATTATTTCCATCGACGGTGACACCTTGTACTATAAGGCGTATACGGGAACCAGCGATTTGTATGACGCCTTTACGCTCAAGAAGGGTGCTGATGGAAAAAACGAAATCATCGAGCAAATACCGCCGACACCCGAACGCCGGCGGGCGAAGGCCGCCGCGATAGCGGCCCCCTAGTAAGAATGGCGGCCAGAAAGCATAATCGTCTTACTCTGACCAGTTAACAGAAGGACGGTATATCCTTTTCATTTTTCCTAAGGAGACAAGGACTCATGAAGAAAAAACACGGATATCTTTGGATCGGGACGGCCGGGGCCTTGTTGGCCGCCGTATCCAGCTTGGCCGTCGCCGCCGACGCCGACTGGCGGCTGTCGTTCGAGGACAACTTCGATCGCGCCGAGTTGGGCGGCGATTGGGACATTTATTGGGGCGACGCGAAAATAGTCAACGGCCGCATGCACATGGCCGGTGGAGTCGGCCCGCCGGTATTACTCATCAAACGCAGCTTTCCTTCGGATGTTCGGCTGGAGTTCGAGGCCGAGGTTGATCCGGCCTTCCCGCCTTGCGACCTGGCCTGCGGCCTGGCCGGCAACCGGTTCGTGGGGTACGGCTATCTCCTGCAATTCGGTGGTGACAACAACCAATGCAACCGGATATCCGCCAGTATCAAGGGTCGCGGCAAGAAACATCAACTCCAATACGACATGAAGCCACCATTCGCCATTGAATTACATAAGGTGTACAAATGTGTGGCCACCCTCGAAGGGCGACACATTACCTTCGTGGTCAATGGAGTCAAATTACTCGATGTGGTCGATGACGACGATCCGTTGGGCGGTCCTCCGCTGGACGGCGTTTCGCTGGTAACCTGGAACGGCATGTTCGTGGACAACGTCAAGGTATACGAGCGCAAAACGCCGGCCCCGAACGGTCCCGTTTTCATCGACGACCCCAAATGGCTTGATATCGGATACCGCTGGCGCGATCGGATCTTGAGCTATAAGGGCAAGGCCACGTTGTCCGAATCCGTTCAGCGCGGTATCGAAGCGTACAATAACCGCAAATACGCGGAAGCCATCGATCTTCTCGCGGGAATCACGCCACCCACTCTCGAAAGCGTCGTCGCCCTGGCGTACGTAGTGGGTGATCCCGCTTACAATCCCGGACAAAAGCAAAGCGAAGCCGATCAAAAAAAAGTCGCTCAACTCGCAACCGAAGTCGCGCGGAACCGTCCGGATGATCGCAAAGCGGCCACCTTCGCGTTGCTGGCCGATTGGTTTCAGCAAGTCACTATCGCCAGCCGGGACAAACAAAACACGGAACGTATTTACCACTTGGGACCGGACAACAATCCGTTCTATTACAAGAACCAATTGTTCCGTGCCCGTTTCCAGTTGGCTATCGGTCAGGAATCCGGTTATCAGCGTAACCGAACCCAAGCCATGGATCTCTTTGCCGCCCTCAAGGAAATGTGGCCGGACCATGCGGGTATCGCCCAACTGACCGGCGAAAAAATGCCCTGGGGACCGGAATTAATCCGCGCGGACAACGACGGGCCGAAATGGGCTCGTAACCTCCAGGAGGGTCTGGCCCGTCAACATGCGGTCCTGAACTGGTGGTTCACCGAGCGACAGGCCGAGGACGGGCAACTTGGCGGTGGCTGGGGCGATGACGTGGAACTGCTGCGTTCGTGGGGGATGCCCGCCTGTATCACCCCCGCCGGAGAGACCGTCATCGCCGGTATTCAACGCTTGGCCGACGGCACCTGGAAATACTCGATTAACGAAATGGAACCACGGGAGCATGATAAGGGCTATGGTGATGTCGAGCACATCGCGGAAAATCCCGCCGACACTCAACCCTTGATGACCCTGCTGCGCTATGGCGATCCGCTTTATGTCGAGCGCAATCTGAAAGCGGCAAAGATTTACCATGACGTGCTTATGGGGATTAACGAGCGCGGCGGTCTGCAATTCAAGTCCAACGAGTTCAATTTCCAGGAAGCCAATCTGCACCACAGCGCGGTGGGCCAAAGCATCTATCACGCCCGGACCATGCGCCACGCCGTCTGGCTCGCCTGGCTCGGCCTGCCCGAAGCTCAAGATATAGTCGTCCGCTGGGCGGATAACATCCGTGATGTCACCATGACCGAGATCGGCCCCAAGCCAGCCGGATACATGCCCTTTACCATCTTTTGGCCTTCAGGCAGTATTTATCCGCCGAACGATCGTTTCTGGCTGGACCCCAAGGCGCATTATTACGGTATCGGGGCCGGTAGGTTATGGAAATACCACTTCGGCCTGTTCAGTGCGTACTACGTCAGCGGAGACCGTAAATTCCTCGAGCCGATCGATCGCATGTTCGATATGGCCACGCTATCGGCCGGGACGGCACCGTACGATGACAGCCTGCCCCGCGACCATATCAAGAACCTTTTGGCGGACTTTTCCCGTCAACCCACGGGCGACTTGTCCAGTCTGTATCGGTGGATGACCGGATCGTCGGTTTACGACTGGAACGGAGTATCCTCCGCCGTGCAG
Organism: uncultured Planctomycetales bacterium; assembly: GCA_964401335.1. GTDB lineage: Bacteria > Planctomycetota > Phycisphaerae > UBA1845 > PWPN01 > JAAYCU01. The sequence continues at coordinate 8,887 of CAYNYK010000106.1, forward strand.
TTCCTGATCGATCAGGATATCGAGCGGTTCGGAAAGACTTTCGAACCGGCCGTCGAGCAGTTACGTTTCAATTTCGAAAAGATGACCAGCGAGGTACTCCAAACCGACCGCTTTGATATTCCGGGTGATGTCGCCATTTTTAATGGCTACACGGGGGCGGCCACCGCCCTGATCGAGGACGCCCTGGTCCCAACCATCGCGGCCACCTGGGACACTCCCGACCTGAATTTCGCCGCGGTCGTCATGAGTTCCACGTCCGAGCGGCTGCGGGTCATGGTCCACAATTTCAACGAGCAGACCACCGCCATCGGCGTTCGCCCCTGGCTGCTGGTCCCCGGCGAATACCTGGTCAATCACGGCGAAAAACAAAGTCGCGGACCGCGTCCCATTCTTTGGGAAAAACCGACGGTCGTCACCTACATACACCGCGGCACGCCGATCTTCGTGGATGTAGGCCCGCGAAAAACGTGGATCATCGACCTGCGTCTCCAGAAGCGCATCGAGCGGCCGGCCAAGCTGGCGGACCTGGCCATCGCCAAACGGGATATCCGCGTGAGCGGCAACGATGTAACGGTTACGCTGCATAATATCGGCTCGGCCGACGCCGGCCCGTTCGAGGTCCTGCTGGAAACCGATCAAGGGGGACAGTGGAAAGAAGTGGCCAGAACGAAGGTGGCCGGCCTCAAGGGAATTGTCCACCTGACTCCGGTACGTCAAGATATCACTCTGCCCGGAACCTCGGACAAACTGGGTAAACAGTTCCGCGTAACGGTGGATCCTCAGAACCAAGTGGATGAAACGTATAAGCTGAACAATGTGGTGACCATCCAGCGCTGAGCAATCACGCAACATACCCATTTCACGGGAGGCCGGGTTCAACCCCGACCTCCCGCTGATTTTTTACGTGACAGGTGGTGGAGCAGCCGTCCGCCACCGACTCATATAACAAAAACGGCTTCGGTGAACTGCGGCAGGGTCCAGGGACCAAAACAAATATCGATGGGAATAACGTGTCGACCGGCGGAAGCGTTGGCAGGTACGGAAAGAGTTAGCTCAACCTGTCCTTCGGTCTTGGCGGGAATTTCGGTTCTGACCCAGTGGGCGGCGGGATCGGAGGACAAGCTGGCGTCCGTGAACCATCTTGGGGGCAGGACGGGCCGGCAAGCGAGCTTATGAGCACACGTGCTGTGGTTCGTCACCACGACCTGTAGTTTTACTTGCCGAGCCGGTGTCACCTGCTGTTCGTAAGGATGGCAGCGCACCCAGGGTTCGTCCAACCCATAGTTGGCGTGGTCCCAGGGGAAAAGTTGACCAAACAGTTTTTCACGCTCGGCAAGATTGGCCCGCATAAACCGGAGTTGCTCGGGCGTGAAATGAAAAGCATTGGCCACGTGATTGTTAATCAGGTGCGTGGGGCGGAGTTTCTCCACCAGTTCGAGGCAACGGTCAAACCCGACGCCCGCTCCCAGCCAATTGCGGTTGTACGTACAATAATCATCGATACCACCGGGCGAGAAAGAATCGCCGGCAAACAGGATACGCATACCCTGACCTTCAACAAACAAGGCCCCGTGATAAAGCGTCTGACCCGGCAGAAAATACGCGGTCATCTTGAATTCACGCCAATTCCAGGAATCGCCTTCGTCGGTGATCCGGTCCACGCGGGCCACGCTCGGAGAAATGCAAGGAATCCGCCAAGCGAGGGGGTCGGTAATCACCTGGGCTACATGGTGGTCGGTGATGCAGGGACAGTCAAACGTTTTTTGAAATTCAGGGATAGCATCAACATGGTCGTCATGGTAGTGGGTAACCCATAATCCTTCGACGGTTTTCACCTCGCCGTCGGCCATGAGCTTTTGAATCGCCTCAATATGCTTTGTGCTGCCGCAATCCAGGACGAACGCGGCCTTCTCCTTTGAAATGAGCACCCAGGTATTTCCGATCTGACGCAGGCAGGCAGGCGGAGGTTCGACGGCGGCCATGGGCATTTGACTCGGGCGACCGATAAACTCGGCTATCGCCTCGGGAATATAATGCCGCAGACTGGAGACGGCCGCAAAGTTTTCATGACAGACCGCCAGCCGCTCAACCAACGCATCGATGGCCTTGGATGGATCGCTCATGATCCGTCCGTGAGAAGGAACCAGCATGGCGGGAGCGAGCTTCTTGATTTTTTCCAGGCTCGCGGCCAGCATAGGCCGGGCGCCAAGAAACGCATGATAACCCATTATCCTGCCGGGTTTTCTGCTGTCACATGCGTAACCCATCTGGAGGCTGTATATATCCCATATCCGTCCTTCGTCGTAGATCAGGTCGCCGGAGAAAAGCACGGTTTTTCCATCGACTTCGACGAGATAGCTCATCGACCCGTCCGTATGGCCCGGGGTGGCGATAGCGCGGATGGAGGCCGGTCCCCACTGCAAACTTTGCCCGTCAGTCAAAGTCCGATCCACGCGCACGGACTCGGTCAGCATAAGATGATGCGGGCGGTACTCATAAAGATGCCAGCGCTGCTTGGGATCATTCCAGAAATCAGCCACCTTCTCAAAATAATCGCGCTCCGCCGCCGGGACGGCCAACCGCGCGCCACGGGCGGCAAGGATCCCTGCGCCACAGGCTTGATCGCGGTGATGGTGGGTAAAAAGTATTTGCTCCACCGTCGTGATGCCGAGCGAGGTCAACGCATCAGCCACCCGGGCATCACCGCAGTCAATCAGCAGGGCACGCTCGCCATCCCGGAGGATTCCCACATGGATCGGTCCACGATAGACAAAAAGATGCTCGCTCAAGCCGACCACGGCCTCGTCCGGTTCGGCGCCGAACAGCGGCTGTCCAATGCTTCCGACGGCCATCCCAAGAGCTCCTGCGCCGACTCCCTGTAAAAAACCACGTCGTGATAATGCATCATGATTCATGATGACGTATTACTCCTTCATTTATCCGTCGCTTATCAGTCCGACTGATCGGGCGGCGGAAAATTGCGCAGCGGGCTGTAACGCTTATACGTCTCGAAAATCTCTCCGTCGCCCACCACCCGCGGGTCGCCGGTCTTGCGCAGGTAGTCCTCCAGTTGATCGCTCAGTTTTTTACGAACTTCCTGAAATTCAGACAACGTCGCCAGATTATTCAGGCAGCCGGGATCTTTTCTAATATCGTAAAGTTCCTCGGCGGGTCGCTTATCCACGGCCAGATGGAGGAAACGACCGATTCGGGGATCGTCGCGCTTTTCAATCAGGAAGCTCAGGGACGGGCAGCCGTCGATGTCGGTATAACCGCTATGCGGTTCATCGAGCGTGCCGTCCTCCTTCAATTGACGCGGGTCGCCGGCCGGCCAGCGCTCCGGCTTGAAATTGCGAATGTAAAGATATTGTTGCGTACGCATGGCCCGCTGCGGGTATCCCCAATTCTTATAGCGGGACGAACTATGTCGCTCACGAGCGCTGAAAACCATCTCGCGAGTCGGGTCAACAATGCCCTGTTTGTCCGAAACGAGAATATTCACAAGGCTCTTGCCGACCATCGCGGATGAGACCGCATCTTGCACACCCCCCACTTCGAGAAAGGTTTTCGTCAGATCGACAAAACTCACCAGATCGTCCACCACCCTTCCGCCCGGCACGCGCCGTGGCCACCGAATCGCCATCGGCATGTGGATGCCGAATTCGTAGGTATTGGCTTTGGCCCGAGGGAAGGGCATACCGTTGTCGCTCGTGACGACGATCAGCGTATTGTCCAACTCGCCGATTTCCTCGAGCATTTTAAGCATACCGGCCAGGTGACTGTCGAAATACTGAATCTCCCAGCAGTAGTCCAGAATATCGCTGCGAATTTCGGGGGTGTCCGGGAGGAACGGCGGGACCACGACATCCTCAAGCTTCATGCCGGAACGCAGGCCGCGCCCCTTATCGTAAACCCGGTGCGGTTCCGTACAGCCATACCAGAAGCAGAAAGGCCGGCCTTGCGGGCGTTGTTTCAAAAACTCCTTGAAATTTGCGGCGTAGTCAACATCGTTGACTCCCGGGATTTTCTCTTCAACCTTGATCCTGCTGAACGCCGGCCCCGCCGGATTGCGCGAACGTCCACCGGCCTGCCAATCACCCGGCCCCCAACCCTTGCCGGTGAAACCGACGAAGTAACCCGCCTTCTCGAGCAGGTCTGGATATACGGCTAATTTCGCCGGAAACGAACTGGCATGAGTGCCGGCCTGCTCGTTTTGCCACGGATAACGCCCGGTAAGCAGCGCAGCCCGCGAAGGCGCGCAGCCGGGTGATGGGCAGATCGCGTTGTTAAACAACACGCCCTCGCGAGCAATCCGATCAAACGCCGGCGTTTTAATCGCGCGATAGCCGTAGATCGATGCATGTGGATACGACTGATCATCCGAGATAGCCAGCAATATATTGGGCCGGGTATCCTTTTCCACCGGACTCTGCTGCGCCCGGGCCAAAGCCAAAGGCCCGAAAATACACGCAAGATATAAAACACCGAAAAACCAGACGTGACGAACGGTAAAAAGTTTCATAAGCAAGTCCTCACTCAAAACATTGACGAATGACCATAGCGCCAGTGGCGCTCATTCTATACACAAACGACAAAAAGGGGAAACCATCGCTCTCCTGGAGTCCATTTGTGCGTAACTGTTTACCGTCCGACCTCGCAAGGGTCGTGTGCATCCAGCGACCAGGCATCTTGAAATAGGTTTTGAGTTTTCGGTTGGACTTTTACGAATATCATTCAAATCCGTAGAGTTCGGCCGCCTGCATTCGAAAACGCAAGTTCACCCTTTGACCCTGCTCAATGCGTAACCATGAATCTCTTTATTCTTCCCGCTGGACCGGATTGATCAATTGGCCGATGTGCTCGACCTCGATGGTAATGGTGTCGCCCGACCGCAGATACACCGGTGGTTTGCGGGCCTCACCTACACCCGAAGGCGTGCCGGTCAGGATCACCGTCCCCGGCAGCAACGTGAACTGGTGCGAAAGGTAACTGATCAGCTTGGGCACGGAAAAGATCATATCGGCCGTGTTGTCGTCCTGCATGACTCGGCCGTTCAGGATTGCGCGCAAACGCAGGGCGTTCGGATTCACCGCCGGATCGATCAGCAGGCAGGGCCCCAGCGGGCAGAAGGTGTCGAAACTCTTGCCCCGCGTCCATTGCTTGTCCCGACGAATCTGGCAATCGCGGGCGGAAACGTCATTCGCGGCAGTCAAACCGAGAACGTAACGCAATGCCTCGGCCTCGGAGACCTTGCGCGTCTTCTTGCCGATCACGACGGCCAGTTCGGCTTCCCAGTCTACCTCGTCGGGAGCGTCGGCCGGCAGAATGATCGGATCGCGCGGGCCGGTCACCGACGTCGTCAGCTTGGCGAACACGACCGGATGGTCGGGGAGCGCGAATCCGCTTTCCTCCGCATGTTTCCGGTAATTCAAACCGATAGCGATGATATTGACCGGATCCAGCGGGGCCAACAGCCGTCGGACCTTGGCCGTCCGCTCCGTCACCGTATAGGCGTCAAACAAATCACCTTCAATCAGCCGGGCGGTGTGCTCGCCGGCCGGCTCACCCAGTCTCACGATACCGCTTTCATCCTCAAAACGTATGACTTTCATGGCTGCTCCTTAAACAAATCATGCCAATGGGTAAGGTTCTCTGGCTGCTCTGTCAAGGTTTGTGGCGGATAAGCAGTGCCTGATACATCCAGGAAGTAATGCCATCTCAGGAAATATTCGAAGTGTCGATGTGTAGGAATAACCATCGGGGGCGGTATCCACATGCGTACCCTTCCGCGTTATCCCCCGGATACCATTTATTTATTCACGATTGCCGCGACGGCCGCGGCGCTCCTCGCGCGTTGCACGGTTTGGCTCGCCGGCCTCGGCGGGTTGACTGGAAACGTCTGCTGGTTGGGTAGTCGCCATCGCCGGCCGGCTGGTGGACAATCGACCATTAACCATCTGCCTTTGCTGAGCGGTCGGGATTCGTTCCAAACGACTTTTCAGGTCTTCAAAGAGCCGGGTTATCGGCCGATTCAGCTCGTCGAGCCGTTGCTGCCGTTTGCCGATGTCCTCGAGCTGCTGAGCAGCCTCGAAATCACCCCGGCGGGTTTGCTCATAGGTCGTACGCCGTTGTTGCATTTCACGCAGCACGGACTGGGCGGTCGTCTGCTGCGAGGAGTCCAGATCGTAACGCTGCACGAAATCGCGTACATATTGTTCCCAGGGACCGATGGGGTTTTCCCGGCTACGTCGCCGGCGGCGATCACCTTGAGATGGTTCGCCATCCGTCGCCGACACCTCCTGGTCTTGCAATGTTTCCTGATCCTGCGACGGATCCGCATTGGGTGCCTGGCCCTGTTGTTCACGACGTTGACGGCGCCACGCATCGCGTTGCTGTCGCCAGCTACGGCGTCGCTCCGTACCGGTCGCTTCGGCCGCGCCATCCTGTCCGACTTGTTCGTCCGTCGGCGCGGATTCCTCCGCCGCCGGCTGCCCTTCCGGGCCGGCTTCAGCGGCACGCTCGGCCTCCCACTGCTGACGCCGCTCTTCCCAGCGCTGACGCATTTCCTCACGACGCCGGTCACGTTCCTGCTCTTGGCTTTCCCAACGCGCCCGGCCGCGCTCGGCCTGTTCCGCCGGCAACAGCTTTTCCACGTTTTCGCGGATTTGCTGACGGTTCATCAGCGGTGCATCCTGCCATAACGTGCGCATTTTTTCGCCGAGTTCCCGCGCTTTCTCCCAATTAAATTCCCCACCTTGCTCCCGCGCGTTGCGTAATTCGCGCATCTGATCGCGCAGGGCTTCGAATTCACTTGATCGCGATTCGGCGAAAGCCTTTTGCTGCTCTCGGACCTGGTCGAGCTGGGCGCGGACCTGGGCCTGCTGTTGATCGTCGAGTTCGTAATTTTCGGTCATACGTTCCAGGTAGCGATCGACCATGCGCTGCTCGAATTGTTCCCGATCCTCCGCAGTAAATTCGCGGGGTCCGCGGGGTCCGCCGAATCCGCCCCGATCCCGCCGTGGCCGCTGACCGTCGTCTTGTCGCATGCGTCGTTCTCCCCGACCAGGGCCTTCCTGTCCCTTTGTCGAGGGGACCACGACCATGCCGAGGACGAGCAGGAACATCAATCCGCTTAAACGGTATATGCCGGCCATTGTAATTCTCCTCTATCGTTGTCTATTGTAGATCGCTCGCGGCCGAAAGGTTTACCAGATTTCCGAGTAAGGCTTCTCCGCGTTTAACTGCCGCCCCTCGCCGAATCATGCGCCCTCGGTCTGCCCGGCGAGCCCCGCGCGGGACAGGCCCTTTGCCCGTCGCCGCGCGAGGCCCGGTGTCGCTCCGAGCTTAAGGAGGAGAACCTATTGGGCGGAGGTCGCGGGACCTCGGCCGCGGCCTTGACCGCGTTGACGTTGCGTGGGGCGATCACCCTCTCCACCCGGACGTCGTGGACGGTTTTGTTCGCGCCAAGCTTTCATTTCCTCATCGCTGAGCTTGCCGTCCCCGTCCTTGTCCGCCTCGGGATTGCGTTTGAGAATCTGCTCTCGCCGCTGGGCTTCAAGTTCGGCCTCAAGGGCCTTGAGTTCCGCGTCGCTGAGCTTTCCGTCCTTGTCCTTGTCCGCTTCCGGATGTCTCTTGAGCAGCTCGGCCCGACGTTTGGCCTCCATTTCGGCATTGAGGGCCTTCAGTTCCTCGTTGCTGAGTTTGCCGTCCTTGTCCTTGTCCGCTTCCGGGTATCTCTTGAGCAAGGCGGCCCGGCGATCTTCCTCGGTCTTGGCCATTGACGCTTTAAGCTCCTCGTCACTGAGCTTGCCGTCCTTGTCCGAATCAGCGTCCGGATTCTGCCGAAGGATTTGGTTCCGCAAACGCTCGCGGCGGGCCTCAACCTCCGGATCCTTGGAGGCCATGAGCTCCTCATAGCTGAGTACGCCGTCCTTATCCGTGTCCAGGTTGGGATGCTGCTGGAGGATCGCCTGAAAGCGATTCATGCCCTCGGCCCGAAGGGGGCCGCCTTCCATCCATGGACCTCTGCCGGGTCGCTTATCGGGATTGGCCTCGAAGAACGACCGCATCTCTTCCGGTGTGACTTTCCCGTCCCCGTTGGCGTCGATGCCCGGGTAAAGCTTAATCATTTCCGCCTGACGTTCCTCGGAAGGCCCCCGGCCCTCCCGGCCGCCTCGCCCGCCCCGGCGCGCCTCCTGGGCCGCGGCCGTCTGAACGCCGATCAAAACGAACAACATGCCCGTTGTTACCGCCAGATGACGAATCGTTCCCGATGAATAATCACGCATGGTTGATTTCCTTTCGTTCTTGTTAGAGACTCACTCCTATGTCCCGCTACGCACCCTTGTTTACGCTTGGAGAGGTTCACTCCTCCCGCGTGGTTGACTGCAGCTTGTTACGTTTTCCCGCCTCGTAATCGCGGTCCACCCGGTGTCGATCGCGCCCCGGTCGATCCCATTGTTGACGCTGGAGCAGATCCTCATACCGACTACGTTGCTCGGGGGTCAGGATCTGTTTGGTGCGCTCGACGGCCGCCTCATACGCTTCACGCCATTCACGATCTTGCTCTCCGGATTGTTCGGCATATTGTTTCAGGATCTCCTCGTAGCGGGCTTTGTCCTCCGGGCGAATAAGGGCCGCGATGGCCTCATCGCGTTCCCGACCCGCCTGACGACGACGGTCCATCCTTTCCCGCCGCCCGCGCCGCGCCGTCTCCGACCAGATTTCCCGTAACTGTTCCTTCTGTTCGGGCGACAATTTCAACTCGGCGGCCAGCCAGCCGCTGTGCCGGCCCGAACGGGTACCGGACGGACTATCCTTGCCCCGCCATTTCAGCCCAACCGCCCAGCCCGCCGCGAAGGCGACCACAAAACCCGCGATAATCAGTATCCGTGTCTTCACCGATCACCATCTCTCGCCGATCGATAAATCGTCCGCCATCCATTGCGCCGCGGTCAGCAGTTCGGCGTTATCGTCGTCCTGGACCGAGGCCGGGGTCATCACCGCCAGCGTTTCCCAGACCGCCGGCTGATTGTTCCCGTCGGAGGCGTCACCGGGATCGAAAAGCAAGGCTGCGATCAGAACGGCTGCGGCCGCGGCGGTCAGCCAGCTTGCGATGCGCAATAGGCCTTGCTCATCATCGTATGCCGGCCGATACGCACGCAACCGATCCATTGCGTCATCCGACATCTCCGCCAGTGGCGCCGCCGCAATCAAGAAAGACAACCGTTGCAGGTCCGCAAGCGTCTGTTGACATTCGCCACAATCGCGAAGATGCGCCTCCGTGGCCGCCCGTTCGGCACCGAAAAGCTCGCCGTCGTGATAGCGTTGCACCCAAATTGTCTTATCGCAACTGGTCATGGTCCGATCCGAAAACCGCCGCGTTCGTCGTCTCTCACCCCGCTCACAGGTAATCCTTGAATCGTTTCCTCAATTCCGCCCTGGCCCGATGCAGTCGCGATTCCACCGTGCCGCGCGGTAATCCCAAAGCGGCGGCCATCTCTTCGTAAGTCAATCCGTGCAATTCCCTTAGAATCATGACCGCCCGGTGTTCAGGGGATAAACTTTCCAGCATGGTCGCCAAATCCAATTTCGCTTCGGTGCCTGCCGAACCGGACGGTGTCATCCATCTCGTCCCTGATCCGTCGGCGGTCTGAACTTCCAATCTTCCCTCTCGCCTCATTCCGTGACGCGAACGCCTCAGCATCCCTACCCGCCGTACCAGGATTCGCACCAGCCACGTCCGGAGGGACGACTCGCCGCGGAACCGGCTGCTCAACATTCCGGCAAAGGTTTCCTGAACCATGTCCTCCGCGTCGGCCGCATTCCCCACCAGAGCGTAGGCTATGCCATAGAGATACCGCCCTTCGCGATTGACAAGAACGCGGAAGGCCTCGCGGTCTCCGCGGCCGATCTTTCGCACCAGTTCGATATCGTCAGCCACCTGGCGCACCTCACTCGGCACCCGCGGTACCGCATTGCCAGTATAGTTGCCGGAAATCGTGGCTTTCTTCCCAAAAAAGCCGTTCGCGCCCTTTTTGTAACCGTTCAGGCCCCCACAACGACCAACGCCGGGGCGGGCTGACCCGCGCGGTGGGCGGTCAGAGCTTCACGAAGATAAGCCAGCACGTGCCGCTTCTGCAGGTGTAGGGTCTGCACCGTGGTCAGGATGCGTTCGGCGAATCGGCACCCCGCCTCGCTGTGGTTGCCGAAGCTGATCTTCCGCCACAGCACCGCCGGACGCAGCG
>CAYNYK010000107.1:0-18312 GCA_964401335.1 uncultured Planctomycetales bacterium
GATCAAAATGGGGCCGGATTGTGTGGCCTCCTGGGCCAAAGCCTTGTAGTTGTTGGCGTTGATGTTTGTCGTGATCCAACCATGGCCGCCTTCTGTATAAACACGATCCAGACCGGAACCGTCGCTTCGCACTGCGTAATATTGATTCGGGATGCCCTTCATGGTCGCCAACTCGTCGTAGTCGATGGTGGTCAGCAATGGCACTTCGATGCTCCAGGTCCAACCCCAGTCATTCGATCGAATACGATCCACACCGCTACCATCCGCCCGCGATCCAAACACCAGGAAAATCGGGCCCTGCTGCGTCGAATCGGTTGCCAAACCCTTGTAATTGACCGACAAGAGCGGTTGGGTTTGCCATATCCCGGAGAAGTACATCCGCTCGAGGCCAGTTCCATCGGCGCGAGCCCCGAAGAAGCTGTTCGCCACCCCAGGCACTGTCTCCAGTTCGTTGTAATCGGTGGTCGTTAAAAGAGAAAAATCAATGTACCATGTCGACCCCCAGTCGTCCGACCGAATGCGATCGACGCCAGTGCCATCGGCCCGAGCCCCGTAAACCATCAAGGTTGGCCCGGCCTGGCTGGGATCGGCAGCAAGCGCTTTATAATCATCAGCTATCACAGGCAAAGTGTTCCAACTGTTGCCCGAGAAGTAAACGCGATCCAGGCCAGAGCCATCCGCCCGGGCCGCGTAGAACTGGTTCTCGATCCCGTGCATCGTGGCCAGTTCCTTGTAGTCGGTCGCGCTGATAAAATTCTCTGACCAGGTGGAGCCCCAGTTGGTGCTGATGACCTGGTACAAGCCACTTCCGTCAGCCCTTGCCCCATGCACAATCAGGATTGGCCCGGAATGGGTGGCTTCCTCCGCCAAGGCCTTGTAGTTGCTTGTGTTGATACTCAGGGGAACCCAGTCAGGACTCCCGGTCCAGTACGTTCGGTCCAACTGAGCGGTCACCTGACTTGAAAAGACAGAGAGTATCACCCCCGCGATCCATGAACTGGTTATTGTCTTGCCCATTTGTCCTCTCCTTTTATGTGCTCGGTGAATACATGGCCATGCACTTTCGTCCCGACCTGCGTTGGGAACATCGTCATCACGCCTCCTCCGCTCGTTGTGTGGTCCCCCGAATTTTGAGCTCTCGACCGGGAATCAGCCGGTGCACCGGGTCGTGCTCCGGGTTGTCGATCAATTGCAGCATGAGCCGGGCCGCCTCCCGGCCGATTTCCACCGTTGGCTCTTTGACAGTGGAAAGGCTTATCCCGCTGTAATTTGTTACCGGCAAATCGCCCAACCCGATCAAGGCCACATCGTCAGGAACACGAATACCCCGGGCGCGTAGACCTTCCAGCGCAGCCAGGCCAATGTCGTCATTTCTTGCCAGTATCCCATCCGGATGTTCTTGGCCCGGGACAAACATCCGGTCCAAAGCCCAGTTAATAATCTGCTCGACGGGCCAAAGTAACGGGGGTATCGCTACCCAACGTTCGTTCTCGACCAATCCGGCCTCCTGAAGAACTTCGTGATAGGCGAGGTAACGCGCCCGGGCCATTTTCATGGGGTAATCAATCCCTATAAAACCGATTCGTCGCCGACCGGTCTGAATGAGATGCTCCACGGCGACGCGAACCGCCGGTGGCGAGTCCCATCCAACGAAACTCACATCCGGTACATCTTCAGGGTAGTCGCCCAGAAAAATGAGCGGTCGGCCGGCATTCTTAATGCGTTTATAGATATCCGTGGCTCCAGGAACCGGCTGGCAAATAATGCCCTCGTCATGTCTCATCAGGCACGAGGTCAATTCCTTGATGGCTCGCTGAACCACCATGCGATGGGTAGCCACGAAGATGGCCCGATCGGCCTCGGACAGGACCGACTCCATCCCTTCCATGACACTGTCCGTCCAACCATGTTTAAAGTTGATCAAGACGGCACCGATCACGCCGGTGCGCTGACTGCGCAGGGATCTTGCGACTTTGTTGGGGTAATAGTTGAGTCGTTTGGCCGTATCCAACACCCGCTCAGCCGTCGTGGAACTTATCCCGAGCTTGTCGGCCTGCCCACGGAGCACCGCCGAAACCGTCGCCCGCGAAAGACCTAACGCATCGGCCACATCGAAACTCGTGAAGGCTGTTTTTTTTCTGGCCATAATCCTTGATTCCATACTTGCACGTGATAGTTTTGAGAAAATGAGAATTCAGAACTACCCGTACCGAGAATATTGCGATCTAGCACGTGCAAGTATAGAATAGCGGAATGGGATTCTCCTGTCAATCTCTTTTCTTTTTTTTTCTGTGATCGAGAGAAAAAACTTGACGCTATGAAACGTAAATCATTTATTTATAGTTATTTATGAGAATAAGATTTGTAATGCGGAAGCGATTTGTTTGCGTTTATAATGAACTATTTAAATCGATGGATCTGCCAATGATCAAATCCCATGATCCTGTACTTTTGCCCGGCTTGTCGCGAGAATATCCTTGGAGATGAGACATGGCTAACCCCACTCAGAGTGGTCGTGATTCGATGATGTTCTCCTCGACTGGGGCCGATGTTCCAACTCGCGCACCCGTAACGCATGGCCTGGGAACCCTCATTTACACCCGAATTGCTTTGATCGTTTTGTTCTTCTGGTTACTGTGGAGCGCGCTATTTCTTGCAGTGAAGGACGTAATTAAGCTCCGACTTGTCCCTATCATTTTGCGGGACCATGGCCTATCCAACGCCGAGATCGGTGTCCTGATCGTCAGTGTCCCGGCCTTCCTCACGTTATTGATCAGCCCGCTCGTGGGCTGTCGCAGCGACCGCCTTCGAAGCCGATATGGCCGACGGATTCCCTTCCTGGTTACCGCCGCACCTTTTATGGGCGGATTTTCGATTCTCACGGCCTATCACCTTGAAATCGGTGGATGGCTGCATACTGTAGCCACTACGCTCGTTCCGGAACTCAGCAAGCCGACAATAGTCGCGTTGTGTTTGGTTGCCTTTTTTGTCCTTTTTCAGATTTTCGACCTGATTGTCGTTGTTGTGTATCCCCTTTTGATCAACGACGTTGTTCCGGCCAGATTAATGGGCCGATTTTTCGGTCTTTACCGAACAATCGGTTCCGCTGCGGCGTTCAGTTTCAATTTTTTCCTGCTCGGATTCCTGGAGAATCACGCGCACACGGCTTTCGGGGTGGCCGGCGTTGCTTGCGCCGTGGCCCTCGGCTTGACTTGCTGGCGAGTCAAGGAGGGCAGCTATCCTGAACCGCTTCCATCCGGTGTACAGCCCGGAAACGTGGTCGCAATCCGCTCATATTTCAATGAATGTTTTCGAGAACCCGTCCATCGGTGGCTTTTCGTTGGTATTGCGGGTGTCGCTTGTGCTTATATCGGGGTCAATCTCTTCAGCCTGTTTTTCGCTCTGGAGGTCGGTGTATCGTTGTTCACATTCGGCAAGTTGCTGGCCGGCATTCAGCTCGGAGCTTTTTTACTCTCCTATCCTTTAGGGTATTTGGCCGATCGAATCCATCCTTTACGCCTTGGAATCATCACCATCATCATAAGTTGTGTTCTGTCGAGCATCGCTTTTATGTGCGTTCAAGGACCGTACACCTTCATTGTCTTTGCTGCCCTGGTGGGCATTGGTTCAGCCGGTTGGACATCTTGCTTCCTACCGCTTCTTCCGGCCATGCTGCCCCGGGATCGCTATGGACAACTCTTCTCAGCCAGTGCCCTGTTAAGCGCGGCCGCCTGCCTGGTCGGTGGTTATCTTGTTGGCCTGTTCATTGATGTCTTGGGGGGGAGCTACCGGTACATCTATCTCTGGAATACGTGTTTTGGCATCTTGTCTCTCATTGCTTTGAGTATCGTGTATCGTTTAATCCAGAAAAGAGGTGGATTTCACGCCTATGCATCTTCCTTGGCCGTGGGGATGCCAGTTCAACCAACGGTCACCCCGAATTTCTATGGAGAATCTGGTTGAACAAAGGGCCGCGTGTCCAGATGGCAGAACACAGTCTAAGGATAACCATCATTACCGTAACCCAGCCGGCGCAAAAAGTCTCTCCACTGTTCGTCGGTAAAACTGAAATTAAACCGCTGCACCTCGGCAGGCTTGATCGGAGACTGGGCGATCAAGTCGGGTTCCTCACGGGCAATCGGTGTTGAGCACATAGGCTGGGTGACATAATGGACAATCGCCTGATCGAACTCGCTCATTATGTTCAGAACAAGCTTGGATCGGGCCGGCAGCATCGCCACGGATTGGTTGCGATGTCGATTATAATTCTCCAACAGGGCAAATTAGATCAACATGTATCCCCGTACCAGATAGGGCAGGCGAATGGTGAAGGAATCTAATCTGCCGCACGCGCAGCGGACCGGATAGGTCAATTCAACGGAAACCCCTTCCTGCCGGTTCTGGGGGTATTGGACCTGAATCAACTGCCCAGACCGGTTGCAGGCCGGGCATTTCCACTCACAAAATATATGACTGAGGACAATGGTCGGTAGCACAAGATTTTTCATGGCGGCCTCCCAAGGTTCAATCCAACCGGCCGGCATGATTTGCCTGAATAAGACCCGGCCAGACAAGTTGTAACAGTTCGTCCAGCGTCCGCACGCCGATGATCCGGACCGTGGGCAAGGCTGGATTATTCGTATGTGAACGGGATTCCATCATGAGCCCGGTCGCCGCGCTGGACAGATAAACCTGTTGGATAAACGGCTGGCTACCGCTATCCAGCATGTCGGCCAGGGCGAAAATCACCGCCGCCCCCGGTGACCGGATATTACGACGTAAATCAAGGCCGCCTAAAACAAGGGAAATGGCCGCCCGGCAGGCCGTGATTGGCCGGGAGAAATTGTCGAATCTTTTGGGATCGCCCGATCCCGCCCCTCCGGGAATTGCTTTCTTAGGTCGGGCCATTGTCATCCGAGAGGGGCAACGCCACCACTGCCAGTTTGAAGCGGCCGGTATCAACATTCCTGTTACCGAATTGTCCCCCAGGAATGTCGAGGCCGTCATGGTTTGTTGTTTTCGCGGACGCTTTTGCCCCCCATAGCGATTATTGCCCGCCGGGCTTCCCGGCAACTTATGCAACGTTTTTGCGTGACCGGATTTGTTTGATTCGGTAGGTCTTATTCTGCCAGGTGCCCCGGTAGGTTGCCAGCACATAGACAGGGTGTGCCTCGTTGGTCGTTTTGTATACAGAATGACCAACCAGGCACAACCGCTCGGTATCCACCGTGGCCTACTCCGGCAGGGCAAAGGTGACCTCGACATTCTTCGTTTCTAGATCGACCACAAGTTTATTCAAGAAGACCTGGAGCAGGTTTCGTAGGGCCGTGGAGGGCAAATTCGGAACCTGCACGGCAAGATCACTCAGTTTGCCGCAGACGGCATCGGCAATCTCATCGGCATTGTCGATCTGTTGCCGGTCAGTGGTCCTGCGATGGATTTCTGCGTTTAATTCCTTGAGCCGGCCTTGCATCTGTTGGACTTTACCTCGGACGGCATCTCTGCCTTCATTATCCATTTCATCGAGCACGAACACGAGTTTCTGCTGGATGGAGGTTTTCTCCCGGTTCAGTTCGGAAAGATCAGACGTGGTGGAGCGTAAGCACGAAGTTCACGTTCGGCGACTTTGCGGACAACTTCATGGACTCGTTGGCAGTCGATCAGGACTTCCTGAAGTACCGATAGTACCATCTGCTCAAGGGGTTCAGCAGGGATCAGGGTTCGCAACAGCAGGTCACTGCTCGGATAGGAATAGGCGCGACTAATTGCATAGTAGCGCTTGCGGCATCCCTTTTTACCGGTGGTACGACCGGTCATCGCATAACCACCCTGCTTAGTGGTTAGTATACCCTTCAGGATATAGTTGCTGTCCCGATGCCGGTCCCGGTTCCGTTTTCGTGGGATGCCGGCGGCAAGGGAATCCATGCGGGCAGACTGCTTGGTTGCTGCTGCCGTTTTCAGGGATGGATTGAGCAGATTAGTCAGCTCGGGTTCTTGACGTTCGAACCACTCCGACTGTGGGCGGATACGGCGCGCCGCTTTGCCCTCCATCAGATCCTTCATCTGGATCTCGGCAGGAACCGGTCCCTCCGGACCCCGAATGTAATAAACGGCCGTCGTCGCAAGGTTGGCAATGCCCAACCCAAGATAGGTGGGATTGAACAGGATGCTCCGTACCGTAGCAAGAGACCATTGTCCACCACGGGGTGCTACAATGCCCCGGTCATTCAGATTTTGGGCAATACGAAAATATCCCCACCCATCCCGCAGGTGTTTCTCGAAAATCTCACGGACAATACGGACGTGTTCAGGATCACCGGGGACCAAACGAATCTGCTCCGTCTTCTGTTTAATATAGTGCGCCGGCACACCTGTCTTCTGATTGCGTCCAAACCGTTCGAGAATCTCCCTGGTATTGGGATGCAACTTCACTTGGCAACCATCCGGCAGGTTCCGGTTGATATGCTTGGGGGTACCGTCTTCGGAACAATATAGACGATCGATACCGAAGGGCGGCGCTTTGCAGTGCGCCGTCTTACCTGTATATAGGGAGGCGCTGGCGCCACGGGTCGCGGCAAAGGCAATGCCGTCTGCCTGCTGTTTGGCAGCATAGTACTGCAACGTCCGCATCACATCACCCATGTCTCCTTCGGGCAGGTCATCCTTGACGGATATAAAGTCTACACCGACGGACCGCAGTTCAAACAGGATATGCATGCCGTGTGCTGGTCCGGACCGGGTAAGACGGGTCGCATCCTGCACCACGACCACGTCGAAATCGTCTTGTTCCTTTTTGCGTCGGACCAACTCGTCGATGTCGGTCCGTGCGCCGGGGACGGAGCCGGTGACTCCGAGGGTGATTCGGTCCACGCAGCACATGCCCTGGTCACGACCGAAGTTCTCAATTAGACGCAATTGCTCGTCAATACTGGTATCCACTTGACCGGGTGAACTGCATCGGGCAAGGGCAATATACCGTTTAGCTTTTAATTGCTTGTTGACCATTTTGATACTCCCTGCGGCCGGTAATTTCCTGACGAACCATCTCGGTCAGGAGGAGCTCCAAGGCCGCATCGAACCGACGTTGCTCCGGCGCCGTCTGCTGCCTGACGGCAACAGTCATCTCGATTTCACGTCTCGTTTTTTTCGGTTTCATCTGGTTACGTCCCAGGATTTAATCAAGGTTCAGCGAAAACGTTCTCGCTGATGACCTTTATACATTCACCGTTTTTCATTCCGACTCCTGCATCCTTTGTCAAAAATTTACGAAAATTTTAGGCCAGCCTCCGGGCCAGCGTCGTCCTGATCCTCCGGACTTTCCAATCCTTGTCGCTTGGTTTTACACTTCCCCAAATATCCCCCAAAAACTCGGGGCGCATAAGGTCGCCAAGGGACATGACGTGTCCCCCAACAACGCGCATACCCCTTTGTATTCCTATAGATTTCCGCATTTTTACCTGTGCCATCCATCTCCTCGTCCTGGCCTACGATTAAAGTCCCCCCCTCTCCGTTTGGCAGGAGCAATTAGAGCGGATGAATCCCGGGCGTGGGGATTTATCCGCCAGGCTAGGGCAGGCTCCGCCCTAACAAGCGGTCTGTAGCTCAACTTCTTCAACTGTTCCAGTCCGCTTGGCGAAAACCAAATGCAAATTACCCGAACCGGTTCATCTCATTATTGATTCACACTTTTATCCCGCCTGATCGAGAAAGGGCTCAACAGTACAAACCGTTCGGTGATTCATTGACGCCGGATCAAAGACAAGCAATTGCCGGCTCTTGGTCGTGCATGGAATCAGGTAAAGCGGCGTGGCGGCGTGGCCGCTTTACGCAAAGCTTGTGGATCCAATATCGGCTTTTTCGTACCCCCCTGCAAGGAGCGATCGAGGAGTACCGGACTTTTTCCCACGGATGAGGTGACGGCCCTCCGGGTGGTTCCGCCGCCCAACCAGTAGAAAAGACGGTCATATTTCCCCTCGCCCTGACGGTAAAGGAGCTTCCTTGAAATAAACTGTATGCATCCCTGTTAACCGGATATGGGTCTGGCAAGAAATCCGGGCAAAGTCTCCAACCCCGTTGTACGATCCTCGAATTCTGAGTCGGAAACGAGGGGGACCGAGCCTCAACGGTCCGATTGCCCGAAAAAAATTGCCACACCCACCGGATATACTCGGGCGTTGCCTAAGTGTCGAAAGTCAGATAGAATAAATTTGATCATGATCTTTTCGGGGTATACAGAGCCGTGATGAAAAAAGAGAATCGCATCAAACGTTGGGTATGGACGGGTTTGGCCCTCGCCTCGGCGGCATGGATGATGTCCGGTGCGTGGGCGGATACTCGACCGGCGGATACGTTGCCGGCCGTGAACGAACTGCTGGACCGAGAATCCGTTCTCGGTCCAACGGCGTCCCAGCCGGCCGAGCATGAACAGGCCGTCATCATCCCTATTACCGGCACCATTACGGATATCACCCGGGACAGCATCAAACGTCGCCTGGATTATGTGCGGGCCCAGGGGATCGACCTGGTCATTTTCGAATTTGACACTCCCGGCGGAGCGTTGGGTACGACCCTGGAAATATGTACGGACATCAAACGTCTGCGCAAGGAGGGTATTCGCGCGTATGCCTGGATCAATCCGCAGGCCTACAGCGCCGGCACGATCATCGCCTTGGCCACCGAGGGGATCGTTATGTCGGACTATGCCCGCATGGGGGACTGCCAGCCTATCATGGTGACCGGCACGGGGTTGTCCGCCGTTCCCGAGGATCTTGAGGCCAAAACGACCAGCCCGTTGGTGACCGAACTGCGCGACTCGGCCCAGCGGAACGGCTACAGCTATTTGATGACTCTGGCATTGATTCGACCGGAGATGGAAATCTGGTGGCTGGAGAACACGCAGACCGGTGAAAAGCGTTTTGTCAATGCCAGGGAGCGCGACCAGTTGATAAAAACAGAGGACGCAAAGGGGAAAAAGGAAAAGGGGCTGCTGGATTATCTCACCGGGCGACGGGAGGGCGAATCGGAACATGTGACCAGCGCGGAAAGCAAGCCGCTATGGCGCGACGTCGAGGAGTATCCGGGCCTGGGCAAAATCCATCAACCTATCGTGGAAGCCGACAAGCAATTACTGACCATGAGTACGGCCGAGGCCCTGGCCTACGGATTCGCCCGCGCGGAGATCAATAACGATCAGGAGTTGCGAGACTATTTTCGCATCAGTGGTTCGATCGAGCGATTGGAAGATACCTACATGGAGACGCTCGTGCAGTGGCTGGCCTCGCCCCTGGTCCGCGGCGTTCTTTTCTTGCTGATGCTGTTGGGGGCGTATGTGGAATTTCATACGCCGGGAATCGGCCTGGCCGGAGCGGTTGCCCTGGTGTGCCTGGTCCTGTTCCTAGGGGCGCCGTATATGGCCGGTATCACCATGACGTGGGAGATCGTGGCCATCGTGGCGGGGATCATCCTGCTGGCGATCGAGCTTTTCGTGCTTCCCGGTTTTGGGGTGGCGGGGGTCACCGGCCTCATATTGTTGGTGGTCGGTTTGTTATTTTCGTTTGTGCCGCCCGAACCCGGGTGGAACGAGCATTGGTTCTGGCGTTTCCGGATGCCCACGTTGCCCGCTACGTATACCTACCTCAAGCAAGGGTTGTTTGTGCTGGCCGGAGGTTTGTCCGGATCGATCATAACCGCGTATTTTCTGGCGCGTTATTTGCCGCAGACAACCGTGGGTCGGTTGTTTATCCCCCCCAACCCGACACGCGAGCAGACCGCTGTGTCGTATTCCGTGGTCGATAGTATCCAGGTAGGGGCTGTGGGAGTGGCCCAGACTACGCTTCGCCCGGCTGGTAAGGCGTTGTTTGACGGCACATTGGTCGATGTGGTGACCTTGGGGGAATTCGTTGAAAAAGGCGCGCGTATCGAGGTCGTGGAACGTCACGGAATCCGGGTCGTCGTTCGCCAGGTTCAGTAAACGATGCGGGACCGCTGAAAGGTCGAACCTATGTCGGGATGGTTATTTATCGCGTTGCTCTATGTGCTCGGCATGATCCTGCTGATCGTGGAACTGTTCCTACCGGCGTACGGCCTGCTAGGTCTGATCGGCGTGGGGGTATTGGGTTTGGCCCTTTATGAAACGCACCAACGTAACGATGTTGCCGCCCTGATCGGTCTGGCGGTCATCGCCGTTTGTCTTCCGCTAGGTCTGATCTTCAGCGTGAAGAACTGGCACCGCACCCCCGTGGGGCGTCGCCTGGCCCCGCCTAACCCGACGTTGACTGCGGACGACCGGATGCCCGTGGAACACATGCGGGTACTCGTGGGTACCGTTGGCCGGTCGCTGACCCGGTTACGCCCGGTGGGAACTTGTGAATTCGACGGGCGGCGGGTGGAATGCAAGGCGGAGTATGGTATGATCGAAAAAGGTGTAAGTGTACAGGCCGTTCGCCTGGTCGATCGCACGCTGCTGGTACGCGAAGTTCCCAGCCCGCGCGCGGAACGCGTCGACGTCTGAAAAATAAAGGTAGTTTCGGAATCGCTACCTTGTTTTAGAGGCTTCATATCAGGAAAGGATTCATGACATGCTTGACATTTCGACACAATTAATGGCTGATATCGACCCCTGGTGGTTCATTGGCATAATCGTGGCGTTGATCGGCCTGGTCATTCTGGCCATCGTGGCCAAGTTTTTCAATTTGTGGGTGCAGGCCCTTTTCAGCAAGGCAAATGTCAGTTTTGGCGACCTGATCGGCATGTACATGCGTAAGGTCGACGCCCGGGTCATCGTGTTAAGCAAGATTCGGATGGTCAAGGCCGGGCTGGACGCCTCCACCAACGATCTGGAGACGCACTATCTGGCCGGCGGGCGGGTACCGGAGGTTATTTCCTCGCTGATCGCCGCCGATCGAGCACGAATCGATCTTCCCTTTAAGACGGCCTGCGCGATTGATCTAGCTGGGCGGGACGTGCTTGACGCCGTGCATACTTCGGTTAATCCAAAGGTAATCGACTGCCCCAGCCAGGCCAGCGGCAAGCAAACCATCGACGCGGTGGCCAAGGATGGTATTCAACTCAAGGCCCGGGCTCGTGTGACCGTGCGCACCAACATCGAGCGTTTGGTGGGCGGGGCGACGGAAGAGACGATCATTGCCCGTGTGGGTGAGGGTATCGTGACCAGTATCGGCTCGGCCGAGAGTTACAAGGCCGTGCTGGAGAATCCGGACACGATTTCCAAGCGAGTGCTGGAGAAAGGATTGGATTCGGGGACGGCTTTTGAAATCCTGTCCATTGATATCGCGGACGTGGACGTAGGCGAGAATGTGGGGGCCAAACTCCAGGCCGACCAGGCCGAGGCTGACAAGCGTCGGTTCCAGGCGGAAGCCGAAAAACGTCGGGCGATGGCCATGGCCCGTGAACAGGAAATGCTGGCCTTGGTCCAGGAAAACCGGGCGAAAGTGGTCGAGGCCGAAGCGGAAATCCCGCGAGCGATAGCCGAGGCCTTCCGCAGCGGCAACCTGGGCATCATGGATTACTACCGGCTACGCAACATCCAGGCGGATACCGCCATGCGCCAGTCGATCGGCGGTGAAGATAAGGGAACGCCAAAGACATAGATATTTGATTCGTTGTGAGGTTTCATGCACGAGTTTTTGGACATCTTGGGTCAGGAGCGCGACGGCCTCGAGTTGCTTTGGATCATTGCGGTTCTAATCTTTTCCGCGCTTGGCGGTCTGTCGGAATGGATCAAGAACAAGCGTTCGAAAAGCGAAACGGATAAGCCGACCCCGCAGCCGCGTAAACCAATGGCCCCCCCACGAAGATCGGCCGGCGGTTTGCCCCCACCGTCCATCCCGCCGGATTCACGGCCGCAAATTCCCCCGCGTCGCTCGGCACCGGTTCAGCAGAGGGCTCCCCGTGCTCAGCCCGCCCGCAAGATGGTCCCTTCGGTTCCGCCGCGTCGTCCGGCCCGTCCTCCTTTGCCCCAACGAGGTATTCCTGTTCAGCGACCGGCCCGGCATGACATTCGGCAACAGCCACGAATAAGCAAAGCACCACCCGCTGTGCCGACGAAAATCGTCGAGGTGCCGGTCGAAGCCGAACTTGTCAGGGTCTCTCAGATGCCACTTAAGGAAGCGGAACCACCACGTCCGAGTATCGCCAAGGAACCGCTTTTGAAACGCGGCCAACGGCTTGACCGGATGGATTTGCGCCGGGCGATTGTCCTGAACGAGCTGCTCGGCCTCCCGGTGGCCTTGCGGAACGAAGTACATTTGTGGGACCGTTGAAGGCGGCGGGAGGATAGGGATCGGGCTTAGAGCGTATCCCCGAACAAAAATGTGGCACAGGCGTCTCGCCGGTGTCCGCACCAGTGAGACAAAATTTTCCCGCCGGCCTCGTCCGAGCTCGGCAAAGCCTGGCCTGGGCGGGCTGTGACGGGGTGTCACACCAACATAAGATAGGCCCTTATGGCGATGATCCATTCCCATCCGCGCGGGCCATGTGTCCAGCAGCATATCTACTGCCTGGAGTGCAAATACGATCTGTATGGATTCCAGACGTTTACCTGCCCGGAGTGCGGCCGTCCGTTCGATCCGGCCGATTCGGCCACCTGGATCAAGGATCTGCGACATCCGTTTGTGGTGTTTCTGGCCAGCAAACGGACGCGAAGGATTGCTCTGTGGGTGGGCGTACCGATTTTGCTATTAGCGATCATCGAATTGGGTGTTGATTGCGGTAGAAACCAACGGATTTGCACACTTTGCGGTGCACGAGGCAGCGCGTGGCATTTCGATTTTCTCGGTATTGGCGGAGATTTTAGACGAAACATCATAGAGGGGGCAGTTTCGTGGTTTATGCAAAAGAACGATGGTGTACCATGTGTTCATCAGTGGAGATATGTATCTGCGAAACGAGGTGGGTTATTCCACGGGGCACGTTACCTTTATGATGGTATTGGTTGGAGTCGTTTTCTTACTATCGACTGTCATTCTGAGATCAGCCAATTTTTGCAGGAACAAGCCGAATCCGATCCTGCCTTCTTTAATGAATTCAAAATTGCGTATAGGAATCCCTACGGCAATAATTCTGATGCGTTTCTCGAAAAGTTGCAGGAGGAAGCCACGGCTTGGTACCTGAAGCAACAAGCCGAGAAGCGGTAGTGTAGTTGATTTTTGGTTATAAGGGTCATCTGGAAACAGATAAGCAGAATGGGCTATTGCCCGCACAAAGTTACGCATTGACATGAAAGGATGTTTAACATGAAAAAAGTAATCGAGCTTATCGCGGTTTGTATTCTTTGCCCGTTTTTTTCCATTACTTGGGCGACCGAACCGGGGATTGTGTACGATGGTTTTGACGGGCCGGGCAAGGGCAAGCATATCGTTTTCGTCACCGGCGACGAGGAGTACCGCTCGGAAGAATCGATGCCGCAACTGGCGAAGATTATGGCCAGGCATCATGGCTTCAAATGTACCGTACTCTTCGCCATCGACCGGGCTGATGGCACCATCAATCCACAGCAGAACGATAACATCCCCGGCCTGGAAGTGCTGGAAAAGGCCGACCTGATGGTGATCTTCACCCGTTTTCGCGATCTGCCCGACGAGCAGATGAAACACATCCTCGATTATGTTGATTCGGGCAGGCCGATTGTGGGTCTGCGCACCGCCACCCACGCATTCCGTTTTGAGAAGCACAAGACCTATGCAAAATACGATTTCAGTAACAAGGAGGAGGAATTCGCCGGCGGGTTCGGCCGTCAGGTACTCGGTGAAACCTGGATCAAGCATTACGGCAAGCACCAGAAGGAAAGCACGCGGGGTGTGGTTGCCAAAGGCATGGAGGATCATCCCATTCTGCGAGGCGTGAAAGAAATCTGGGGGCCGTCGGACGTGTATGGGATTACCACGTTGAGCGGCGACAGCAAGCCGCTGGTCATGGGTCAGGTACTTGTCGGCATGAATCCCGACGATGCGCCCAAGCCGGATATGGAACTGGTGCCGATCGCCTGGACGAAAACCTACACGGGCGAAAAGGGTAAAACATCAAGGGTGTTCACGACCACCATGGGACATGCGGATGATCTGAAAAACGAGGGATTCCGCCGTTTGGTGATCAACGCCTGCTATTGGGCATTGAGGATGGAAGAGAAAATCCGGCCGGATCGCAAGGTTGATCTGGTGGGCGAATACAATCCGAATCCAATCGGCTTCGGCAAGCACAAAACCGACCTCAAGCCCGAGAACCATCGTTTGCCCGCGAGTGGACGGGATGGCGGTCGTTAATGCAAGTCATTGATATGGTTTGACCACAGAGGTGCAGCGCTGGCAAGAAGGGGGGTGTTTGGGTGTTGCACTGGCGTCTCGCCAGCGCAATAGTTAGATGCCATACATCGTAGCCCAGCTACACAAGCTTGAAAACATGTTTGCGAAAAGCGAGCCGGTCGAAAGTCGCCGTGTATTGGTTGGTTTGGAATCCCGGCGGGCAACAGGTATGCTGAAGGATGTGGGCCGGGCGTTCGATCCCGGTGCGATAGAGGTTGGATCCGCCAATGCCTGTTTGTCTTTCGGATGAAACGATTGACGCTTTTCGCCGAGGCCGGTTGCCCGAGGACCGCTTGGCCGACGTTGCCCGGCATTTGGATACCTGTGTGGAATGCCGGCGGCGGCTGGACGATTCCCGGGATACCCCGATTCTCGATGACCTGCGGGTAGTGATGAGCCGACGCGGTGTGCGTGAAAGCCTGATCCCGGAGCGGTTTGTTTGTATCGAGGGTGGCTCTATCGGCCATTATCGAATCGGCCGCATGCTTGGCGAAGGAGGCATGGCCCGGGTATTCGCGGCTGTCGATACCCAAAACAACCGGGACGTGGCCTTCAAGGTTCTCAAGCCGCAGTATCAGGCCGATGCGAATTACTGTGCCCGCTTCAAACGCGAAGTGGAAAGCATGGCCCGCATCCGGCACCAGAATGTCGTGCGAATATATGAATTTTTTCAGGTCGGCGACACGTCGGCCATCGTCATGGAACTGATTGTCGGTGGCAGCTTGCGCGACCGTTTGAATGACTTACGCGCTCGGCAGGCGGCGGTACCCGTTGCCGAGGCTGTGAATTTGATCCTGCAGGCCGCAAGGGGTATCGCCGTGGCTCATCGCATGGGCATGGTCCACCGTGACGTGAAACCATCCAATCTTCTGCTTGACGGTGCCGGCCGGGTCAAAGTTGCCGATTTCGGCACGATTTTGATGCTCGAGGGGACGACCTGGCTGACCGGCGTGGGGCAGCAGATCGGCACGCCCGCTTACATGAGCCCCGAGCAATGTCGTGGACAGCGGGTTACGCCCGCCAGCGATGTCTACGCCCTCGGCGCCACCTTGTATGAGATGCTTACCGGCCACGTACCCTTCGAGGCGGAGGAAGCCAGTCCGCTGGCCTTGATGCTCAAGCAGATTTCCGAACAACCACCCGATCCCCGACAGTACCGTGAGGATATTCCCCGCTGGCTGGCCGGCGTTATCGGTAAATGCCTGGAGAAAAAGCCCGGCCACCGTTACGCCGACGCCGGCGAACTGGCCGACGCCTTGCGGGACGGCCCCGCCGCTTATGACGAGATTCCTTTTGCTCCAGAAACGCATGAAGCCGAAGAATCGATCGACTTGGCTTCCGTACGCAATCAGCTCCGCCATCTACCACAGCGGGCGATCGTCTACTGGGCCTGTCGCTGTGCCCGCCGTGTGCAGATGCTCAATACCGACCCACGCGTCGAGAAGGCTCTGCTGATGGCCGAGGCTATGGCGAGTGGCGCGGAAGCAAGAGATCCCAGTCCTTCGCTGTCGCGGGCCTTATCACGCATTCGCTCGTTGCGGGTGGCCTCGCTGAAGGCCGCCTATGCCGACGAAACCCCTGTCGTCGCCACCGCCGGCGCCGCCGAGGCTGCCCGGGCTGCGGCCGCCGCCTCGTCCGCTGCCGCCGCCCGCTGCATCGACGATGCCGCCGCTGATGCCGCTTTCGCCGCCCGCAACGCCGTTGCCGCCCTTCGTGTCGCCGGCCGATCGGTCAAGACCTTTTGGGCCGCGACCCGTAAGGATTATCAAAAACTCCTTAGTGTCACTTCCGGCCAGGAGGGGACCATCGGCCAACCCCTGCCGCCAGGCCTTCTTGATGAATAAAAAAGCCCGCGCCACGAAGGACGAATCAAAATCATCCTTCATGCCGCGGGCTCCGTGAGTACATAAACAACAGGCATTCCCAAGTGCGGAGGCCACCTGTTATATTTTGCGTTACTTCACATCCTTGAAATAGGCTTGTGCGCCGGTCGGGTCCGGTTTCATGGTTTTAGCTCCCGGCTTCCAGTTGGCCGGGCAAACCTCGCCGTGTTCAGCCACGAACTGATAACCCTGGATCAGACGCAGCACCTCGTCGACGTTCCGACCGACGCCCAGATTGTTGACGGTGTACGACTGAAGTATACCCTTGTCGTCGATGATGAACAGCCCGCGGGCGGCGATGCCACCCTTGAGCAGCACGCGATAGCTGCACGCCGCATCCTTGCTGAGGTCGGATAGCAGCGGGAACTTGATTTCACCCAGCCCGCCCTTGTTACGCGGTGTGTTCTTCCAGGCCAGGTGGGTAAAATGGCTGTCCACCGAAGCGCCCACGATTTTCGCCCCGATCTTCTCGAACTCGTCGATGCGATCACTGAAAGCGATGATCTCCGTCGGGCAAACGAAGGTGAAATCGAGCGGATAGAAAAAAAGCACCACGTATTTGCCGGTGACTTTTTCGTCCCCGACCGTCAAAGTGCCATTCGCATAGGACACGTTGACGAATTGTGAACCGATGACCGCCTGCCCGCTGAATGGCGGAGCCGGTTCACCAACCTGTAACTGTGGGCAGCATGATTCGGACATGTGTCGGCCTCCTGAAAATCCTGTTTAGAGTCCTTGGTTTAACAAAACTTTTGTCGATGGTAACGAATCGCCCATCGACCGTTGATTTGTCCCGATTTTAGTACGCCTGCGGCCTCCCGACCAATATGTTCGTTAAAATCCCCGCCAGAAAACGCCCGGATTTGGTCGATAGCTTTCAGGAATGGTGTTTGCGGATAGAATACATCGAGGGTTGGATTATGGTTCAAAAAGGGAACAATACGCTTAGGTTCGGCCTTCGTTTGGTATTAGGGGTCATCCCGATTCTGGCCGCCACGGCCGGCACCGCCCGGGCCAATCAGGCGGAGGAATCCCTGCGCCGCGCGCTGGCTTGGCAGATAGCCCTAGAGCGCGTCGGTTTTTCACCGGGGGTGATCGACGGGCGTATCGGTTCCAAAACGAAATTAGCCACCCGGGAATTCCAGCGCGTCCACGGCTTGGCCCAAACCGGCGAACTGGACAAGGCCACCGCCGATGCCTTGAAAATTGATCCGGACAATGCCATTGCCCGCTACACCATTCAGGAGACCGACTTCCGGGAGATCGGCCCAACCCCCAAGAGTTGGCTGGCCAAGAGCAAGCTAAGATTCCTCGGTCACGATTCCCTCGATGCCGTCCTGGCCGAGAAATTCCACTGTGCCCGCCACCTGTTGACTACCCTTAACCCCGGCGTCAACATCAACGCGCTCAAGGCCGGTAGTAAAATTGTCGTTCCCGCCGTCGAAGAGTACGTCGATGGTGTCTCCGCTCAGCGGATTGAGATCAACCTGTCCGAAAAAGTGATCCGGGTCATCGATGGGCGAGACCGGCTCGTGGCCTTGTTTCATTGTTCGGTGGCCGCCGACAAGGCCAGGATGCCCTCCGGCCAAGCCCGCGTGGTTTGCGCCGTGCCCGATCCGAACTATTCGTTCGACCCTAAGATGTGGCCCGAAGTTAAGGAGAATATTCCCGGAACCATCAACATTCCCCCCGGTCCGCGCAATCCTGTCGGGCGATTCTGGATCGGCCTGTCCAAACCGGGGTATGGAATTCACGGCACGCCCAATCCCGAGCTCATTGGGAAAACCGGCTCGCACGGTTGTTTTCGGCTAGCGAACTGGGACGCCATCCGTCTTGGCCGAATGGTCAGCGCGGGCACCGATGTGCGTTTCGTCAATCACCCGAATATCGAATTGGCCAGCAGGGAGTAAGGATTTCTACCACGGAGGCCACGAAACGCACGGAGGGTTACGATAAAGATTCGTAATCATCGAGGCGAACCTTTTATCGAAGCTAAGCACGTCCTTTTGCATACATTCTTGTCTCATCCTCCAGGCCTCTGCTATATTGACCGTTTTGATTTTTGGTTCTTCAGCAGAATCTGTGGGTTGACTGGGGCTCTGCCCCAGCCC
>CAYNYK010000108.1:0-18302 GCA_964401335.1 uncultured Planctomycetales bacterium
CACGGGTACAGCGAAAACACAGGAAGGCCGCATAGCGGGAGGCGAGTTACGCCCTTATGATTAACGCAACGATTCGCGGCATCCAACAGGTGACGGCATGGTGAATCGTCCTGTAGAGCGGGCCATTGCCCGCCGAGGCTCTGGGTTTGATCTACACACACAAGCCGCTTCCAGCGGTTTTTCCCGCCTCGGGCGGGCTTGTAGGCCAGTCCCTTTGGGGCTGGTCGTGGGATCGTTGCCGACCTACCCTCTATTACCCTCCCATTTATTCAGCCCGTTTCTAACGGGCTTATTCCTGCTGCTGTGCCGGCCGATCCAGTCGGCAAATACCACGGTCGGCGGATGCCGACGGCCAGGTGAACGTGGGCGACCGTCCCGCCGATTTCGTGTACGAAGACTCCCGTCGTTTGCAGATCGCGATGCCGGAAGTAATGGTGGGTGTGGTTCTCGACGATATCCACGAGTACGGGAGCGTCATGTTTCGTGTGCCACGTCAGATGCAGATCGATTTCCGAATAAACATTTCGGGGCACGGCGTCCTCCTCGGACAACAAAAGCGGCGCGAGAAGCCCGTTAGAAGCGGGCTACCAGTTGAAGGGTGAAGACATCGTGGTCGTCGTCCGTAAACCGGTCCTCGAAGGACTGGCCTATCAGCCCGCCGCCGGCGGGAAAGCCCCGTGGAACGGGGCTGCTGTTCGGCGTACACCTTGCGTACCCAATGAAACAACGCTATCGAGTCCAATCCATTGTTCACCGCGGAATGGGGCTGCCACTTAACGATCACGGAATGGGCCCTATCCATTTTCCCGTTTTCGGTTTATCCGTTGGGCTGGATTCAATGTGCTTGCGAAGCTGGTTCATAGTGCAAGACGATGATTTGATCGGAGCGTAAGGCCAGCGATTCGTAGGTATGGCCATCGTTGTCGGAGAATTCCACTTCGTAAACACCGGATTCCAGACACTCCACCACCGTTCCCACCTGTCCACGAAAGAGATGATGCTGGGGCAAATCCTCGGCAAGGGCTACGACATCAAGCAGATTAATGCATTCGCTCATGGAATTCTCCTCATTGTATTATAACACGTAGCAAGTGGTAAATCTAGGAAAATCCTCGCCTTGGCGAACGATCCACAGGCTTCGGATGATGACGTTGCCGCTCGTACCGGGCTGCGAAAAATCCAAGATGTACCGCTGGCCGTAGTCGTCCCGATTGGTTGGAACCGCCTCGTCCTCTTGGGCCGCGACCAACAGCATCTCGCGCAAACGCTCGGCATCGGCGGCGGACAATCCCAGCAGAGACAGCAATACCCTCGCTTTATGTTTCCCGCGCGGATGTCGGGGATTAAGACAATAGTCCCGCAGCTTCTCGATCGCTACGACCGCTTTGTGCCCGTTAGGCAACTTCATCCCGTCGCCTCCTCCACAATCCGGATTTCGTCCTTGTTCAGGCCGTGCCGTCTGTAGCCCCGCGGGGTGGGTTATTGCCCGCCGCGAACGCTCGTACACAAGCCACTTCCAGCGGCTTTTCCCGCCTCGGGCGGGTTATCGAGACGGCGCAACCCTGCCCCCCATTCCCCCCTCTATTTTAGCCCGTTTCTAACGGGCTGCCCGTGGAGGGGTGAGGATATCGTGGTCGTCGTCCCTAAACCAGTCCTCGAAGGACTGGCCTATCAGCCCGCCGCCGGCGGGAAAGCCCCGTGGAACGAGGCTGCTGTTCACCTTGGGTAGCACCTACTGCTCTACCTGGGTCGCATAGCGTGTCAGGGTGCCGCTGTCGTTGCGGATTCGTCGAGAAAGCGAATGTCGCCGCCTTCCGCGCGGGTCTCCAGATGGCCTTGGCGCTGAATATCGCGCAACTCGATCTTGCTATCGTCCTTGGTCATGAGCAGCAGGTTGCCGCATTGGGCGTTTTCGATGGAGATGCGCGATCCGCCGTGCGCGGTGATCTGGCCGCGAACGCCGCTCTGTTGATCGAAACGGCCGACCTTGGCGTTGCGGATGACCAGCTCGGCCGGCGGCTTGCCCGCCGGTGGAGGCGAGTTGGCCCGCCAGCCAATCTCGATGGTGGTGGCCGACGTCACGGCGTCAAACGTCCCCGGTGTACCCAGAAACTCCATGCGTCCCTGCCAGAGCATCAGCTCGGCGATATTCGTCGGGCCGCGCAGGGTAACATTCGTCTTGGGCCCCGAAAAATACGCCGCCCAGCCGACAATATGTACGTCCTGCGCCCGCGCGATCCAGGTCACATTACCCGTTTTCAGAGTTTTAGGCTGGTCGGTGCCCGGTGGCGGCCACGGGTGGGGCAGGCGCAACTCGCCGGTGATGTTGCTGCCGCTGATGGCCGGGATGAAAAGCGGCGCATGTTGCAGCCGGATCTCGACAGGCGGACCTTCCATC
Organism: uncultured Planctomycetales bacterium; assembly: GCA_964401335.1. Lineage (GTDB taxonomy): Bacteria > Planctomycetota > Phycisphaerae > UBA1845 > PWPN01 > JAAYCU01. The sequence goes on from CAYNYK010000108.1 coordinate 2,399, forward strand.
GAGATGCCGCTTACGAACAGAAACCAACCCGGCACGCGGGTGTTGACCAGTTGCAGGCGGTATTGAGCGCCGGGGACATTGCGGTGATCATAAACAGTGGTTACCGGCTTGTCGGTTGGGAAATCGAAGATCCCGTTTCCGCCCTGCCCCGCGCCCACGTTCAGGGCGATATTGAACGTGCTGTCCTCGACGATCGCTTCACCGGTTCCGTTCATGATGATGGCATCGGGGTTCGGTCCCTGCATCAGCCGTTTGGCTCGCAGTTTACTGACCTGGCCACTCCCGCCAAACACGATTCCATAGCTGTAGCGCACGGTGGTATCCTCGCAAGTCCATTCGCCATGGCGCAATTCAAAGTTACATTGGCGAACAGTGCCCTCCTGCCTCGTGCCGCCGAGCGTCGAATGCCGGGTAATCAGCCGCCCGCCCTGCCATTCAATGTTGAATTGACGGGCGTAGTCATTCATGATCTCGATGGTGCAATGATCGACGGACAACTCGCCGCCGTTTTCCAGGATCAGATTGCCCCGGATTTGGTAATGGGCATCCCGCCACTTGACTGGTGCGTTAATCCGCACGTCACCCGCAAGCTCGACGACTTTGGCGGCCGGCTGGGTGGCCGGTGGCGAATTGGACACGGCCAGAGCGGTTAACCCCGCGATCATTACGATATAAAAATACATGGATGATTTCTCCCTGCTAATCCATTAAATTTGTCCATGCATAGCCGTCTGCGAATTTCGTGGTCAACCCGTTTATTTGCCGAATTTCTCGATGAGTCGTTGGGCGACGGTGGGGGGGACGAGTCGACTTAGACGACTGAGATCCTTGCAGCCGAGTTCGACGATCTGCTTGATGTACGTGCTACTGGTCAGGGCGTACAGATCGCTGGTCATGAGGAAGATGGTTTCGACGCCGCCGATGGCCAGGTTGATGTTGGCCTGCTGAAGCTCGAAATGCAGGTCGATGTTGTCACGGATGCCCCGGACGATGATTTTCGCCCCGACGGAAAGGACGAATTCGGCGGTCAGACCTTCATAGGCCCGCACGTCGACACCGTCCATATCCCCGACCAGCTCGCGCATCATGGCCACCCGCTCCTCCGAGGAGAAGAGGGCCTGTTTCTCGGGATTGTGCCCGACGGCGATGACCAGGTCGTCGATGAAGACCTTGGCCCGCTTGATGATGTCCAGATGACCGTTGGTGATGGGGTCGAAGGTGCCGGGATAGACCGCACGAATGGATTTGCCGTTAACCATGTCCGCCTCGTAACTTGTTCCTGCCGCATCCCGAAACCGGCCAAACTCTCATTTTATGTCCCATCCCGGCCGTGTACAACCACCCCTTGCCGCCGCCGTGGGGATCGGTTACGATCAAGGAATCATGCATGGATCCTGTGACCATCTCGGGCGAATCCTTGGACAGGCATTTAGCCGGTCCTTCGGTATTATTATTCTGATTATTCGCAACCTGTGAAAGCGGGGCGGTCGACGGGATAAATCAATCGACGGCCCTGCCCGAATCGGCAGGGTTTTTTGTTAGACAGTATGGGATGACCGTTATGAGCACCAAACAGCAGCGCATCGAATTGTACGACACCACCCTGCGGGACGGCACCCAGGGGCAGAATATCAGTCTGAGCCTGCATGACAAACTGCTGATCGCCGTACGGCTGGACGAACTGGGCGTGGATTACATTGAGGGCGGCTACCCCCTGAGTAACGACAAGGACGCAGCCTTCTTTCGGGAAGTGCGCAAAAGCGGATTGAAGCGCGCCAAGGTGGTGGCGTTTGGCATGACCCGGCGGCGGAACGTCAAGCCCGGCGACGACGAGGGGATGAAGGCCCTGTTGGAGGCCAAGACGGAAATCGTCACCATCGTGGGCAAAAGCTGGGACCTGCACGTGCGCGACGTGCTGCGGATCAGCGAGAAGGAAAACCTCAAGATGATCGCCGATTCGGTGGCCTACTGTGTCAAGCACGGTCGCCGGGTTTTTTACGATGCCGAGCATTTCTTCGACGGTTACGCGGCCAACCCCGCCTACGCCTTGCAGACCTTGCGCGCGGCGCATGAGGCCGGCGCCGAGTGCCTCGTGCTGTGCGATACCAACGGCGGCTCGCTGCCGATGCATATCTCAACGTGTATGGAAGCGATCCGGGCGGAACTGGCCGCGCCGCTGGGGATTCATCCGCATAACGACGCCGGCTTGGCGGTGGCTAACGCGTTGGAGGCGGTGCGCTGCGGGGCGACGCAGGTACAGGGTACGATCAACGGCATCGGCGAGCGTTGCGGAAACGTGGATTTGACGACGGTGGCGGCCAACCTGGCCCTCAAACTCGGGTGCAAGGTCTTGACACCGGAGGGCCTGCGTCGGCTGACCGAGGTCAGCCGTTACGTTTACGAGGTGGCCAATCTGGTCCCGCCCAACGGCCAGCCTTATGTCGGTCCCAGCGCTTTCGCCCACAAGGGAGGTATGCACGTACACGCCGTCCAGCGGACCGCATGCAGCTACGAACATACCAATCCGGAAAGCGTGGGTAACTCACGGCGGATTTTAATCAGCGAGCTGAGCGGGGCCAGCGGGGTGGCCGAGAAGATCGGCCGCAAACTGAAGGTTGACGACAAGGCCATCCAGCGCCGTTTGTTGAAGCGCCTGCAGGAGAATGAGAACCAGGGATACGTGTACGAGTCGGCCGAGGCCAGCTTTGAGTTGCTCTGTCGCAAGGAGTTGGGCTTATACCATCCCTTCTGGGAACTCGATCACTGGCGGGCGGTTGCGTTACGCAGCGCGAAGAGCACCGAACCGGACACGGAGGTGATCGTCCGGCTGCGGGTGAACGGCACGACGGAACACCATGTTTCCGGCGGGCACGGTCCGGTGGACGCGATGGCCCACGCGATGATCAAGGCGTTGAGGCCGCATTATCCCGATGTGGAGAAGATACGGCTGATCGACTACAAGGTCCGGGTGATCAATCCGCGGGCCGCCACCGCCGCCCGGGTGCGCGTCACCATCGAATTCCGCGACGAGCAGACCCACGAAATCTTCAACACCGTCGGGGTCAGCGAGAATATCATCGAAGCGTCCTGGATCGCCCTGTCCGACGGTATCGAGTACAAGCTGATCGGCGACGAGGAGCAGAAAAACAACCGCTCCGGGAAAGCTTCCAAAGTCAAGCATGGATAGGCCCAGCGCGTATGGGTAAGATGGTCGCCCGATCGAGAAAGTTGTTTACAGATATGCTCTGGGCAATCCCGCGGCGAAGAAGCGGGATGTGGCGTATTGGCTGAGCCGGCCAGCCCGAGGAACGCCAGGCCGCCCTGGAAATGCTCTCGAAACAGCACGATGGATATTCATCGCGACTTCAGGTCACGGCTCGCGTTGTAACACTGTCCGCACTTGATGATGAACAAGAGCAAGGCAAGGGCCGCGAAGGGTGAGGACATCAGCCAGAAGCGGAAAACGATAATCAGGCATAGATATAGAGCCGCGGCGACGGACAATAGAAGATATACTTTCGCCTTGAGCCGTTCCACGTATCTTCGATCCGCATAGCCGGGCAGAGTTACACCAACCTCGTCGATGTTCTTGCCGCACTCGGGACAAATGACGGTTTGCTTCTCGTCCCGCAAAGAATCCATATGCCCCATCAGGTTGTAGCCGCAGCAACCGCAGCGGTAATAGTCGGTTGTGCAGTACTTGCGTAAACAATCCAGCGGGTCGGTGATGATGATGATGTTACACAGATCCGGGCGGCGCCAGGAGAGGGATTGCATAATAAGGAATATTCCCAGGCAAGGTAATATCAACCAATCAACCCAATACCTGTACCTTGCCGCCTCCAGCAGCATATGGATAGTCAGTATTAAACTAAGGAACAGGATAACAAAAAACTTGATCGCATTCACGGTTGGAGAAGGTGGTGCTTTGGGGGCACTTTCACGGCCAGCCGTTCGGTCATCCGCCTTGGGATTATCGTTGGCTCTTCTTTCTTTATGTGATCGATATATCCGAAGAATCAACTGACCAATGCCGAACAGCATCTGGCCCGCGACGGTGGCCAACATAACAACAATAAAGTAATAAAAGTCGGACATAGGGCACCCCTCGGTATTGTAATGTTACCGCCGCAGGATTTCCCGCATTTCCGGGCAACGGAAGATGACGGCCGCGGCGCTGAAGCTTACCGCGCCGGTTACTACCATGATCAGCAGGCGCAGGGCCATGGCATACCGGTCGGGGTAACAGCCGTCAACCAGCCAGACCGCGACGCCCATGACCGTCGTGGCCAGAATCGCGCGGAGCAGGCTGCGGCCGATTTCAGCCCAGGCGAGATGATGGTTACGCCGTTGAAAATGAATCAGCAGGGCGACGACCTGGAGGGTGGCACAGATGGTGGTGGCCAGAGCCAGTCCTGATTCGCGCAGACGCGTATGGACCAGCAGAAGATTGAGGGCAAGGTTGATCGCGACGTTGATCACCGAGATACGCAGAGGAGTTTTCGCATCGCCCAGAGCATAGAAAGCGCGAACCATAAGCTGGTTGACGCCGAACGCCCAGATGCCCAGCGCGTACATGAACAACGCCAGCCCCACGCGATCGACGGCCCCCGGTGTGTTCAGAAACTCGCCGCGTCCAAAGAGTACGCGAATTAACGGTTCGCGAATCAGGATCAGGCCGAGCAGGCAGGGCAAACCTTCGAAGGCGGTGATACGCAATCCGCGCGAAAGGGTGCGGGCCAGGCCGGCATCGTCGTGTTCGGCCGCATGGCGGCTGAGGGCCGGGAAGATGGCCGTCGCCAGAGCGATCGCGAACACACCAAGCGGGAACTGGTATAACCGCTGGGCGAGGGAGAGGACGGCCGGCCCGACGCGCTCGGCATCCTGCCCGTTGACGATTACCTCGGGCACGAACCACCAGGCGATGAGGGCGTCGGCCAGGGTGTTGAACTGGACGGTGGCCAGACCGCCGATCATGGGCAGCATGGTCAGGGCGATCCGGCGAATAGACGGGTCGTGGGCGTCGATACGCAATGGCAGGCGCAGATCGCATCTCCGAGTCGCCAACCATTGCCAGGCCAACTGGAAGATTCCCGAGATGACCACGGCGACAGACAGGATGAAAATGGCCGTCCGCATTTCCAGATTGAGCCATTGCCCACCGGTCGCGGCGACGATCATGAACAGGTTCAGAATCAGCGGGGCGGCGGCGGCCGAGGCGAATTTGCCGAAGACGTTCTGCACGCCGCCGAGCAAGGCCGCCGTACAGATGAAAATCAGGTACGGAAACATCACGGCGGACAAAGCCAACAGCAGGGCGGAATCAGTACGGTCCTGATAGCGCCAGTACAGTACGGCAATGACGACCTCGCCCAGTACGCAGACGATGGCCAGAATGACCAGCAGCAAACCAATGATTCGCCCCGCCAGGGCATCGGCACTTTCCTTGCCCTGCCGGGTGAGGGTTTCGGTCAGAACGGGGATGCTGGCCGCGGAAATCGCCCCCTCGCCGAAGAGCCGGCGGAAGAGGTTGGGAACCTGGAAGGCGGTCCAGAAGGCCGAGGCCACCGAACCGACCCCAAAAGCATGGGTGACGGCCATGTCCCGGAGCAAACCGAGAATGCGCGAAGCCAGGGTAATGATGCTGATCAATCGCGCGGATTTGATGACGGAAAAAGACATGTATAGATCATCGGGAAAACGCAGGCCCGGCCGATAGCCGACTTGCCGGACAGACGTTTCAAGGGCCGCGTGCCTCCGGTTCTTCAGCCGCCGCCGGGCGGGTCATGGCTTGTTGCCATTGGAGGATGTAGTTCCGCAAGGTCTGATCATCGGGCATCCGGGCCAGCAGGGATCGTAAAATCGGTTCCATTTGTGCCGGCTCGTCGAGAATTTGTTGCAGAGTGTCAAGGTGTTGGACGGCCAACACGTTCTCGCCGCGCTCAAGGGCGAATTGAACGGCTAGCAGATGCGCGTTGACCGACCGCGGATCGAGTTCAAGAGCGCGTCTGAGCCAATCGGCCATCGCCACGGGGCGGTGGTCGAGCGGCCAAGTACTGAAGGTCTGGCACAACTGGACGTAGAGATTCGCCAATAACTGTTCCTGGGCGGTTAAGGCCGGGCCGGTGGTCGTGGGTGGCCTTTCCATCAACCCGCGCACCTCGTCTTCCTTACCTGCGGCGAGGAGAAAGCGGCCCAGGTCGTCACGTATCGGCTGCAGTTTGGTTTCGCGGTCGGGCGAGGGCGGCCAATCCGCGATCATCTGGCGACATAATTCGATGGCTGCCTGCGGATGGGCGGGATCGGCAACGAACAGGTATCGGTACTGGTCCTGGCGGGCATAAAATACGGTCAAAGGAAACCGATCACGGATTTGATCCAGCAGGGCGGCGGCCTCTTCCGCCAGGCGGGCCGCTTCCGCAAATCGGCCTATCAGCTTGTTAACCAGCGCCGCCAGCCGCAACGTTTCCGGCACATAGGCGTTCGACCAGGTTTCTCGATCCGGATTGCCGAGCAGAAGCCGCGCTCCCCCCAACATCTGATCCATGGTCGAGCTGAAAGGCGGTTCCCGCAGGTATGTCGAGAGCAATCCCTCCATTTCCGTCGGCATGGGCCCGGCTCGCAAGGGAGTGCGGGCGACGTTCAGGCGCTCCAGCAACGGCTGATCGCCGGCCAATTGCAGCAAGCGATAAGCAACCGCCCAGTTCAACCGATCGCGTCGATACTCCGCCAGCAACCACGGCCGGGCTTCGGCAACGTAGTCCGCCACCTGTTCGCGCAGACCAAACTGCTGTTCGATTCGCTCCATTTGGCCTTTGAGCAGCCAGGATTCGCCGAGAAGGCGGGCGGTTTCCGGCCAGCCGGGGGCCCGCTCGAGGATCGTCAATCCTGCGGTTTGGACGCGTTTGAAATAATCCGCGAAGGCGGCCGCGTCCTCCACGGCCAACATGCGGACCTGTGGGGCGATACCTTGTTGAGGATTCTGGCGTCCGAGCATTCGACGGCTGCGCTGCATCCGCCAGTTGGCCGCCCGATAAGCGTGATAGGTCGTTCCCTGTAACGCCGCCAGGCGATCCTCGACGCAGAAACGTTCGGAGGCAGCCAGCCCGAAAAGGTCAAACGCTTCATTCCAATTCTCTTTTTCCGCCTGTTCGAGGGCCTGGGTGTGGGCCAACGCTCCTTGCCAATCGCGCCAAGACCAGGCAAAGATGGCCCAGGCCACGATAATGCCGCCCAGCAAACCGACGATACGCAACTGCTGACCATGTATCCGCTACAGGGCCGATTTCGGAATCAGAGTGTCTCGGCAAAAAGCTAGAACCAGCCCGATGATCGTATAGAAGAAAATGGGCAAACCCGGCTTACGCAACGCAACGTTAAAACATTCCTCGACGATCAGGGCCGCCAGGGCCGCGCTCAAACCGAGCAGACACCACCGATCGGCTTTATTCATGGGTTGACGCAGAGTCAGCAGGATACACCAGAACGTAATACCCAAGGCCGTCGCCATCAGGGCGAAACCCACTGCGCCCAGCTCCGCGAGCACTTCCAGCCATTCGTTGTGGGCGTGTCCAAGATAAGCGGACGGGAATGCATACGGATCGCGCTCGACATCAGGTATGGACATCTGTTGGGCCAATAAAACGTATGTATCCCGCCCGTGCCCGGCCAATGGTTCCTGCAGAGCCAGATTGCCGGCATAACGCCAGGCGCAAAGACGCATGCGGGTGGTTGCGCCCCGATTTCCCCCGGATCGTTCCACGTGAGCCTGATACAGGCCATAGGCGGCCACAACCTGCACAAGAATGGCCAAACCCACTACCCAACGCCGGCGACGGCGTACGGACAACAACGCGGCCACATTGATCCCGGCGACCAAACCCAGCGCCGGTCCGCGCGGGTCGGCCAACTTGAAGGCCCATAACAAAAGGACCAAGGCCGCGGCCATAAGGAACAGCCATAGCCGTGGGGTCATCGAGGAAGGTTGCCGGTTTGATCCAACCCCATAGTTTTGTTCCTCGCCACGGCCAGGCCGAGACCATCGCCGGATGAACGCCGCGGGCAGTAAAACGATTCCTGGAATCAAGCAGGCGGCGAAAAAGAGGGGGTTGCCGATGGGAAATTCCAGGCGCATTTCCGGACTACGTTCGTAGCGATACCATACGCCGAGGGCGGCGGTGGCGGCCAGAATCAGTACGATCGCCAGTACCGCCCAGTGTATGCTGGTCCGGCTGAGTGTTCGACTCAGGATAATCGCCCAGAGGACGGTGAAGGACAATTGCAGGCCGCTATGAAACGAGGCTTCGGGCCAGGGCGACCAACCGGTGCTGAGGATGGCCCAGCCGGCGAATCCGGCCAAGGCCAGGGTGGCGGCGGTCGGCGGGGTCAGCAGCCAGGATCTTTTTTCGGGGCGGGGAGCTTCGACCTGCGACCTATCCATCCCCGAATCCTGTTCCATGCGGCGCGAGCGGTTGAACCAGGCGATGGTTACGGCCAGGAGAGCTCCTGCCGCCACCAGACCCTGTACCAGCCATTTGATTTCCACCCCTCGGATGGTCGGATACTGGTAATTGAAATTGAGCAACTCGACGATGATGCGTAACACGGAGTCCGGTTTCCAGGGCACGTAGCCTTGCTTGACGCCGCGGCCCGCGCTAATCAGAAAACAAGTGGCGGACAGAGCGATGGCCAGGAAAGCAACGATGAACCGTTCGAGGACGCTAACCTCGGCGGGTACGCCGTTGAGAACCGGTCGCTCATTCCGGGCAGTCATCTCCGGTGGAGCCAAGGTTGTGTTGGTTTCTTCCATCATCGTTGCGGGTCCCAAACCGGGTCGGGCAGATGGGCCTGGTAATTGGCCAGCCGGGCCCAGGCGAACAGCAAATCTCCAAGTCGATTGACATACACCAGTATTTCGGGACGCGTATCGTAGGTCTTCGACATGGTAACCACCGCGCGTTCGAGCGCCCGACAGCCCGTGCGGGCGATATGAAGTCGACAGGCCAACTCCGTGCCACCGGGCAGCACAAAATGAAACAGCGGCGGCACGGCCGCCGAAGCCTCATCGATCCAGGTTTCCAGCCGCCGGCTTTGCTCGGCACTGAGCAGGGTGATACGCAGGATTTCCCGGGAACCGACGGGCGTGGCCAGCTCGGCCCCGAGGTGAAACAATTCATGCTGGATTTGTTCGATCATGGAGGCCAACGGCTCGGCGCCGGGCCCCGCTCGACACCACCCCAGCAGACTGTTCAAGGCATCCACTTCGCCGGCGGCGACCACCCGGAGGTCGTCCTTGAGAACGCGACTGCCGTCGACCAGCGAAGTGTGGCCGTTGTCTCCAGTGGTCGTATACAGTTTCATGATCAAAATATCCTTTTCCAGCATGCCCTTATATCCGGCGTAAGTCTCTGACATTATAACGCTGGTCACGGCATCTATCACACCGTCGATCCCCGGGAAGGTGAAGCATGTGAAACAGTCCGCTGGCGAACAGGGGATTCTTGTGGTATAAAGACGCAACCGCGATCCGGTCCCAGTGCGGGACCGGCGGATGGTGCGTTTTCTGAGGTGCATCAAACCATGGACGATAGTGGCAGTAGCAGTCTGAACGTTATGGAGCCTCCGGGCGAAGACCCCGAGCCCTCTCGTTTCAGACCGATCCAACTGCGCGGAACGAGCCTGAAGGCGGGAGGTGAGATGGTCTAGTTGCGTTTCTTACCCTCCGGTTGCCTTCGAGGTCCGCCCGTTCCACTGATGCGGAGTGATCCATGCCCGAAAGGAAGGCAGCCATGACCAACCCTATTATTGCTCCCGAATTACTGGAACTGCTGGACACGGGGGACCAAGTCGAGCTTCAGGAAGCAGTGGACGCCGTCCACCCGGCCGAGATGGCTGACTTCATCGCCGCCCTCGATGACGCGGATGTCTGGCGGCTGTTACAGGCCATTCCGCGTCAGCAGGCCGCGGAGATATTCGCCAACTTCGATTTCGATCGACAGGTGACTCTGGCCACGGGCGCGAACCGCCAGGCCATGGCCCGAATGCTCGAGGAACTGCCCCACGACGACCGGGCCGACCTGGTACAACGTCTCGACCCGCAGGTGGTGGAGCAGTTGCTGCCTTTGGTGGCCAAGGCGGAGCGGGAGGACATTCGTAAGCTGGCCGGCTATGAGGAAGGCACGGCCGGGGCCTTGATGAGCAGCGATTACGCTGCGTTGCGAGCGGACATGACCGTGGCCCAAGCCCTTGAGCAGGTACGCATCCAGGCGCCGACCCGCGAAACGATCTATTATCTCTATGTGATCGATGAGGCCCATCGGCTGATCGGATTTGTCTCGCTCAAAGACCTCATTCTTGCCCAACCGACCCAGATGGTGGCCGACATCATGCACGCCGACATGATCAGCGCCGATGTGCAGGAAGACCAGGAGTCCGTGGCTCGGAAAATCGAACGCTACGATCTCCTGGCGATCCCGGTAACCAACGGCGAGGGAAAACTCGTCGGTATCATAACGCACGACGACGTGCTGGATGTTATTCGCCAGGAACAGCAGGAAGATGTGGAAAAACTCATGGCCATCAGGGGCCGGCATAAGGCCGGCGAATACCTGCGTACATCGGCGCTGGTCCATTTCAAAAACAGAGTGGTCTGGGTGGTGATTCTCGGTCTCCTCGGTCTGGTTTCAGGATTGATCGTCCAGAATTATGAGGGTTTACTGATGCACTTTGCCATTCTGGCCGCTTTCATGCCGATGCTGGCCGACACCGGCGGCAATACCGGCAGCCAATCCGCCACTCTTGTGGTTCGCGCCCTGGCACTCGACGAAATACACCCGCGTGATTTCCTCCGCGTATTGTTCAAGGAGTTGAAAGTCTCGGTTTTACTGGCCTTGGTCCTTGCCGTCGTGGCCTTCGGTCGGGTTCTGGTCTTTGGCGGGAAATCGGCCATGCCGCAGGGTTATTCGCTCGCCTGGATCGGCATGGCGATCTCGATAGCCCTAGGTTTGCAGGTTATCTCGGCGACCTTGATCGGTGCCATTCTGCCCCTGCTGGCTGCCAAACTGAAGTGGGATCCCGCCGTGGTCGCCAGTCCAGCGCTGACCACCATCGTCGATATCACCGGTCTGCTGTTATTTTTCGGTACGGCCAAGCTGTTATTAAGCATATAACGGGGATGTGGGCGAGTTGGTCAAACCGGTTGACGCGAGCGCGCTATCGAATCCAGACATCTGGTTTTAACGGTCAAGCGAGGCGATAATCCTCACTTTCTGATATGGAGAGAAGGCGATGCTATCGATCTTGCTGCTAATTCTGGGCTTGGCAATCCTCACGGCTGGGGCGGAGATACTGGTACGTGGCGCGACGGGCGTTGCCCGTGCGGTTGGACTGCCGTCGCTGATTATCGGCCTGACGGTGGTGGCCTACGGAACCAGCGCGCCGGAACTGGCCGTCAGTGTGCGGTCCGGCCTCAGTGGACAGGCCGATATCGCCCTCGGCAATGTCGTGGGCAGCAATACCTGCAATATTCTGCTTATCCTTGGTCTCTCGGCCCTTGTGAAACCACTGGCCGCCTCGGCCCAACTGGTTCGGCTCGACGTGCCCGTCATGATCGGCGTTTCACTGCTGGCGTGGTTGTTGGCGGCAAACGGCTCCATTGAGCGGGTCGAGGGTGTCGGATTGTTTCTCGGTGCGATCGTTTATACCGCTTTGCTGATTTATCTGGGCAAGCGTCAGGCGACGGATATGGCCCCGAGCGACACTCCCCGTCCTCCTCTATCGGAGAAACCGCCGGGGTTGTGGGTCTCGGTTGGGCAGGTCGTCGTGGGGCTTGTTCTGCTTGTGCTGGGAGCGCGATGGCTGGTTGGCGGGGCGGTGATTCTAGCCCGTATGCTGGGGGTCAGCGAATTGATGATCGGTTGCACGATCGTTGCTGCCGGCACATCCTTGCCGGAACTGGCGACCTCCGTGGTTGCCGCTCTGAGAGGCGAGCGCGATCTGGCGGTGGGTAACGTGGTGGGCAGTAACATATTCAACATTCTTGCGGTGATGGGCGCGGCCGCCGCGGTCACCCCCGGCGGTATCGCCGTGGCTCCGGCGGCCCTGCGCTTTGATATCCCCGTGGCCGTGGCGGTGGCCGGAGCATGCCTGCCTATTTTCTTTACCGGTGGTCGCATTTCGCGCGGGGAAGGGGCCCTATTTCTTGGGTATTATGGCGGGTATATTGCGTTTCTCATTCTCGCGGCGACCAGGCATCCCGCTTTATCGAGTTTTCGGACGGCCATGATTTGGTTTGTGATACCCCTGTCGGTTCTCGGCGTGGCCGTCAGCGTGGTGGACTGGATCGCCTATGGACGGGCGCGTTCCAAGCACGTTGCTTAACCCCGTACGATCTCAATGTTCCCGATAAGGGTTTCTCGAAGACCACGGGTGAATCAGCATCCGCGCGACCGACCGGGGCCGGCCATGCACGCCTTGAACATGGCGAAATCATTCGCATCCACGTCGTTGTCGTCGTCCAGGTCCGCGTCTCCACAGCCGTTGGCGGGAGGTGTCGAACTGCCCGAGTAGCAAAACTGGAAGTGCCCAAAATCCTCCATATCCACGTCCCCGTCGCAATCCATGTCGGCCACCCCGCTGGCGACCGTGACCATGCGGATAGCTCGGGCCTGGCGGCCATTGCTATCCGTAACGGTTATGGACGCACGCAGCAAACCCCAGTCGTGGAAGATATGTTGCACCGTTTGACCACTTTCGGACGAACCGGAGGAGAAATCCCATAACCAGTTTGTAATGGTTGCGCCGGGAAGAGGATGAGTGGCGGTGGCACTGAAGGTTATGGGGCAACTTGCGGTCATGTCACCGCTGGGATCATTGGTTTGGACTTGGGGAAACGCTTCGCAGTAATCCATGAAGGTGTCCCAGGCAGCCAGCGAGTTGCAGTAGTGATTGCTCGGAATGGCGGGGAACTCGGCATCCGGAACAATCCGAATGAATGCATCCGCCGGAGACAGGAAGGTCCGGAGATATCCGTGGGCCAGGAAATAGTCTCGCGCGGCCTGGTGGATACTTAGGGGAACGACCGTGTCATTGGATCCCTGAACGATGGCGATGGCCAGTTGATTCGCTTTGGTCAGATCGCCCGCGGTGGTAAACATGCCGGAGTCCCAGTTTCCGGCGCGGGAGACGATCATGCGGAAGATCTCCGGATGACGCACGCCGGTGTAATAGGTGGGGATCCCGCCGCCCGACCAGCCGGTCAACAACACGCGATTGGTATCCACGGCGAAATTGAAGGTGGAAGCCTCATAGTTGACGATCTGATAGTAGATGGCCAGGATCCGCTGCTCGTCGACTTGGGATTGACTCTCACCCGTCCAGGGGTTGACCAGCCCGCCGTTGGCCCCGGTCATGGCCGGCGCCGCCACGATAAAGGGTTGATTGTGCCCATTGACATTGCCGTTATTCTCGGCCAGTTGATACCATCGCGTGTTGGCGTATCCCCCCTCGCAGCAACCCCAGATCGGATCCGGATTCAAGCCGATCTCCTCGTCGGCGGTGGTCACCGTGCTGTGGCTGGTGATAACCAACGGAAGCGGATTGGCGGCCGTGGCCGTCGTCGGCACATAGAGGTAGAAATCACCGCAGTCATAACTGTTTTGACGTAATACAATTTGACCTTTCGGTGAAGTAGGGGTCGGAAGCGGTGCTCCCCCGGCTATAAATTTGACCTCGAAATCCAGAATGATGATCGCATCCCAGCCGGCCACACCCACCGTTCCGGTTGACGAATTGTCGAAGGTGCGCCCGCCGACTACCGGATTGCTTTGCGTCCCGATCAGAACGCCGTCAACGCGGAATTCGAAATTGCCGTCCAAGGCCCGGACTTTGTATTCATGGGTCTGGGTGACGTTGAAGCCGGGAATAAAGTTGGTGGCCGCCCCGAAATTCGTCCCGAACGAATAGCTCCCACCGGCATTGGCCTTAAGTACATAAAAGTTGTCGTTGATATACTGAAAGGTTAACGCCGATCCGGTATTGCCGCGCACGGCGATGCCAATATCCGCGTTGCTATCGGTACCCTTGCCATGCATTACCACTTGGTAATCGTTGATATATTCACCCTCGAAGGGCAGACCCTGGGTCACGGGTGTGCAATGCTGCTGACTGAGGTAGACCAGAGTGCAGGCCTCCCCACCGGTCTGCCGCAGAGCATCCAAAGTACTGTCGCCATCGGAATCGTACGCCGTAAACGAACCAGCCAGCGAACCCCATTCGGCGCCGACCCCGCCGGTGAAGCTGGTCGTGTAGAGTACTTGGCCGTCGGCCGGAGCCGCTGAAACTGAGGAAACCATCGAGACCATCGTCACGAAAAATACGGCCGTCAATGAACACAAAACTTTCACTCCCGCCCTCATGGGACTTCCTCTCAAATGAAATGCTGCCCGCGGACACGGTAGTCAAAGACCTGCTTTCAGCTTTTACGCGTGTTCGCGCACCTTCCACGTCGGCTCAAGAGCCGAGCTTCCGGCATGATACACCATTTCAGTTATTTTTGCAAATATATTTACCGTGTTACTCGCAGGCGGGAGGGGCATCGGCCCCGCCCAGACAGCCTTTAAGCACGTTAAAATCGTTCAGGTCCACGTCGTTATCGTTGTCCAAGTCGGCCGCGGAACACCCGCTCATGGGGGCTACGCCGCTACCGCTGTAGCAGCGTTGCAGAATCCCGAAGTCGGTCAAGTCCACGTCGCTATCGCCATCTAAATCCGCCTTGAGGCGTACCGTTACCTGCCAGGACTCGTCATCGCTGCCGACTGAATTGCTGGCCCGGATGGTAATGGTATAGGTTTGGCCGATCTGGGCGGAAGTCGGGGTCCAACCCGAGACGTAGCCGTCGCCGCTGACCTGTACACCGCTAGGCCCGCTGACCACCGACCAGGTGATCGGCGTGGTTCCCTGAACGAGACTTAATTGTTTGGTGTATGGAGTTCCGACCGAGGCCGTGTCCGGATCGGGCGAAACCTCCGCGATTATCGGAGCGACGTTACTGCCGCTTCGCGGCGGCGTGGCGTTACTACCGAGGTCCACCTTAAATACGCGAAGCAGTGAATACCGATCACCGGGAGATCCGCCGCTGTAATCGGTACGATAAGCCCGGAACGTCGAACCAAGCTGGATATGCAGAATCTGCGGATTCCAGGAGCCGGTATAGTTGAACTGTCCAGGCGGCGACACCTCCACCAGCGTGTTACCCGGAATCCCCCGATACCAGCGCATCTTGCCGTTGCTCCAGGTGATTCGGAACCGGTAGTTCGTCGTCGCGTTCCATTCCCAGACCGCGGAATATTCATCGAAGACCAGGCCGTTGGAATACGCGCTGGGTTTCATCTTGTCCGTCGATCCGGGATAGTTGATCCGGCGCTGCTGGGAGCGCAGATTGCTGCTGTAGTACGTACTGTTGCTCAAGGCCGGATTCGGACTCAATCCGTAACTGTCGCATACCGCGATGAATTCATGCACATGCGGGTACATGTTTGTACCGGGAACCAACCCATACAAATCCCATTCAATGGAGCCGGCTGCCCAGGAGCCGCCGGCTAACGATTTATCCAGGTCGTAGTATACAAAGTCACGACTACGAGCCGCCCCCGTGACCGAACAGTTGGTGGCCGATTGGGTGAGCGTATATCCGTCCGCCGAGAAGATTCCGCTGCCACGCTGCCCGGTGATCTTGCTGGTATTCACGAGAGTGTCCTCGAACACCATTCCCGCGAGAGTGTTCTGCACGGTGACATTCCAGCTTTCGTCATCCGAGCCCTGGCTGTTGGTCGCCCGGATCGTAATGGAGTAACTGCCCGTTGTCGTCGGCGTCCAGCCGTAAACCTGCCCGCTGCCGCTGACCTGC
>CAYNYK010000109.1:0-17993 GCA_964401335.1 uncultured Planctomycetales bacterium
TAATATCCACACACCTCCTCATATAGTGCAGTCGATGACTGCACTATATGAGGAGATGAATCACCTTGTTGCGCTCGGGTGCATCCAAAGAAAGGTGGTTCAGGGAATTCCGACTGACTTTGGAATATTCGTGCTCCACTCCGCAGCCTTGTAAGCACGGGCAAACCCTTGCCCCGCAAAAGCGTGCCAAGGGCCTGCCCATGCCACCCGCCACAGGATGGGAATCTATACAGAGCGAATGCCGCCGTCCATGTGAAAGCGGCGTCATGGCCGCCGAAGTCCAAAATCACTGCACGGGCGTATCCGCCCGGCCGGACTGCTAACCCCCGCTCCTTGACCCTCTGCAACAGTCACGGATCGCCGTTGGCGCGGCTCGAGGGGTTCGGGGTTATAATGAATAGCGCCCGTTGAGGCTTGGAAAGCGAATCGTCCAGCGTTCTGCCATGACAGGACCGCCGGCGCTCGACCGGGAAGCGACGAGGTATCGTTTCATGAGCCCATTATCACCCGTACCGGAACCTTCGACAAAATCGACACAGACGCCCGGATCATCGAATCCGGAGCGGGAAGTCCGCCTGCGCAACATCCTGTCGATCGTGGCCCTTACCCTGCTGATCCTGGTGCTGGCCTACATGATCCTGGAGGAGTTGACCTCCATTCTCCGCCCCTTGTTGATCGCGGTTTTCGTGTGCTACCTGATCGTGCCTGCCCATCGCTGGCTGGTGGTCCATCGGTTGCCGTCCAGTCTTTCGTATATTGTGATCGTTGGAAGCATTCTGTCGGTCATGTACGGGATCGGAAACATGGCCCTTCGCAGTATCGGCCAGATGAGCAGCCAGTTGCCGCAGTACATCGAGGGGTTTCAGAAGAACACCGACGCAATCGTTCAAACCCTGAAAAACAGATGGGAAGCCCTGACCGAGCGCGACGGCCCTGAGGGCGAATCAGGGCACGGCCGGGAAACAGGACAAAAGACGGGAAGTTCCGTTGAGCCCGCGGACGTCAACCCGGTGACCACGATGGCCGCCTCGGTCCCTTCATCGAGGCCGACTCATGTAGACGACAACGCTCAGGAGCGATGGAAACTATTCCCAACGCGGCACCTGATTCAGATGGGTCGTTCGACCCTGGAAGCGTTTCTCGGGTTGTTCACCAGCGCGATGGTGGTGGTGTTTTATCTGATCTTTTTACTGGCGGAGGTCGCGGGCTTCCACCGTCGGCTCAGCGGCGCGCTCGGCGTCCAACGCGCGGAGCAGGTCATGGGCGTCGTGCGGAAAATCAACGCGGCGATTTCCCGCTACATCGCGATCAAAACCTTCGTCAGCCTGCTGATCGGCGCGTTTTCCGGGATCATCCTCGCGCTGTTCGGCGTGGATTACGCATTTTTGTGGGGTGTCGTCACCTTCCTGGCCAATTTCATCCCCTACGTGGGCAGCATGGCGGCGGTGATCCTGCCGATCGGGCTGAGCCTTGTGCAATTCGGTGATCCATGGATGACCATCATACTCGCGGGTATTCTTACTTTTGCCCAGATGGTGGTCGGTTACTGGCTTGAGCCGTGGCTGATCGGTCAGCAATTGGGCGTCAGTCCGCTGGTCATTGTCATCAGCCTGGCCTTCTGGGGTTTGTTGTGGGGAATTCCTGGTATGGTCCTGGCTGTCCCGCTGGCCGTCGCCCTAAAAATCATTTTCGAGAATATGGAAACCACCCGGCCGCTGGCCCGCCTGTGCTCGGATATCTGAACCGACGGATGCTCAACCTTTCAACTCGGCAAACGATTCGGCGGCCGCGGCGATCGTCCGTGCAATCTGCTCCTCGGTGTGGGCCAGAGAGACAAACATGGTTTCGTACTGGGAGGGGGCCAGATAGATCCCCCGCTTAAGCATGGCGTGAAAGAACCGCGCGTAGGCACAAGTGTCGCTGCGGGTGGCCGAGGCGTAATCCGTGACCGGACCGGGCTGCATGAACAGGCCGGCCATGCTGCCCACCCGCGTCTGGAAAATCGGCACGCCGGCTTGGGCGGCCGCATCGGCCAGTCCATCGGCCAGTTGCGCGGAAAGCGTTTCCAGTGTTTCGTAGACACCCGGCTCGTGAAGAGCTTCGAGCGTGGCCAGACCGGCGGCCATGGCCAGCGGGTTGCCCGAAAGCGTACCGGCCTGGTAGACCGGCCCTTGCGGGCTTAGGCGCTCCATGATCTCCGCCCGCCCTCCGTAAGCCCCGACCGGCAGGCCGCCGCCGATGATCTTGCCCAAACAGGTCAGATCGGGCCGCACCCCGTAAAGCCCCTGGGCTCCGCCGAGACCAACGCGGTAACCAGTGATCACCTCATCGAAAATCAACAGGGCCCCCGCCTCGTCACAAATCCGTCGCAAGCCGGCCAGGAAACCGGCGGCCGGTGGGACGCAACCCATATTGCCGGCGATCGGTTCGACAATAACCGCGGCGATCCGCTCCGCATGAGCGGCAAAGACGGCCTGAACCGCTCCGAGGTCGTTATAGGGCATGAGCAGGGTTGTCGAGGTCATGCCGGCCGGTATACCCGCGGACGACGGCGTGGCAAACGTGGTCAATCCCGACCCGGCCTTGACCAACAGGGCGTCCACATGTCCGTGATATCCCCCCTCGAACTTGACCACACCGTCGCGGCCGGTGAAACCCCGAGCAAGACGAACCGTGCTCATCGTCGCTTCGGTACCTGAATTAACAAAACGTAACCGCTCGATCGACGGATAATCGTCTACGATTTGTGACGCTAGGCGTGTTTCCAGCTCGGTGGGAGCGCCAAATGACCAGCCTTTATCCAGCACCTTGCTGATGGCAGCGGCTACGCGCTGATCGGCGTGCCCGAGGATCAACGGTCCCCACGAACCGACATAATCTACATACTCATTATTATCCACGTCGGTAAGCAACGCGCCACGACCGCGTGCGATGAACCGGGGTGTTCCCCCGACGGCCCCAAAAGCCCGTACCGGCGAATTGACTCCGCCGGCAAGTACCTTTAGAGCATCTCTTAAAGCCTCCGCAGACTTAACCGTGACCGGACCAGGCTCGTCTTTTCGTAATTCCATGATATGAATATAGTAACCTGAAGGTGCTCGAAGGGCGAATCGGCTGTGCGGGCCCTCGTTTCATTTCCAGACAAGATCAGGCTTTCCGAAAATAGCTCAAATAGGTGAAAATCAAGAACAGCAGGAAGAGAATCAGCCCATCCAGGCGGCCCACCTGACTCTTAAACAAGGCTGCGGCCAGCAAATATAACGAAGCCGCCGAATAAAAAACAAGCATGGTCAAGGTGATCTCTGATCGAGCGACGGCAATGGGTGCAACCAGAGTACACAAGCCCAGTACGCAAACAACATTCATCAGGTTGCTGCCCATGATATTGCCGAAACCCAAGCTGGGATAACCCTTTAATGAGGCGGTCAGGGTTACGAAAAGCTCCGGCAGGGAGGTTCCCAGGGCCACGATGGTGGCACCAATGATCATTTCACTTACCCCAAAGGTGGAGGCGACGGAAACCGAGCCTTTGATGAGGCTGCTGGCTCCTACATACAACATGATGATCCCGAAAAGAATATAGGCGATACTGGCTAACATGCGTAATCTCCCGGGGTTTCAGCGGGTAAAGGGTAAATTCGTTCGTTTTAATCGGCCGGCCTCTTCCGCCTTTTTGGAACACCGTACCCAGCTTACGCCGGCCCAATTGTTTCACATCTTAATGCAAAGAGATGGGCGCGGCGAGGGCGCAAGAACATGTATCCCGTCGTAAAAGAGTACGATATTTTGTGTCTGGTATTTCGCGGCCAAACGGTTACAATCGTGGCCGCACGGAGGCAACAAGGCTGCCCTGTCGGTTGTTCAGGGTACCCGATATCATTGGTGTGGTGCCACGGCTTGGCCATGAGGGCCCGCAGTGTAGTGCCGGCACTATCGACTGTTGGGTGTAGTCGTAAGCAAACATGTCCCTTGGGTATTTCCTTCAGGGTTGGGTCATCTGTTATTTGTAGTGGAACGGATGGGCGTAATGGCGACGATTGGTGATCGCACTTGGAGCGAGATGCTCGACTATCTTCGGAGCAGGTTTCCCCACCTGACTCGCTCTTGGTTTGACTCGCTGGCCCCAACGGATTTTCAGCACGGCGTTATTCGTATTTGCTGCGCCGACGCTGTCCAACATAAATACCTGTCCGAGCAGTGCCAAGGTGCATTTAGTGAGGCTGCCCAGGCGGCTACCGGGCGGCTGGTAACGGTTGCGTTTGTGCCCGTGAACACTGCTCCATCCGCCGAGGGCCCGCTGTCTTTTGAGTTGGAGGAGGGGCAACTGGCCCTCAATAAGAACTATACGTTCGAAAATTTTGTCTCCGGTCCATGTAATCGCCTACCCTATGCCGCCGGGCTGGCCGTCGCGGAAAGGCCCGGGCAGGTCTACAATCCTCTTTTCATCCACGGCGACGTGGGCTTGGGCAAAACTCACTTGGTACAGGCCATTTGTCACCAAATGATTGCGCAAGGCCTGAAACGCGTACTCTATATATCCTGTGAAACGTTTACTAATCACTTTGTTGAGGCCATCGAACGAGGTTGTCTGCATCGCTTTCGTGATCGGTATCGTCATGTTGATGCGTTGGTTATCGACGACATACAATTCCTGGCTGCACGCGAGCGGTCCCGCGAGGAATTTTTCCACACCTTTAACGCGCTCTATCAATCTCAGCGCCAGATTATCCTGACCGCCGACGAGTCGCCGAGTGGTATCCCCAGTCTCGAGGAACGCCTGGTCAGTCGTTTTAATTGGGGTTTGGTGGCCATTATCGAGCACCCCTGCCTTGAAACCCGAATGGCCATTGTGCGCAAGAAAGCTAAGCTTAACTGCGTGGACCTTCCCGAGGATGTTGTGCACTTTATCGCCGCCCACGCAGAGTCTAACATTCGCGAGATCGAGGGGGCGCTGACTCGCGTCATGGCCTTCAGCCAGCAATTTGGCGGGGTTATTGACCTGGATATCACGCGCGAGGCCCTGGGCGTCCGTGAGGGCGAGCCAAACAAGAGCGTAACAATTCAGGATATCTTTCAGGCCGCCACGGAGCACTACGGTGTTCGACCGACCGACTTGCAAAGCAAGCGGCGTAATCGCTCGGTTGCCTTTCCTCGCCAAGTCTGTATGTACCTCGCCCGCGAGCTTACGCGCCTAAGTCTTGAGGAGATCGGCGGATACTTCGGGGGGCGAGACCATACAACCGTCCTTCATGCCATCCGAACCATTATTGACCAACGCAAACAGGATGAGGAGCTGGATCAAAACCTTAACCGAATGGTAGACCTTTTGAGAAAAAAGGTCACTGCTTAACAACGGCTGAGGCCCTTCAGTAACTCCTTTGATGGTTTAGTTATGTACCATGTAGCTACGATACGGTGGATAAGTTGTGTGTATTAGGCTATGCTACCACTCAGAGCAAACGGGATGCGGCCCCGGTCAGTCCAAAAGTTTTTTGAGCTGTGTAACAGAGTCCGGTTTACTGACAGGTTTTCCCCAGTCCAAGATTGTTGTCCGAGGTTGGTAACGTCTTATTTCACAATGGTTTACAAGAATATGACCCGTGCTATCAGCGCAACCAACAATACCTACTAGTTCTACGGGTTCTTTTTACAAAAAATAGGTTATCATAACGGCACAGTTATTATAACGTACCCTTTGAGGAGTAAAACCACCATGCAGGTAATAGCTAACCGAAATGCTCTGGCGGATGTCTTGTTGGTTGCCTCTGGTATTGCCTCTGCTCGAACCACTAAGGATGTGTTGAAATGTGTCCGTCTCACTGCGGTAAGCGATGAACTACTGATCAGCGCGACAGACCTGGAAGTAGCCTTACGTGTGGGCGTTCGGCAGGTAGAGGTGCAACGCAAAGGTGATATTCTTGTTCCGGCCGACAAGATCACGCAGATTGTTCGCGAAAGCACGGATGAGACGTTGACGATCGAGGTTGAGGATCAGGTCTGTCATATTCGTGGGCAGGATAGTCACTTCGAGGTTTATGGACAGGACCCCAAGGAGTTTCCGCCAGTAGCTGATCTGGAGGGTGAGCCGGATGTTGAGGTGGGTATTGATGTCCTTTGTCGGCTGATCGATCAGACCTCGTTCTCCGTGGCCAAGGAAAACACACGCTATGCCATTAATGGTGTCCTCTGGGAGAAAAAGGGGAAGAGACTGTGTTTCGTGGCTACGGATGGTCGTCGTCTGGCCCGGGCGATAGGAGCGGCCATTCATGCCAAGAGCGGTGATGGTTCCATGATTGTGCCGGCTAAAACTATTCATGTTTTGCAGCGCGTGCTGGCTAACGGACAGGGCCAGGCGGCCATTCGTTTTTCTGAGAATCAGGTCGTTGTCAAAAGTGATGGTTATGTGGTCAGCTCGGCGCTGGTTGAAGGACAGTTCCCCAACTATGAGGAAGTCATACCCAAGGACAATAACAAGGTGATTGAGTTGGAGACAGAGGAACTTATCAGTGCCGTACGCCGAGCGGCCTTGTTGACGAACGAGCAGTCCAAGGGTGTGCGCCTATCGTTTGACAATGGTAAGCTCGTCCTGTCCAGTCGTGCCCCCGAACAGGGCGAGGCCACCATATCCATGCGCGCGGGCTATGAGGGAGATAAAATTGATATAGGGTTTAACCCCAATTTTCTGCTGGATGCTTTACGCGTGGCGGGGACACCAACCGTCTGTATGGAACTGAAAGAAACTAACCGGCCAGGAGTAATCAAAGCCGGGGCGGAGTTCATGTATGTGGTCATGCCGGTAAGCTTGGCCTGATAAACTCGCACCGAGGGCAATCCGTGATAAGGGAACATCAGCTACTTTGGGTGCAGAAGAATTCCAAGGGCCAGTCTGACATCAAGCATCTGGCAAAACTTGTCAAAGGGTTTCATGATTCCCCGCGCATGGCGCGCTTGATGCGACAACGCCTGATCGTTGATGCTATCGAGCGATATGCCGGTATGGAACTGATGAGCCGCATAGAGTGGATGGAACAAGCTGGATCGACATTGGTTTTTTATACGAAAGAGACCTCCGACTGTTACATGTTGGGTATCCGCTGGCGGCAGAAGCTGCTGCGCGCGGTTCAGAGGGGGGTTCCCCAGTCCGGGATACGGGAAATACGTTTCCTCTCCGCGGAGGGGGCTCATGGTAGAAGGGAATAAAGTCCGGCAATGAATGAAGTAAACGAAAACGAGACGGCACCGGCCCAGGACCCACGGGAGACAGGACCAGCAACCGCCGAGGCAGAGCGATACGACGAGAGCTCTATCCGTGTCTTGGAGGGCATCGATGCGGTGCGCAAGCGGCCGGCTATGTACATAGGGGACACGGGCTTGGCCGGCCTGCACCACCTTATTTACGAGGTGGTGGACAATGCGATCGACGAGGCCATGGCGGGTTACTGCGATGAGGTCGCCGTCACCCTAGGCGCAGACGGAAGCTGTACGGTTCGCGACAACGGCCGGGGCATTCCGGTTGGCCCCATGCGGCATGATGATCCCAAGATTGATGGCAAGCCGGCCGTGGAGATTTGCATGACCGTTCTACACGCCGGCGGGAAATTTGACCGCCACAGCTACAAGGTGTCCGGCGGTTTGCACGGCGTGGGCGTCAGCGTGGTCAATGCCCTTTCGGAATGGCTGCATGCCCAGGTTCGGCAAGGCGGCAAGGTCTATGAAATTCAGTTTTCCCGTGGTCACACGATTTCGCCGCTCAAGGTGATCGGCGAGGCGAAAAGTACGGGAACCCGCGTGCGTTTCAAGCCGGATCCGGAGATTTTTCCGGACTGCAACTTTCGCTATGAAACCCTGCGCAACCGTCTGCGCGAGCTGGCCTACCTCAATGACAACGTACGGATCAAACTGGCCGACGAACGCAGCGGGCAGGAGGAGGAATTCATTTATACGGACGGTTTGCGGGCCTTCGTGGAACACATTAACGAAGGCAAGGCCGCGCTGCACAAGGTGGTTACCATCCACGCCGAGGACGACGCGCAGCGGCTGGTGGCCGACATCGCCATGCAATGGAATGACGGCTACAATGAAAATGTCTCCTGCTTCGCCAACAATATCCGTAACATCGACGGCGGAACCCACCTTTCCGGGTTCCGCTCAGCCTTGACCCGGGCGATGAACAACTATGCGCGGCGCGAGAACCTGCTCAAGGGCGATTTAGTCACCACCGGCGAGGACTTTCGCGAGGGCCTGACCGCGGTAATCTCGGTCAAGGTCCCCGAGCCGCAGTTTGAGGCCCAGACTAAAGTTCGCCTGATGAATCCGGAGGTGCAGAGTTTCGTCGAGCAGCTTGTCTATGAGAAGTTCACCAACTTTTTGGAGGAGAACCCCGCCGAGGCCAAGCGCATCGTCACCAAGGGCATTCAAGCCGCCCAGGCCCGGGAGGCCGCACGCAAAGCGCGCGATTTGACCCGCAAGAGTGCCCTCAGTTCGGGCGGCATGCCCTCGAAACTGTGGGATTGCCGCAACAAGGACGCCGAAACCACGGAATTGTACATTGTTGAGGGACAAAGCGCGGGGGGGAGCGCCAAAACCGGACGAGACAGCAGCTTCCAAGCCATTTTACCGCTGAAAGGTAAAATCCTTAACGTGGAAAAGGCTCGGATTGACAAGATGCTCAGCCACGAAGAGATCAAGACGCTGATCGTGGCCATCGGCTGTGGTATTGGAGATGACGAGTTCGATCTGACCAAGCGCCGCTATGGAAAGATTATTCTGATGTGCGATGCGGACGTCGACGGCAGCCACATCCGCACTCTTCTGTTGACCTTTTTGTTCCGCCACATGCGTCCCCTCATCGAAGGCGGACACGTTTACATCGCCCAGCCGCCGCTCTACCTTGTCAAGAAGGGCAAGAAAAGCGAGTACGTTCTGAACGACGCGGTCCTGAACCGCAAGTTGACCGAACTGGGTCTGGAGGGCACAGCCTTGCTGATCCGCGGCGGCAACGGACAGGAGAAAACTTTCAGCGGCGGCGATCTGGCCCGGCTGCACCAGCTTATCGATCGGATCGCCCAGCAGGGCAAGATCCTCAGTCGGCGCGGTATCGTCAAACGCGACCTGATCATGCGTCACCTGGACGAGCAGGGGCGTCTCCCGGCCTACCGCGCGGTGGTCTACCGACCAAACGAGACCGAGCCGTTCGAATATTTCGGATACAGCGACGAGGAATTCGAGCGTTTGCGTGACGAGGAGGAGGCCCGTTTTGGCGATGTGGAAGTGATCGAGGTCGGTTCGACCGGCCTGACCACGGAACGCGAAAGCTCGACCCGGCATCGTATCGTCCGCACCGACCTTACCGAATGCCGCGTGCTCGAGGAGGTCATTGCCGAGTTGAAAGGCATGGGCCTGAGCATGGACGACTATTACGCCGAGCGGATCGAAAACGTTGACGGCACCCTCCCGCCGGCGCGATATGTCCTGCACCGGGGTGACGAGGAGATCATTGAGTTGGACAATCTGCGGGAGCTGGTGGACCAAGTGCGGGCCTTGGGCAGCAGGGGCATGGAGCTGCGCCGCTTCAAGGGCCTGGGAGAAATGAACGGGGATCAGCTTTGGCAGACCACGATGGATCCCGAACAACGCAGCCTGGTTAAAGTTGTTATTTCAGACGAGGCCGACGACGTTGAACAGCTCGAAGTCGACGCCCGCGAAGCCGACCGGATTTTCTCCATCCTGATGGGCGACAATGTCGAGGCCCGGCGTCAGTTTATCGAGGCGAATGCCACAAACGTTAAGAATCTGGACATATAACCCTGTTCCGGCGTTGCGCGTGGCGATGCTGGCAAAGGCCCCCAATCAGGCGCAGGCCCGCCTTTTCGCTTGGCAAGACAGGGGCCAACGGCTTGGGAAAAATGTCAAGAAATCGTTGCCCGCCCACAAGGGATATCGCAAGTCTTTGTAATAGATATAGTTACAATCGGCGCCAAGGCGGACGAGCACTTGACCCTCTGGCGATTTAATTTATAATATAAGCTATGAAGATGCGCTCGTTTGGTTGCGCAAGTTTAATTTTATCGGGGAGTTGCGGCAATCATTTATCTTATCCAATGAACCGGGTGAGCAGGATTGCCGGGCAACGAAAAGGTTTTGGGTTGTGGGCATGGATTGCCCGCGACTGAAGGAGAATGTATCTGCAAAGGGCGCCGCGTGCGAATGAGGCAGGCGTCGGGTTTTCAGGGAAATCGGTATTTCCAATCGATCAGGCTAATGGGCGGCGAAACCGGTGGGTCCACTCGACAGCCGGCGGAGCGGCCCCGAATTGAACGTTCGTTTTGTAAGGGCGGAGATGCCCGACTCGCGTTCATTGCTCGCCGGATGACGAAGCTTTTCCGGCGGAGATGAAAGATGGAACAGGGAGCTTGATAAAGAAAATGAGGACTGCGGTGGACCGGAACGAAAATCATGTGCAAATCGGAGGCCTTTTTCCGAAGGGAAACGGGCATGCCGGGCCGCCGAAAGACCGAAAGCATAACGATTACTGATTTTGCCCTGAAAGAACGCATTCCCTCCTCGTGATGCACCGACGTGATCGGCCGAGCGCTAACGTCTTTCTCAAGACAGTGCGGTCGCCGTGCGGATGAGTGTATCCTCGAGACCCTATCCCGATAACGAGCGCTGGTTAACCAAGGAACCGTGGCCCAAGCCGCGCCGGCGATCGCTACCGCGCGACCTGGGCCTGGGTCCGCTGAAACGTTTGTCGGGAAGGTGAATCATGGGACTCACTGCAATTTTGGCGGATTCTCCTTCGACGCTCGACCTGTTGTACCTGGTGATGGGTTTGATTCTCGGGGCGGTCAGTTGTTATTTCCTGCTTCAGATTTTCAACAAGAAGCGGGTGACGTCGGCCCATCGCCGGGCCGAGGAAATCGTCGAAGAGGCTCAGCAAAAAGCGGAAGTGATCGTCAAAACGGCCCAAGTGGATGCCAAGGCGGAATTCATCCAGAAACTTGAGGAGTTCGAGAAACAAAGCGCGAAGGTTCGGGACGAGTTAAAGGAATCCGAACGGCGGCTGGAGAAACGGGCGGACAATCTGGACAAAAAGCTGGATACATTGTCCACCAAGGAGCGGGCGCTCGAGCAGGGCGAACAGCGGCTTCAAGCCCGCGAGGCGGCCTTGGCGAACAAGGAGCAGGAGCTCGAGGAAGTACTGGGCCGACAGCGCGAGCAGCTTTTACGGATCAGCGGGATGAGCATCGACGAGGCCCGGAATATGTTGTTGACCCGTATTCGTCATGAGGTTGAGCACGATGCGGCCGGTATCGTGGACAAGGTACTGACCGAGGCCCGGGAGACGGCGGAGGAAAAGTCGCGGGAAATCGTGGTCACCGCCATTCAGCGCTACGCGACCGAGCATACCAGCGCCAGTACGGTCAGCACGGTGGACATCCCCTCGGACGATATGAAAGGTCGGGTCATCGGCCGCGAGGGTCGCAACATCCGTGCCTTCGAGAAGGCGGCCGGGGTGGACGTGATCGTGGACGACACCCCCGGCGTGGTGGTGGTCAGCGCATTCGACCCGGTGCGGCGGGAGATCGCCCGACTGTCGCTGGAGAAGCTGATTCAGGACGGGCGTATTCATCCGACGCGCATCGAGGAGGTGGTCGAGGAGACGGCCGCCGATGTCGCCCGCCAGATTGTCGAGCGGGGAAAGAAGGCGGCGGTGGAAGCCAACGTCGGCGGGTTGAATCGCAAGCTGATCGACCTGCTGGGCCGGTTAAGCTACCGGACCAGTTACGGCCAGAACGTGTTGCAACACAGCATCGAAGTGGCTTTTCTATGTCAGGTCATGGCCGACGAGCTGGGCCTTAACGGCGCATTGGCCCGGCGGTGCGGCCTGCTGCATGATCTGGGCAAGGCGGTGGACCACGAAGTCGAGGGCGGGCACCCGCAGATCGGGGCGGACATCCTCAAGCGCTTTAATGAGCGGCCGGAGGTAGTCAACGCGGTGGCCGGTCATCATAATGACGTGGTGGCGACGAGCATTTACACGCCGCTGGTAGCCGCCGCCGACGCCATCAGCGCGGCCCGGCCGGGCAGCCGCCGTGAGTCGCTGGAACGCTATATCAAACGCCTCGAGCAGCTTGAAGGCATCGCCACTGGTTTCGAAGGGGTCAAGCAGGCCTACGCCGTGCAGGCTGGCCGCGAGATTCGCGTGATCGTCGACGCCGACCGGATCGACGACAAGATGGCCAGCAAGATCGCCTACGACGTGGCCAAGAAGATCGAGCAGGAAATGACCTACCCCGGCGAGGTGAAAGTAACCCTGATCCGCGAGGTGCGGGCCGTCGAGTTCGCCCGCTGAGTTCGTGTTTACTGAAAGATCAGGGTCTTGGCGATAACGGGGACGACGGGGTGGTCGGGCTGGAAGGGGCGGCCGATATCAAGATAATCCGCGTCCGGCACGTCGAGTTCATCAACAACCATCACGGAGGCGCCGCCATTGCGGTGGATGCTTTCTCCAAGCAGACGGCCGTAGTTGTCGGCCAAAACGAATACCCAGGGCTCGGCCAGGTTCGCGGCCCGGGCGGCTTCAGCTAGAGCGCCGCCGATGCGAACCACGTCATCGTAGAGTGCGCGCCGAAGGCTGGGCAGTGTGATCGCTACAATCTGTTCGTCGTCAAGATCATGCAATTGCCGGTGTTTTTTGATAGCGGCCGCCATCGACGCCGGATGTTCCAGGTCGGCGGCGGCGGCGAACGGTCTCAACACGGGCAGGTTAGGCAGCGGCAGCCGCTGGTAATCCACCCAGACGGTTTCACCGCTCAAGCGCATGGCGAACTGGCCGGCGCCGATGACCGTAGCCCGGATCGGCTCGGGGGGGTATCGCCTTGGTTGCGCGGCCACCCGTGGATCAGCCAGTAAAGCATCGGCCAGCATCAGCCCGGTATCCGCGAAGACATCCTCGATCGGCCGTCCGCGCTCCCGCCGGGCCATTAACTCACCCACGCCGCCGGAAAAGAATACCACGTTGGGTTGCGGTGGTGCCGCGTGTGGACGGGTAATCACGAATGGTTCGGGGATCAAATCGAATCGGCCTTCCAGCGCATAGCGACAACAGAATATACATTGGTCGATCCAACGTCGGGCTTCCGCGGATGTGACATGTTCTTTCATGAAGAACTGTCGAGCCGTTGGTGTCAGGACGTGATATACGTCGTGATTAATTGATGGTACAAACGTGGGCGGGTGCGCCGGTTTACATGGTGAATTCGTTTTTTCTCTTTCCAGATGTCGGCCGCCGACCCGGATGGCGGCCGCCTCGCGCAAGAGGCCGTTCTCGAACCAGGCGAGATTCGTCGTCCCTCCGCCGATATCAACGTTGAGTGCGCAGCAACGATGGCGGCGCGACCATTTGGCCGCCCCGCTGCCCCGCCCGGCGAGGACGGATTCCTGGTTGGCCCCGGCCACCGCGGCGGCGAAGGTTGATGTTTCGTCGGCTAGTTGCCGGATCACCTCATGCGCATTCGACTTGCAGGCGGTTTCGCCGGTAACGATGACCGCTCCAGTCAGGATATCCGCGCGGCTGACCCCGGCGGCGCGGTATTCGCGCTCGACGATTTCATGAATGGCCTCGGCATCGATGGTCGTCTCGTCGGTCAGCGGCGTGCGATGGATTTCACCGCGGTAGATGATTTCCTTGTCCAGCAGATGATAGCGGCCGAAAGGGTCCTCGCCCGGCCCGATGATCATCCGCGAGATGACCAGGTGCGTGGTCGTGGTTCCGATATCCAGGCCGAGCGAGAGGAAGGATTCGTTTTGCATGAAATGACCTTTAGCGACGTTGTATGAGTCCGTTGTCGGGCCGCGATGTTCGAATATCGATCCTCCGGCCACCCACATCGGCATTTTACACGCCTTGGAAAGGGTCCCCAACGCCCATTTACCCCGCCATGCAGAGGGGCCGGGCCACCCTTGAATCCGCCGTCGATAAGGGATAGACTGAATTCAGACTTGGGGGCGTAGCTCAGCTGGGAGAGCGTCGCGTTCGCAATGCGAAGGTCGAGGGTTCGAATCCCTTCGCCTCCAGTCTTTGTTCGCCGTCAAGGCGAACGAAGACCGCCTCGGCGTAGCGGCGTTAGCCGCGAAGCCGGGCTTTTTCAGCGTAGGCAATCACGGCGAACTACGCCTTGGCAAACCTCGGTCACCGCGCGGTTTACAGAGCAGATCCGCAAGATAATTCAAGAGAATGCCATGGATGGTCGGTTCTGGTGTGTCTAAACATGTCAAAGCATCGCGCATCCGAAACACTATTACGTGGGCAAGACCGAATGCTTGGCAGAACGCCTGAAGGCCCATAATGCGGGTACCGTGCCGCATACGTCAAAGTTTCCGCCTCGGCGACTCGAGACGGCCGTCGCCTTGCGGGATGAATCAAAGGCCGTTGATTTCGAGAGGTATTTGAAATCCCCCTCCGGCCGGGCGTTCGCCAAGAAGCTCTTTTAATGTAGTCGACTGCCTGTTCCAGGGTCTTTTGTCTACCGTGTCAGACGCGTCAGAACAAACGACTTGGTGACTTTCGTCATCCGCCATTTCACCCCTCCCCGACCGGCACCCAATACCAAATTGCTCGGCCAATATCCCGGCCGATCTTTGCAGTTGGCCTTGCTTGAGCGCAGGGTTTAATCCGAATAATCATCATAATGGCAGGTCGATGGTCAACGCCCGTAGAACGGGCACGGGGGTAGATCGGACGTGTTTTCAATACGCGCGATCAGCGGGTTTTAATTCGAGACTTGTCGTCGGGACACGGACCCGTCGCCGGCGGCCCCGCCGAGGGACGAAATGGCCGCCGCCCGGTCCGAAAGTTTTTGTTTCATCAGGCGACCGACTTTAAATTTCACGGTGCGCTTGGAGGGCACCGAAACGCGCTCGAGTGTCTTGGGGTTTTGGGCGGTACGCGCAGCGCGGACTTTGCTCTCAAAGACGCCGAAGTCCCGAAACTCCAAGCGGTTACCTTGGCCAAGCTCGGAGATAATCTCGTCGAGAAAACTTTGAATAATACGCTTGACCATTACCCGCTTGTGATTGGATTTCTCGGCGATCCGGTCAATCAGTTCTTTCTTTGTAATGGTTTGCATGACTGGCCTCTGAGGAAAAGGCGTCCACAATGTTTATTGCCACCGGCTTTTCGACCGCCCGAACGATGATACAAAAGAGCTTTGCTCCTGATTTGCCGTTGCCGAAACAACCACCCCGGGGTCGGTCTCCATCGAAGGGCCGCAACCGGCCGTCTCCCGAGTCCCGGCAACGAACGCAACCTATTCTAATATAATGATTTTCGGCAATCAAGGCTTTTCTTCATTGATCTTCATTCTGAAAAATTCGAGAGCCTTTCAAGTCGCCAGCCGCCCGCGGGAAACTCATAAATCCATTATTTGCAACACGTTAAGACGATCGCCCCGGGGGTCTTGGGGTCGTGGAACATAACCATATTAAATGAAGGCAGTTACATTTTTTCCCAAAGGGGTCGAAAATGAGTCTCAGAACGGGATTTTTACCGAGGCGGGAAAAGCCGTGGCGGGGGTGATTGGGCTGGTCTGCCAACCTGTGAAAACGAACCCATCACGGACCATGCGGGAACGGTTATAACCCTCTGCTGACTAGGTGGGTAACGATGCCTTGGATGGTGAAATCGCGTTCCTGCTCGACCACTATCGGGGGAATAGCCGGATTGTCACCGCGCAGGATGACCCGCGCGGTCTGGCCTTGTTGTTCGACGAAAATGCGTTTAAGAGTGGGCAGGCCGTCGATCAGGCAGGCACAAATTTTGCCTTGCACATGCTCCGGATTGACGCCCGGCCGATACTCGACAAGCACCAGATCGCCGGGCTTGAGGGTAGGTTCCATCGAATCGAAGCTGAGCCGTAGGCAATAGCGGTTCGGGGCCCAGAGATGGCGCAGGACGGGGAACAATTCCATCTGCTCTTGGGTCTCGGTGGGCGGACCGGCCGGGATGGAGCCGAACAAAGGAAGGTCGCGGGTGTCGAGGGGTTGAGGCGAGTCGTGTTCCGGTCCCTCGCCGATGAGCACGGCCGGGGGCACTTCGAGGGCAACGGCCAAGGCTCGGATCGAGCCGGGCGATGGCTTGCGCTTGCCGCGTTCGATTTCGCTCAGAAATCCCTGGTTGAGTTCGGCGCGGTGGGCCAAGGCAGTCTGGGTCAAGCCGGCCTGGCAACGATAGTAGCGAATACGCTCGCCGATGTGCCCGCGAAACGCTGATGGTGGAACATAAGGTACGGCCATGTGGATACTATCCGATCATGCACGACGAAGGTCAAGCGAGAGCAGCGGCGGGCGTAGGCTGGAAGGGCCTCTGAAACACGTACACGGGCAGACCTTTATCCCGCCGGCGCGTGATAAAGGCCTGCCCATGCCACCCGGCACGGATCAAGGGACGGCGGACGATCGTTTAGGAAGATCGGTCGGTTATGATAGGGCTCGGGTGGTGATGTGGCGGAGACGGGGTTTCGTGCGCGAGGTGGGTTATGAAGATTGTGATTGCTCCGGATACATTCAAGGAGGCGTTGCCTGCCCGGCAGGTTTGCGAGGCCATTGCTCGAGGTGTTTTGCGGGCGTGGCCAAGGGCGCAGATCGATATGGTCCCGATGGCCGACGGGGGCGAGGGTACGGTCGAAACTTTGGTGGACGCCACCGGGGGTACGATAATGGAAACTCGCGTGCGCGGTCCGCTCGGTGATCCGGTAATCGCGCGCTGGGGTCTGCTTGGTAGTCCGGCGCACACGGCCGTCGTGGAAATGGCCGCGGCCTCGGGTCTGGGACTGGTACCACCGGAGCTGCGTAATCCGATGTTGACCACGACCTATGGTACGGGCGAGTTGATTCTCGCTGCGCTGGACGCAGGCGCGCGGACGATCATCCTGGGTATTGGCGGCAGCGCAACGAATGACGGCGGCGCGGGGGCGGCCCAGGCAGTCGGCGTGCGTTTTTATGATCGCCAAGGGCGGCTATGTGCGTTGGGTTTGTCCGGCGGTGGGTTGAAGAACGTGACCCGCATCGACATCTCACAGCGCGATCCGCGGATCGCTCAAACGGAGATCAAGGTGGCGTGCGATGTGGACAATCCGTTGTGCGGGCCACGCGGAGCGGCGGCGGTGTACGGTCCGCAGAAGGGAGCAACACCGGAACAGGTGGCCTTGCTTGATGCCAACCTAGCTTATTGGGCGGAGCTGATCCAGCGCGATTTGGGGCGGACGGTGAGCGAGACGCCGGGAGCGGGCGCGGCCGGCGGTCTGGGGGCGGGGTTGATGGCCTTCTTCGACGCGAAGCTCGCGCCGGGGATCAAGCTGGTTATGGAAGCGGTGCGGCTGGCGGAGCGCATCGCGGATGCCGATCTGGTGATTACCGGAGAAGGGCGGATCGATCGGCAGTCGATGATGGGCAAGGTGATTGCCGGCGTGGGTCGGGCCGCGAAAGCCGCCGGCGTGCCGGCTATCGCGCTGGTCGGGTCGATCGGCGAAGGAGCGGAAGCGACGCTCGAGGTGTTGGAGAGTTATCACGGTATCAACCCGCCGGGGAGGCCGTTGGAGCAGGCGCTAGCCCGGACGGCCGAGGCGCTGGAAGCGACCGCGAGAGAGGTGTTGAGTCGGAGGTGAGCGGGCTTGAGGCGCGGGGGGCATTCGTGAATACACAAAAGGGTTGTTCATATTTGTTCCCTTGCTGGCCCGCCACGGCCCGCCGAGGCGAGGCAGGCCCGCCCAGGCGAGGCAGGCCCGCCCAGGCGAGCGAGGTAAACTGCTTCAGGCTGGCAGGAGTTGCTGGTGAGGGCTGGTGGGAGGTCTATCTGTTTCTCCTATGCTTTTTCTCTCCGTTTCATTGCCTGCCTTCGTCCCTCGCTAGCGCTTCGGGCTGGTGGGAGCGTGTTCCCTTGCTAGTGCCGTTTTCGGTTCGCGAGTTTCGTGTTGGTAACTCTTTTTAAAATA
>CAYNYK010000110.1:0-17990 GCA_964401335.1 uncultured Planctomycetales bacterium
GGCAAACCCTTGTCCCGCTAAGGCGTGACAAGGGCCTGCCCATGCCACCCTGCCGTACCCAAGCATCATAGCTTCCCCACCTCGAGACGAGGTGGGCCAGTTGATTCGAGACGAGGGGAGGAGACCCGGCAGGTGTTTCTAAAGTGAGAAGTAATCACTGGCTACATCGGGTACGCCCAGGGCGCGCAGGCCTTGCGGGTTCTTGGCGAAGCGATGAGCGGTTTCGGGGGAGATTTTGCGGGAGATGACGAGGGCGGCGAGGCTTTCGTCGAGGGTCTGCATGCCCGAGCGCTTGCCGGTCTGGATCACCGTGTCGAGGGATTCGGTTTTGTTCAGCCGGATGGCCGCCCTGG
The DNA here is from genome assembly GCA_964401335.1 of uncultured Planctomycetales bacterium. Classification (GTDB taxonomy): domain Bacteria; phylum Planctomycetota; class Phycisphaerae; order UBA1845; family PWPN01; genus JAAYCU01. The sequence goes on from CAYNYK010000110.1 coordinate 354, forward strand.
CCGCGTCGTTGACCACGAGGATCTCCATCGCGAGCACGCGCTTCTCACCGGGGTTGATGCTGGGTAGTAAATGCTGGCTGACCACGAAACGCAGGGACAACGAAAGCTGGCCGCGGATATCCTGTTGCCGCTCGGCGGGGAAGATGTCGATCAGCCGGGTGATCGCACCCTTGGCGTCCTGAGTGTGGACGGTGGACAGGACCAGATGGCCGGTCTCGGCCGCGCTGATCGCCATCCTGGCCGTGTCGATGTCGCGAACCTCGCCGCAAAGAATTACGTCCGGATCCTGCCGCAGGCTGTACTTGAGCCCGTCGGCAAAACTCTCCACATCGACGCCCACTTCCCGCTGGGTAATCACCGAGCGGCCGGCGGGCTTGAAAAGATACTCGACCGGCTCCTCGATGGTCACGATCCTTCGGTCGCCCTGCTGGTTCATCAACTCCACCAGGCCGGCCAGCGTGGTCGTCTTACCCGAACCGGTAACGCCGGTAATCAGCACCAACCCGTTGTGCAGGTTGACAATGCGCCGGGGTAGTTCCGGCGGCACGCCCATCCAGTCGAACGAGGGGATTCGGCCAGGAATGAAACGAAAACAAGCCCCGACCGCCTCCTGGCTGCGAAAGACATTAACCCGAAAACGATGCAGCCGTTCGCCGTCGCGGATCGACATGGAGAAATCGTAATCCTTGCGGCCGCCGATTTTCTCGCGAAGCTCCGTGGGCATGACCCCGCGAACGATGTCGGCGATCTGTTCGCCGGTCAGGACGGCTTCATCGATACCCCGCAGCGTGCCGTGAATCCGCAATGTTGGAGGATAGCCCGCGACCAGATGTAGATCGGAGGCCTGCTCAAGCAGGCCGTGATTCAGCCACGACCACAGCCGCGAATCGCAATCCGATGTCGAAAGAACCGCCATAATTGTTTCCCATGCCAACGTCGGCGAAAACGGCCTTATACGCCACGATCAAGGATTCCGACAGACCGCTCAGCGGTCCACAAGCCGCTTCTTATGATATGCTTTCGGCCATCTCCGGTTGCACAAAAAGGATCATCGCCGTCGCACATGCACTTTACCGATTAACGCACGGGTTGTCGATGCGTCCTGAATCAGCTATACTTATCGTGACTTTCATCGACTTTCAGGAACAGTCGCGGCGGGTAATAACCCTCCCTACTCGGAACCGTATATTGAGGTGGTTTGATGTCGGATACAACGAACGAAAAAAGTGTCAAAGAACGAGTCGAGGCGGTCATCGGCCAAATCCGTCCTTACCTGCAGAACGATGGGGGTGATATCGAGCTGATCGACGTGGATGATCAGGGGGTAGTCAAGGTTCGCCTGCGCGGGGCCTGCTCCGGCTGCCCATCGGCGGCCATGACCCTCAAAATGGGCGTCGAACGCAACCTCAAGGCTCATGTTCCGGAAGTGACGGAAGTGGTGCCGGTGCCGTAGGCAAGTAGGCTGTTAGGTTGTCAGACTTTCAGGCTATGAGGGACGGTACACCGGGATTGCGTGTTATTCGATTCCCTTATCGTCGTGGTGGGCAGTGCTTTTCCGCGAAGTCCGCCGCGGTGAACAAGACATGAGAGCCTTCTCTACCCGGTTCGCCCGATACGGTCTGGGAGTTACGATCATGAAAACACGTCTATATTGTCTGCTGGCCGTCGCCTTGATTACGGCCATGAGTGGGGCCGAATGCGCGCTCAACGGCGGTTCAGAGCGTGATTTTTCGGATTTTACCGTTTTTGAGTTCACCCAAAACCCGGCCTTGGGCTTCTGCCCCGATCTGGAAATCCCCTATCACGCCACGATACAAAAACTCGAGGATGGCGGCTATCAACTTAATATGTCCATTCTCGAAGCGGGTGAGGCCGGGGTGGACGAGTGCCTTGAAGATGTTATTTCCGATTCAACCTGTGTCACGGTCCGCGATCTGGGTGCCCGACAACTGACCACGAGCGAAATGCAGCGCGTTCAGAATGTATTCAGCACGGTCCTGATAAAGACCGAAAACTATCCAGCGATGTGCATCGACCCCTGCCGGATCGAATCATTGGTCTGGGACGATTTCTCCATCGATGCCGAACCCGCTGGTTGCATCTCCGGGGCGGTGGATTTGTTGGATCCGACGACTTTCAACAAGATCATTATTTTGCTTAATGAGTTACGGATTGGGCCGGTGGATTTGCACGGCTCCGCGGGATGATTACAACAGGAATAGTCGACTTGACATCAGAAGGGAAAAAGGTGACTGCTGATATTTACTCCTTTTCACCTTTAGGCCTTTCCGGGTATTGTTACGGCAATCCAATATCCTTTTTCCCACGTGACCTTCCTTTACTTGATAAAAACCCTGACAAAGTGAAAGTATCGATTGCTTGCCGTCTTGGTGGCCGCGGGTTTCAGAGTTTCTGCCGTTCGTGGGGGGCAATCCTTTTGCGATCCTCGGGATCAAGTATCCCGCGAAGCCGAGGGATGAGCCAGAAAATGCCGCCCGTGTAGCTGAAATATTCATGCAACCTTGAGGGATCAAGCGGTCGGCTTGCGTTGTCCATGATTCGTCGAAGGGCGGCAGACCCAAACTGAAACAAGCCAGGAAGGGAGTTATTCATCCGCGAAGGTCTTGCGCCATCCGCCGATTCGGTCACGGTTTCCAGCCTTCCTGGCAGGTGACGGCTTGGGAGCACAGTAGATCATCCTCGATTACGAATTCGCATCCGATGAGGTAGCCGTGCTCGTTGGGGGTGGCGTGGCGCACGACCGCCGGCACGCGGGGGCGCTCGTCGTCGTGGCAAAACAGTTGGATGAATATGATCGTTCCCGGGTTGATGGGGCGCGAGGACAAAAAGGCCAGGCCGTTGCGGGAGGCGTTATGCAAGGCCGTGGTCATTTCGCCGCCGGCCAAGTAAATCCGCAGAGGCCAGGAGCGATGGTAACGACGCTCCATACGTCGGCGCGGCACCGGATCGTACTCGGAGCGTTTGCGTGCCGCCTGCAGAAAACAGTCGATCTCGCCGCGGATCGTCTCTACGGGACAGATTGTCGTATTCATACCGGTCCCCTCCAAAGCGTCTGTTATGGATATACGATTCAAACGCGCAACGGGGCAAATCAAATCGCCGTGACCGGGTCAGAAGGATCCGGATCAGCCCGCTGGCGCGCTTGGTTTGGAGGGTCATAGGGGTCATGGATACACTCCGGCGGCAAGTTATCGGCCGGTAGGGTGCGGCCTGAGTTTTTGGCAAAATGCAACGTTCGACCTTTCCATGTTGAAATCCTCTTTCGGGTGGCACCTTCAAGCTCCGTACGCCTTTGACGTACGGAGCTTGAAGGTGCCATCCGTAGGAAGTTTCTCCACACGCGAAAGCACCCACAAACGGAGCCCCGGCTCAACGCCGGAACTCCGTTTGAAGGTGTCGCCCGATCAATTCGGAATGCTCATCGCCATGTTTTGCCAAAATTCCTGACCCCACCCGGCCGGTATGCGCGGCTATGTTCCGGTTGATGGGATGTTATAATACCCAGGAGTTGGCCGGAATTACCCCCGTGGTTGTTCCGTGCGGAATCATCCTGGACGTGAGCGTTTACCATGCCGTATCGCAGTATGAGTATCGAGGACTTCGCCAAGTTCATCGGGATGGACGCGCGCGAGCTGCGCCGCATGGCCGACCGGGGAAAACTGCCGGGCCAGAAAGTCGGCGGGCAATGGCGGTTCAACCGGGCACAGATAACCGAATGGTTGCAGCAGCAGATGCATACGCTGGATGAGGAACGGTTGATTGCCCTGGAAAACGCCATGCACGAAACTGCCCAGGGCTCGGACATGCTGGTGACCGGGCTGATCGGACTGGAGGGTATCGAGCCGGCACTGGCGGCCAACACGAAAGCCTCGGTCCTGCGGGAACTTGTCGGTCTGGCCGGCCGCACCGGATTGCTCTATGACGAAGCGGGATTGTTGCAGGCCATTCAGGAACGCGAGGACATGTGCTCGACGGCCTTGCCCAACGGCGTGGCCATCCCGCACCCTCGTCAGCCCATGCCCTACGTCTCCGCCGAGCCGTTCATCTGCGTGGCCCGGGTGAGCAGGGGCATCGGATTCGGTTCGCCCTTCCGTGATCTGACCTCTCTGTTCTTTCTGATCTGTTGCCATGACGATCGTCGGCACCTGCGTACGCTCGCCCGGCTGATGCGTCTGCTCGACGGCGATATGGTCAACCGATTGCTCGAAGTCGAAACCCGCGAGGAAATGCTGCAAATCCTGATCGACAAGGAAACCCTGATCGTCCAATCGCCGGAGCCGTGACGGCCGGTAAATGACGAATCAAACACGCACTGTCCTCAATAGTAATTCGATCAAGAAGTCATCGCTGGACCGGAACCTCTATCGGCTTTGCGGTTGGTCCATCCATGACTTCGGGCAGGAGAAACACCGCTCCCCTTTTGTTGCAGTAGAAAATTCGGCCGTGTCCGCCTTTTTCCATATCGCCGCTCGCCCAGAAGACGTAGAGATCGTCGCTCGCCTCGAACGGCCGCCGCGCATCCTGATGGTTGAATTGTTTATCGGCGGTCAGGAGATAGCGCCCCCAGCTTCGCCCTTGATCGTCGGAAATCCACATAAGGATGTCGCCGCCGGGCAGGTCGGGCTGTGGGCCGGGAAGGGTCGGAGCAATGAGCCGGAATTGATATTCCTTCGTGATATGCAGGCAGCCGGCGTCCAGGTTGTGGTCGGATGAAATCAGGCCGGTGATCTCCCAGTCGCGGAACCACCGTGCGGTATGCCAGAGACGACGCTTCTGTATGACCCGTACCTTGGGACCTGCCGTGGAGAGGTAAACGACCGTCGGGTTGCCCATTCGATCAAAGTTCAGATCCTTGGGATATACCACGCTGTTTATCGATCGGTAATCACGGATCAGGGCGGGGTTGTCGGGTTTGGTCAGGGGAAGTTCCAGGTTTGTGCCGTTAGTCGTCCGCCAGGAAGAACCGAAATTCGCGGTTTCCAGGTAGAACAAATCGGTAGGTACACTCGGCTGTTCTTCATACGCGAAGGCCACCCCGACTTTGTCGTTGTACCGGCCGCTGACCATGCGATGATTACCGGCGAGGTCGGCGAGTACCTGCGGTTCGGACCAGGCGCGGCCGTCAGGGCTGGTGCTGAAACATAAAAGGTTTTTGCCCTCGCGCGGCTGAAGGTGGACCAGCAGAAAGCCGTGTTTCGGTAGATACCACGGCTGGGGATTAGCGAAAGAAGCTTGATAGACATCCTTGAAACCATCAATAGCGTGTGGCGCATGGCTACGATAAATATATGAACGCCCTTTCGGACCGTTGCTCACGAAAACATACAGATACCCTTGCTCGTCGAGCGCCAAGGCCGCTTCCGGACAGCCTTCAGCTTTTGCGCCCTGACAGACGATGACCGGTCGGGTAACGGTGCCGCTCTGGTGGTCGAAAAAGGCGGCCAGGACGACCGGTCGCGGCTTCGCGTCTTGTGCGTTGTCTTGAAAAGCTGTGCCGACGTAAACGAAAAAGGTCTTTTGTGTATCGGGAACATGAACGGCCCGCGGACTGCGGAAGACGAATGGCGGCTCGGATTCACCGGCTATGGCCGCGTCCTTTACCGGTGGCGTGGGACAGGCCCAGAGGTGAAAGCCGTCGGCGGCCGCGGTCGGTTGCGAGGCCGGTGCGGTTGTTGTCGGTTCGGCACCCGCGACGAGAACAGGGCATGAAATCACCATCAGGAAGAAACACCATCGCAAGCTCTTGCGGCCGCAAGATAATTCCATCTAGCTGTCCTCCTCTGCAAATATCGACCCACCCAGTTTGCTCGACCTTCCGCCTCGGTGCAACCCGGCAAGGAGCTACATGATCGCCTTGGCCGGGATAACAGGGTATCGGCCGAGTAGTTGATGATCTTTGGTTTTATCGCCTCTAAGTTAGTGATTACTAGCCATTGTATCTTCATTTTCAGGAACCAATTATAAGCGTTTTTGGTTGTGTTTGGCTTCGTTTGGCGCATTTACGTTTTTTACCACGGAGGCCGGCTTCGCCAGAGAAAGTCGAGGGGAGTGCGTTGAAAGTAGAATGCCGGGTTTGTTTGTCGAGGCCATTACCTTTTCCTCCAGCGCGTGGAAGGGGTGCGGCTGGGTGGTCAGTTGTAAAACACGTCGGGGTGGACCGTGAGGGTGGGGTGACGCGGAACAGAAATACGCAACCCGGTTGGGGTTGGTTGGTGCGCGGCACACGGTTCCCAAGGTAGCGGCTGCGCCGCAACCTTGGGCTGAGATATGCAATCCCGTTGGGATTGATTATGGGGTGCATCGAGGACGATGCGTTACAGAGGGATTCGGTTTATCTGAACTGTCGGATTGTGTTCTGCGGTCGCAAAAGCACGGGCAGACCCTTGTCGCGCTTTGGCGTGACAAGGGCCTGCCCATGCCACCCTGCCGAGATATATTGTTGTACACCGTTGATATGTGGCACGTTTGTTGTCATCGCGAACTCACCCATCCCGGAGTACCGGGATGAGTGGGCCACCCGGCGAGAAAGTGTTCAGCTTTCAGTGTTCAGCTTTCAGTGATCAGGGTTCAGGGGTTCAGGGTTGATCCCGATCATTATCGAGGCGGGCTCCGCGAACGGAATCTCCTTGGTAAAACCCGATGAATCATTCGGGGGAAGCGTTTTTCTTGACACTTTGCGCCATGGGTTCGATAATCGGATCAGCCGTTAGGAATAATGTTTGATGAAAACCAGAATCTGTCAATTGAACTCGGACGCCGAGTATTGGAATGTGATCCGAGAGGCGGCCGCCTGCCTGCGCGAGGGAGGGCTGGTGGTTTTTCCGACGGAAACGGTGTATGGGCTGGGGGCCAACGCCGGCGACCCGCGGGCTCTGGCGAAGCTCCGCGCGGTTAAGGAGCGCCCGGACACGAAGCCCTTCACCGTGCATATCGGGAACCGCGCGACGGTGGAGCGCTATGTTCCGAAAATGAGCGGGCTGGGCAAGCGGCTGGTGGCCAAGGGCTGGCCGGGACCGCTGACGCTGATTTTCAAGGTTGAGGATCCGGCGGCCGCGCCGGTGATTCAGGATATGTCACCAGATCATGTCGCGGCGATGTATCATGAAGGAACCATCGGCATCCGTTGCCCGGACGATCGGGCGGCGGCCGACCTGCTCAACGAGGCTCGGGTACCTATTGTGGCGGCCAGCGCGAACCCGGCGGGCCAACCGGCGCCGGTCGAGGCCGACGAGGCGATCGAATGGCTGGACGGCCGGGTGGACATGATTCTGGACAATGGTCGAACCCGTTACGCCAAGGCTTCAACCATTGTGCGGGTCGATGGCGAACGCTATGATTTCGTGCGTGAAGGGGTTTTGGACGAGCGTGGTGTTCGACGGCTGAGCCGGGTGAATTTCCTGCTGGTCTGCACGGGAAACACGTGCCGAAGCCCGATGGCCGAGGGTTTGCTGCGTCAAATGCTAGCTCAACGGCTGGGTTGTCGGGAAAATGAGCTGGACGAGAGGGGTTACGGCGTGGAATCGGCGGGGACGGCCGCTTATGAGGGGGCGGAACCTTCGCCGGAGGCCGTCCGAGCAATGCGGGCCCGGGGGATCGATATCAGCGGGCACCGCTCGCGACCCCTGACGGTGGAACAGATCGGGCGGGCCGATTATATTTTCACCATGAACCGCAGCCACCTGGGCAGCGTAACGGCCTTATCCCCCGCCGCCCGGGATCGTGTCCGCCGGATAGCAGACCGGGATATCGAGGATCCCATCGGCGGGAGCGGCGCGGAATATGCCGAATGTGCCGAGAGTTTGGAACAGGCCTTACGGGAGCGGCTTGAGGAGGTTGCACTTTGAAAATCGCAATGGGTTCGGATCATCGAGGTTACAACGCCAAGGAGAAAATCAAGGCCATGCTCACTTCCAGAGGCCACGAGGTCCTGGATTTCGGCACGAATACGCAGAACAGTTGCGATTATCCGGATAGCGCGTATCCCACCTGCGAGGCCATCATATCCGGCAAGGCGGAGCTGGGGATCCTGTTGTGCGGTACGGGTATCGGGATGTCCATCGCGGCCAACAAGGTGCGCGGAATCAGGGCGGCCTGCTGCCATGACGAACTGACCGCGGAAATGTCCCGTCGGCATAACAATGCCAATGTGCTCTGTCTGCCGGCCGACCTGATCGGTGAGGAGTTGATCCGGCGAATGGTGGAAGTATGGGTCAATACTCCGTTCGAGAGCGGGCGGCATGATCGCCGCGTGCAGAAGATTCTCGCCTACGAGGCCCGCATGTGCGGGGAAAACAAAGCGAATTGATCGGCGCGATAGACGCGCTTTTATCGTCGCCCCGGGTGTGAATATCAAGGGCAGAACCTTTACCCACTATTAAGAGGTTATCATCGCTTTTCCGCCTCGAAACGAGGGGGGCCACCCGGCCACGTCACGCTGTCAGGAGGTTGTCATCGCTCCCCCACCTCGAAACGAGGGGGGCCACCCTCTATTGAGTGGTTATTTACTGAATGCTGACAACTGACAACTGATAGCTGATAGCTGATTGTTGATTGTTGATAGCCGACCGCTGATAACTGATCGCTGAACGCTAACTACTGATAGCTCTCTCACCTTCTCGGCAGATCGCCTTCGCCCTTGGTGGGCAGGGAGGTTCGGCCCATGAGGTAGAGGTCGACGGCGCGGGCGGTTTCGCGTCCCTCGCTGATGGCCCAGACCACGAGGGACTGGCCTCGACGGGCGTCGCCGCAGGCGAATACGCCGGGCACGTTGGTCATGTAACTGTGCTCGTCGGCGAGGATGTTGCCGCGCGGGTCGAGGTTGAGGGCCAGTTGCTCGACGATGCCGCCCGGCTCGGGGCCGGTAAAGCCCATCGCCAGCAGGACGAGGTCGGCCGGCCAGCGCCGCAGGGTGCCGCTTTTTTCGTGCATTTCCAATCGGCCGTTGTTCGGGCCGGGCAGCCATTCGACTTCCATGGTTTCCAGAGCGGTTACTTGACCATCGCGGCCGATGAACCGCTTCGTCGAGATGCTCCAATAGCGCTGGCAGCCTTCCTCGTGCGAGCTGCTGGTCCGCAGCTTCATGGGATAGTAAGGCCATGGCTGCTGGTCGGGGCGGCCTTGGGGCGGTTGTGGCAACAACTCGAACTGGGTGACACTTTTCGCGCCCTGGCGGTTGGCCGTGCCCACGCAATCCGAGCCGGTATCACCCCCGCCGATAACGATCACATGCTTGTCCGTGGCCAGAATATCCTGCCCCCGATTACCAAACCACCAGTGCTGGGTCGGCCAGGCCTGTGCGTCGCCAGCCACCCGTCGGTTTTGTTGCGGCAGGTATTCCATCGCGAAATGAATACCCTGCAAATCGCGACCTTCGACGGGCAGATCGCGCGGCCGGGTGGCGCCGATGGCCAGTACGATCACGTCGAAGATCGAGCGCATCTGCTTGCCGCCCAAGTCCACGCCCACATTCACGCCGGTCTTGAAGACGATCCCTTCCTCCTCCATCAGTTTGAGGCGACGATCAATGATCCATTTTTCCAGCTTGAAATCGGGGATTCCGTAACGCAGCAGGCCACCGATGCGATCGGCGCGCTCAAAGACGGTGACCATGTGTCCGGCCCGGTTCAACTGGTGAGCGACGGCCAGGCCGGCGGGCCCGGAGCCGATGACCGCCACGGTTTTTCCGGTGCGTCGCGTCGGTGGTTCGGGCTTGACCCAGCCTTCGTTGAACGCCCGCTCGATGATCGCGTTCTCGATGTTCTTGATCGTCACCGGCGGCTCGATGATTCCCAGCACGCAGGCTTCCTCGCAGGGCGCGGGACAGACGCGGCCGGTGAACTCGGGGAAGTTGTTCGTCGCGTGCAACCGACGTATCGCTTCGGCCCAGTCTTCGTGGTACACCAGGTCGTTGAAATCGGGAATGATATTGCCCAGCGGACAGCCGTTGTGGCAGAACGGCAGCCCGCAATCCATGCAGCGGGCGCCCTGTTCGCGCAGTTGCTCGACCGGCAACGGGATTTCGAATTCCCGATAGTTCCGCTTCCGCTCTTCCGGCGGCAGCTTATCGGGCACTTTGCGTTGAAACTCCATGAAACCTGTCGGCTTTCCCATGATTACATTGCCTCCACAAGTTCTTTGTCGGCCGGGGCGGGGGCCTGTTCATGATGAGCCTGTTGCTCCAGTACCCGCTTGTATTCGATTGGTATGACCTTGACGAAGCGGGGCAAATAGGATTCCCAATCGGCCAGAATACGTTTCCCCACCGCGCTATCGGTGTGTCGGACATGGGCTTCGATTAATTGCCGCAGCTCGGCGATGTCCTCGGACTTCGCCAGTTTCTCCAGCTCGACCATCTCCAAGTTGCAGCGATATTGCTCGAAATCGCCGGCTTCGTCGAGCACGTAGGCAATGCCGCCACTCATGCCGGCGGCAAAGTTGCGGCCGGTCGAACCGAGGATCACCGCCCGGCCCCCGGTCATGTATTCGCATCCATGGTCGCCGACACCCTCGACAACGGCGGACGCGCCGCTGTTGCGTACGCAGAAGCGCTCGCCGGCCTGGCCGCGGATATACGCTTGCCCGCCGGTGGCCCCATACAAAGCGACGTTGCCGATAAGGACATTTTCCTCGGCCACGAGGGTTGATGACTTCGACGGGTAGATGAAGAGTTTGCCGCCGGAAAGTCCCTTGCCGAAATAATCGTTGGCATCGCCCTCCACCTCGAGGGTCATACCGCGGGGAATGAACGCGCCGAAACTCTGGCCGGCGGAACCGATGAAACGGAAGTGGATGGTGTCCTCGGGGAGCCCGGCCCCTCCGTATTTTCGCGTCACCTCGCTGCCCGTGATGGTTCCAACCGTGCGATAGATATTGCGTGTGTGCAACTCTCGGTAAACCTTCTCGCCGCGCTCGATGGCCGGGCGGGCCAGATCGAGCAGGATCCGCATGTCCAGCGATTGCTCAAGACCGTGCTCCTGTGGCTGCCGGCGGTATGTGCCGATCTCGGAAGAGACCTCGGGGCGATACAGAATTTTGCGAAGGTCAAGCTCACGTGCCTTCCAATGCTCGACATCCGCGCGCATGGTCAGCCGATCGGAGCGCCCGACCATTTCGTTGATCGTGCGGAAACCGAGGGCGGCCATGATTTCGCGAAGCTCGGCGGCCACGAAGAGCATGAAGTTCATCACATGCTCCGGTTTCCCGGCGAACTTTGCCCGCAAGGCCGGATCCTGGGTGGCCACACCGACCGGACAGGTGTTCTTGTGGCATTTGCGCATCATCACGCAACCGGAGGCGATCAGGGCAGTGGTGGCGAAACCAAACTCTTCCGCACCGAGCAGGCAGGCGATGGCCACATCGCGTCCCGTCTTGAGTTGGCCGTCAACCTCGACAACGATACGGCTGCGCAGGTCGTTCATCACCAGCACCTGGTGGGTTTCGGCCAGGCCCAGCTCCCACGGTAGGCCGGCGTGCTTGATCGAGGTCAGCGGCGATGCGCCGGTGCCGCCGTCATGCCCGCTGATCAGAACCAGATCGGCCTTACCCTTGGCCACCCCGGCGGCCACCGTGCCGACACCGACCTCGGAGACCAGCTTCACGCTGATGCGCGCGGCCGGGTTGGCGTTTTTCAGATCGTGGATTAACTGGGCCAGATCCTCGATCGAATAGATGTCATGGTGCGGCGGCGGGGAAATCAGGCCCACGCCCGGCGTGGAATGCCGCGTGCGGCCTATCCATGCATCCACCTTGTGACCGGGCAACTGCCCGCCTTCGCCCGGCTTGGCCCCCTGGGCCATTTTGATCTGCAGTTCGTCGGCGTTCACCAGGTATTCGCTGGTGACGCCGAACCGGCCGGAAGCCACCTGCTTGATGGCGCTGCGCATCGAGTCGCCGTCTTTCAAATGCTCGGCCGCCCAGGGCGAAATCTCCGCCAGAGCCGCTCGGCGTTCGCGTTCGTCGGCGAATTTCCGGTAGCGGATGGGATCCTCTCCGCCCTCGCCGGTGTTGCTCTTGCCACCCAGGCGATTCATGGCGATGGCGAGATTGGCGTGGGCCTCGAAGGAAATCGAGCCGAAGGACATCGCGCCGGTCTTGAAACGTTTGACGATCTCCGAGACCGGTTCGACTTCCTCGATCGGAACCGGTTGTTCGGCGGGGAGAAACTCCATCAGGCTGCGCAGGGTCAACATCCGCCGGCCTTGCTCATTGATCGAGCGGGCATAATCGTCATAAAGTCGGCGGTCGTTCTTACGCACCGCCTCCTGAAGTTTGGCTACCGATAACGGGCTGGTCAGGTGGGCCTCGCCATCGCGACGGTACTGGTACTCGCCGCCGGACTTGAGCTGGAGATTGCCGGGCACGCGAGCGGTCCCGAAACCTTGTTCGTGGCGACGACGGGTTTCCTCGGCCAACACGTCAAGGCCGATCCCGCCGATCCGCGACGGCGTGCCGGTGAAATAGGGCACGATCACCTCGGAGCTTAAGCCGACCGCCTCGAAAATCTGCGCGCCGTGATAGCTTCGCAACGTGGAGATGCCCATCTTGGACATAATCTTGACAACGCCCTTGTTGATGGCCTTGATGTAGTTCTGGATGGCTTTGTCGAGGGTCATGCCGCCCTGAAGAGACCTCCGGCGGTGCATGTCCGCGATGGTCTCGAACGCCAGGTAAGGGTTGATCGCACTGACCCCGTAACTGAGCAGCAGGGCGAAATGATGAATTTCGCGAGGTTCGCCGGATTCGACGACCAGGCCGCAACGGGTCCGCGTTCCCTCGCGGATCAGATGATGATGAACGGCGGCGCCGGCCAGCAGGGCCGGAATGCCCGCGCGCTCAGCGCTAATTGCCCGGTCGGACAAAATCAGGATGGTATAGCCTTTTCGGATCGCTTCCGAAGCGGCGTAACAAAGCTGGGCCAGAGCGGAATGCAGCGCGGCCGCTCCGCCCCGCGCGTCAAAAAGCATCGGTAACGTGGTGGTCCGCAGCTTGCCGTTACGCAAACGTCGAATCTTCTCCAGCTCGGCGTTGGTGAGTATCGGGCGGTCGATGCGCAGTTGATGACAATGCAGCGGCGTTTCCTCGAACAAGTCCTGCTCGCCGCCGAGATTGAGTATGGTGCTGGTCACCAATTCCTCCCGGATTGCATCCAGCGGCGGGTTGGTCACCTGGGCGAACAACTGCTTGAAATAGTTGTACAATAGCGGGGCTTGCTCGCTCAGGCAGGCCAAGGGAGTGTCGGTACCCATTGAACCCAGCGGCTCGACGCCGGTGCCGGCCATCGGCTCGAGGATGATCTTCAGATCCTCGAGCGTGTAGCCGAACGCCCGCTGACGGACGGTCAAGGTATCGAAGTCGCCGACGGGATATTCCTTCGGTTCGGGTAACTCGGACAAGCGTACGCGATACTCCTTCAGCCAGGCACCGTAAGGCTTGCGGGCGGCCATCTCCTCCTTGATCTCTTCGTCCGGGATGATGCGTTCCGCGTCGGTATCGACCAGGAGCATGCGACCGGGTTCCAGGCGTCCCTTGAAGGCCACGTTGGCCGGATCGATCGGCAATACGCCGGTCTCCGAAGCCATCACCACGTACCCGTCCCTGGTGACCAGATATCGGGAGGGGCGCAGGCCGTTGCGGTCCAGCACCGCCCCGATGCATTGGCCGTCGGTAAAGGCGATTGAAGCGGGTCCGTCCCACGGTTCCATCAGGCAGGAGTGATATTCATAAAACGCCTTCTTGGTTTCGCTCATGGTCCGATGGTTTTCCCAGGCCTCGGGAATCAGCATCATGATGCAGTGGGGCAGCGAGCGGCCGCTGTGGTAGAGCAGTTCGATCGCGTTATCCAGGATGGCCGAGTCGCTGGCCCCCGGGGTGACGACCGGCAAAATCTTGGCGATGTCCGGGCCGAAAAGCGGAGACTCGAACAACTTCTCGCGGGCGTTCATCCAGTTGATGTTGCCACGGAGTGTATTGATTTCACCGTTGTGGCAGAGGAAGCGGAACGGTTGGGCCAGGTCCCAGGTCGGGAAGGTGTTGGTGCTGTAGCGCTGGTGGACCAGGGCGATACCGCTGACCATGCTTGGATCGGTCAGGTCGGGAAAGTATTCCGCGATCTGGGTGGCAAGCAACAAACCCTTGTAATTCAACAAACGATGGCTAAGGCTGGGGACGTAGAAAAAATGCTTCTGACGAAGGTCCGAGCCGCGCACCGCTCTTTCCATGCGCTTGCGGATGATAAACAATTTGCGTTCGAAGGCGGCGGCATCCTTGAGCCCTTTGCCCCGGCCGATGAAAATCTGCTTCATGGCAGGCTCGGCGTCACGGGCGACGTAGCCGATATGGCCGTTATTTCGCGGTACTGGCCGCCAGCCGAGGAACTCCTGGCCTTCCTGGCGGACAATATCCTCGAACATCCACTGGACCGTTTTACGTTCATGAAGATCGGTCGGCAGAAAGACCAGTCCGGTGCCGTATTCGTGGGCATCGGGGAGGCGAATACCGCTATCGGCCGTGACGTTACGCAGAAAAGCGTCGGGCACCTGCATCAGAATACCCGCCCCGTCGCCGGTCAGTGGATCACATCCACTGGCCCCGCGATGGGTCAAGTTGACCAGGATCTCCAGGGCCTTGGCGATCACATCATGGGTGCGTTTGCCGTTAAGGGTGGCGATGAAACCGACACCGCAGGCATCCCGTTCGTTGACCGGATCGTAAAGTCCCTGAGCTTGAGGAAACATCGAAGTACCGCTCCCATCTGGATGAAGCCATCGCCCGGTTCCGCACATCCGCTTGCGCGGCACTCGCCTTCTTGCGGGCATAATCATTTCCCGCTGAATCACCGGCGGCCGGCTTGCCAGATTCGCTTTCGGCACGAAGGCCGAAGGCGGATCTATCTTTATATAAGCTTATAATGAATCGGACTAATTGTCCATAGATTTCATATTAGTATAACTTATACAATACATAGTTTATGCGCCATATCCGAGTATGGCCGATGTTTCGCGGCGCGCAATGGCCTTTTTAATAATCATTTACGCTCGTTTCCTTACGGGATATGTGTCACCACGAAAATGGCATGAATGCCCATTATTTTGGGGGCCGAGGAGTGCGCGTTGCATGAGTGGCTCTACCGGCGACGATTCTTCCGATTGGCCGGTCCATCCCCTTGTTTATACAATGCGGCCAAGAAATCGGGACTCGCCGCGCCACGAATTTTGACACAAGGGAGGATAATCATGTCGGTAACAACCGAGAAGAACTTAAAAGAGGCATTCGCGGGTGAAAGCCAGGCGAACCGGAAGTACCTGGCGTTCGCCAAACAGGCGGAGCAGGAGGGGTTGCCCCATGTCGCCCGCATGTTCCGGACCATTGCCGAGGCCGAGACCATTCATGCTCTCGGCCACCTCAAGGCGTTGGGTGAAATTCGTTCGACGGCGGAAAATCTTCGGGCCGCTTTGGAGGGTGAAACCCACGAGTATACGAAGATGTATCCGCCCATGGTCCAGCAGGCCCAGGCGGACAATCATCAGGCCAAGCGCATGTTCGGCTATGCGGTCAAGGCCGAGGAGGAACATGCGAAGTTATTCAAGGCCGCCCTGGAAGCCGTTGCCCAAGGCAAGGACCTGGCCGCCGATGCATTTTATCTTTGCCCTGTCTGCGGGCATGTCGAGCTCGGCGCGCCACCGGAGTCGTGCCCGGTTTGCGGAGCGAAGGGAAACAAGTTTATTCAGGTTTGAAACCAACCTGATTTATCCTAAAACCCTATCGTGTCGGCCCGGCCTGGCCGACAAACACCGGCGAGACGCCGGTGCCACACCGGTTTTAGGATACACCGGTTTTAAGATACACCGGTTTTAGGATACACCGGTTTTAGGATACACCGGTTTTAGGATACGCCGGTTTTAGGATACGCCGGTTTCTGGATGTACAGGTTTTACAAAACAACAGTTTTAGGATGCACTCTTAACGCCTGTATCAAACGGCTGGTCCGGCATTGTTCCCGTTTTCGGCGGGACGGGCCATTCGCGTCCGATTTGTTTGCGGTCATTCATGATAAGGAGGCGATCGATGAGCGATGCGCGTCCCGGTGTATATGAATGCGAGGTTTGCGGCTTCGTCTACGATGAAAACAAGGAAGGTGTACCTTTCAAGGACTTGCCCGACGATTGGGAATGTCCCGTCTGCGGGGCCGGAAAAGATCAGTTCCACCCGGTGGCCGCGGCGTCCGTCAAACCCTCGGATCAATCGGCGGGTAAGACGGACGACGGCGACGAGTATCTGAAAGAGTGGGCCCGAACATCCGACGATCTGGAAAAGCACATGGCCGACATTCATCGGATGGCGGTCACGGGACAATCGATCATCGAGCCGATGCGTACGCGTCAGCCCGTCGTTTCCTGGGATGATATTCTCATCAAAGGCGGGCAACTGGCCCGACTGCCGCTTGATCATGATGAACCGGTCAACACGAAAACGATCATTGGTCCGAACGCTGCGCATCCTATTGAGATCGATACGCCGATTTATGTGACGCACATGTCTTTCGGGGCGCTGTCGGAGGAGGTGAAGATCGCCCTGGCCCGGGGCAGCGCGGCCGTCAGGACCGCCATGTGTTCGGGCGAGGGGGGCATTTTGCCCGAATCGCTGGCAAACGCTTATCGTTATATTTTCGAGTATGTTCCCAACCGTTATAGCATGACCGATGAAAACCTGCGGCGCGTCAGCGCGGTCGAGATCAAGATCGGGCAGTCGGCCAAGCCGGGGATGGGTGGTCTTTTGCCCGCCGCGAAAGTTACCCGGCGAATCGCGGAAATTCGCGGCTTTCCTGAAGGACGAGACATCATCAGCCCCGCCGGATTCAGCGATATCCGTAATCGCGAGGAACTCAAGGCCAAGGTAAGCTGGTTACGCGAAAAGACCGGCGGCAAACCCGTGGGGATCAAGCTGGCGGCCGGTCATATCGAGGCTGATCTGGCAATTGCTCTCTACGCCGAACCTGATTTTATTACCATCGATGGCCGTCCCGGGGCGACGGGGGCCTCGCCGAAGTTCGTCAAGGGGGCCACTTCGATACCAACCATTTTCGCTCTGATCCGGGCCCGCCGCTATCTCGATCAAGCGGGCGCCGAGGGGGTATCCCTCGTCATTACCGGCGGGCTGCGGGTTTCATCCGATTTCGCCAAGGCCCTGGCCTTGGGTGCCGACGCGGTAGCCATCGGAACCGCCGCCCTGATGGCCTGCGGATGCCAGCAATACCGGCAATGTCACACCGGTCGCTGCCCGGTGGGCGTGGCCACCCAGGATTCCGACCTGCGAGGCCGGTTGGACAGCGAAACCTCCGCCCGCCGGCTGGCCAATTATCTGCGGGTCTGCACCGAGGAGCTGTGCGACTTCGCCCGCCTCACGGGAAATCGAGATGTACACGGCCTGGCCATCACCGATCTTTGCACCACGAATTCCGAAATCGCCGAGTATACGGATATTGCCCACGTGTAGGCGCGAATAGCAGGCCGCCGTGTAATCAATGTACGCTACCCGCTCAGGTCGAAACGCTCACGGCTAAATCTTGCTATAAATTCCGACCACACCCGTTTGGCATAACGAGTTGTCTGTTACCAGGCC
>CAYNYK010000111.1:0-17129 GCA_964401335.1 uncultured Planctomycetales bacterium
G
This sequence comes from uncultured Planctomycetales bacterium, assembly GCA_964401335.1. Taxonomy (GTDB): domain Bacteria; phylum Planctomycetota; class Phycisphaerae; order UBA1845; family PWPN01; genus JAAYCU01. Next base: position 2 of record CAYNYK010000111.1, read on the forward strand.
AGCCTCTCTTCGAGCCCGAGCCTCTCGTTCGACCTGGAGGCTCTCGACAGGAGAGCCGAGGGCCGGGGCGAACGACGGGCCGACGGAGAACGCGGAGCACATGAAGAATAAAGCCGATGCATCTTGTGTAGAAACGCTTCCCGAATCTTCTCTAGGAAACCTGCCTCTTTTCGGGGGGAATCCCGCTACGTTCGGGTGCCGGCGGTATCGACTCGTGCGCCCCGTCATTGGCGGCCACCCGGTCCCACGCAGCTTGCTTGGACGCTCGGCCGATCAATGTGGTTGGATAAAGCATCGGCGCCAAAACGATTTCACGCCAGCCACGGCCGCTGACGGGGAAGGTTCTCGGCCAGCACCTCGTTGACGATGTTCACGTCGTCAACCACCTGGAAATCGAACATACCGACGCAGATGAAGTCCGCCCCATTCTCAAAGGCGTAGCGAAATCCGTCGCCGGGGACGCGTTTGCTGTCGCTCTTACCGGGAGCAATAGCTCCGGCGGCCAGCACCTTGTACGCGATCCACGGCTTGCCTACCTTTTGCATATAGGCGATAGTCCGCTCCGGGCCGGTCGCCCAGTAATTGTCGTTCGGGTTCTCGGAGACGGGAGCAAATTGGGTCTCGGCCTTGTAAGACCAGTAATCAATACGGTGCAAGGTTTTCATGTAGAAGTCAACTTCGATTCCGGCGTCCTCAACCAACTGCACCACTTCCAGTTCGTGGGCGGCGGTACCGGCGATAACTTTCCGGTCCTTGATGTAGGCGATGACTTGCTCGAACTTGTCGATTTGTTTCTCCTTGGTCCAGCCGTCGGCGATATTGCCCTGGATGTAAACACCGGCGGCCCCGTTATCCAAGGCCTTCTGGACGCTCGACGTCAGGTCGTTCGGATCGGGACGACCGGGATACGCCTGGGCCAGCCACTTGATCTTGCCGCCTTGATTCCAATACTTGTTCAGTATGCGAATCTCCCGTTCGTTGACTCGCACAATGGCCGTATTGATCCCGCAAGCCTCGCAAAGCCACAAGGTCTCGATGACTTTCTCATCGGTGAAATACTGGCGCAATAAAGGCGAGGCATAAATCAGATCGCGGGAATGAGCGAAACCGCTGAGCAGGTTTCCGCCACAGATTAACCGGCTGATTTCGAGCGGACCGATGCGGCCGGTCTTCAACGTCCCTTTCACGTCCCGCGGGTTGGCTTTGGTGGCCGTCAGCACCGAGGCACTGGTCACGGCGTCGGCCGGTTTCTTCTTGAACGCGATCAAGGCCCGCTCCTCGAAGCTCTTCCAGCCGTGTGTTTTCAACACCGTGTAAACGAACGCTCCAAATACAGGCAAACCGGCCAGGCTCTGCAACAACTCGCGGCGATTACCGGGCATGTCCGCCAACACCGGGGGATTGTCTCCGGCCAGCAACGCTCGGCCCGGTACCAATTCGCGTCCCCGCCTCGGCGGTCGGCGCCACAAGCCGGCCAGGCCGAGCCGGGCACTATCCGGGAAAAAGAGGATGATCGCCAAGGCCGCCATCTCGATGAGATTATTATTGATGTACAGATAATGTCCTTGAGCTCCTGTCCAATTGAAATAACCGGGGACCGCCGGGCTGGCTATGTAATACAACGCGAGCAACAGAATCCCGAACACACTGGCCAAACGTGGCAAAACGCCAAGCAACAAACCCAACCCGATTAGAGTAAGCCCCCACATATTCGCCAGATCGACAATCCGTAAAACTGTCGGCTGATCAACAATCCAATGAAAGTATTCGGAGAAATGCCAGCGGGCCTGGGACAGATACCCGGCCGCGGTCCAGTTCGGATCAAGCAACTTGACCAACCCCTCGTAGAGAAAATGCCAACCAACGAGCACCCGCAGTACAAAAAGAACAAATATCTGCGGGCCGGACAAACGCGCGGATTTCACCGCTGGATGATCAACGGCCATATGAATGCCTCAACGTGCTGGTCGCATCATGACAAATCACAAAACCTCCCCGCTCATTCGGGACGCCTTTATTTTAACCAATTTGCCCAAGAGATGGATACGGGATCGGATCGGTCCCCAATCCGGGATCCATTGGTGTACGGATTTGACACAGATCGCCTCGCCATGAGGTCTCATCGGTCATATTAGGGATCAGGCGAACCAGGGGCGGGGCCTTGCCTGGGTTTCGGCCAGGATTTTCGCCGCGCAATTCGCATCGTCGATGACCTGGAAATCGAACATGCCGACGCAGGCGAAATCGGCCCCGTTCTCGAACGCGTAACGCATACCAACCTCGGGCTGGATTGCCCCGGCAGCCAGAATCTTGAACGCGATCCACGGCTTTTTCACGTTTTTCATAAACGCGATGGTTTTTTCCGGATCGATCGACCAATAGTTGTCGCGCCGATTGTCGATCACGTTCAGCGGCGGCGTCTCGGTCTGGAACGACCAGTAGTCGCCGCGATGCAGGGTCTTCATATAGAAGTCAACTTCGATCCCCGCGGCTTCAAGGGCCATGGGCACGGCCAGCTCATGAGCGGCAGATCCCGCGATAACACCTCCGCGCTTGATCTGCGCAATCGCCTTCTCGAATATATCCAACCGGTCGTCCTGGACGAATCGATCGGCAAAGGCCCCCTGAATAAAGGCCCCCATCGCCCCGTTATCCAGGGCGGTCTGGATGCTGGTGGTCACGTCCTCCGGCTTTGGATAAACAACGGCCAGCCATTGTATTTTACCGCCCTGCTTCCAATACTTTTTCAGGATGCGAATCTCCGGCGGCGCGGTGCGCAGGACCACGGTATTGATCCCGCAGGCCTCACAGAGCCGCAGCGTCTCCATGATCTTTTCGTCCGTAAAATACTGTCTGAGCATGGACGACACGTAGATCAAATCTCGGGAATGGGCCTCGCCGCTGATGACGTTTCCGCCGCAGATCAGCCGGCTGATCCGAACCGAGCCGATCTGCCCCGCCGGCACCGGTTCCTTGAGGTCCTGGAGACACACGGTGCGGGCCGTTTTTATCGTCGCCCCGGACAGGCCGCTGAGCCCGCCATGCAGGGCTTCCATCAAGTGACCTTCCTCGTAACTTTCCCATCCGTGTCTTTGCCAGAAGCTGTACACGAACGCGCCGAAAAAGGGCAGGATGGCCAGGCGCTTCAACAATTGCCGCCGATCGCCCGGTGGCGAAAACACCGGGTCCAAACTCAAGGAGCCATCGGCGGAAGCCGGCGAGACGCGATTTCCGGCGGTACGATGTTGCCGGAAACGGCTGAGCAATCCCCATCGTGCGCTTTCCGGAAAAAACAGGATGATGCCCAAGGCCAGCAGTTCGATGATGTTTTTATTAACCAGCAGGTAATGACCTTCACTCGACAGGCCGTTGGTGTAGCCGGGCAAGGCCGGGTTGGCCAGGTAATAGAGAACCAAGAGCAGCATACCGAAGACCGCGGCCAGGCGCGGGAGAATACCAAGCAACAGGGCCAATCCGATCAAAGTCAGCCCCCACGCGTTGCACAGATCGACGATTTTCAAAACCGTCGGTTGGGCGACGATCCAGTGGAAAAAATCCGCCAGCAACCATCGGGATTCTCGCAGATAGCCGGCCGCCGACCACTCGCGATCGAAGACCTTAATCAATCCCTCGTAAAGAAAGTGCCAGCCGATGCCCACGCGCAACAAAAAAAGCACGAATACCTGCATGCCGGATAAGGAGAAAGGCGGGCGGATCGCGGCCATCGATTCTTTACGCATCATCGTTCCTTTGATATCGGCACATACCCGCTTTACAGGGAACAGGCGCCGCTCAATTGCGCAGAAGCCTCGCTCCTGACCGAAGACATGCGGGCCGGGAAAGACCCGCCCGAGCAGATCAGGTTCTCGCTTGTCCATTCCTGGCCTGGAGAGGACACCAAGGTCAACACGGACATTGTAGCCATACCGGAGTAGCGAAGCTACCCGACAAGAAAGTAAGCTTATTCCGGTTTGGGGGCGGCTTTATCAGGCAGCTCCATGATCACGCGGACCACGCCTTCCTCGGTGATGGTTTCCACGTTCATCCCGGAGCGGTGGAAGATTTTAAGCATGCCGATATTTTCCGCGAGCACGTCGGCGGAGAATTTCCGGATTCCGTTCATGCGTCCGATCTCCACGAGACGCATGAAGAGGATCGTACCCAGCCCCTGCCGCTGATAATCGTCGCGGACCACGAAGGCCATTTCCGCGCTGGTCTTGGCCGCGTCGGTCATATACCGGCCCACGCCGATGACTTCCTCCTGACCGGCGCTTCCCACCACCCCGACCAGGGCCATTTCCGTGTCGTAATCCACGTTACAGAAAACCTGGAGCTTGTTGTGCGACATCGTCTTCAGTGAGCCGTGATAGCGCAGATATACGGTCTTCTCGCTAAACGAGTAGAACATGTCCTTCATCATCGGCTCGTCTTCCGGGCGGATCGGCCGGATCATGACTTCCTGGCCGTTCTTCAGAGCGATGGTCGTCTCATACTGAGCCGGATAGGGGTGCCGCGCCGGCGGCATGATCTGGTTGGCATATACCAGCCGTCGGCGTTTGGCCGCGTAAAGCAACTCCGAGCGGAAATCCGGATGAGCAATGCTGATCAGAGACATGGCCCGTTCGCGCATGTTCCGCCCGTGGAGGTAGGCCACGCCGTATTCGGTAACAATATAATGGCAATCGCCGCGGGTGGTGACCACGCCGGCCCCCTCCTGGAGACAGGCCGATATCCGCGAGCGCGGTCCGTCCTTGGTCTGAGCCACGCTGGGCATGGCGATGATCGGTTTCCCGTTCTTGGCCAACGCCGCCCCGCGAATGAAGTCGGCATGTCCGCCGATACCGCTGTAAAGCATTTGTCCGAGCGAGTCGGCGCACACTTGTCCGGTCAGGTCCACTTCCAAGGCCGAGTTGATCGCCACCATGTTGTCGTGTTGGCTGATAATCAGCGGATGGTTGGTGTATTCCGAGGGCTGCATCTCGAACAATGGATTATTGTCCAGATAATCGAACAACTTCCGGCTACCGGCGGCGAAACTGCCGACGATTTTACCGGGGTGCAGGGTCTTCTTCTTGCCGGTGATGACCCCCTGACGAGCCAGATTCATCACCCCGTCGGAAAACATCTCCGTATGGACACCCAGATCGTTCTTTTCGGTCAGGTGCGAAAGGACGGCATCCGGCATCCGTCCAATCCCCAGTTGCAGGGTCGCCCCGTCCGGTACCAGTCGGGCGATGTGGGCGGCGATCTGCTGGGTCACTTCGTCCGGTTCAACCACCGGCCACTCGAGCAGCGGCTCGTCGTGCTCGATCAGGCAGTCGATCTGGTCCACATGTAGAAAACAGTTGCCCAGCGTTCGCGGCATATATTTATTCGCCTGCGCGATCACCAGTTTGGCCGACTCCACCGCCGATTTGGTAATGTCCACGGAAACGCCCAGGCTGCAGTAACCGTGTTCGTCCGGCGGGCTGACCATAATCAGGGCCACATCGATGCCGATCCGCCGGCTCTTGAACAGACCCGGCACCTGCGACAGAAAGATCGGCGTGTAATCCGCCCGGGCTTCATTGACCGCTCCGCGCACACTGCTGCCAATGAAAAAAGCGTTGGCCCGGAAGGCCGGAGCGTAACGCGGATCCGTGTAGGGGGCCACGCCAAGGGTCAACACATGCACGACCTCGGTATCCGCCAGGTCCGTACCAAACTCGACCATGGCCCGGACCAGTTCCTGCGGTTCTCCGCAGGCCGATCCAATAAAAACGCGATCGCCGCGTCGGATTTTCTTGATCGCCTTGGCGGCGGGCATGATTTTATCGGCGTATTTTTCACGCCATCCATTACTCATGGCTTACTCCTCCGTGAGGATAATTCGCGCGTCCGCCGCGACGGCTCCCTTGCCGGTCGGGTAGACGATCAGTGGATTGATGTCAATTTCCTTGATACAGGGGTTTTCCGTCACCAGCTGAGACAAGCGCAGCAAACATTCGGCGACGGCCTCCACGTCCGAAGGCGGCTCGCCCCGCACGCCCTCCAGCAATCGATAGGATCGAATGTCCTTGATCATCTCGGTCGCCACGTTTTCGCGGATCGGGGCCAAACGGAACGATACGTCCCGCAGCGCTTCGGTATAAATCCCACCGAGACCAAACATCAGCAACGGTCCGAACCGTGGGTCACGGGTCATACCCAGAATAATTTCTTTGCCGGGGGGGAGCATTTTCTGAACGAGAACACCCCAAATTTCCACGTCATGGCCCATCTTTTCCTTGACCGAGGCCATCATCGTCTCGTATCCGCCGCGCACGGCATCGGCATCCCGAAGATTCAGTTTAACACCGCCGACGTCGGTTTTATGCAGAATTTTCGGGCCGGCAATCTTGAGTACGACGGGGAAGCCCATCTCCTCGGCCGCCGCCGCCGCATCCTCCGCCGAGGTCGCCAGCTTGTAAGGCACTAGAGGGAAACCATAGGTCTGGAAGGCTTCCAAGGCTTTGACCTCGACCAGCTGCGAACGACCGGCCTGGCGCTCTTGTTGGAACAGCTTTTCCAGGGTGGGGCGATCCACCTCGAAGGTGCGATATCCACGAATGGGTGTCCGAGTCCATTTGGCGAATTTGCCTTTGGCCGCCAGGGCCCGCATGGCGTCCTCCGGGAAGGTGTAGGCGGGTACTCCACCGGCGCGCAAACGATCCATCCCCGCGGACACGTCCACGGCCCCCATGAAGCACGCTACAATCGGCTTGTTGCAGAAATTCTTGATGTCGCAAACCACCTCGGCGATCTCCACCACATCGGTCATGTTCTGGGGCGTGACGATCACCACCGTCTGATCCACGTTTTCATCGGTGCAAACCGCATCGAGGGCCGCGCGATACCGATCATGCTTGGCGTCTCCGATCACATCAACGGGGTTTTTGATGCTGCCGGCCGCGGGCATCTGGAATTTGAGCGATTTCTGCGTGTAATCGGCGAATTTTGCCAGCTCCATACCCTGGCGGATACAAGCGTCGGTTGCCATGATGCCCGGGCCGCCCGCGTTGGTCACAATGGCCGTCCGATTACTCTGAGGCATGGCGTCATCGATGAAGACCGGGGCAAACTCGAACAAATCCTCGACCGACTCGATCCGCAGCACACCGGCCTGGCCCATGATGGCATCGTAGACCTCATCCGAGCCGGCCAGCGAACCGGTGTGGGAGGCGGCCGCCGCTGCGCCCTGGGCCGTCCGGCCGGTCTTGATCGCGAGGATCGGCTTGGCGTTGGCCCCGTGGGTGATGTCGAACGCGGTCTCCACGAACCGTTGTCCGTCGCTGATGTCCTCCACGTACATCATGATGACCTTGGTCTGCGGGTCGTCGGCCAGATTACGAAGCAGGTCGATTTCATTGATGTCCGCCTTGTTACCGAAGCTGATGAAACGCGAAAAACCGATGTTGCATCCCTTGGCATAGTCCAGCAGGGCGGTACACAAGGCGCCGCTCTGGCTGATAAAACCGATCGGGCCGGCCTGGGGCATGTCCTTGCTGAAACTGGCGTTCATCCGGATATCAGGGTGAGTATTGATCACGCCGAGACAGTTCGGCCCGAGAATGTGCAGGCCGCGCTCCTTGGCAACGGCGGCAAGTCGCTTTTCCCGGATCACGCCCTCGCCACCGACCTCCTTGAAGCCGGCCGAGATGACCACCATGTGTCGAACGCCTCGGTCGGCACATTCGATGACCACCTTTTCCACGAGTTGCGCGGGGAGAATAATCACCGCCATGTCCAGATCATCCTCGATCGCCGACACGCTGGGCACGCAACGATTACCCAGAATACATCGGGCTTTCGGATTGACCGGATAGACGATCCCACTGTAACCGCCGAGAATCAAATTACTGACGATCGCGTTACCGACCGATCCCGGGGTGCGGGATGCGCCGACCACGGCGATACCCTTGGGCGCAAACAGCGGTTCCAGGTCGCGCGCCTCGGTTTTGGATATAGGAGGGGGGGCCTCCATCACATTGGTTTTACGAGCCATGTTTCATGTTCTCCTGCCGGGCCATGCTGAGGGTTGGAGGTATGTCTTCCGGTGCCGATCCACGGTCGCCCGGCCAACCGGCATGATAACTCAGCAAGCCTTATATCGAAATCCGACACCCCCCGCCCCAGTTACAGTTTGAAAAGAACCAGCGGTTCCCATAAGCCATGACTCTGTCCCGTCGGTTGAAAGCTATTATAGGGCCACCGTTACGGGGATTTCGGTGGGGCGTCACGCGGTTCGTCGATGTTCTCACCCGCTTTTCTCCGTCAGGCCTGCCGACTCCGACGGAGGGGGTAAAATAGGCCTCGGCGGCGCGAGGCGCAAGGTACTCAATATCATTATCTCTCGGGCGGCTAGGCCTGCCAACTCTGAAGAATATGGGCGTAATTCGCCCGCTCGAACGCCCTGGGGTTCGGGCACCTCAAGAGGCTCATGCTGCCCAACGCTTGTTGCAGCGAATCGTATTCGTGATCTTCCAGCCAGCGGCTGACCTCTTCACGCACTTTTTTCAGGTGCTCGGGGCCGTTCATCAACAAGGCCGAGACCATCTGCACCGCCTGCGCACCACACATGACCGCCTTGATGACCTCTAACGCTCCATGCACGCCGCCGGTTACCGCCAGATGGGCCTGGACCCGTCCGGACAACACCGCCAGCCAGCGCAACCGCAGGAGCAACGCGCCCGGATGCGAAAGCGTCAATGTGGAAAGGACTTCCAGTCCATCGATATCGATATCCGCCTGGTAAAATCGGTTGAACAGGATCAGGCCGTCGGCCTTTACTCCGTCCAGTCGCTTGGCGACGTTGGCGAACGAGGAATAATACGGTGACAACTTCACCGCCACCGGGATACTTACCGCTTTTTTGACCGCGCCGACCATGTCCACCGTCCGCTGGACCAGGACTTCGCCGGTTTCCTTCGCGTCCGTGCCCAGATCGTAGACGTTCAATTCCAGGGCGTCCGCGCCCGCCTCCTGCATCAGCTTGGCGTAGTCCAGCCACCCGCCGAGGCTCGCCCCGTTCAACGAGGCGATGACCGGAACCGACACCGCCTGCTTGATCTTGCGAATCTGCTCGAGGTATTCCTCCGGCCCCAGTTTGAATTCCTCGGGACTCGGAAAATAGGAAAGGGCCTCCGCGTACGAATCTGCGGGTACATCCATCGAGCGATTGGTCGCCAACTGTTCGCTGACGATCTGCTCCTCGAACAGCGAACGCATGACGATCGCCGCGGTACCCGCGTCCTCCAACCGTCGCACGTTGTCCATGGAATCCGCCAGCGGGCAGGCCCCCGTCATCAACGGGTGCGGTAACTTGAAACCGAGGTATGTGGTGGAAAGGTCCATCTGCCAAGTCTCCACGTTTCGCAAGGAAAAACTGTTCAACGTCCACTGCGTGCGGCGGGATCATCAGCCGACCCCGCCCATTCGTTTCGTTCTATCTCGCGCGCCGAACATAACGACGCGCCGATGTCATCGTTATCGGCCGCCCCGGCAAAACACCGGCCATCACGACGGCCGAACCGATCTCCTAGTTTTCGCCGTTGCCCTCGTCCTTCTTGGGCACCCGCATCTTGGCCATGTGGTCGTAGATGGCCACCCGCCGGTGGGCGGCGACTTCCGCATCGGCGGCCAGGCGGCGGAATCGCTCCGCGTTGATCTTCTCGACCATGCGGAAACGAGTCTCGTTGCGCATGTACTCGTGGACCGAGGTCTTGCCGGCGGCCGCATCCAGCACCAGCGGCGGTTCGCCTTCCAGCAACCGACGCGGATCGTAACGGTACAAAGGCCAGATCCCGCTGCTGACCGCCAGCTTCTGCTGATCGAGCCCCAGGGACAGATTGTACCCGTGGGCGATGCAATGACAGTAAGCGATGATCAGCGAAGGACCCGGGTGGGCGTCGGCCTCCAGGAACGCTTTGACCGTATGCTGATCGTTCGCGCCGAGGGCCACGCTGGCCACGTAGACGTGGCCGTAACTCATGGCCATCAGACCGAGGTCTTTTTTCTGAATTTCCTTACCGGCCGCCGCGAATTTGGCGGCCGCTCCCAGCGGCGTTGCCTTGGAGGCCTGCCCGCCGGTATTCGAGTAAACCTCCGTATCCAGCACGAGGGCGTTCACGTCACGCTGCATGCTCAGGACATGGTCCAGGCCGCCGTAGCCAATGTCGTAGGCCCAGCCGTCGCCACCCATCATCCAGACGCTCTTCTTCACCAGATAATCCGCCACCAGTTCCAGGCGCCGGGCCTCGTCGTTCTGGAGGCCGGCCAGCTTCTGCTTCAGGATCGCCACCCGCTCCCGCTGGGCCTTGATCCCCGCCTCGCCGCCTTGGTCGGCGTGCAGCAGGTCTTCCACCAGATTATCGCCGAGCTGACTCGCCAGACGCTTAAGCAACTGGGCGGCCAAATCCTTATGCGCGTCGATACCCAGACGAAAACCAAAACCAAATTCCGCGGCGTCCTCGAACAGCGAATTGGACCAGGCCGGGCCTCGCCCGTTGGCGTCCTTGCAGTAGGGGGTGGTCGGCAGGTTCCCGCCGTAAATCGATGAACAACCCGTCGCGTTTCCGATCAGTAAGCGATCACCGAACAATTGCGAGAGCAGTTTGACGTAGGGTGTTTCTCCGCAACCCGCGCAGGCCCCTGAGTACTCAAACAGCGGCCGGAACAACTGCGAGGTCTTCACGTTGATCTTGTCGATGGCCGTGCGGTCCGGGTCGGGCAGGTTGAGGAAAAACGCGTAATTCTCGCGCTCGCGCTGCCGCAACGGAATCTGCGGCTCCATGTTGATCGCCTTATGCTTGGGATTTGATTTGTCCTTGGCCGGGCAGACGTTCACGCACAACTGGCAGCCGGTGCAATCCTCGGGGGCTACTTGAATGGTGAACTTCATTCCCGCGAACTCCTTGGTCTTATAGTCCGCCGACCGGAAGGACCCCGGCGCATCCTTCAACAACGCCGGGTCGTAGACCTTCGAGCGGATCGCCGCATGCGGGCAGACAATCGCACATTTGTTGCACTGGATACATACCGCCGGGTCCCAAATCGGAATCTCCAGGGCAATGTTGCGCTTTTCCCATTGGGTAGTGGCCGTCGGATATGTCCCGTCCACCGGGAAGGCACTGACCGGCAACCTGTCGCCTTCGCCGATCATCATCGGGGCCAGGACTTTCTTCACAAACTCCGGCGCTTCGGCGGCCACGGTCGGCGGGCGGTTGCTCGTGGCCGTCACCTGGTCGGGCACTTTCACCTCGTAAAGGTGCTCCAGGGTCATGTCCACCGCCGCGAAGTTCCGCTTAACGACCTCGTCGCCTTTCTTGCCGTAAGTCTTCTGGATGGTTTCCTTGATCTTGGCGATGGCCTCCTCCCGGGGCAGAACTCCCGATATCGCGAAGAAGCAGGTTTGCATGATCGTGTTCACCCGCTGACCCATGCCCGCGTCGGCGGCCACCTTATAGCCGTCGATCACGTAGAATTTCAGCTTCTTGTCGATGATGTCCTTCTGCACTTCCCGCGGCAGCCGATCCCAGACCTCCTCCTTGCCGAACGGCGAGTTCAGCAGGAAAGTAGCCCCCGTTCGGGCAAACCGAAGCATGTCCACCTTTTCCAGGAAGACAAACTGGTGGCAGGCGACGAAACTGGCCCGCTTGATCAGATACGGCGCCCGGATCGCCTGCGGGCCGAACCGCAGGTGCGAGATGGTCATCGCCCCGGATTTCTTCGAGTCGTAAACGAAATAGCCTTGGGCGTGGTTGCTCGTCTCCTCGCCGATGATCTTGATCGAGTTCTTGTTCGCCCCGACCGTTCCATCCGCTCCCAGGCCGAAGAACACCGCCCGGACCACATCATCCGATTCGATGTCGAAACTCTCGTCCACCGGGAGGGAGAGGTGCGTCACATCATCTTCAATCCCTACCGTGAAGTGCGTTTTCGGCTGGGCCTTGGCAAGTTCATCGAACACGGCCTTGACCATCGCGGGGGTGAATTCCTTGCTGGACAGGCCGTAACGCCCGCCGATCACCCGCGGCATCGCGAAAGGCAGCGTGCCAGCCGCCTGGGATTCCTGTAACGCGGCCACCACGTCCAGATAGAGCGGCTCGCCCAAGGCCCCCGGCTCCTTCGTCCGGTCCAGCACGGCTACGGCCTTGACCGTCTTGGGGAAGGCAGCCAGCAACGCCTTGGTCGAGAAGGGGCGGTACAGCCGCACCTTGATAATGCCGACCTTTTCACCCTTGGCCTTCAAATAATCCACCGTCGCCTGAGCGGTTTCCGTGGCCGAACCCATCAATACGATCACCCGGTCGGCGTCGGCCGCTCCCTCGTACTCGAACAAACGATATTGCCGTCCAGTCCGCTGGGCGAACTTGTCCATCGTCGCCTGCACAATGTCCGGGCAGGTATCGTAAAAACGGTTACAGGCCTCGCGCGCCTGGAAAAACGTGTCCGGGTTCTGGGCGGTTCCGCGAAGCAGAGGATGATCGGGAGTTAACGCCCGCTCGCGATGGGCCTTGATCGCCTCCTCGTCCATCATGAACCGTAGATCGTCGTCCGAGAGCATCTGCATCTTGTTGACTTCGTGCGAGGTGCGGAACCCGTCGAAAAAGTGGAGCATCGGGATCCGACTCTTGAGCGACGCCGCCTGCCCGATACACGCGAAATCGTGGGCCTCCTGCACTGAGCCGGACGACAACAGACCGAAACCCGTATTACGGCAGGCCATCACGTCCGAATGGTCGCCGAAAATGCTCAACGCGTGGGTAGCCAGCGTTCGGGCGGTCACATGCATGCAATAGGCGGTCAGCTCACCGGCAATCTTGAGCATGTTCGGGATCATCAGGAGCAGGCCCTGGCTCGCAGTGAACGTCGTGGTCAGCGCTCCCGCCTGCAAGGCTCCATGCACCGCGCCGGCCGCCCCCGCTTCCGACTGCATCTCCACCACCTGCGGAACGCTGCCCCAAATATTTTTCTTGCCCTTGGCCGCCCATTCGTCCGCCCATTCGCCCATCGTGGACGACGGGGTGATCGGGTAGATCGCAATTACCTCATTTATCCGGTGGGCAACGGAAGCGGCTGCCTCGTTCCCGTCGATCGTGACGGTGAGTCCTTCACTCATCTTTCATACTCCTTAGATGTCTGCTGAGCCGCCTGCTCCAAACGACCACCGAGGCGGCAACGGGCCTATCAATCTACCCCTGCTCGCCCGACAATGCCAGCCGGACTGCAAAACCCTTCTGCTCGGGAAACATGCTCATGCAACCGGTAGGTAGAGCGGATCGGACGCAGGAAATTAAAGTATAACTGCATCAACCTGGCCGCCGCGCGACGGCCGATCCGTAAGGGCGGTATCATAAGACAAACCCACCGCCCTGTAAACGGCCCCGGCCGACTTAAGGGGCGTTTTACTTCGTGGATCGCCGGCAATCACCGGCCTGTGCTGCCTTGCCGAACACGGACCGGATGGCCTCCAGATACCCCATCCCATTGACCGTGTCCGGTTCCAGGTAACTGCCCTCGGTCCATTCGTTCCAGGCGTTGAGGGTAATGACCCGCGGGCCGCTGGCGTGCTTGAGCATCCGCTCCTTGATCGTGGCCATCGCCTGTCGGAACGCCTCCGGGGTGTTTCCAACCATGACGGCCGTGTTCGGATAACCTCGATTATCGTGCGGCTGGTCGGCAGGCATCCGCGGTGTCGAATCCCACCCCATCTGCGCGTGGGGGAAGTAGGGCACGCCAAATCCGCTGGCCGTCTTCTCCCAATAGTCCAGGTATTTGTGGAATACATAATCGTATTCGGTCTTGGGGAAGTCCTTCAGGGCAATCCAATGGATCCATACGTAGGAGGTCACGCTGTCCACCCCCAGCTTGCCCAGCAGGCCGGGCACGTCGTCGAGCTGTTTCAATTGCCAGTCCACGACGTTCAGGTGTAACCCGGGCAGACCGGCCTCCCGAACTTTTTGTCGAAAATGATCCAAGGCCTCCGCCGTCTGCTCAACTCCGCCAAGCCCTTTGATCAGGGTTTTCAATTCATAAATCGAGAAATAGGGCTTGCCGTCAATTTTCCAGTACGACGGGTGCGTCATGTAGGTTTTGACCATGTGCTCGACCAGCATATCGAAGGTCTGGCGATTGACCGCGCCGGGGATCAGTTGCGGCTTCTGCTGCTCGCCCTTTTCCGGGGCCGTAAAAGTCTGCGGATCGAAATCGCCGATCGCGAACAAGTCGTGGTTCGCCCACATGATCGCGAACTTGATCCGGTCGTTGTTCCTCGCCTTCAAAAACCCTTTTTCCAGGGCCGACTCCAGGAAATAATGCAGCCGGTCGTTGTAGTAGTAATCGAAGATAAAGGCGTCCACGCCGTGATCGGCGGCCGCGTCAATTTTTCTCTCCATCGCCTTCGGGTCGGCCTCGTTTTCGTAACCCCACAGTGGCACCTTCGGCTGGGCATGTCCCTCGAATCGCGGCTTGGCCCGCTGCAGACTCCCCCACTCGTTGGTCGTCCTGCCCTTCTCCGGATCGACGTGCCAGTTCGGGAAATAATAGGCCGCGACCGTGATCTCCCTATTCTCCGCCGCCCAACCGGGTAACGCCCCGACCAGCATCCATCCACAAACCAAGAGGGTCATCCTGTCTGTTTTCATGATTTCTCCCTTTCGTTGGTGAATAAGAACCTTATGCCCAAGGCAGGTTATGCAACGGTATCCTGCAGATCAAGCCGAACTCCGTTCTGCATGATATGCGAAGCAAAACTGCCTTTTTCCGGCTGTTCGAGTGCCCGGGTGGGAAATAGGTGGGCTTCCACATCGAGTCCGACCTGCTTCTGGACCTGGAACATTGCCCGCGCTCGACGGCGCATGTCCGAGTCGTCCAAGCCATCCAAAAAAACGGCGATATCAAGGTCACTATAGGGATGCGGGTGGCCTTCCACAAACGAACCGAACACATAGACCGCGCGCACCGGGGCCATCTTCCCCAGAACGCGGGCAGCTTCCAAGGCCCGAGTTTTTATACCAGCATCGAGAACAACCATTGGGTTATCTCCTCGGTTTTACGAAACACATCCGTAGCAGTTTCGCGATGGAGTGCGCCGCCAAGAGATGCAATTTCTGCAGGGTATCGCGTTTGAACATAGTAACCTGACAACTCACCCATAAACCCCTCGCGGTCTTGGTCCATCGTGATTCCGCCTATCTCCGCCAAGCGAGGTAGATTATGCAAGCGCGGAGGAAAATCGCGTGTCTTTTGCACAATAACAGCCTTCAAGGCATTCTCGACCGCCTGCTGACAGCAAAAACTACATAGAGGTAGCGACTCGTATTCAGCATGGCGCGCGGTGTCGAGATCGTAGCGGGCTTGCTCCACCCAGCGTTCAACGCTATTCATGATTCAGCCTCCGGCAGAAATTCCTGAACATGTCCTTGATTCAGGTCACCCCGAATTTTGCGTTACCCGCAGAGCATGTGAACTTGAACAAATCGGCCGATGGGGTCATCCGCGTCCGCTTGTTTGTCGCTCAGAGGTCGTCATGATCCATCATAGCCGCATGAGCAGCCATCCCCAAGCCCTACCCCTACTCACCCGAATCAACCCACAAGCCACTGGATACTCCATTCACAATGCCGCCGACAACCCCCCAGCGCCCGCCCGTAAATCGCTGCCGACTTGTTATCATCCCGCCTGCTCGCGGGCGGCCCGGCGGTGCTCGATGATCCGGGCGACATAGAGGCCGACCTCGAAGAGCAGGATCATCGGCAACAGCAGGGCCAACATGCTGGTCAGGTCCGGAGGGGTAACGACAGCCGCGACGATGGCCATCACGAACCAGACGTGACGACGCAGGCGGCTCATCTGGGCGGCCTCGGCGATGCCGACGGCGGCCAGGAAGGCCACGATCACCGGAACCTGAAAACCGATACCAAACGCGATGGCCAAATGCAGGATAAAGGTGATGTACTCGCTCAGACGAAAATCAGCGATGATCTCCGCACGCTGTTCGGCGTTGGTGAAATCCACCTCATACGTCGAGCCCTGAACGCGAAAGCGGATTTTGCGATCGGGAGCGTTGATCCACGGCGCACGGTCCGGCGGGTTGCGGGGGTCGTCCGTGAAAACCGGCAACGAGGTCGGCCAAAGTACCTGGTCGGCGGCCGGGGCGGGTTCCTTCTCGATTGGCTCGGAAACCCGCGGGATTAAGAAGCGGGTCGGAATGTATTGTTCGACATTGGGGAGCCGCTCGCCGTAGGCCGCCAGAAAATGCACCAGCATCGGAGCGGCGATAAACAGGAGGAAGCCGGCCCCCGTGAAAAACAGAGCGATGGAAACGGGAGCGAACCGCCGTACCCAGCGCCGCTCGTGAGGATAAAGACCGGCGGAGATAAACCCCCAAATCTGCGCCAGACTGTAAGGCGAGGTCAGAAGAAAGCCGACCATGATGGATACTTTGAGATAGGTCAGGAAGCTTTCCGCCGGATTGAGGAATTTGAGACCGACGGGCATGTTCCGCGCCTTTTGCACGGCGATGACCGGCCACGTCAGGAAAGCGACCACATACTCTTTAACCAGAAAGCAGATCACGGCGCCAACCGCCAAGGCCAGCAGAGCGCGGATCAACCGGGAGCGCAACTCCTCCAGGTGCTCGCCGAGGGTCATGCGGACCTGATCGGGGTCGAGCTCCGGTCCACGATGTAATCGATCCATAAGGCTCATAACCGCTGTTCTCGAAAGCCATTCTCGCTAGTAAACGCCCCTTTCGGGCCGGGAGAGATTCTATCGGGAGCGACGAAGGCAGGGAAGAGTCCGCCCTTTCCGCCTCCACGCAAAGACCGGCAAGCAAGAGAGTTCTTGAACGTCCGCAAAAAAAAGGGAACGTAGACGCCGAACCGCGCGACCCACGTCTTCAACACAACCGCTGGTGCGAGAATCCTTTCTCGCGCCTCCCCGTCGACGCGAACCCTTTCGCGGCTGGACCGAGATTCCCATCGCCGCTGGACCGAGATTCCTACGCGGCTGGACCGAGATTCCTATCTCGGTCCCACGGCGTAGGGATTCCTATCCCATTGGCAATCAAAGGAAGGGATTCCCCCCGCAGGAAAAGGAACGAGAACGG
>CAYNYK010000112.1:0-16536 GCA_964401335.1 uncultured Planctomycetales bacterium
GGCACGCAAAGCCTATCGGCTTGAGAAAAAACACAGTATTTATGCTACAGTCTCGCTTAAAGCCCCAATAGCCCCAGCAGAGTATCACGTAACACCGCCACCGTCCCATCGATAATCGTATAACCCCAGATTTCCGACCATAGATTGTCAGGAACACAGCCGGCCGCCAGCGTTGACATCCCCAGCACCGTCAGAACAGTAATCTTGCACACTCGAGACTGTCGTAACATCCGTACTTCTCCTTCAACTTATACATTTTGAAAATCGGCGGGCGATAGTGCGCACAAACCATTCCGCGTGGTTGGACCATCGCCCTCGTTAACCGCGCCTTAATCAAGTAATAGCATCATCGATGCCAGGCCGCAATATAGGGATACGATTCATCTTGGAAAAACATTACTCTTGAAATGACAATAGCTTACGAACACGATAGCCCAATAGCCTATTGCAATAGTCCGCTGCTCTGCCTGCATGAAAAAACGGCACGACCTAGGTGATTGCTCAAATTCGATGCCCTTGGGCAGATCGAAGCATATCACTGGTCAGTGATTGCCGATATCCGTTCAACCATTCAATGTTTGCTCATTCGTCAAGGTCCGCGCAGTTCTTCTCTGGATAAACAGAATAAGGTATTTACCTCTCGGCGACCTGCTCCTTATCCGGCAACCAACCGCGAGGAAGTCACGTCCAGAGAGGTCATAGTCAAGGGTGATTCCATTTCCTGAACCACGGCCTTCGGCTGAATCTCAGACACCTGGCGATGGGCGAACCGCCCCAGCTGCTGTTCGATCTTCTCGATGATCGAACGCAGCCGTTCCTCCCGCACCCCGGCGGGTGTCTGTCGACTCACCATCTTATCGGCTTCCAGCAACTTCTGGATCTTGCGGTTGGCCAGAATCACCGTCGAATGGTTTTTGTCGCCCATAAAGCGGCCGATCTCCGGAAAGCTCATTTCCGTATGCTTTCTCGCCAGATACATCGCAATGCCGCGCGCCAGCGCTATCGTCCTTGTCTTTCGCGATGTATGGAGATCGGCCGGGGTTAAACCGAAATACGTCGAGACCGTCTGATCGATCTCGTCCAAGCCCAGGCCGCGTCGGGTCCGATGCAAATGATCGGCCAGCGCCCGACGGGCCAGGGAAAGTGTAATCGGCTGGTGAGCCACCGTACTGAACATCACGAGTTTGAGGAGGGCTCCCTCCAATTCGCGAACATTGGCTTGCAGATGTTCCGCGATATACGCGATCACGTCTTCGGGTACCGGTTGGCGTGAGGCCAAGGCCGCCCGACGGCGTAGAATCTCGCAACGCATGCGGAAATCCGGTACGTCAATCCGTACCACCATGCCGGCCACAAACCGGTTGAGCAATTGTTCGCTGAACTGCCCGATCAGCTTGGGATGCGAGTCGGAGGCCAATACGATCTTCTTACCCTGGGCATCGATCGCGTTGAAGGTATGCAAAAACTCCTCCTGCGTGGCCTTCTTATTCGCTAGAAAGTGCACATCGTCGATGATGAGCACGTCCAGGTAGCGATAGCGCTGCCGGAAATTCTCCATTTGATTCGAGCGGATCGCCACCAGAAAATCGTTGGTGAATTCATCCCCCGTTAAATATGTCCAGCGGCAATCGGGATGTTTTTCTTGAAGCTCGTTGGCCAGCGCGTGCAACAGATGCGTTTTACCCAGACCACAGCCGCCATGCACAAATACCGGGCTGTAGGCCTCCGCGCTACGCTCCGCGATTCGCCGCACCACGGAGACCGCCAGTTCGTTGGCCTTGCCGATCACCAGATCCTCAAACCGTCCGCGCAACTTCCGCGGCGGCGGTGCCCCCCATCGACGGTGATGCCGGGCCTCTCGCTCCGGGTTCTTGGCAATGAACTCCGCCTGCGAATCCAGTTGGCGCTTTTTCAGCGCGGTCAGTAGCTTCGGATCCACCACGAAACTCACCTGGTGGCCCTCCCCCACGAGGTCTCGGACCGCTTCATTGATCACTTCCGCGAAATGGCGCTCGATCCAACCACAAATGAAAGCGTTCGGCGCGCTAACTTTCACGTTGCCGTCGGCGATCGTAAATTGAGTCGAATGACGAAACCAGATCTTATAACGCTGCGGACCCAGACGTTCCGCGATTCTGGCCTGAAGCTGGGAGAGCATATCCGCGCGGGGAATGTTCAAGATAAACTCCTTCCCCGATGAGGGGCTTATGACCAAACTGTCGTTCAACTTGTCTTGGTTGAATCCCGGCACCTGTCGGGATTGCCGAGGAGTTGACCGCCAACCCGCCTAGAAAATACCCGCGAACTTAAATGGAATCAATAGTAAAATTCGAGACGCAGGGTGCCTTCGGCATCGAGAATTCTATCTCATCTGAACTTGCGTAACAAAAAAAAACTTATCCACCGCCCCAAACCCTGAATGTGGATAAATCGTGGGTAATGCCGCAAATTTCGTTTCTTCCGTAAGCAACGAAAAGTTTACCTCTGATTCGTGTCTTGCGGCTCACGTAATATCCGAATCCAGGCATCGCGCCGATGGCTTTCCTGAAATCCGAAACGTTCATACCACCGTCGGGCCGGTACATTCGCCTCATCCACGCTGAGGGTTAATCTCATTACCGCCCGTTCCCGTGCTTCCTTGACGGCCTGACCAAGCAAGGCGGCCGCATAACCTTGTCCCCGAAAGGATGGTAGTAAACCCATATAGACCACCTCGTACGACCATCGTTCCGGAATAAACGCCAGCAATAATACGCCTACCGGCCCATTGGGACCGTATGCTACCTGCCATAAACGCGCATCGAATTGTCCTGTCGAACGATGCGCCGCGATAATATCCTCTACATCCCGTACGCCGTTCAGCAAAGGACAATCGCAACTTGCCTCATAAGTTCCCATCAGCACTTCAGCGAAAAGATGGTGCGTTTGGTTATTGTACGTTTCCCAGTTTAACGACGGGGCCGAAGAAATAGGTAAAAAGGACTGAGTCAAATCGCTTTCCAAGTACAACATCCGCGCCAAGTAAGTGTAACCCGCCTCCCGGAATACCTGCCCTTCCCGAGAATCGGGAGCAACCATCGCCTGCAAATACACAATTTGTCGTTTGCGACCATTTGCGGCCGTCTGTTCCAGCAGATCGACCAGTATCGCCGTCCGGCGATCATGCCGATCAAGGGTGGGAATAAAAACCGCTGAAGTCCGCCCCGGTGAATCAATACATAGACAGGCGGATATGATGTCATTACTCTCCCTGGCCACCAAAACATGCTCCAAGGATAGATCATGATCCGCGCAATAATGTCGCAGAATATCGACCCGCTCATCCAATTCCCCCGCCCCCAATCCCGGTTGCCACAAAATCATACGTAAGGCCTGCCGGAGTTCGCTATCATTGGCCGGACAAGTGACGAGCATACGTCAATCCGAATTGTGACCACTGAACCGTGAATACCAAGCAACCAAAACCGACAGCTGATAGCGGTCAGCTTTCCATCATCTCGATCCGGGATGATCCGCCAGCAACCCTTTGGGTACACGAGCCGTATACCCTTCGACATTGAGACGGCTTTTGGGGACTACGACCATCGTCCAGGGACTGGCCGGCTGTACCCCATCAGTAACCTTTGTCTCGGAATATACTTGTTGTTCCTGAACCCGGATGCGGTTGCCCTCCCGCCAAACACGCGTTATTTTGATCTTTACGTCGTCTCGCATGACGGGGCCCATGCCCACAATGAGCAGCATTTGTGTACGAAAATCAACCTGCACCTCGGTAATCGGGACTTGGGCCAGCGTCGCCTCATCATGCACCACGAGTCGAATCGGGCGACTAAGCTGGGAATACGATCCGCTCGCTTCCCAGAGAATTGGTAGATCGGCACCATCCTCTGGAATATTGGACAACCCCGAAACTACCCCGGAACCGTGACATCCGACGCCTGTCGGCAATACGCAGGTCATACAGAAGCCGAGGAGACCGCCAAATCGTAAAACACAACACCGTTTTTTCGCGTTCCAGATTTTCATAGGGCGTATTATAACCCATCTTCCTTTTCACGGGCAGGGCACAAAAAAACGGGGCGAACATCGTCCGACGGCAAGCCGTCATCGATATTCGTCCCGTAAGGTTGTTCTTATCGTCAAAATGTTACAACAACAGTTCGACCAGTATGTCCCAAACTTCGACCAGTTCTTCAGGCACTTCCACTTCGCCGGAGATGATTTGGGTAACCAACCACGCCAAATCATTAAAGGTCGTCACGTTATTTTCTTTAAGGAAATTTTCCAAAGCCTTGGCCTGCTCCTCTGTCAGGGTCGGCAACTCGATTGAGCTGTCGATGGGGATCTCAATACCCATGGAGGCCGCCATTTCGAGCAGGCCCGGCAAATCCTCGAAGATGAGCTGCCATTCCATCGAATTGAGTTCACCGATCGTCCCTGCTTGCAGCTTTTTCAACGCGGTAATCGTACTGCCGCTGTCCCCGTAACTATTCGTATGCAGCGACGTATATCCACATCCCGCCAGAAAGACCAGCGTCGCCAACATCGCGACCAAACCCATTTGTTTCAGACTGTTGCACATTTTTCTACCCTCATGGCTACAAGGTTACCCCGGCGATTATCTCATTCATTGCCCGCTGAAATCCCGGATCAACAAATCGATCAGCAATTCATCATCGATTCCCAGATTTCTTAGCGCTTCACGTTTTTCATCGTCGGTCAATTCGGTATCGGTCGTGATCTCGGTAATCTGCGTCATTTCGATCGGCTGGCCATCCGAGCCCTTCAACAAATAGGGATAAGGCGGCTGACACCCACCCCCCATGCAGACCGATATCAAAGCGACCAACATTACTAGAGTTCCCACGGGACGGCGATAAATCCTCACGATTGGTTTCTCCATGGAAGGTCCTTTGCCCATATGAATTCAAGAATCATAATCAACAACAACAGTAGTGTCGGCCAAGAGCCTGGGCAAGCTTGATATTCCAACGACGAAAGGTCGTCGTGATAATCTCGAAACTTGTTTTGTCAAGAAATATTGCCTATAGTCCCCCGATTACCGGACAATCCGATAAGCGGGAAAGCATAGCGGACCTTGATCAGACCATCAGGCCCCGTAAATAAATAAACCCGAGGGTAACTCCATGCCCGAAAAAGATTTAGATGTCGTTTTCACCGCTCCTCATCCCGACGATCTTGAAATCGGTTGCGGCGGCGCGATCGCCTTGTTGGCTCAGCAAGGCTACCGTGTTGGCATGATCCACCTGACCGACGGCGAACCCACCCCCCGTGGCAGCCGTGAGCAACGTCTGAATGAGACCAGGGCCGCCGCCGATATCCTTGGGGCCGCCGTCTGCGAAGTCCTGCCCCTGACCAATCGCGAATTGATGGATAACCTTGAATCCCGCTATGCGCTGGCCACCGTCCTGCGTCGTTATCGACCGAAAGTATTGGTCGGTATTGCCGGGCGGACCCCCTCGGCGTCACCCGACCATTATCAAAGCCAACTGATCACCGAGGCCGCCCGCTTCTACTCCCAGTTGACCAAATGGGACGAGCGTTTCGCGAACACCGAACCGCACCGTATCGACCATCTGGTCTATCGTCCTATCCCGCTATCCGCCGAGGTACCCCAATTCCA
Organism: uncultured Planctomycetales bacterium; assembly: GCA_964401335.1. Taxonomy (GTDB): domain Bacteria; phylum Planctomycetota; class Phycisphaerae; order UBA1845; family PWPN01; genus JAAYCU01. The sequence continues at coordinate 5,645 of CAYNYK010000112.1, forward strand.
TTCCACCTTCGTGGTGGACATCACCGAAACGATGGACAAAAAAATCGCCGCCGTCCAATGCTACCAATCGCAGTTTGAGGGTGAGCGCTGGCAGCGTATCGAGCACTACCTCCGCAGCGTGGCCGGAGCCGAGGGTGGACGCTGCGGTTTCCGCTACGGTGAACTTTACGCCCTGCCGAGACCGGTAGGCACCAAGAACATGATCTCGCTCCTCGGCGATTGGGAAGTCCCCCCGCCATTCTCCCCATACGGCAGAGGATGACATATCCCTTTGTTCCATTTTTCCCGCTCCCCCTCGCCCTTTTCCCCCTTCTCCCTCGCATCATCGATAGATGTTGATACTATCGCCGTGCGGCGTCGAGTTTTTTTATACCACGTCAATAAACCAGGTTGGCACAATCCGCCATCCGTCGTTATGATTTCGCCGTGAAAAACGATGCGGAATCCAGAACGATGCTCGCCCTTGTCTACCGAAACTCTTTGCCGCGCTGGATGGCCTGCAAAGTCGCAGGTTGGATCACTCCGTCCATCTTTACCTCGAAAATCGCCGGTCTGCATCTGGCCCGCGTCCCGGTCCCCCCCTTGCCCGGACCTCGCTGGGTCCGCCTTAAGACCATTCTTGGCGGCATCTGCGGTACGGACCTCGCCGCGATCATGCAGAAACACCACCCGGCCTTCATTACCCAGGTCTTCGCCAGCCAGCCTGCTATCGTGGGCCACGAAAACGTGGCGATCGTTGACGAAGTCGGACCGGATGTGACTCGCTGGGAAAAAGGCCGGCGGGTGGTTGTCGAACCCTCGCTTTCCTGCGTACCGCGCGGCATCGAGCCACTCTGTCCGTATTGCGCCGCCGGCCGATTCACTCTCTGCGACAACTTCCTTACCGGCCCCTTGCCCCCCGGGTGCATGATCGGCTGGAACTGTTTTACCGGCGGTAGCTGGGCACCTTATTTCGTCGCCCATGAATCCCAGCTTTACGCGGTACCCGATTCGCTCAGCGACGAAGAGGCCGTGCTTGCCGATCCTGTCGCCGGGGCTTTGCATGCCGTACTCCGCCGTCGTCCAGCGGACCATGAAACCGTCCTCATTCTCGGAGCCGGATCGCTGGGCCTGGGTATCGCCGCATGTATCCGCGCCCTCGGCGGTCGCTGTCGAATGCTCGCTCTCGATCGCGCGCAAGGAAATCTCGATCTCATCCGCCGTTTTGGTGTTGACGAAACTGTATGCGTCGGCGGCAAGGCTAACCAGGCCGAACGCTATGGACTGTTTGCCCGACACGTCGGCGGAACGGTCATCCCCGTTCGATTTGGACATCAAGTTCTCATCGGCGGGTGCGATCTCGTCTACGATTGCATCGGTACCGGCCAAAGTCTCACCGACGCCATGAAATACGCCCGTGCCGGCGGAACCGTCATCGAGGTCGGCACTTCCCAGATTTCGCTCGTCGATACCGCGCCCCTATGGTTTGACGAGATCAACCTCCTCGGCGCCAATGGCCGGGCCATCGAGCAATATGAAGGCCGTGCCTTGCACACCTATGAGATCGTCTTTGAACTGATGCAGCAGAAGAAACTCGACCTCACCGGCCTGCTGACTCACCGCTTTCGGATCGAGCAATACCGCGAAGCCCTGGCCGCCCTTTTTCACCGCGGCCGCTCCGGGGCGATCAAAATCGCCTTCGAACACGGATAAGCTGAGTAGAATCCATGAACCGTTTATGGCAAATTCTGCTCATTATTTCCACCATTTACCTCTCATGGCTGTTGATGATGGTCGTCCATGAGTTCGGCCATGTCCTTCACGCCTGGCTCAGCGGCGGTCAGGTAGCCACGGTCATTCTTCATCCGCTGGCTTTCTCAAGAACCGATTTGTCGGATAATCCGCACCCTCTTTTCGTGGCCTGGGGTGGAGCAGTCTGGGGAACAATGATTCCTTTACTCCTCTGGTTAATCGCTCGTCTGAAAAAACTTCCCTATGGCTATCTCCTCACGTTTTTCGCGGGGTTTTGTCTGATCGCCAACGGGGCCTATCTGGCCGCCGGTTCGTTCATCCTTGCCGGTGATGCCGGCGATTTGATGCGCCATGGAATGCCTCAATGGGGGTTGGTTCTTACAGGATTGCCCCTCTGTGCATTGGGTCTATATCTGTGGAACAATCTCGGCCCCTCTTTCGGCCTGGGATCGGTGAAGGGCAGAGTAAGTCGTTCAGCGGCCCTGTTAACCTGCGCTCTCCTCATCGTCGTGATCGTCGTCGAGATGGCGACTTGCCCCGCATATCCCTGAACCGATAATATCACCACCAAGATGGAAATCAGAAAACTCCAGCATTCCGATCTTGACGCCGCTTACCGGCTGAGTACCCAGGCTAACTGGAATCAGCTTCCGGCCGACTGGCAACGGCTTATCGACCTGTGGCCGGAGCATTGCTTCGCCGGCTTTGACGGCTCCAAACTCGTGGCTACCGGGGTTCTGGCAACCTATCGAAAAGCCCTCGCCTGGATCGGGATGATCCTGGTCGATCAGGATTACCGGCATCGCGGCTTGGGTACCCAAATGTTCGCTGCCATCATCGACCACGCCGAACGGATCGGTATCGAACTGCTGGCCCTTGACGCCACCGACCTGGGCCGCCCGCTCTACCGGAAATTCGGATTCGTCGATCGCAGACCGATCCGCCGCTGGATTTATCGTGAAGCCACGGTCCCGCCGTCTGGCCCGCATAGATTAATTTCACGCCACATCTATCCTGAGGATTGGCCCGCGATAAGCACATTCGACCAACAAAGCGTTCAGGTCGACCGCTTCATGCTTCTGCGCCATTTGGCCGTCGAACTCGGAATACAGGCGCGAATACTAAATAGATCAGGCTGGATCGAGGGCTTCGGTTTCTATCGTCGAGGGCGCTACGCCTCCATGATCGCCCCCCTGCTTGCCCAGACACCGGAGCAGGCTGCCCTGCTGCTCGACGATCTGCTTGCCGAGCACCAGGAACAGGCCGCCGACACCCCCCTGCTCATCGATGTTCTGGATAACGAACCATTCCACGCCATGTTGACAAGCCGCGGTTTCACCATTGAACGTGAACTCCTCCGCATGATTCGCCCCGCTTCCCCGCACCCCGCCCTCGACACGCCCCAGGTTTTCGCCGGTTGCGGCTTTGAACTCGGCTGAGACCGCCATCTGATCCACCCACGCCAGCAATGAGCTTTATTTACAACTGTGGGCGGCATGATTACATTGATATGTCGATTCCTGACAAGAATAGAAAGGGCGAGCTTATGATGACCTCGACAACCCCACGATGGATACTGATCATACTTGGTCTGCTGGGTGGCATCTCCGAAACCTCGGGGGCGGGGCCGGCCATCCTCATGAAGAGTAACGCGACCGAAGTCGAGCGTTTTGCCGCCGAGGAGCTGCAAAACTACCTTAAAAAGATAACCGGCGAACAAATCCCGATCGTCAGCGAATCAAGCGGCGATATCCCCTTGCTGATCGTGAAAAACGCCGATGACTCTCTGAAAGACTCGCTCGGCGAGGATGGTTATGTACTCCGTTCCAACAGTGGCAATCTGCTGCTCAGCGGCGGTAGCGATCGAGGCACGCTCTATGCCGTCTATGATTTCCTCGAGCGATTGGGTTGCCGCTGGTATTACTATGATCCGGAAGATGAGGTCATTCCCCGCCGTCCGTTATCCGAAGTATTGGAGTTGATGAGGGACAAATTGAACGTCGAGGAGAAACCGGATTACTCAGTGCGCATGCTCCAATACCTGGTCTATGATCTTGGGCCGGCCGGTACGTACGTGTCCGAGACCGTCATGGCCGGCATGCCCCGGTTGGTCGACTGGCTGGCCAAAAACCGCTTGAACATCTTTCAGTTCGCTATCGACCACACCCCGAATACCTATACCCTCTGGCCTTCGTATCGAAAATTGATGCCCGAACTGCGCAAACGCGGCATGATTCCCGCCATGGGCGGACATTGTTTGTTCATGTTTCTCTCCGTGGAGGATTTCGAGGACCATCCTGAATGGCGTACCATGATAAACGGGCAGCGCAGCCGTCATGCGGGTCAGTTTTGTACCCGCAACGAGCAGGCCGTCCGCCGTTACATCGATAATATGATCCGCTTCCTCAGGGAGAACCCCGAAATCGAGTATTTCGCCCCCTGGCCGGACGACGGCGGTCGCTGGTGCGAATGTAGCTTGTGCAAAGACACGCCTTCGGCCGACCGGGTCATGGAACTGAGCAATCGCATTTATACCGAACTGAAACAGGCCGTACCGAAGGTGCGCTACACCCACTTTGCTTACGGGTCGCACCTCGATGCTCCCGAAAAGGTCCGCCCTCTGCCCGGCCTCACCGTGACCCTCTGTACACACAGCCGGAATCTGGGTGTGCCCTTTACGGATGAACAAACCAAACCCGAGTATCGCGAAGCGTTCGCCCGCTGGAGCAAGCTCTGTGCCGAGAACGACGCCTCCTTTGTGTTCCATGAAAAATACGCCCGCACCTGGGGGCTGGGCGGTTTTCACCCTCTGCCGCTGCCGATCTACTCCGCGGATTTTCGTTGGTTCAAGGAACAGGGGTTGGCCGGCTTCGAGTTGCCGATGGGCTATATGGGGCAGCGCACGAAGTGCTTCAATCTCCATGTTCTGGGCAAAGTAATGTGGCATGCGGAGGCGGAAATCGAACCGATCGTCGCGGATTATTTCACCCGATTCTACGGCCCGAGCGCCGCTGCCATGCGGCAAGCCTACGAGGAAGTCGAGCGGGCCCAGCCTATCCTGCAATACTGGTCGAAGAACCCGCTGATCAATCTGCACATAGTTCCGGCAGGTCAGCCATACCCGGAAAAGATTGTGGAATATGTGCCGAATGTCGTGAACCATCTTTCCCAGGCGAAGGAACTGATTGAGAAAGCTCGGCAGGAAACCTCCGACCAGACGGTCCTGGCCAGAATCGGCCGCTTTGATCAATCCACAAGCTACGTGCTTCTCGAATATCAGGTGCTTTCCCATCTCATCGAAGCCGCCGCGATCAAGGGTCGCCTGGAAAAGACCGCGGATACCAAGGCTTATCAGGATGAACTGGCCGGGATGGAACAGCATATCCAAGCGGCCAAGAAACTCAGCGATCAACGCGAGGATTGGGTCAGGTCGGATTTTGCCAGCGGACTCTACTGGGACGTAGTCGCCGGCACGCCGGGCCGTCTTTTTGTCGCTTCCAAGATTGACGACTGGCTGGACCTGCTTAATCGCCTGAAAACTGCCGGTTGGCAAGGCGACCGCTCTTCCGCTTCCGATGACGGTTTGATCGGGTACTGGAGACTGGCGGGGAATTGTGCGGACTCTTCCATATACAATCACGGCGGTAGCAATCAATGGGCGGACATCTTCACCGTCGGACCCAAGGGTATTCCCAACACGGCCGCTGCTTTTGACGGAAAACGGTCCTATATCGAAATTTGCCACAAGGATACGCTCAACCTTGGTACCAGCGACTTCACCGTTAGTGCCTGGATTTGTACCGAAGCCAATGTCGACACCATCGGCGATATCCTCGACAAATTCGATCCGGCCACGCGCAAAGGATTCAACTTCGCCGTCCTCGACAACCAATATCGCTTCCCCGCGAATCGGCGAAATCTCTTCTTCGGCATGGATAATGCCCAGGAGCCGGTCTGGACGGACTGTGGAAAGTGCGACAATGTGGGTATCTGGTGCATGAGCGTACACAAGGGCCGGCTCTACGCCGGTTCTTACATACGCAATAACGGGTCGCGGACCGATGAGAATTCACCGGGGCATGTGTATCGCTATGAAGGCGGAACAACCTGGACGGACTGCGGCCGCGTCGCCGACGCCAGCAATGTGCTATGCCTGGCCGATTTTCAGGGGAGTCTCTACGCCGGAGTTTCCTATGCCACCGAAGGTGATCGGTTGGCCGGCAAAATCTATCGGCTGGACGAATCGAGTGGTCAATGGATCGACTGCGGCTATCTGGGCAAACATTTGCGTGTGGAATGCATGGCCGTCTGCAACGGAAAACTCTATGCCGGAACCTACGGCGGATTGGCCTTTAACGACAAGTACAGCATCTATGTCTACGAAGGGGGGAAGGAATGGGTACACTGTAACGATCCCTGGACTTCCTTGAGCAGCCTGGGGGTCTATCACGGATATCTTTTCGCCGCGCAGGCCGATTTGATTCGTTATGAAGGGCAGGGTAAATGGACTGATTGCGGTCGTCCGGGCGCGGATACGGGCCAAACCTGGTCGCTGGCTACCTACCAGGGTGATCTCTACGCGGGCACGTTTCCTCCCGGCCATGTGCATCGTTACGAAGGCGGCAAAAACTGGGTGGACTGCGGCCGACTGACCACATTACCGGATGACAATGGACAAAGGGAAGTCATGGCCCTGGCGGTGTACAACGGTAAACTCTATGGTAGCCTTTGGCCCAACGGCGAGGTGTATCGCTACGATGACGAACAAAACTGGACTCACATGAAAACCCTGGGCTTGCAGGGAGCCGGTGGCAAGTATAGCTACACCAAGACAGGCCCCGGCCCGCACGGCGAACGCTATTACACCAGCGACGCTCCCAACGAGCATCCGCCAGTATGGCCGCGATGTTACGCCGGGGCACCCGGCGTCTCCCGCACCCCCGCACTGACCGTGTATCAAGGCAAATTATTTGCCGGAACCTGGAACTGGGAATACGATCTGCCCGGCCATGTGTACAGTCTGGAGGCCGGTCGAAGCGTTTCTTATGACCACGAACTGGAGCCGGGCTGGAAACACGTGGCTGTCGTGCGCGCCCATGACCGCCTGATCCTCTACATCGACGGACGGCAGGTCGCGGTTTCATCACCCTTCGACCCCGCCGACTACGATCTTTCCAATACGCGGAATATGCGAATCGGCATGGGCACCCACGATTATTTCAAAGGTAAAATCAGCGAAGTCCGCCTCTACAAACGCGCTTTGAGCGAAAAGGAAATCCGCGCATTGTACGAGAAATAGGCATATTCAACTGGTTAGATGCCGTGGGGCCTGATGCATCATGGCAAACCAGATTCAATCTGGTAATCTCTCACGCGGTACTATGACTTTGCGCATCATTTATTTCTGGCCCTGCGCCTCAATCTTCGCCCATGAGTCCTTCAGCGTTACCGTGCGGTTGAAGACCGGCCTTTCGGGTGTCGAGTCGGGATCGACACAAAAATAGCCGAGACGCTCGAACTGGTAGCGGCTCAGCGGCGGTGCCGCCTTCACGCTTGGTTCGATCCAGGCTTGTGCAATGACTTCCAGCGAATGGGGGTTCAGATTGCTCTTGTAATCCACACCTGGGGGCACATCATCAGGATCGGGCACGGAAAAAAGATTATCGTACAGACGCACCTCGGCGGGAACGGCCTGATCGGCCGCCACCCAGTGCAGCGTGGCCTTGACCTTCCGTCCGTCCGGAGAATCGCCCCCGCGCGTGGCCGGGTCGTAGGTACAATGCAACTCGGTCAGGTTCCCCGCCGCATCTTTCACCACGCTCGTACACGTGATGTAGTACGCATAACGCAGACGCACTTCGCGCCCCGGGGCCAGCCGGAAGAACTTCCTCGGCGGATCTTCGCGGAAATCGTCCTGCTCGATATACAGCACGCGCGAAAACGGTACCTGCCGCGTCCCGGCCGACGGATCCTCCGGATTGTTGATCGCTTCCAGCATTTCCACTTGGCCTTCGGGATAGTTGTCGATCACCACCTTGAGCGGGCGCAGGACAGCCATGACTCGCGGGCTGGTCCGGTTGAGGTGCTCGCGCAGGCAATGTTCGAGCAGGGCGATGTCGATCGTGCTTTCGTATTTGTTCACCCCGATAACCTTGCAGAAATTGCGGATGGCCTCCGGCGAATAACCCCGCCGTCGCAGCCCGCAAATGGTCGGCATGCGCGGATCGTCCCACCCGCGAACGTATCCGCCCTTGACCAGCTCGAGCAACTTACGCTTGCTCATCACCGTGTAGGTCAGGTTCAGCCGGGCAAACTCGATCTGTTGCGGATGATATATGCCGAGCGCCTCGCAGAACCAATCGTACAGCGGCCGGTGGTTCTCGAACTCCAGAGTACAGATCGAATGAGTAATCCGTTCGATCGAATCCGACTGCCCGTGCGTCCAATCGTAAGTCGGATAAATGCACCACTTGTCGCCGACATGCGGATGGACCGCGCGCATGATCCGGTACATCACTGGGTCGCGCAAGTTCAAATTCGGGGAGGCCATATCGATCTTCGCCCGCAAGGTGCGCGAGCCGTCGGGAAACTCGCCGGCTCGCATCCGCTCGAACAAATCAAGATTCTCCTTCACCGAGCGGTTACGATACGGGCTGTCCTTGCCCGGCTTGGTCAGCGTGCCACGATACTCGCGTACTTGCTCGCCGTCCAAATCACACACATAGGCTTTGCCGGCCTTGATGAGTTGCACGGCCCATTCGTATAATTGATCAAAATAGTCCGAGGCATAATACTCGTGCTCACCCCAGTCAAACCCCAGCCAGCGCACGTCGGCCTTGATCGAGTCAATGTATTCCTGTTCTTCCTTGGTTGGATTGGTATCGTCGTAACGCAAATGACAACGGGCCCCACCGGGAGCTTTGTCCTTGAACTCCTCGGCGATCCCGAAATTCAGGCAGATACTCTTGGCATGCCCGATGTGCAGATACCCGTTCGGCTCAGGCGGGAAGCGGGTTATCACCCGCCCGTCCCACTTGTTCGTCCGCAGATCCTCGGCCACAATGTCTCGTATAAAATCGCTTGCTTGTTTGTTGTCGTCACTCATATACAGCGTCCCGCCAAAACCAGAGCATCCAAACCATACCTGAAAAATAAGCCGGCATTATAACACAAACGGCCGGCATAAGAAGATCGAAATGGATTATCATTTCAACATCATGCGTAGTTGCTCAACACTCAGGCCGGCATCGGCCAGAATACTGGACAAGGCACCCGGCCGGATCCCCCGATACAGAGGAACGGTCGTCGGCTTGCGTATTTGACTATCCGGATGGTGAAGCCGAACGTGGCTGCCTCATTGACGCACAACCACGTAACCGAGCCGCTCAAGAACTCGGATCATTTGCCATCCGGAAATAACGGGGTGGCGCTCACTCATAGCTGAACCGTCGCCAGAAGTGTCTCAGTCATAGGCACCGACTCGCCACGCTCGGCCATATCCTCGATGGTAAGCTCGATGGCCTCACGGATACTTGCCAAGGCCTGGGAGATGCCTTTCCCTTGACTGTGACAACCCGGCAAGGAAGGACAGGTTACAGAATACCAGCCCCCTTTCTCCGGTATCAACACCACCACAAACTGCCGCGGCCCTGCTTTCACCCGATGTTTACGTTCTTTCCGCGTTTTCATAATCATTTATCGTATAAGGATTGCGGTTAATCGGCAAGCTCAGATTGTCGGACAAATCCGTTTGGTTCCAGCCATAACACCCGAGTCGATTACCCGATATGTTTACCCAACAGGCTGGCGACCTCGACGCAGTCCTTGTCGCCACGGCCGGAAAGGTTGATCACGATCACGCAATCTTTCGGCAACGTCGGGGCGATCTTGATTACGTGGGCAACCGCGTGGGCGCTTTCCAGGGCGGGGATAATCCCCTCCATTTCGCTTAACGCCGTAAACGCGGACAAGGCTTCGCTGTCGGTGACGGAGGTGTACTCGGCGCGGCCGCTGTCCTTCCAGCTTGAATGTTCCGGCCCCACGCCTGGATAATCCAGGCCGGCGGACACGGAGTGCACTGGAAGCGTCTGCCCGTCCGCATCCTGCAACACGTAGGTGAACATCCCGTGCAACACGCCCGGCTGTCCCTTGGCCAGGGTGGCCGCGTGTCGATGGGTTTCCAAGCCTTCACCGCCGGCCTCCACCCCGACCAACTTCACCGATGCATCACTGATAAACGGGTAGAAAATCCCCGCCGCATTACTGCCCCCACCCACGCAGGCCACGACCATATCCGGCAAGCGGCCGATCTGCTCCCGGCACTGCTCGCGGGTCTCCCGCCCCACCACGGCCTGAAAATCGCGTACGATCATCGGGAACGGATGCGGCCCCATCACGCTACCGATCACGTAGTGCGTATGTTGCACGCTGCCCATCCAGTCGCGCATGGCCTCATTGATCGCATCCTTCAACGTTTTTTGCCCGCTGTGCACCGGAACCACCCGCGTGCCCAGCAACTCCATACGGAAAACGTTCAGTTTCTGGCGCCGCACATCCTCCGCACCCATGTAGACGACGCACTCCATGCCGAACATGGCCGCCGCCGTCGCCGTCGCCACGCCGTGCTGACCCGCCCCGGTTTCGGCGATGATCCGGTTCTTGCCCATTCGCCGGGCAAGCAAGGCCTGGCCAAGCGTATTGTTGATCTTGTGTGCCCCCGTGTGGTTCAGGTCTTCACGTTTGAGGTAAATCTTCGCGCCCCCCAGCTTTTCGCTCAACCGGCGAGCGTAATACAACGGGCTCGGCCGCCCCACGTAATCCTTGAGATAACCGTTCAGCTCTTGCCAGAACGCCTGATCCGCGCGGGCCTTGGCATATTCCGCCTCAAGCTGATGGATCGCCTCCATCAGCGTTTCCGGTACATACTGCCCACCATAGGGGCCGAATCGGCCGTGCGTATCCGGGGCCTTGGTCAAGTCGATATTCGCGCTGTTCATGGACACTCCTAAGTAGGCTATTGGATCGAAAACACGATTATACCCCGAAAGCGAATTGGAGTACATCTTAATACTGGTGTGGCACCCCGCCACAGCGGGTAAACTCCGTTTCGCCGAGAGTGTGGCACCGGCGTCTCGCCGAGAGTGTGGCACCGGCGTCTCGCC
>CAYNYK010000113.1:0-15541 GCA_964401335.1 uncultured Planctomycetales bacterium
ACGGCGGGCAGATCAGTTACGCCGACGAGTGCATGCCGGGGCATTTGCCGATGGATAACTATGAAACGCTGTGTTACGACATGCACGGCGCCGCCGTGGAGCCGCAGGGCTGGTTCTATCCTTATTTCAGCCATCTGAGTAACTTCATCCAATCCGTGCCCTTCTGGCAGATGTCCCTGCAGCCCAGCCTGGCCAGCACGGGCAACTGCCTGGCCAAGACCGATTACTGGTACGTGGCCTACACCATGGGCGGCAACTTCACCTTGAACCTTTCGGCGGCCTCCTCGGCACTGATCGGCCGCTGGTACAACCCGCGGACGGGAGAGTTTGGTTCGCCGTTCTCCGTTTCCCCGGGCGGGGTACGGACCATGACCCCGCCGGACGGCAACGACTGGGTGCTCTATGTCTGTCGGGATGTTGATGATACGCCTCCGGCGGCGGTATCGTCCTTCACGGTGTCCGCCGGTGAGCATAAAAACACCTTGGTCTGGACCAATCCGTCCAGCACGGACTTCATCGCCACGGTCATCCGCTGTAAGACCACGGGGTATCCCACCTCGGCCACCGACGGCGAGTTGGTGGCGAATCTGGCCAACCTGCCCGGCACCACCCATACCTACGTCCATTCGGGTCTGGATGCGGGAACAACATATTACTATAGCGCCTTTGCCCGGGACGACGAATATCACTACGCCTCCGGGGTGCAGGCCAGCGCGATACCTTACGACTATAAGTGGGTGGTGGTTGATCTGGGCACCACCGACACCGAACAGGGTCTTTCCAATGTACAGGTCAGCGACGGGGATACGGTTCCCGCGGATATCGGGGATAAGAACTGCCGCAGGAACGCGGTGGCGGGCAACGATAATTACATGTACTTCGGCGTGGCCGACGCCTATATGTATGCCGGCTATCGTCCCGATTGCTACATCTCTATCGAATATTATGATACCGGCACCGGCACGCTGACTCTGCAGTACGACTCGACCAGTGCGGCCTATACCAACGGCAGTTCCATCACCCTGACCAATTCGAATACATGGAAAAGAACCGATTTCCACGTAACGGATGCCTATTTCGGCAACCGGCAGAATAACGGAGCGGATTTCCGCATCGCCTGCACGAGCGGAATAACTTTCTATCTTAACGAAGTGAGTGTATCCGACGTCCTGATGGCAGACTGCGCGCCGGTCATTAATGCGGTCGGATGGAATCCGGACGTGGCTTACCTGGGAGTGGAATATGTTCGCCAGTTAACCCTGTCGCAGGGTCGGCCGTTGCCCTCCTGGACCATTGTCCAAGGGCCGACTGGAGCGGAAATTAATGTCAACGGCCTGATCGGCGGGTGGACACCGACCGCCGCTCAATCCGGAAGTCTCATCTCCTTCACGGTCCGAGCCACCAATAGCGTCGGGTATGATGACGAAAGCTGGCAGGTGTTGGCGGTCAGCAAAGCCGATTGGGATCAGGACGGCGACGTGGACCTGGCTGACTTCGGTTATTTACAACGCTGTTACAGCGGTAGCGGCGTAACCCCGGCGAGCGGTTGTAGCAACGCGGACCTCGACAATGATAACGACGTGGACCAGACCGATTTCACCCAGTTCAAGAATTGCCTGGGTGGCACTGAGCGGCAACCGGGATGTTAAGATCGTTTACCTTGTTTGCTACGATTCGTTTTTCACGACATCAGCTTTTTCGTAAATCGAATAACCCGCGCATCGGAGCACAAAAAGCTTTTCGGGCTATTCGCCACTCGCGGCTTACTGAATAAGATGGCGAAAACACGATGAAGCCGTGACCTGTAAAACAAATGGTCAAGCAGGCTGAGCGATAGCAAGACACGGAGACCGAAGGATTAATGCCGCCGCCGGGGATATGTGCTGGTCCCAGAAATCACGATAAAGCCAATTTCACCCTTCGGCCATTTCCGGCTCGAATTCCTCGGAAGGCGGGATAAGGCCAAGATCGGACAGGGCCAGATAAGCGGCCTTTTGCTCGGCCTCTTTCTTGGAGGGGCCCCAGGCACCAGGAAAACGGCGACCATTGATCACTACACTGACCTCAAAACACTTGCTGTGGTCCGGTCCCTTTTCGTCCATCAGTTCGTACTGTGGCGTGGCCGCCAGGTGCTTCTGGGCATACTGTTGCAACTGGGATTTGTAATTGCGCTGGTGTTCGGATTCGGCGGAGTCGGTTATGTAACTGGAAATCGTGCGGAGAATAAAGTCTCGCACCGGCCCGATTTCCGTTGCATCGATGTAGATGGCGGCGATGAGGGATTCGTAGACGGCCGCCGCCAATGATTGCGGCAACTGGCCGCGACCGCACATCCCCTTCCCAAGAAAAATATACCGCGTCAGGCCTAGTTCGCGGGCAATCTGGGCGCAGGTCCGACGCGAAACCACCGCCGATTTGATCTTGGTCAATTCCCCTTCGAGGTAATCGGGAAAGCGATTGTACAATTCATGGCAGACGACCATACCTAAAATGGCATCACCCAGGAATTCGAGCCGCTCATTGCTGTTCACGCGGGCGTCCGCGCTGGAGGCGTGAGTCAGAGCATAAGTCAGGAGCTGTGGATTACGAAAATGATACCCGATCTGCTCCTGCACCGCTTGCAGGGTTTGTTGAGTGGTCACGGTTCCAACCCGATTTCTCGCTCCGGGCCGGAAGCGGAGTCCGCACGATTACGGGTGCGGGCTTCGCCACCGGCCAGGGATCACGACAATCCAAAAGAATCACAGGTCGCCGGTTTCTTTATCCCAATAATATCTTCGACGCCGATAATAGTCAAATTGAATAATCTATGAAGTCTGGGGTATCCCGGCAAAAAACAGCGTATTCTCGGACCATTTGCCAACGCGATGCGATCTCTATAAATTGGTGAAGCTTTATTGAAGTCTATGGGAGAATGGGTATGCCTCATGTGTTAATCCGTCGGAGTTTACGCGTTGTCCTCCTGGTCGGCCTGTTGGTGGCCGGGATACCGGTCATAGCCGCTTGGGGGGCGGATTTCGATACTTCCCGCTATTTGTCACCGGCTGAGCTACGCCCCGGCATGAAGGGGTACGGCCGTACCGTCATGTCCGGTACGAAAATCGAAACTTTCGAATTCGAGGTCATCTCGGTCATGCGAAACGCCTGGTACGCCAAACAGGACGTCATCCTGGTGCGTTGCTCCGGATTGAACCTCGAACACAGCGGAATCATTGCCGGCATGAGCGGATCGCCCTGTTATATCAAGGATGAAACCGGTCGTGAGCGAATGATCGGGGCGGTGGCGTTCGGCTGGTCCATGAACAAAGATCCAATCTGCGGCCTGCAGCCGATCACGCAAATGATCGAGATTCCTCGATATTATAATCCCGCGGATAAATCCGAGGCGGCAGGGGCAAAAACAACGCCAGACTCCTCCTTATCTGCGGGAATACCCCTTGGACAGATCATGGCCGGCCTGTCATCGACCCCGATTCTCAAAGCTTCACGATTCAGTGTTTTAAGCAATCCTAACGATGCCGGGCAAATTTCGGAACCGCTCGCCCAATCCGCCTCTATCGGCTTGTGGCCGATGAAAATTCCGGTGGCCATTTCGACCATCAGTGAACCGGCCTTGTCATTTCTTCGCCCGCATCTTGATCAGCGGGGATTCGCCCCGGTAACCGGAGGTGGGGCCAGCCCAGCGGCGCAGGTCGAGACCCACAACGTCCAACTGGAACCGGGTTCAGTTTTTTGCGTTCCTTTCATGAGCGGCGACCTGGAGATATCCGGCCTGGGTACCTGCACGGAGGTGATCGGCGAACGAGTATTGGCCTTCGGACACGCGGCATTCGGCGAAGGGGAGGTCGAGTTGCCCTTTGCGACCGGGATGGTACATACGGTCATCCCTTCGATTGATCGAAGCATAAAAATTGGAGCGGCCTTACAGAACATCGGGACATTGCGAAGGGATGAAAACAGCGGCGTGTTCGGCATCCGCGGTTCGGTACCGGCCATGATACCGGTCGATGTTACCTTACACGACTTGCGCGGAACACGGACATATCATTACGATATCATCCAGGAGCGGGACATGACCGCGTGGCTGAGCGTCACGGGTTTACTGGAAAGCATCTACGCCCATCATTCACCGCCGGAGGAACACAGCATCCGCTATGCGATGGAAACCGAATTCGAGCAATATGGCGCATTTCGTACCAGTAACCTGACCAGTCAGGATGGCGGAATGTCGGCCCAGGCGGATTTATATCTGCCCATCCGATCGATGATGAACGCTCCTTTTGGAAAGGCCCGGCTGAAGCGATGTCGGGTGGAACTGACCATCGAGAAAGGCGCCCGCCAGGCGACCATCGACGACGTGCAACTGCCCAAGACCGTTTACAAACCGGGTGAAACAATTACCGCCCACGTGCGTTTCCGACATTACCGGCATGAACCCATGCTGACCTGGGCTGATTTCCCGATTACCTTGCCGGACAACCTTCCGGACGGGAAATACGAACTGATGGTTACCTCGGTCTACGGCCACTTGCGGGCATTGACTGAGGAAAAATCTCACCTGTTTCTGGCTCGTTCGCCTTACCAACTTCTGGCGGCCTTGAACCTGATCGCCGATTACCCGGGGAACCGGCTCTATATGCGGCTACGCCTGCCCAAAGGCGGCCTGGCCATCGACCAAACAGAGATGCCCGAACCCCCTTCATACTGGAAACGAATTCTGACCGAAACAAAGAACAGCGATGTGCGGCCTTATCAGGAAAGTCTGCTCGCCCAGCACGAGACGGAGTTTGTGGTGGAAGGTGGCCAAAGCTTGAGTATTGTCGTAGACCGACGAGCCGATCAGTAGTCCCGAAAAACGCAAAAACCATCGGGAACAAAGAGATGAGTAACTTCTGGTCATTATGACATAAAGGATTAACGACATATGAAACATGTATATCTTTCAATGGTAGCCTGGATGCTCTGCGGGACTGCGGTCGCGGTGGAAAGCAAGTGGGTCAAGCACGATCAGCCCAAACCGTTCACCGCGGGCAAGCTGGAAAATGTGGTGGTGACTTCGCGCGGGGAGGTTGAACTGGCCCGCGCGTTGAAGAAGATCGAGGAACTGCGAGAAAAAACGGATGTAGTCAACGCCTTGGCCATGGCCGGCGACGGGCGGGTCTACGCGGCCACCGGCCCGCGCGGCGTCATCCTCCGGATCGAGGGGGACAAGGTCACCGAGTTCTGCACCCTGCCCGAAGGCGGCACGATTTTTTCGCTCCTGTTCACCCGGGAAGGGCATCTGCTGGCCGGCACGGGCGGCGGAAAGCAGGCTAAAATCTATTTCATCGACGGGACCGGCAAGGCCAGTGTATTTTTCGAGCCTCCCGAGGCCCGATACGTCTGGGCAATGGCTCGTGGAGAACAAGGCGAAATCTACGCGGCAACAGGTATCGAGGGCCAGTTGTTCGTGATTGATCCGGACGGAAAGAAGGGCAAGGTTCTGGCCGACCTGAAGCCGAAGAACCTGCTGGCTTTGGCTATCGGGAACGATGGCTTACTTTATACGGGGACCGACGAGGAAGGTCTGATCTGCCGCATCAACCCCAAAGACGGCCAAATCTATTATTTATATGACGCCAAGGAACCTGAAATTAGTGCTTTGGTTTTGGATACCGAAGGTAATTTGTATGCCGCGACGGCCGACGCTGAAAACGCCCGGCCCGGCCGACAAATCGCTGACAAACCGGCAGGGCGGCCGGAAACCGCCCCTTCTCAGCCCGCCAAGGACCAGCCGCAAGCCAGCCAACCCGAGGCGGATCCATCCAAGGAACAGGCCACAGATAACAAAGAGAATGATAAAACAGCTGTATTGGCGGCCATGCGCCGGCAAAACAATGTCGGGCGTCCGGTAACGGCTCAGCAACCGGCCAAGGAAGGCAACGCCATATATCGAATTGATAAAGACGGATTCGTCACCGAGGTTTTTCGCGAACCGGTGATGATTTTGGCTATGGCCGAGCACCAGGGAACGATTTATGCGGCCACGGGTAATGAGGGACGCATTTTCGCGATCGAACCGGCCGGTGAAAAATACGTTATGTTGAACAAGCTGGAATCCACCCAGGCAACCTGCCTGCTCCGTCTGCCGGACGGGAAGCTCATCGTCGGGGCGGCTAATGCGGCCGCTTTAGTTAGCATTTCCCCGGAGTATGCCGCCAAAGGCACGCTGACCAGTGAAGCTCTGGACGCGGAACAGATCGTTCGCTGGGGACAGATACAGTGGGATGCCTCCATCCCCGAGGGTACCAAACTGACTATCGCTACAAGAAGCAGCAATGTTCAGGACGTCGAATCACCGGCTTGGGAACCCTGGTCGCAGGAACTGGATGCGACGGCCGCCAGACAGATTCCCTCCGTAAGCGCCCGGTTTCTTCAATACCGATTGACTTTTGAAACCACTCTGCCGAAGGTTACCCCGGTGGCCCGCAAGGTGGAATACGCCTATGTCGAGGAAAACCAGGCCCCTCGGATCACCATGTTACAGGTGCTCTCGGCCCAGGAAGCCGCCCAAAGGCCGGATACCCCCCCCAAGGTCAAGGCCTTGGCCGGTGGTGGCCGGGGTTCCGATGACAGCGAACCAGCCCCGGATTATCATTGGGTAGCCTTGTGGCGGGCGGATGACCCTAACAAAGACAACTTGGTGTTCGAGGTCTTTTTCCGGCAGATTGGTAATGACAAATGGATTCGTCTGGCCAAGGACCTCGACGAGATGTTTGAGCTTTGGGACACACGTACCGTACAAGACGGGCGCTATGAAATCCGGGTGGTGGCCAGCGATCGTAAAAGCAATCCGGTCGGTACGGCTTTGACTGATGCCCGTATCAGCGATCCGATCATTGTCGACAACACCCTGCCTGAAGTCCGTATCGTCAGCCTAGAAGCGAAGGGTAACCATCAAGTTCAGATTCATGTTCAGTTAACGGACTCGGTTTCGAGGATTAAAAATGCTTTTTATAAGGTCGACAGCCAGGATGAATGGAAGCCCCTGGCCGCCGATGACGGGATTTTCGACTCCCGCAACGAGGCAGTGACCTTTGCCGTGGAACAGCTGGAACCCGGCCCCCACGTGATTTCCCTGCGGGCAAGCGATGAACAGGGCAATACTCGGTATGTCAGCCGGGAACTGACTGTCGGGAATTAAAACCACCGCCACTGGCCGGTGCGAACCCCTGATGACCCACCGATTTCGGCTTGGATCAAAAAAATTGGACGAGAAAAACGTGGGCTGGAAATGAAATTCTGAATCCGTTAAGATGCTTTTTTGAGCTATGGAGAAAGAGACGAGGTTTTAAGAGATATGCACTACCCGAAAAAAAACAGCAGAATTAAAAAAATCCGCAAGCAAGGCTTTCGCGCACGAATGCGAACATCCAACGGCCGCAAACTGATAAACCGCCAGCGCCGCGCAGGCCGGCATACCGTAACCGTGACAAAATAGTCGGCCCCCCCTCTCCCATCGCTGACTTTGACGCGATCAGGCTATCGGTCAGGGATAGCCGCAACGGGATATAACGCGCTTTACGACGGCATATCCTTGATGACCCCTTCTCGGATTCTTTGCGACATCTATCTCAAGAGCTCCCGCCATGCTGGATTAAAAAGGGCCCGACCTTCTGGCCGGGCCCTTTGCTGGTTGACCTGACATATACCTGTCATGGACAGATGGCCGTTCCGAACATGTTGCTCTTGACCGCACTCAGATCAAGAGTGTTGATGGTTCCGCTGGCATCCACATCGGCCCTGAAATTGGTACCGTTAGGCGCGGTAAACAGGAACCCCTTGACATAACTCAAGTCCAGCGTGTTGACATTCCCGGTAACGTTCGCATCACCTTTGATCACTCGAACCTTGAAAGTGGCCGGAATCATCACGCACATGCCGGTGGCATCCATGACTCCGCTAACCGTGATGGTCCAGCAACGGTTGTTCATCGGTGCCGATGCCAAGGTGGCCACCAGGGTATCGTTGGGCACATTGGTGGTTGCCAGAGCGTATCCGGCAATCGATCCACTGGACAAGGTCACCGATGTGGCCGCATTGATGCTGATGGTCTGATCAAAGACAAACACCAGCCGATGCTCGGCAATGTTGCTTTCAACCCGCGACTCGATTGAATACGGAGGCGGAACCATGTTGATAGCGATGCCGAAATCTCCCGCCACACCGTGCCGCATGACCGATGAGGCCGCGGTGACAACCGGCGGTGTACAATGAATGATAAACTCCTCTTTCCAGGCCATGATGGCATCGACGTCATCAGGCAAAGGCTGTTGCAAAAGGGGAGCGGACCATCCGGTCATGAATGAATAGTAAATCATGTTCGGATTCAATCCGCCCGACTCGTCAACATTGGGGGTCAGCGGATCATCGTCGTCAACGCTGAAGAGAAGGGCGAGGCCGATCACATTACCCTCCGGACCCTGGTCATACGTCAACCAGACCAGTTCGATGGCGTCGAGATCAACGGTATCGGACAATCCGAGGTGAATCACATCATCGATCACCCGCACGGGGCCGCCCGCCATAACCTCATAAACATCACCGGGATCCAGCCCATTGTTCGCCTCATGATCCGCGGTAAATACCCAGATCGGGCAGCAAGGCTGGGCGGGATCGATCGGTGCCGGCACGATATCCAAAGAGTCGACATCGTCATCCTCGGGATCCCCGCCGGGATTGGGAGCCAGATCCTGATGCACGTCTGTCTCATTGGCGTAAGGATTGATGCTCATAATGGGATACGGCGGCATAAAGGCCATGGTGGTTCCCACGGTGACACCCTGCACTTCGTCTTTAGCCATCGTGGTTCCGTAGCTGCTGACTCCGGCCGGCGAAGGAACCATGACGGGAACGTTATTGACCGGCCAGCCGGGGGCCTGATCGTCGTCATACGAGACCGCCAGGTAAGTCGCATCATGCACACACTGCGAATAGAACGGTTTGATCGGCACGGCCAGCGGAATATACATGGGAATCAGCTCATGTAAAGAGAAATCAAGCTGGTCATGGCCGTCCAGGTCAAAATACGCCGGATAATCCTGAATGCTGCCCATTCCCACAGGGACGCGAGTAATCGGGGGGATCGCCGGGTCTGGTGGATTCGGATTCGGATCCATCATAAAAATGGTCAGATCATCTTTTTCGCCATCGCGGCCACCGGGCACCATGGGCGGCACAACCGGAGGCCCCTGCCACCAGTAAACGTCGCCGGGGTCAAAGCCCTCGTCGCCGTCCATCTGCGGATCGCTCAATTCCTTGTCCGAACCGATATCCAACGAAAATTCGCGGATAGATCCAGTCAACTCCTCGCAAACGTCATCAATCCCGTTTTCGTTCAAATCACCAAGGCAGATCGAGCCGGACCCTTTCGGTTCGCCCAACAATACATCGCGGCAATAGTCAGGTAGAACAATCTGGCAGGTGCCGTCCGGCAGACAGCAGGCTTCCGGTTCCTGGAGAACGGGGCACTCAATACCTTGGTTGCACACCGTGCCCAAACCCTGCGGGACACCCTGCACAGTCAGACATTGGCTGGGCGGCAGGTCTATACAGGTTCCATCATCGAGACAACAAGCTTGCGGATCATCGGTGGCCTCATGGATGTGCCAGACCCACTGCTCCTCTCGCTCTCCGTTATTGTTGACAAGGCTAATCTGTTGCCGGGCAAGCAGAAAACCGCCGGAAGGAATAGTGACCTGTGTTTCCGGCCTTGGTTGACCCGGTTGGGGTACTTCAAGAAAAACATCAAAAAAGCTGTCCGGCATCATCGGCAACGGTTTTTCCGGAGAGACATTCTCCCCATCTCCGCGGAGCACGGGTACCCAAGGCAGGCTTTCCTGCGCCCCGCCCTCCACCAGCTCATCCAGCCAGTTGGGACCTAACATTCCTTCCAGCCCTCCCGGCGGTAAGGCTACTACTTCCATCTCAACCAATTCAATCGGAATCGGCTGTGGGCCGGGCGGATCAATGACATCACCGTTACCGATCCGCAGCGTTTGTCCCGGCGGAGACGGTTCAATATCGTTCACCCGGAAACCGGTCATCGGCCAGAATCCATTGTTTACCAACCCGCCTATGATCTGTCCGACGGGAACGCCATCCCGCGTCCACCAGCCATGAAGGTCGATAACGATATTCGAAGCCTCGACCTCAAAAACAAGGGCAAGATGGATAATCGTGCAAAAATCGATATAGCCCTCTCCATGAGCGAAGGACCAATCAGCGGTAAACCTGTAATAGCAGGGGTCCGACAAACCGGCCGGCGTAATGGTGTAATTGAAACCAGGAAAGAGACCATCACGGTGAGCACTTAACGTTGGGGTTACACCATCGCTCGAGCAAATCAATCCCTCGATGTGAAAATCATTGGGCAACAATGCCGGATTATTAATGTCCTGGTGAATATCCAGGGTAATACCGGCAATAATGGGATTGGCCCCGGCGATTCCTGTTCCAAAAACAGCGAGGCTCCAGACGGCCATCGCTATCCCCATCAAAACACCTTTCTTTTTCATGGCTTGATCCTCCTCAAAAACAATATGCGACACTTTCACGCGATCCGCCCTTTCAACGATTGAACTGGCGGGTTGAAAACTCGGAATTCATCCAACAGGGACAAGCGTTATGCGCCCCCCGTGGGAAAAAGGTTTTCGATTCTACTAAGAGCTAATCGGTTTTACACGATTTCCGATTTTCCCTCCGACCTACCGGTATCGCCCATGCTCTTGTGAAGTGGGGAGGAGAAATGCGGTTGGCTACGAGCATCCGCATTTCAGACACTTTTACTCCAAAGGTTAGTATAACCTATGATTTACGAGTTGCAACAAAAAAATGGTAAAAATTAAGTCACATATTTTATACCCGTGCAGTAATCGGCAACCCAAAAGAGGTCTGGTCCAGCTACCGGAGTACACCGGCCCAACGAGTTAGATGCCCGGCCGATCCTCACGGCGGGTCAAAAGCAGATAGATGAAAAAACCGCCGCCTATCAGGTTGGTCAAAACACCAACCGGCATCTGGCGGGCCTCGCCCCGGAGCCACCACATCGCATTGCGGGCAAGAAGATCACAAAGGGGTAAAAAGGCGGCCCCGGCCAAAGCACAGGCCGGCAACAGATACCGGTGGCTCGGGCCGACCAGAAAACGCATGATATGAGGCACAAGCAGGCCGACAAAGCCGATCGGGCCGCAATGGGCGACGATCCCCGCGGTAAGCAAGGATGCGGAGAAATAGACCAGCGCCCGTGTCCTTCGGACGGGAACCCCCCTGCCGGCCGCCACCGTTTCGCCCATCATCAGTAGGTCCAAGTCGCGATGCAGGTATGCCGCGAGCCCGCCGGCCAAGGCAATCATGGCCAGAGCCTCATACACTGGATCGAAACCGACGATTTCCAACGATCCCATCATCCATTGCAGAACAGCGCTCAGATCGTGCCGTTCCGCAAGAAAGAGAACCAACACGATCAGGGCGGAGCAGATCATGCCGATGACAATACCGGCCAGTAAAAGCGTCCCTACCGAATGACCACCGCGGCTGTGGGCAATCGCATAGACAAGCGTGACGCACACCAAGGCGCCGGCAAAGGCCGCCAGACTGACCAGGGCCATGCCGTACCAAACCCCGCCGCCCACAAAGATGACAATAATGGCGGCACCCAGCGACGCCCCGCTGGAAACACCCAAGGTATAGGGCGAAGCCAGCGGGTTACGAAACAAGGCCTGAAACATGGCACCGGCGACGGCCAGGGACGCGCCGGCCAACATGCCCATCACCAGACGCGGCAAGGATAACTGCTTGAATACGGCCGGATGGAAGAAGGAGATTCCGAATGCGCCGATGCCGATCGTGACCAGAACCACGGCCACCCAGCATAGGAAGAGCAGGATAAAAACTTGACGCGGGCGAATATGCATCGCCGGATTCCTACAATTTCAATTGCACGGACCGCTGACCATCAGCCGAAGTATACGTCACGAAATCCGTGTGAAAGATTTCGCGCAATCGATCCGTATCGAGCAAAGCCTCGACCGACCCCGTGAAAACCGCTCGCCCTTCGCGCAAGGCGAGCACACGTCCACCCAGCATCGGTGGCAGATTAAGATCGTGGCAGATCACCAGTAGCGTTTTACCCGCGGTGGAAAAGTCGCGCATGATCCGGATCAATTCCGCCTGATGGGCGGGGTCGAGGGCGTTTGTCGGCTCGTCCAGAAACAGAATAGAGGTCTGTTGGGCGAGGGCGGCGGCGATCCAAACCTTCTGCCGCTCTCCGCCGGAAAGCGTGTCCAGCGGCCGATCCAGCAACGGCTCGATCCGACAGGCCTCGACCGCTATGCGAATTGCCTGTTGATCTTCTTCCGACAAGGAATCGAGCGGATCAAGATAGGCATACCTGCCCGACTCGACAACTTCTCGCACCCGAAAACCCATGTAGCCTTCGTGAATCTGCGGGACGTAGGCCACCCGGCGGGCGATGGCCCGACGAGATAAGCGGTGGATCGGTGTCTCGTCCAGAAGAACCGCACCGTCCGACACCGGTAGCAGACCGAGCAAGGCGGCCATCAGGCTCGATTTACCCGCTCCGTTCGGGCCGATGACGCAGATGCACTCGCCATCACCTATATGCAGGGATACGTCCCGCAATACCGGCCGTCCCAGGCGATGGATGGTCAAGTTTTTCGCTGAAATGCTCATGCTTTCGGGGCCGACTTACTTACACCGGCGAGACGCCGGTGCCACACAATGCCACACAGGTAACGAGTCCGCATCGGTGGCCGATCCGGCCCACACCGGCAAGACGCCGGTGCCGCCACACAATGCCACACGGACTACAGGAGGACGCGTTTATTCCCAAACAAAGCGGTCCTCGGACAGGCGGCGGTTCAGTTCCTTCATCAAGGCATCCTCGGCTGCTTCGTCGGCCGCCTGATAAGTCACCGACCAGCGCAGGTACGGACCGGCATCGTCCCACGGTACGGTGCAGACAGATCGCTGGCGGATAAGATACTGCGCGACCGCGGCGGCCGAGTCGAAAGATGGACCACCTTCAATCCGCCGCGGGGCACGCACGTAAAGGAAGTAAGTGCCGCCCGGCATCCGCGCTTGAAAACCAAGCCCGCTCAGGGTGGCGACAAGTTTCCGCAGCCGGCGCTCGTACTTGGCACGGATGGCGACCGGAATGGATGGGTCGGCCAGGGCGGCAGCGGCGGCCTTCTGGATGGCGATAAACTGCCCGCTGTCGCTGTTGTCCTTGATATCGGCGAACGCGTGGACGATTCGCTCATGGCCGGCCACGAACCCTAGTCGCCAGCCGATCATGTTGTAACCCTTGCTCATCGAATGCAACTCGACGCCGACTTCCTTCGCTCCATCGACCTGAAGGAAGCTCAACGGCCGGCGGCCGTAGGTGAAGAGGATATGCGTCGCGTCGTTGATCACCACGATACGGTTGGCCAAGGCAAAGTCGATGACCCTACGGAAGAAGGCCTCGTCGGCCAAGCCGCCGGTCGGACTGTTCGGATAATTGAGTACGAGCAGCTTGGCTCGCCGGGCAATGTCGGCGGGGACGGCGTCAAGGTCGGGGAGATAACCGTTTTCCTCGCGTAATGGCAAGGCGAAGATCTGCCCGCCGTAATAGCGCGTATGCGTGCCGGCCACCGGATAGCCGGGAACGGTCATCAGGGTCACGTCGCCGGGGTTGATGAAGGCGGCCGGGAGCATGGCCAAGGCGGTCTTGGTCCCGATGCAGTGATTGACCTCGCGAACCGGGTCGATCGTCACCCCGAACTCGCGGCGCATGAAGGCGGCGGCCGCGTCCTTGTACTCCTGGATTCCGTTGTCGGCATAGCCGCGATTTTCGAGCTTGTCGACCTCGGTCTTGAGACTCTGGCGGATCGACGGCGGGGCCATATCGTCGTTTTCGCCGATGCCAAAGTCCAACAGCGGCCGGTCAGGGAAATCCTGGATGGCCGCCCGCTTGGCCCGCTTGATCTGTTCAAACTTGTAGATTTCCGTTCCCTTGCCGTAACCGGCACCGCCGATCCGATCGGCAAACAACGTCTGAAAATAGGGATCGCTCATGATATCCTTTCCGTAATAAATCCGTATGATCCGGGGATATCATATCTTGGGCCGTTCGCCCCGGCCAGCGTGTTTTTTAC
This sequence comes from uncultured Planctomycetales bacterium, assembly GCA_964401335.1. GTDB lineage: Bacteria > Planctomycetota > Phycisphaerae > UBA1845 > PWPN01 > JAAYCU01. The sequence goes on from CAYNYK010000113.1 coordinate 14,199, forward strand.
CACTGAGTTCGCGGAGAACATGGAGAGGAAAGAATTCAATAAAACAATATGGATGTGCTGACAGAATGTGTACGCTCCAAAATCGGCCGTCAAGGACGTATGCCCATATTTCATTTTGCCTCCGTGTTCTTCGTGGACTTCTTGGTGAATCTCCACGGCTATGCCACCAATCGTTCGCGGTCGTCGTTGTCTCGGCAAACCTCGAACCGACGGAAATAGGCGTGGCAGGCCCGGCGGCCGGCGAGGCCGGCATGAACGCCAAACTCGAAGATTTCCTCGATCCGCCCCTGGCGGTGTAATTCAAAGCGACCCTTGGCCTCGTTGGCGATGACCGCCAACTGCCGGCCGGGATGGCTCAACGGCCCGATAATCGGATCCTGATAAACCAGTACGTTTTCTCCGGATACCTCAAAAAAGCAGGCCCGAACCTGGGCCAACCAACCCTGATTGTTATTCTGAATTTCCGACATGGCTTGTCTCCTTACCGCTGAACCCGTTGGCCGGCCCCATTGCCAACCAACTGGGGATATTGGCCCGCAGACCGGGAAACCTTTCAGCCAGTATCCGAAAACGCACCACGGAGGTCACGGCTTCGCCCGACGCGGCAGGCTTCGCCGTTGCGGAGTACCGAGAGCACGGAGGAATAGTGAGGTATTGAAAAAGAGGGCCGATAGCGGTTCGGCTTCGATGGCCGCCGGGGCGTTCTTGTCCGAATTTTGGGCCATAAGTTAGTGTTTACTATCAATCATATCTCCTTACAGGACAAGCCATTATCGCGTTTATTGAAAAGTTTGGGTTCGTTTGGCGCTTTTGCGTTTTCACCACGGAGGGCCGGCTTCGCCGGAGAGAGTAGAGAGGAGTGAGTTGAAAGTAGAATACCGGCATGGAGAATCGCTCCGTTTCAGAGTTCCCGTGGCCGTAACGTAGGGCCGATCTTGTAAGAACACGAAAAGGTGTTCGGGAAAGGAAGCTGGGACGGGACGCTCATTCCCCATCTTGCCGGGGCTGGATTCCTGCATCCCCGCGGGATTTGGGGGTTTAGTTTTGGGCTTCGGGTTTCGGGGATTGGGGGTCTTTGGTGTTCATCATCGCGGCCCCGCCTTCGGAGAAGACGGGCCACCCGGCCGACGAACTATACCTGCGAGACGCCTATGCAAACCGCCAAAGTCCAGACACAGGCGAGACGCCTGTGCCACAGTTACAGGTGGGGCAACCTTGGCCTCTAGGTCTCTTGGCCTTTTCCATAACAGAGGATCACCTTCTCCACAATCACCCACAGATTGGTGGTCTAGTACCCTTGTTCATAAATACGATGACGTATTCTTATTGCCATATGACGAGCG
>CAYNYK010000114.1:0-15402 GCA_964401335.1 uncultured Planctomycetales bacterium
GGCCAACGCTTCTGGTGGTCGGCTTGAGATTGTTGGAGCATTGGAACATGATGAAGCGGCCGCCGGTTCCCTCGCGCAGGGCGGCGGAGTAAATGATGGAGAACGGACATGGACAGACGGATAAAAAAACTCGAATCGACCCGACGCGGCTTTCTTAAGGCTGCTCTCGCCGGCAGCACGGTGGTCTCGCTACCTTGGATCGTCTCCGCTCGTGCGTTAGGCCGCGAGGGCACGACGGCGGCCGGTGCGCGGCTGACCCTGGGCGTGATCGGCTTCGGTCCGCGGTGCAAGTATGACCTGGCCGCCATGCTTACGATGCCCGACATACAATGCGTCGCCCTGGCGGACGTGCAATCCAGCCGACGTGAAGCCGGAAAGGAGATGATCGATGCTCGCTACGGAAACAAAGATTGCGCGGTGTACCGCGACTTCCGTGAATTGCTCGCCCGTAAGGATATCGATGCCGTACTGATCGCGACCGGCGATCGGTGGCACGCCCCCGCGTCGATCCTGGCGGCCAAGGCGGGCAAGGACGTGTACAGTGAAAAACCTTGCGGCCTGACCATCGCCTATTGCCAGGAACTGGCCGACACGATGAAGGCCACGCGACGCGTGTTTCAGGCCGGCACGCAACGCCGTAGCGTTCCCAACTTTCAACAGGCCGTACATCTGGCCCGCAGCGGCAAGCTCGGCAAAATCCACACGGTCTATGCCTCGGTCTACGCTCCGCAAATCGAGACCGCATGGCTGCCCGGCGAACCGACCCCGCCGCGCGAGGTATGCGACTGGAACCTCTGGCTCGGCCCGGCGCCCTGGCGACCTTACAACAGCAAATACGTGGCCGGCGGCTGGCGCGGCCATTACGACTTCGATTCCGGCGCGCGTCTGCTGGACTGGGGAGCGCATACCGTTGATCTCTGCCAGTGGGCCAATGATGCCGACGATACCATGCCCATTGAGTATGAGCCATCGAGCACCAATATCACCTGTCGATATGCCAACGGAGTAAAGCTGGTGCTGGACTTCCTGAAAACGCCGTTCGGCGAACGGCCGGGATGGATCACCCGGTTGGGCACCTGCCCGGTGCGGTTCGTTGGCGAAGAAGGGTGGGTGGAAACGGGTGACAGCGGAGAGATCGAGGTGCATCCGGCATCACTCAAGAGCGAACTGAAGGAAACCGCCGCGCCAACGTCGGGATTGGACGTGTCGGCTCACGCCCGCAACTTCCTTGACTGCATCAAGTCGCGCGGAGAGACGGCGGCGAATGCGCAGGTGATGCGCCGTTCCCACATCGCCTGCCATGCCGCGGCCTTGTCGTGGCTCCTCAACCGGAAGTTGACGTTCGATCCGGCGAAGGAAGCGTTCGTGAACGATGACGAGGCGAACGGATTGCGTTCCCGGCCGGCGCGGGATTATGGAGATTATTCAAAGTAGGGAGGTGAGCATACGTAACCTGTCGTATCCTATCCGAAAATAAAACCTTCTCATCCAACTCAAGGAGGAAAATATGATTGAACTTGGCATGCACACCGATAACTGGCGCGTCCTTAGCGGCAGCTTCGAGACCGCCTGCGAGGCGGCCGTCAAACACGGCATCAAACACCTCGAATTCGCCGCCATTCACGGGCAATATTTCATCAATGCCATGGGATACGACCCGGGCGTCTCGCTCCAGGCGAACCCCCGGGCCTTGAAGCGTTACCTGGACGGGAAAGGCCTCAAAGTCTCGCAGATCGACGGTTCGTATCCCCTGATGGGTCCGCTCGGCTCGGCTTTCGGCGTCCAGTATGTGCAACAGAGTATTCGCTTTGCCCGCGAAATCGACTGCCCCATGGTCGATACCATCGACGGGGCCTTCGAAATCGAGGGGTTCTCACGGGAGGAGGTTTTTCGTATTACCTGCGACAATTACCGTCAATGTCTGCCGTGGGCCGAGGATTACGACGTTATCATCAACGTCGAGCCGCACGGCCCCTATACCACCGACGCCGACTTCATGACCCGATTGTTCAAACACTTCGACAGCCCCTATTTACGGATGAATTTCGACACCGGCAACAGCTTTATTGCCGGCCTGGATCCTTTGGAATACCTCAAGCAGATGCGCCCGTGGGTCAGCCATCTCCATATCAAGGACGTGAGCAAGGAGTTGGCCGCGGCGGTGCGCGGCGAGGAGACGGGCATTGCCTGCAGCGAAGTGCCCATCGGCGGCGGGGTGAACGCCGAGAACATACGTCGATGTCTTGCATACCTGAAGGAAACTGATTTCGACGGCGTGATTTCCATCGAGTGCTATGGTTCCGACGCGAACATACGCAAGAGCGTCGAGTTCCTTCGCGGCATCGTGCAATAGGAGAACACGACACATGAGCCGCTTCATCTTGTTCATGCTAAGTCTGTATGCCGACATTCTCGGGCCATCGTGTACCGTCGGGACCGGCTCGGTTGAACGTCGGGCACCCCGGATGAACAACCCCTTCTTCGTCTTCTGTCACGATACGCATGATGTGAACAAGCGTACCTTGGCCCAACAGGCCGAAATGATCAGTGAAATCGGCTTTGATGGCGTAGGGCACCTGTGGCTCGATAACCTGCCGGAGCGTCTGGAAACGCTCGACGCCAAAAAGCTGAAACTGTTCCAGGTCTTTGTGCGCGTAAGCCTTGACCCGAATCAGCCGAAGTACGATCTCGGACTGAGGGAAGCAATCAAACTGCTCAAGGGCCGCGACGTTATCCTGGGGCTGCTCATCAAGGGGGGAAAGCCGTCGGACCCGGCCGGCGACGAACGGGCCGTGGTCATCGTGCGTGAAATCGCCGATATGGCGGCCGATGCGGGTCTGCGCGTGGCCTTGTATCCGCACACCAACGATTGGCTGGAGAAGACCGGTGATGCCGTGCGGGTTGCCCGCAAGGTCGATCGAAAAGACGTCGGGGTGATGTTCAATCTTTGCCACTGGCTGAAGGCGGACGATACGAGCCGGCTCAAGGAAACGCTCGAAGAGGCGCGGCCCTACTTGTTCGTCGTGGCCATCAATGGGGCCGATCCGCCGCCGGGTGAATGGGACAAGCTCATCCAGCCATTGGGGAGTGGAACGTTCGACGTGGGGGGTTTGTTGCGGATGCTACATCGGATAGGCTACAATGGCCCCATTGGGCTGATGTGTTACGGAATCGGTGGGGACGCCGAGGTGCATTTGCGCAAGTCAATGGAGGCATGGAAACAACTGTCAATGTTGGCCGTCGTCGAAGAATAACCATTCACCGGAACCAGGAGGTCTTTCATGGAATCGCCCATCTCTCGCCGTACGTTCGTAAAAAAAACCGCATTGGCTTTGGCCGGAGCGGCCTTCACCCTGGGATATGTCGGAGCCAAGGGGCAAGCCCAGCCGCCGAAGCCGGTTGGTGGCAGCGGAACAGCATCGCAAAATATCCTGCTGAAAGGGAAACTCGCCAACATGGAAGTCAGCCGCCTGCTTCTGGGCGGCAACCTGCTCACACACTACACGCATAGCCGCGATCTGCGCTATGTCTACGATTTAACGGCCCACTACAACACGCCGGAGAAAATCCTGGAGACGCTGGCACTGGCCGAGGAGCACGGCATCAATGCCGTGATTATCCACACGGTTGACGCGGCGTTGAAGATCCTTCAGGAGCACCGTCGTCGAGGCGGGAAGATGCAGTGGATCATCTGCCCGACCACCCCCATCGAACCGGATTTGGTCAAGTACACCGAACACGTCAAAAAGCTAGTCGACGACGGGGCCGACTCCATCTACATCTGGGGCGTTCATGCCGATAAGATGACCAGCCCGGAAGGCATCGATCTGTTGGGTAAAGCCGTCGATATGATCAAGGCCAAGGGAGTCCCTTGCGGCATCGGAGGCCATGCCCTGCGCGTGGTCCAGGAATGCGAGAAGAACAAGGTTCGCGGCGACTTCTACATCAAAACCTTGCATCATCATAACTATAAGACAGCGCCAAAGCCGCACGAGGCCCGTGACGATTACACGGAGTTTCCCGGCTACTGGTGTGGATTGCCCAAGGAGACGGTCGAGTTCATGAAGACCGTGGAAAAGCCCTGGATCGCTTTCAAGGTGATGGCCGCCGGCGTGATTCCGCCGGAAGATGCGTTCCGTTACGCGTTCACCAGCGGCGCTGACTTCATCGTGGCCGGCATGTTCGACTTCGAGATCGCGAAAGATGTGGGTATTGCGAAAAAGACCTTCGCCGAGGCGAAGGACCGCCCCCGGCCGTGGCGAGCATGATGGCACGCTGATTCAGATCGCCAGGCTTCGATCGTCGTGGATTTTCGATATTGACGCATCCGCGGTAAACGTATCATCGTCTCACGCGAGACCACCGTTTGAATGGCCGGGTGGCAGGGGTAAGCCTTGGTCACGTCATGGTGGGACAAGGGTTTGCTCGTGCTTTTCAGGCCGCGGAGTAAAGTACGCATATTCCCAAATAAGTCCAAATTCCCTGTGCCGCTTTCCCGCGGATGTACCCGCTCAGACGATACGCGAAATCTTACGGTCGCCTCGATATCTTTGATAAATTGACGTTGTGCGCGTCTCGACGATACCATGACTATGCAGTTTCATTCGGATCGGAGGCTCACTCATTATGAACAGATCCCTTATTGCTGTCGCCGTGATCATGGCCTTGTGTGTCCCATGCTTCGCCCAGACCTCAAACCCCGCGCCAGCACCCAACGCCGACCGAATGGCCTGGTGGCGCGAGGCACGCTTTGGCATGTTCATCCACTGGGGTCCGGTAAGCCTGAAGGGAACCGAGATCGGCTGGTCACGCGGCGCGCCCATCCCGATCACCGAATACGACGCCCTCTACAAGAGCTTCAACCCCACGAAGTTTGACGCCGACCAGTGGGCCAGGACCGCCAAGGCCGCCGGCATGAAGTACATGGTATTCACCACCAAGCATCACGACGGCTTTTGCATGTTCGACACGAAACAGACGGACTACAACGTCATGAATTCGCCCTTCGGACGCGACGTCGTGAAGGAACTGGCCGAGGCCTGCAAACGGCACGGGCTGGCCTTTGGTACTTATTACTCCGTGTGCGACTGGCATCATCCCGATTTCCCACTGGGCAGCCCCGGCGGCACGGTGAAGAAACCGACGCCGAACCTGGACCGTTACGAGCAATATCTGGTGAATCAGGTCACCGAATTGATCCGCAACTACGGCCCACTGCTGATTATGTGGTTCGACGTGCCGCAGGAGTTCACCCCCGAGCGCGGACAACGGATCGTCGATGTCGTGCGTCGGCTGCAGCCGGACATTATCGTGAACAACCGCGCCGGCGTGCCGGCCGACTACGATACACCGGAGCAAACGGTCGGCAGCTATCAGGATACGCGCCCCTGGGAGACCTGCATGACGATCTGCAATCAGTGGGCGTGGAAGCCCGACGATTCCATGAAAACGCTGCCTCAATGTCTCCAGACCCTGATCCGCTGCGCCGGAGGCGATGGCAACCTGTTGTTCAACGTCGGGCCGATGCCGACCGGCGAGATTGAGCCGCGTCAAGTGGAGCGGCTGGCGGAAATGGGGCGCTGGCTGGCCAAGTACGGCGAGACTATCTATGGGACCCGGGGCGGCCCATACCGGCCGGGTACCTGGGGCTGTTCAACGCGTAAGGGTTCCACGATTTACTTACATATTCTGAATTGGACGGACGATATTGTTAAACTTCCCCTGATCCCGGCGAAGATTCTGGAGGCCACGGTCCTGACCGGGGGTTCTCTGACATGGGATCAGAGTGCCGAGGGCATCACCCTGTCGGTCCCGAAACCCGCCCGCGATCCGATTGATACGATCGTCCAGTTGACTCTTGACGGGCCGGCCGACCGACTTCGAGCAGTCTCCGTGGATGGCCCGCTGAGCGCCGACTGCAAGGCTACGGCGAGCAACGTCTATCAGAACCTGGAGACTTACGCCGCCGCGTGTGCGGTCGATGAAAACGAGGGCACCCGCTGGGCGACGGACGGCGGTACGCATGCCGCCTGGATTGAGCTTGATCTCGGCAGGCCGCGGACCTTCCAGCGTTTGCGCGTCAGCCAGGCGCCGGTCTTCGCCGAGCGCATCCGGCGTTACGAGCTCCTGATCAAGGACGGCGACGACTGGAGGCCGATCGTAACCGGTACGACGATGCCGGCCGAGCTGGTGCGGGACTTCCCGCCGGTCACGGCCCGCTTCGTACGTCTCAATCTCCCGGAAGCGACCGAAGGCCCCACCCTCAATGAGTTTCAATTGTACGGTCCAAAGACGCAGCCTTGATCACGTTTGTCAAAGGCAGCTACGGTATGAGTCTGGCGGGCTTATTTTTTTGTCTCGGCGGAGTTGGGAGATGCGGGGATATATTCAATGCTCGGTAGGGGGGTTACCGAACCGGAGGTCGCATCCACCAAAACGATCTCTTCCACTCGTTTAATCGTTCGACGGCAGATTCGAAAATGACCCTTGCGTTCTTTATGAAAGAGCGTGGCCCGGTCGCCCAAGATGACTTTGACACCGGGGTAAATGATGGTGTTGATTTCCAAGGCCACTTCCTGGCCAGGAGGGGGGCTTTTGTCGATCAACATCTGTGTTTTTTGTCTTTCAAGGTTCTCGACCTCGGCGTCGAGGTTGTCGGCCTCATACATGAGTTCGGTGGCCTTCTCGCGCTGCTGGGGCGTAAGCCGCTTGAGCATGGCCATCAGCGGCTGGACCTTTTCGCGAATTTTCGCGGCAGCTTCTTTTTTCTTTTTCATTAACTCGTCGATCCGGCGGGTATCCACATAGACTTCCGGGTCGACCCCGATGGCGATCTCCGTTTTGACGTTGGCCGCGTTGCCCACTTCCTTGATATCGGCCCCTTGACGAGCGTACGCCCGGCCGCCGATCAACGCACCGCGCGGAATATGCAAACTGCCGTTAACATATAGATGAGAACCCAGGGCTTCGCGGGTGATGGTGAGGTCTCCACCGGTTTGGATATGGGCGTCATTGCAGAACTTGGTAAACACCTCGCCGCCGGCGGTGATGAGACATTCCGCCCGTGAAACAATTCCACCGTTGACTTTCAGTTCGGTACCGGCCGTCACCGTGGCCGCCTCGATCGTACCGCGAACGGTAATACTTTTCTTGGACGCGACCCGGAAACCCTCCCTTATTGTACCGTTAATCAGCACGTCAATCGGAGCGTCGATATTACCCGTATTGAAATCCACGTCACCGGGTACCTCGATGACCGAAACGACCGAAACCCGGTCGCGGGTGAGATGGACTTTGCCGGTCGTGGTGGCCACGACGGTTTGCCCGTCGTCGGCCAGTTTGACATTTTCACCGAGTTGCATGGAAAAGGGCGGCTGGGCGCCGGGGACCGGCTTGCCGAAGATATCCAATCCCGGTTCGGCAGGGATCTCCGGCGTCAACCGGCCGATGGCCTCGCCTTCGTTTACGAGCCGAATGCGGCTCTGATAGAGATCGAACGCGTCGTCTTCCTGAGCAGGTTTGGCCTCCCCCTCTTTTTCGAGGTAGCTGAATGTGGCGCCGACGCCGGGTTTCGGGTCGCGGCCTTCCACCAGAAGCACAGGCTCGGCGGTCAACGTGCCGGCCTTGGCGGCGGCCACGGCCTGATCGACGCGTTTGGCCACCTCCGGACTGATCGGTATCCCCATTTCCTTGAGCTTGCCCTCAATCAATTCGCGCGTAATGATCGTGGGATTGGCGTCGCTGGCTAGCAGGAAGGCCCGCACCTGATCCCTGGAAACCGTCAGGCGTATCGATCTTTCTAATGCGGCAGTTTGTGCGGCCATCGGTCAGTTCAACCTTTCCCACCCAAGGGTCAGCACGGCGAATCAGCGACCTTTGCGGCCTGCTCTAGCCCCCTCACGGCCTCATTCGCGGATTACTCACCGGTCGGTACTGATTGAACGGATAGCCTGACATTTTGCCATCCGCACCCGCCAGGAACGAATGATTTGCTATGGTTTCTTATCGTCTCGTAAAGCGGGCATCGTTATCTTCGTTATCCGCAATACCCGCCAATATGCGAGTTTAAGTCCAATAACCGGCCCGTTTGGCCGGTAACGAAGACGGAATGTCACAAAAGAGGCCTTTCGGCCGAAATATGCGCGATCAAGGAATGAGAAATAATCGGAGGAGACGGTCAGATTTCGGTGCTGGTGGCCAAGTAACCGATCGATTGATCCTGATAATCAACGATGTCAAAGATCATCAGGGCCTTCCGGTGATCGGAGACGCGCTCGGCCGGCGGATTACGATAAAGGCAGCGAGCCTCAAGGTCATGTACCCAGATCGGCCGGTCGGCTTGCGCGCAGGTGGCGGCCAGTCGATTAATATGTTCGGCGGTCAGCCGGGCCGTCGGGGCCGGTGACGCCGTGTCACAAGGCATCGGAATGTCATGCAATTTCTGGATCATGTCTCCCTCGCTCATCCAGGCAATACCCGAAAGGGGTAGTTATACAATTATCGGACAACTGGCCGATCCGCCTTGAGGTCCTATAATAGCAGCATGGATTGGGACGATCACATCTGCCACTGTCACCATGTGTCGTTGCGGAAACTCTGGCATTTCGCCCAACGCGAACAGGTTAAGCAGCCGAGTCGGATGTCCGAATGCCTGGGGGCGGGTACGGGTTGCGGCTGGTGCATTCCGACACTCAAGCGTATCCAGGAACTGGCCCAGAGCGGTGACAAAACGCAACCCCTGGCCGACCTGACGGCCGAACAATATGCCGCGGACCGCTGCAGCTATATCCAGGAAAAGAAACCCAAACATAAGTTTTGATCCGCCTCCAAGACAGCAAGAGCTGATTTACGCCCGGTTCCAGATGTAGGCCAGCACTACCAATCCCAGAATGATCCGGTATACCGCAAAGGACGTAAACTTATGCGACTGAATAAACCGCATGAAGCCGGCCACCACCCCCCAGGCGACCACGAAGGCCACGATAAAACCGACGGCCAGCAGAACCCACTGGTACTCCCCGATTTCGTGGATGTGTTTATGGAGTGAATAGAAACCGGCCGCGAACATTGTGGGGATAGCCAGGAAAAAAGAGAATTCGGCTGCCGCCGCCGGGGTCAATCCCAAGGCGAGGGCCCCCATGATCGTCGCCCCGCTGCGGGAGGTGCCGGGGATCATGGCCAGGCATTGGATCAGACCGATAGCGAAAGCCAATCGCAGGGAGATAGCCGCGGCATCGGTGATTTTAGGATGACGAACGAAATATTCGATCAACAGGATAGCCACTCCGCCGATCACCAAAGCGGCGGCCGTCACCAGAGGGTTCTTCAGATGCTCCTCGATAAAATCGCTGGCCAGCAAACCGATCACCGCTGCCGGTATAAAAGCCGCCAGCAACTTGACGAGAATATGCTCATGCCAGCATGCAGCGGCCGGTCGGAAGGTCAACCGCCACAAACGTTGACAGAAATAGATCAGCACCGCCAGGATGGCCCCTAGTTGAATAAAGATATCGAATGCACCGTTCCAGAAACGATCGCTCTCTTCGATGCCCAGCAGCGGCATCACCAGGATCATGTGCCCCGTACTGGAGATGGGCAGAAACTCGGTCAGGCCTTCCACTATTCCTAAAATCACCGCGCGAAATATATCGTACATAACATCCCTTACATGCGTGGCACACCATCAACTGCAAGAAAAACGCCTTAGAGCCTATCCCAGCAGGAACCTGTGGCACCCGCCACGGCGGGTTTCGCCTGTGTCTACACCGGCGAGATGCCGGTGCCACACCAAATGGGATAGGCTCTTAATTCCAAAGAACCCGGAAAATAACCTGCCCCACCAGATTGGCGTAGACACCGGCGGCCAGATCGTCAAGGACGATCCCCCAGCCGCCGTGCAGCTTTTCAAGTCTCCGGCCTGGCGGCGGCTTGAGCACGTCGAAAACACGGAACAAGAAAAACTGCACGCCGAGGACGACCAACGTCCGTTCGAGCGAGGGCATGGGTAAGGCAATCAACGCGATCCATTGGCCGGCGAATTCATCGAGCACCACCTGACCCGGATCGCCGGCCTTTTTCGCCTTGTCGGCGAAATAACCGATCGCCCAGTCTCCCCATCGCACGCAACCGGCCGTTGCCAGCGAAATCAGGACCACCCATGCCGGATTCAATCCCAGGTTGCCCAGACCCGCGGCGCTTACGGCCGCCCATACGCCTAACGCAATGGTCACCGCCCCGGCCGAGCCGGTGGTCCCCGAGGCGATGGGCGAGTAGCCCAACCCGAAACCGGTCATGAACCATCGCCGGATCATTTACCCGACACCGACATGTGTAAAAGGACTCCACGGGCCGCGTGCAGATAGGAAAACATCGAGAGCAGCGTCACGACGACCGTCAGATAGAGCATGACCACACGGACGTATGTAAAGAAGGGACCTCCAAACACGGTGTCCGGATGGGCGACGGTAACCAAAACCACCACGGCCGTCGCCGACTGCAGAACCATTTTGGTCTTGCCGTACAGGTTGGCCCCGAACGACTGCCCGCCGCCCTCGGTGACGCTGCGTAGCGAGGTGACCAACAACTCGCGGCCGAGAATCACCACCAGCATCCAGGCCTGCACGTCGCTGATCAGTATGCCTTGGGCATCGACGAACCCATCGCCGGCCAGAAAGGCGAAAGTCCCGCAGACTAGGATTTTATCGACAAAGGGGTCCAGGATGCGGCCGAAAGAGGTTATCTCATTATGTTTGCGGGCCAGATAGCCGTCGAGGGCGTCGGAAAGGGCGGCGATTAGAAACAGGGTGGTGCAGACATCCAGCAGCCACCGCTTCGGTTGCGGCTCACTCGCCGAAAAAAACGCCAGGCAGACGAACAATATCACCGAGAGAAACAACCGGGCGATGGTAATCTGGTTGGGTAGATTTATTTTCATGGTTCAGCCGCGTATTAACCTCATTATTCAAGGATCATACACTAACGCCACCCAAGCTCAAGCTCAAGCTCAAGCTCAAGCTCAAGCTCAATCTCGATGTTTCCATATCGGCTTTCGGATGTTAGGATGCCGACCGAAATCCTCAAAGGACGAAGGCTGGATGAGTTGGTTGCTATTTATGGATGAAAGCGGGTATGACCACCGCACCATGCCCTACGAAGTTCGGGGTGGAGTGGCTTTACGCGCCGATCGACTCTGGCCTTTTGTGCAGGACATGCAACGCCTGGAGGTGGATTGTTTCGGGGCTCGCGTGTATCGCTATCGGAAGGAGCTCAAAGGGTGCAAACTGCTGGATCGGGACCGAATCCGGTGGGCGCGGCAGGCAGGCCCTCAACCCGACGAGGCCCGAAGAAAAAATTCCCTTTCCTTTCTTCACAAAGGTCTTCATCAACAAAAGCCGACACGAGACGAATTCACCGCCTATGGCCAAGCCTGTTTGAATATGGCCTTGGGTATATTCGAGTCCTTGAGGAATCATCAGGGGACTCTTTTTGCGGCGGCCATACCTCGTAAATGTGACAAGCCCAAAACTTTCGAAGCCGAAGAATATCTGCGCAAGGATTTCGTATTTGTTCTGGAACGCTACTTTTACTTTCTGGATCAGCAACGCGAGCCGGGCCTGTTAATTATGGATGAAACAGAGGCCGTCAACGACCGGCGATTCATCCGGAGACTGGAAGCTTATTTCACCAAAACTCAGACGGGTCGCCAGCGTACCAAATGGATTGTACCCACCCCCTTTTTGTTTCCTCGGATATGACCTATCCGATCCAGGCCGCGGATGTGTGCATTTATTGTTTGAACTGGGGATTCCGGCTGCCGAGGCTGGGTATGAATGCCAAAACCCGCGATGACATCGCCGAGTTGTTTTCCCCTTGGCTCGAACGTATGCAATACCACTCTGAAATACGTCAAGGGAATAACATCTTTAACACCTACGGAATCGTCTATGTGCCGGATCCCTATACCCCGCGATAGGCGCACAAAAAAGGAGGTAACGCCTTTGGAGTTAACCATAAAGGATAACCCCTCGGCTCAACCTCCATCCATAGTATCGATCATAAATCCCACTTTTTCAAGTGACTTCATGTTTTTCTTGATAATTATCCGGAATTGACAGAGGGAAACGGCATTCACGGGCAGGGAGTACCAAAATCTTAGCAAAATCTGCCCCGTATTTAATTATTTCGATTTACACCTTAGCTTAGCCTCGGTTGGCCGGCCGATCAAATCGTAACCCTGCGATTCCAAGCATTCGACGCGGACGAACTGGCCGGCGTGCAATCCCCTGCCGAGCACATAGGTCACACTGTCGACTTCCGGGGCCTGCCCGGCATGTCGGCCGGCGTACTGCCCAGCCTTGATCGGCTGATCGATTAGCACGTCGAAAACCTTGCCTCGGCTGGCCGCGGCGTCGGCGAAGGCGATTTCCTGTTGGGTGGCCATCAGGGCGTCGGTCCGCTCCTGCCGGAGTTTTTCGGGGAGTTGGCCTTTCATGCGGCCGGCGGGGGTGTCCAGCTCCGGCGAATAGGGGAACACCCCCAGCGCCGCGAAACGCATCTGCCGCACGAAATCCATCAACTCCGCGAACTGCGCCTCCGTTTCGCCCGGAAAACCGGCGATCAACGTCGTCCGCAGGGCAACGCCGGGAATCCGCGCCCGAATCCGGTCGATCAGTTGCTCGATCTGTTTGCGGGTCACCCGCCGATGCATGGCCTTAAGGATTCGGTCGTTGATGTGCTGGAGGGGCACGTCGATGTATTTGACCACCCGAGAACATTGCCCGACGGCCTCGATTAGGGCATCGCCGAGCGACGACGGGTAGGTATACAACAGACGCAGCCAGCGCAACCCATCAAGTTTATCCAGTCGCCGCAGCAGAGAGGCCAGATCTTCGTTTCGATCCAGGTCGGCCCCGTAGCTGCTGGTATCCTGCCCGATAAGATTCAACTCCACCGCCCCGTCGGCGATCAATTCGCGGGCCTCGGCCAGGACGACTTCCGGCGGCTTGCTGTGCATCGGGCCGCGGATGGCCGGGATCGTACAGAAGGTGCATTTCTGGTTGCAGCCTTCGCTGATTCGCAAGTACGCATAATGTCGGGGCGTGATCCGCAGTCGGCTCGTGTCCAATGCCACGTAAGGATGATATTCGCCGAGATAGAGGTCGGGCGGCTTGCGCGGAGATTTCTTACCCTTGGCTTTACTCGCCGGCGGCAAGGCCAGGGCGGCCTGGACTACGTCGTCGCGCTGGTGGACACCGACGAGAGCGTCGATGCCGGGCACGTCGGCCAATAGCTGCTCGCCGTCGCGTTGCACGAGACAGCCGGCCACCACCACCCGGCGGCAGCGGCCGTGCTTTTTCATCCGCACCGCCCGGCGGATTTCCTCGTGAGCCTCGGCCCGGGCGGCCTGCAGGAAGCCGCAGGTGTTGATCACGATGACCTCGGCATCCGCCTGATCGGCGGTGATCGCCACCCCGGCCTCGGCCAACTGCCCCAGCATCTTCTCCGAGTCCACCAGGTTCTTCGCGCAACCCAAAGCCACAAACGCCACTTTGATCGGTCTAGACAAACCATTCGCTCCTAATTCGGTTACGTAGCCCTCTCACCTCAGGCCGGTCATGGCGAAAAACGAGCCACTATCGAGTATATTATCCGAAAGAGTAGCCTTATGGATAATCCGCCGAACCAGCCCGATCTTCTGCCCATACCCAGCCGGATCGATTTTGAAGTGCCCTGCCCGCGGTGCGAATACAACCTGCGCGGCCTGACCGTCCCCCGCTGTCCCGAATGCGGACTCACTTTTGAATGGAATGAAGTCCCGGAATTCAAAAAAGCCGCGGATAATAAGCCTGACGCAAATCTCAAGATTGCGGTGATCGTTGCTTTATTGTTGTTTTCCATACCCATGACTTTTACCTTTCCTTCCTTCTTTATTGTGGTGATTCTTTATTGCATCCTCTTTTTCTCCGCCATCCAAGCAGGCATGGAACTCGGGTTTGCCTCATTGGTTCTCGGCTATCCCACATGGAAACGGTTTCGCGCCTGGTGGGAGGGGGTGCTCATCGGGTACGGCTTGTGCTCGTTGATCATGGTGATATGGGGATATTATTTTGACTTTCTCAGTTTGGGTTCTTTGATCATTCCTCGCCGACGACTTTGGCCGGTATATTTGACCACCGCCTTGGCCTCCCTGCTGGTGCAATGGTGGGTTGTGCGGCGGCGGATGCGGCAATGGAATGAACCGATATCTGATCGAAAATTGTGGCTGGGGTGCTTGCTGGCTAAAACCATCGCGGCGGCCGTATGGATCGCGATTCCCTTTGCCTATTCACGCGTATAAGAAGGAAGAAAGGGTGCTGATGAAAGTCTTATTTTTCTGGGAGATGTACCTATGATGCAACAAGGTATTGCTTTTGTCTGGATAATCACAACCCTTTTGGGAAATGGAGGAGATAACGCGATGCAAGGTCAGGATTCCGTCGGTCAGCATCCGCAACGTTTCGAGGCCACCGTTACCCGCGATCTGGCATGCTCGTATCTGCTCTATCTGCCCGCCGATTATGGCCGCGACGCGCAACAACGCTGGCCGCTGATTCTTTTCCTGCACGGGGCCGGCGAGCGCGGGAACAATCTGGATCTGGTGAAAAAGCACGGCCTGCCCAAGATCCTCCAGAACCGCACGGACTTTCCCTTTATCGTGGTCTCGCCGCAGTGTCCCCGGGGCCAATGGTGGAATAATCAGGTACTGATCGGGCTGCTTGATGAGATCATGGCCCGCTATGCGGTCGATCCCCGGCGGGTGTACCTGACCGGGCTGAGCATGGGTGGGTTCGGCACGTGGAGCCTGGCCATCGAATACCCTGACCGTTTCGCGGCCATCGCGCCGATCTGCGGCGGAGGCATCCCCTATCAGCTCGATCGAATCCGACACGTGCCCGTGTGGGCTTTCCACGGCGCCCGCGACAATATCGTGCCGCTGTTCGAATCAAAACGCATGGTCGAGACGCTGGAAAGAATGGGCGGGCAGGCCATGCTGACCGTTTATCCGCAGGCCGAGCATGACTCGTGGACGGCGACCTACAACAATCCCAAGCTCTACGAATGGTTTCTCGAACATCGCCGACCGGCACCGCCCGCCACTCAACAGACTCCGTAGTCTTGATTTACCACCGAGTTACGGAGACACGGGGATAAAATAAGAATGATTAACGAGTCGCGTTGTCGAGATTTGCATCCCCGCTCTGTCGAGATTCCTATCTCGACAGTCTTCTCTCGGGATTCCCATCCCGTGATACAGGGGAAAGGATTCCCCAATGTTTGGGTGCGAGAAAGGATTCTCGCACCAGCATCAGATGGTTTCTCGAACATCGCCGACCGGCACCGCCCGCCACTCAACAGACTCCGTAG
>CAYNYK010000115.1:0-14835 GCA_964401335.1 uncultured Planctomycetales bacterium
CCAAATTTGTTATTTTTTACGGGTAAAAACGGGTCAAATGGTAAAATTTTTTTGTAACCCGGGTGTTTGGGTTTACAACGTTTGGTTACAGAGCGTGCATGTGCTTGAGGCGTAATTGAAAGCTGGTGAACCGCCGGCCATTCAGATCGGATGACCAACGTCTTCAGACGTGGGGCAGCGCTGACAAACTTCTGTAACCGGGCAGTCTTGAGTATTTCGACGCTGGTTTCCCTCCCTACTCACTTACCGGGCGCAGAAACATGACCAGGAATAAATGTGGGTTTGCCGAGAGAATGGAGCGTGTTCGGTTTCGTGGCGTGGTGATCGCGCCCCCACTTCCAGAGGAGGTGGGCCACCCGGTTGACCATGCGATTATGGATTTTGTGTTTTTTCGTTGGAATCAGCCGAGGGGATCGTGTGCTTTTTCCTTGACGATCAAATGCAGGCCGGCGTGTATGCATAAGGCCGGCAGGACGATGATAGCCATCGTGCGGTAGGCGCTTTCCAAGGAGAAATAATCACCGATCAATCCGCCCAGCAGCGGCCCCAGGATGGAAGTCAGGCCGACCATTGCTTCGTTTATGGAGACATAGCGGGCGCTTCGCTCCGGATGAACGAGCGAGTGGAACACGAGGTAGAAGAAGAAGGATCCGGACCAGACCCCGAAGCAGGTGGCGGCGATACCGAAGGCCACGGTGGAGTGAGCCAGCGAGAAGAGAATCAAGCCAGCCAGGCCGAACAGTCCGAACCCCAGGATCGGTAGCGGCCGATACATCCACCAGCGACTGCGGGCCAGGACCAAACCCACGACGGCCTGTACGACGCTGAGGATGAACAGAATGATGCCCTGCTCGGATTTGGGGATTTCCAGCGCGTTACCGCTGGAGGGGAACACGCCGCGAATCATGGTGACGGCGACACAGCCGATGCCGCTGAAGACCCAGCCCATCCAGGCCAGATCGGGCAGCCGCCGATACCGGTCCAGGCCGTTCAAATCCGGCAAGGCCGATTCGAGGTCGGCGGTCGGCGTGGGGGTGGGCTGCGCGTGATGTTTGAGCAGATAAATACCGAACGCAACACCCAGAGCGATCAGGCCGTTCAGGGCGTGGCAGATTCGCCAACCCCAGCTTTGCCATACAAAACCGGAAACCAACGGGCCAAGGGCGGCGCCCATGCTCCAGGAGAGCGTGTACAGGCCGACGGAGGTCGTGATCGGTCGCCGTTTACTCTCGCCGACCACGCGCATGAAAACCTGGAAGGGGGTGAAGAACAGGGCCATGGCCACGCCCTCGGCGGCCATCAGGACGTACATCGTCGCGAGCTTTTGGCAGGGGACGAAAGCGACGGCCAGGGCGGCGGTGGAGAGACAGGCGACGATTAGTAACGCGGCCGCGTTTTTCCGGTTGACCCAGCGACCGACCAGAAGCGAGGAAAACATGTAGACCACCGCCCAGACGGTCAGCAGGTTAGCCACGCCGGAGGCCGACGCACCCTGCTGGGCGGCCCGCACCGTGGTCATGAAAAACACCACGAACAGGACCAGGTCCATGATGGCGGGGAACAAGTAAATGAGGATGTGACCCATGCGTTTTCAACGACTCCCGGCAGTTTCTCCGCGATACCCAAAAACGGCCGGTATCATAGCCATGTGCGGTAGCGGACGAAAGGGGCGAGGAAAAGTTGTGAGGTGCGTAAATTCTTAACGGATTACGGGCGGTGGGTAGGCACGGGATACGCCGGCAGATCCCGGAGTAGCGGATCCTGCCCATGCTTCCCAAAGTCGTAAAACCAACTGCGGTGTCGCGTACCACCCTGCCACTAAAT
Source organism: uncultured Planctomycetales bacterium (assembly GCA_964401335.1). Lineage (GTDB taxonomy): Bacteria > Planctomycetota > Phycisphaerae > UBA1845 > PWPN01 > JAAYCU01. The sequence goes on from CAYNYK010000115.1 coordinate 1,825, forward strand.
CTCGCATGCATGCGGATTCAAGCCCGCGAGGGGTGGCGGGTGGGTAATGCTCAGGAGACGACGGCGGAGAGGCGGAGATGGCGTTGGATGGTTTCGAGTAATTTGCGTCGTCGAATGGGCTTGGCGGCATAATCGCTGCAACCGGCCTGGAGGCATTTTTCGCGGTCCTTGGGCATGGCGTGGGCGGTCAGGGCGATGATCGGTCCCTGATACCCCAGCCGACGCAGTTCGGCGGTGGCCTGATAGCCGTCGAGGACCGGCATCTGCATGTCCATGAGAATGATATCAAAGGGACGCCCTTGCTCGGCGACGGCCTGCACCCGCTCAATGGCGACTTGGCCGTTCTCGGCGATGGTGACCTCGGCGCCGGCTTTTTTCAACATGAACGAGATGAGTTTCTGATTGTCCGGACCGTCCTCGGCCAGAAGAATGTGTGCGGACAGCGTCGGCAGGTCATCGGTGTTTTCCCTGGAGCATGCGGCCAGGTTTTTGCGATTGTCTTCCATTTGCGACTGCTCGATCATCCGCACGCCCTTCAGCGGACCGGTCGCGATCGTCAGCTGGAAAGTGCTGCCGTGACCGAGGGAACTTTCCACGGTGATGGTTCCGCCGAGCATCTCGGCCAGGCGTTTGCTGATGGTTAACCCCAGCCCCGAGCCGCCGAAACGGCGGGTGGTGGAGGAGTCGGCCTGCATAAAGGGCTGAAATAACTGGGCGGCCTGTTCGGCGGTGAGGCCGATACCCGTATCGATCACGTCGAACTGTAAAGCGGGATTTTGCTCAGGCTCGTTATGCAGCCGGAGACGCAGTCGGACCTTACCGGACTCGGTGAATTTGACGGCGTTACCGACCAGATTTAACAGAATCTGGCGCAGGCGGGTGGGATCGGTAAGGATCGTCTCCGGAATGACCCCCTCGTATTCCAATTTCAAGTCGAGGTTTTTGGCATCGGCCCGTACCTGCATCAGGGAGACGACTTCGGCGGCGATTTGGCCGGGGTGGCAGGGAATCCTCTCAACGCGCAGTTTTCCGGCCTCGATCTTGGACAAATCGAGGATGTCGTTAATGATCTGGAGCAGGTGCTCGCCGTTGCGTTGGATGGTTTCGACGGCCTTGACCAGTTCGGGAGAGGTGTTCTCGCCCGCGGCATAATCCTGGAGCACTTCGGTAAACCCCAAAATGGCGGTCATGGGCGTGCGGATTTCGTGGCTCATGTTGGCCAGAAATTCACTCTTGGTGCGATTGGCCTCTTCCGCGCGAAGCATCGTTTCCCGCAAGGCCGCCGAACGACGCTCCACCTCTTCCTCGAGGTGAAGCACATAGCGGCGTTGTTCGCGGAAACGCTCCTCGCGTTCCTCGATCACATCGGAGATTGATTTCTCGAGGGAGTCCTTGATGGTATCCTGTTCGGCCCCTAGTTGACGAATCCGGGCGGTGAGCTCGCGATTTGACTGGTATGTACGCAAGAGCGCGCAGATCAGGGGCCCGCATGTATCCAGAAGAAGCTGCAATCTTTCAAGATCGGAGGCCGGCGGGACCAGGCCGAGGAGACCGCCCAACACAAAGGTTTGATCGGCATCAATGATCCGCGCCGCGAAAGCGTATTCCGATCCCCATTCGCAAGCCAGATGGGCTTTGTCTCCCTCTTTTTCATTTAATCTGGCGGCCACATGCACGGCCAAGGCCTTGGCCTGGTCCAGGTTGATATCCTTTTCATTGTGGACCGCCGTCAAGCGTCCGGTGGGGTCCGCGATGAAAAGAAAGATCGGATCGAGCATGGTTAAAGTACGCGCCAGCCGCATCAACCCGTCGGTAGGGTCGGCCGGGCATTGCCGGGGCTCGAAGAGATCGTCAAGTTGGTTAATCAAATCGTCCATATCAGACTTTGAACAACGATTCGTATCGGAGTATTTCACTATCCAGATCGGTTATCAGTACCTTGAGATCCTCCTTGGTTAGCATTAAGGCGATAATTGTTTCCTTGGGGGGCGGCACCAGGTTGACGCCGATCGAGGTAATCCCCTTGAAACTGCAAAGGAAATTGGCCACCTCCACGCACCGGACAATCGGCAGGTGTTCATTGAGGCATTTCTGCGAATGATGGTGGTACTGAATACTGCTCAGGACGGCAAGCGGGAATTTCCAGTTTCTACCCACCCACAGGCCGAGGGTGCCGTGGTCGAACCCAAAATATTCCTGTTCCATCTCGTTCAAGAGGCGGGTGCCGTCGAGGGCATGGATCATGGCCTCAAACGCGGCGTGCAGGTGCTGGTCCTCGAGAATAATGCCGAAATCGTGCAGCAGGCCGGCCAGGTAGGCATCCTCGAAATTGGGCATGCGTTTGCGGGCGGCGAGCATGCGCGCGCAGATCCCCACGGACACGAAATGTCGCCACAAGGCTTCGCGGTCATAACGCCCGACGGTGGATTGCTGCTTGAAGGCCTCGCTGACCAATGCGGTGACGGCCAGGTTGCGAATCTGGTTGAAGCCAAGGTAGCTGATCGCGTAATGCAGGTTGGTGATTTTCGATTGCAGGCCGTAGGCCGACGAGTTCACGGTGCGCAGCACGCGAGCGCTGAGGGCGGCGTCCGCCTCCACCACGTTTTTCAGTTCGGCCGCTCCCGCCTCCGGATCGTTGGCCACCTGCATCACCCGCAAAGCCAGATGCGGCAAAGTGGAGATTTCCGTGATCTGGGCCAGGACCTCGTTAAGTGGTATGTGCTTTGGAATTACTTTGCGGGCGAACTTCCCGCTTGGAGTCATGCCGGGTACCATCGCATATGTCGCGTTATTGGTCATGATGACATCGTCGCCGAAGGCCGCCCGTATATCCCGAGGAAGGGTCAATCATCCCTTTTTGAAGTTGACGGCCTCGATCCCCCCATTTCAAGACGTTCGATCTTTATCCGTGGTTTTTCATGGCCACGTCGGTCCGATTATCTTCCACGGACCCTTCTTGTACCGGCCCGGGGATAGGGCGAAGACCCCATCCTTCCTTTTATGATTCGGCTATCGGGTCAAGGTTATTAACAAAGGGATAGCTGCTCGTTACGTTTTATTTGAGTCGGGAGCGATCCGAAGGCCTCGCTACTGTTATCAGACGGTAGTATCTTGTATATCATTATTGAAGGTCGTTGGTTCGGCGTAGACTCGATGAACGCGGAGCGTTTGCGGACTTATAGCTCGGTCGGATTCCCATGGCGAGGACGGTCGTGTGATCGGACCTTCACCGGGAGCCAATGCGGCTATGGGGAAGAACCGCGAGCAATGAACAAGGAAAGGATGCTGTATGAGTACGGCTCGGAGTAGTGTGCGTGATTGTCGGCGGCCCAGGGTTCTTGCCGTTCGTGGCGGCCTGGTGACGGCGGCTTTGCTGCTGCTCAACGGGATCGCGAGCGCAGCGATGGCACCGGTGAATCTGCGCTGTGAATACGCGGAGAATCCTTTGGGGATCGACGTGTTGCGTCCGCGACTGGGGTGGGTGCTGGAAAGTGATCGGCGGGGAGAGCGGCAGACGGCCTACCAGATCCTGGCGGCCGGCAGCCTGGAGAAGTTAAACGCCGGGCAGGCCGATTTGTGGGACAGCGGCAAGGTCGGGTCGGATGAGTCGGCGCATGTGGAGTATGCGGGGCCACCGCTGCGCAGTGGGCAGCGGGTCTGGTGGAAGGTGCGGGTTTGGGACCGCGACGGACAACCTTCGCCTTACAGCGCGCCGGCCTGGTGGGAGATGGGTTTGCTGGGGTCGGACGACTGGCAGGCCCGTTGGATCACCGTGGATGAAAAACAGGAGACGGCCGGCAGCTTGCCTTGGGGCGAGTGGATCTGGAACGACAAGGTGCGCGGCGAAAACCGGACGGCGTGGTTCCGCCGAACGTTCACCATCGAGGCCGGGCGGACGGTCGCCTCGGCCGCCATCCGAGTCAACGCGGATAATTCGTTTACGTTGTATGTAAACGGGGAATGGGTCGGAGATAACAAACACTGGAACATGTCCCGTATCTATTACGTGGGCCATCTGTTACGGCCGGGGAAAAACGTCATCGCGGTCAGTGTACTGAACAGTTCAGATCCGGCCGGGTTGCGAGTCACTGCACAAGTTCGGCTGGCTGACGGTAAAAACATCGATCTGCTCAGCGGGCCGGATTGGCTGACGGCGGACAGGGAGCAGGCGAACTGGACCGCGCCGGACTATGACGATACCGCGTGGGATCAAGCGGTGGTGGCCGACGTGATGAGCGCGGAGCGATGGCAGAAGGACCCGCTGGTCAGCGGCCCACGTCACTCATTGTATATGCGCAAGCCGTTTGCGGTGCGTTCCGGGGTGGTGCGGGCGAGGGTTTATGTGACCGGCCTGGGACTTTACGAATTGCATCTGAACGGGCGAAAGGTCGGCGGTGATGTTTTTACCCCCGACTGGACGGAGTATCCCAAGCGGGTGCAGTATCAGACCTATGATGTGACGGCATTATTGAATGAGGGCGATAGCGCGGCCGGCGTCGTTCTGGGTAACGGTTGGTGGTCGGGCGATTTGGGCTGGACCCAACGTCCGCCGTTTTCGCAAGGTAATCTGCGTTTCCTGATGCAACTGGTGGTGGATTATGCCGACGGGACGCGGGAGGTGGTGGGAACCGATAACACCTGGCGGGCGTGTCCCTCACCCATCACGCAGAACACGTTCTGGAAAGGTGAAACCTATGACGCCCGCATGGAACAGGAAAACTGGGACCGGCCGGGGTTCGATGATGCGCTCTGGTCGCCGGTGATCGAGGCTGATCCCCTCAAAGGGGTACTCTGCGCTCAGCTTTGCGAGACCATCCAGGTGACCGAGGAACTCAAGGCCCGCCAGATCAGCCGGCCTTTCCGCGACCAGGATCTGTATATCGTCGATTTCGGTCAGAACGCCACCGGCTGGGTCCGCCTCAAGGTCAAAGGGCCGCGCGGAACGCGCATTCGTTTGCGTTTCGCCGAACTGCTCAACGCCGACGGTACCCTTTATCGCGACAATCTGCGCCACGCCGAGGCCACCGATTATTACATCTGCAAGGGCGACGACGAGGAAATCTGGGAGCCGCGTTTTACCTATCACGGTTTTCGCTACTGCGAGATCACCGGCTATCCGGGTGAACCGACGCTTGACGCATTGACGTTTCGCGTGGTGCATACGGCGGCGAAGCCGGCGGGTGAGTTTGCATGTTCCAACTGGTTGTTGAACCGAATCTGGCGCAACACGGTGTGGGGTCAGCGCTCGAATCTGCACAGCGTTCTGACCGACTGTCCGCAACGCGACGAGCGGATGGGCTGGACGGGTGATTTTGTGGCCTTTGCGCCCACGGCATGCTGGAACATGGACATGGCCCGCTTTTTGACCAAGTACATGCGCGACGTGCGCGATTGTCAGGCCGCCGATGGCGGTGTGCCGGAGATTGTGCCGAATATTTTCGGCGGACGGGCTGGCGCGCCCGGATGGAGCGACATCGGTATGGTCCTGCCCTGGTTGCAATATCAATTCTACGGCGACCGGCGGGCGATCGAGGAGAGTTACGACTGCATGGCCCGTTGGGTCGGATGGATGGAGAAGAACAGCAAGAACGATTTGTACGAGCGCGGCGGGTACGGCGACTGGGTGGCGTTGGAGAAGACGCCGGAGAAGTTGTTCGGGCCGGCCTGGAGTTATTTCGGTGCGAGCCGCCTGGCCTTGATGGCCGAGGCGATCGGCAAGAAAGATCAGGCCGAACGCTATCGTCAACTGGCCGGGCGCATCCGGATCGCCTTCAACAACGCTTATCTGGACAAGGAAAAGAATACGTATCTGAACGGAAGCCAGACGGCGAATATCATGCCGCTGGCTTTCGGCCTGGTGCCCGAGGAGCGGCGGGCGGCGGTGCTGGATAACCTGGTCCAAAATATCCTCGAGCGCGATGTGCATCTGGCGACCGGTTTTCAGGGGACGGCCTGGGTGATGTCGGTGCTGAACGAATGCGGCCGCAACGATCTGGCCTATCGCCTGGCCGCCCAGGACACTTTTCCCTCGTGGGGTTACATGACCACTCACGGGGCCACGACCATCTGGGAGCTTTGGGACGCGGACAAAAAAGGACCGGACATGAATTCGCGCAATCACGTGGCCTTGGGTGCCATCGGCCGCTGGTTCTTCGAGGGCCTGGCAGGGATCGACATCGACCCGGCCAGTCCCGGTTTTCGAAATGTGCTTATCCGCCCAAGCCCGGTCGGTGATTTACGGTACGCCGGGGCGGCGTTTGCGTCCGTGCGCGGCCGCATCGAAAGCCGATGGGAACATTGCGGAGGTGAATTGCATCTGCGGGTATCGATACCGGCCAACACGACGGCCACGGTTTACCTGCCTTGCGCCGACCGCAAGACCGTCACCGAAGGCGGGAGCGCTATCGAGCAGGCCGAGGGCGTTACTTTCCTAAGTATGGAAGACGGCCGGGCGGTTTATGCCATCGGCTCAGGACGGTATGAGTTCAAAACGACTTTGCCGGATAATTTACCACGGAGAAACTGAGGCACGGAGAAAAGCAATAAGGGTTTTGAAGCGTTTACCCTGAAACGGCTTGCGGGCTTCGTTGCGGGGGCTGGGCGGGTAAAGGCTCGATCTTCGGGCTGTCGATCAAGGCCATGGCCTTTTGTTTCTTCTCGCTCGGAGCCAGCCGCTGCGCGACCGTCTGACACGCATCCCGCCGTATGCACAGATGCGGCCGACAGCTAAACAACCCTTTGCATTGCATGCACATCAACTGATCCTCTGCATGAGGTGTCCTTATTCATATATACGAGATTTCATCGGTATTGGCAAGCAGCATTTATTGTATAAGCAAAATCAATAAAAACATCTTTTTGTATTCTTAATGGTTATTCAATGTGCTGTGTGACAAAAATAGCATTGGGCAAGTCTTTGTGTCGGGTGGTCAAGTTAAATTAGTGAAGGTACGGATTTCAATGATCATAGTTATTTCCATTGTCCTTCCACACGTAGGTTCAAGATGGGTATCCGCCCTGGCCGATTAATGTAAGGAATGAATACACTTGCAGTTATATTAGCTCGGGCCGGCAGTAAGGGGCTGCCGGATAAATGCGTATTGCCTCTATGCGGTCGGCCGGTGTTGGCTTATACCATCGGGCACGCCCAGCAGAGTCGGTACGTGGATGATATTGTGCTGACCACCGATTCGTTGCCGGCGGCGGGGATCGGGCGGGCCGCGGGGGTCGTCGTAATTGATCGGCCGCCGGAGCTGGCCACCGATACCGCCCGGGTGGACGAGGCCGTGCGCCATGCTGTTGGCTGTTACGAGGGACGGGCCGCGATGTCGGTCGATACGGTGGTTATTCTGTATGGTAACGTGCCGGTCCGGGCGGACGGGGTCATTGATCGATGCGTGGATCTGCTGGCCTCGACAGGCTGCGATTCGGTACGGACGGTGGCCCCGGTGACCAAGCAGCATCCCGACTGGGTGCATCGGCTGGACGGCGACCGGATGGTCCAGTACCGGCCGAACAGTATTCACCGTCGTCAGGAGTTGGAGCCGTTGTACTATCACGACGGGGCGGTGGTGGCGGTGAGCCGGGCGGCGTTATTCGCCGCCGAAGATTCGGCCGATCCGCACGCCTTTTTCGGCCGTGATCGCCGGGCGGTAGTGCAGCGTCCGGAGGAGACGGTGGACATCGACACCGTGATTGACCTGTATCTGGCCGAGGCTATCATCCGCTCCGCGAACGAAGCGGTTTTCCTTGAACATCCGTCGGCCGGCTCGCGTCGGCCTCCCTTTTCCGCGGCGGTGTCCCATGCGGGCGTCAACATGCGATCTTGATGAAACCGGGCGAGCCGATACGCTTGCGACCCTGCGTATCGGGTCGGCTTTGATCGGCGGCGCGGCCCCGGCGTATGTCATTGCCGAGGCCGGCGTGAACCATAACGGCGACGTGAGTATCGCTCGTGAAATGATCCGTGCTGCCGCCGACGCCAAGGCGGACGCGGTAAAGTTTCAGGTCTTCTCGGCGGATCGGCTGGTGACCCGGCAAGCACCGGCCGCCCGCTATCAACGCGAGGCAACCCAGGCCAGCGGCCAATACGAGTTGCTGGCCCGGCTGCAACTATCCCATGACGAATTCGCCCAACTGGCCGAGTATGCCGCCGGTTGCGGCGTGGAATTCCTGGCGACGCCTTTTTCGCCCGAAGATCTCGACTTTTTGGTGCGCATCGGTGTGCGGGCGATCAAGCTGGCCTCGCCGGATATCGTTAATGTTCCATTGCTCGATGCGGCAGCGGCCAAGGGCTTGCCGGTCATTGCTTCCACGGGAGCGGCCGACCTGGCCGAGGTCGCGGCGGCCGTCAAGCGGTTTCGACGAGCCGGTAACGGATCATTGGCCCTGCTGCATTGCGTGAGTGCGTATCCCGCCACCGAGGAGCAGGCCAACTTGGCGAGCATCGGCATGTTGAGCCGGCGGTTCGCCTGCGTCAGCGGTTTCAGCGACCATACCGAATCGCTGACCATTGGCGGTTTTGCCCGGGCGGCCGGGGCGAGCATCATCGAAAAGCACTTCACTCTGGATCGGCGGCAACCGGGGCCGGATCACGCTTTCTCGCTGGAGCCGGTTCAACTGGCTGAGTATATCCGCCACATACGCCGTGCCGATCGCTTGTTGGGGGACGGGTCAATCGCGGTCGCTGAATGCGAGCGAGAGGTGCGCGACCTGGCCCGCGGCAGCGTGGTCGCGGGCCGGGATATCCAGCCCGGTGAGGTTTTGACGCGGGCCATGTTGACGGTGAAGCGGCCTGGCGGGGGTATCGCTCCCGCGCAGCTTGAGGACCTGGTCGGCCGCAAGGCGCGCGTGCCGATCGCCGCGGATGCGCCGCTTGCCTGGGAACAACTGTCTTGAGTCGTCGACGTCGTATCGCCGTGATCACGGGGACGCGGGCGGAGTGGGGCCTGCTTGAGCCGGTATTGTCGGCCATGCGGAAGCGTCGGCGGCTTGACGCCCGCGTGATCGTGACGGGTATGCATTTGCTGAAAAAGTTCGGCTCCACCGTCAATGTAATCCGCGAGGCCGGCTGGCCTATCGCGGCGGAAGTTAAAATGCAGACCGGCCGCGACAGCGTGGCGGCCGAGGCGGCGGTTCTTGCTCGTGGTATCGCGGGCATCGGCGCGGCGCTGGAGGCGATGGATGCCGAGATCGTGCTGGTGCTCGGCGATCGGATCGAGGCTTTCGCGGGAGCCTGTGCGGCCGCCGTCGGGCGACGCGTCCTCGCGCATATCCATGGTGGCGATCAGGCCCCAGGTGACGTGGATGATGTGTTGCGCAACGCCATCACGCGGCTGGCCCACGTGCATTTGGCGGCTTCGCGAGAGGCGGCCGTTCGGCTGCGGAAAATGGGGGAGGATCCGAAACGTATTCACGTGGTCGGGGCCCCTGGCCTGGACGATATTCGAGTCTTCATGGCGGCCGAACGAAAGGACGCCCGGGCTACGGATGCCTGGTTGGCGAAACATCTCGGCCCGCTTGCCGAACGACCCTATGCGGTTGTGTTACAGCATCCTTGCGGACGAACGGCGAAGGACGAAGCACTTACCATGCGCAACATTCTGCGAGCGGTGCTTAGAGTGCGTCCAAAAACCCCATGGCGTCGGCCTCCCGCTGACGACGAGCACAGGCGAGACGCCTGTGCCACACCGGTTTTAGGATGCACACCTAGTAGCGGCCTGGGGGGCGTGGTGATATATCCCAACTCCGATCCCGGGCACAGCGGGATCGTACGCGAGATCGCGGCGCTGAAGCATGACCCACGCTGGCGGATTTTTCGGTCCCTGCCGCGCCGGGACTATTTACGCTTGCTGAGCCGGGCGGCGGTGCTGGTGGGCAACAGTTCAGGGGGAATCATTGAGTCGGCGAGCCTGGGGATATACGTGGTCAACGTGGGCCCGCGCCAACACGGGCGGCTGCGTTGCGGAAAGAACGTAATTGATGTGGGCGAATCGACCGATGCGATTGTTCGCGGCCTGCGGCGGGCATTATCGGAACCCGCTTTGCGCACTAGGCGATACACCTCGGTTTATGGGGACGGCCGGGCCGGCGAACGGATCACCCGCGTTCTGGAAGGACTGATAATCACCCCGTCCGTTCGGCATAAGTCTCTGACGTTTTAGAACTCGCCCGGTAATTGTTAAACCTCCATCATGGTCAGGTCGATGTCTGCTGGGCGGCGAATGGTCCCGCCACAAGCCCTCGTACTCTGTTAGCAGGGGTAGACTCGCATGGCCGGTGCACAGATGACGCTTGATACCGAACAGGTGATCCGCCTGGCTCTCGCGCGGATCGGAGATATCGCCACGCTTCCGGAGGTGACCGCCAAGATCATCTCGATCGTGGACGACCCCAAGAGCACCGCCCACGATCTGCACAATATCATTAAAAATGACCCGGCGTTAGCGACCAAGATTCTCAAGGTGGTGAATTCGGCGTTTTACGGTTTGCCCGGCCAGGTTTCCGATCTGGATCGAGCCATTGTGTTGTTGGGGCTGAGCGCGGTGAAGAACATCGCCATCTCCGCGTCGATCAGTCGACTGTTTACGACGGAAAAGATTTCGGACAAGTTCAACGCCCGCGATATTTGGAAACACAGCGTGGCGGTGGGCGTCGTTACCCGCGAGTTCTGTTGCCGGATCGGCAAGAAAGCTTTTGCCGAAGAGGCGTTTCTGGCCGGACTGATTCATGATCTGGGGTTGTTAATCGAGCGGCAAGCTTTTCCCGAGCAGTTGAGCGAGGTTATCCGGAGCGTCTGCAAGAACAGCCGACCCATCTGCGACGTGGAAATGGAACTGCTTGGCGCGGATCATCAGTCACTGGGTGCCGCTCTGGCTGCCAAATGGAAATTCCCCCGCCCGCTGCAAACGGTCCTGGGCTACCATCACCGGATCGATAATTTGGCGGAGGACCAGCGCCTCCTGCCGATGTTGGTTTACATCGCCGATACCCTGGCCTGCCACGAGCGGATCGGTTTTCATCTGACCGCTGAGGGGCAGGATGTGGACGATGTACTGCTCGAGACCGTCGGTCTCAGCGAAACGGACTTTGGCGAGGTGCGCGAACGGTTGCCCGAGCACATTCAGGCCGCCGAAGCCATGCTTTCGGATTAAAATCCATCCCCCCAGGTTCATTTCATCGACGAGATAACGGAGCACAACGCTTTCGGAAGCGATGTTACGTTTTTGTGCCGGCTATGTTTTTGCGTACTCAGGCCGCCCGGCCCACCGTATCTCTGGCCAACTGAATAAACAGGGCTTCGAGGGCAAGGTCGATGTTGGCGTTGCGGGCAAGGTTGGTGTCGGCCTCGGTGATGGCGCGCAGGGATGTCAGCAGGGCGGGTGCCGATCGCGATGCGGCCAATTGTTCGGCGATTTCCGGTTGATCGGCGTTGAGCGGTGGCAGATGGGCGCCGACACGAAGACGAAGCGCATCCACATAAAAATCGGCCAGGACGGCCAGCAGGCTTTGCAGACCTTGTCGGGTGGCGTCGGTGTCGGAGACATCCGGATCGCGGGTGGTGACGCATTTACCCAATTTTTTGGCATCCTCGGCGAACGGTTTAGCCAACTCGGGCGGAGCGAAACCGCGGGGGGGATTTAACAACGTGGTCAGTTGCTTGCCCCACGTCTGCTTGATCGGGAACAAGCCGTCATCGAGTAGTTTGCATGCGGTTCCCAGGCTGCCGCCGGACCTTCGGGCAAGGTAGTTGAGTTCCTGTGGATCGGTTTCGGGATGAAGCGCGTGTAATCTTTCAGCGACGAAATCCACCGGCAGGGGCTGAAAGGCCACCGGCTGGCAGCGCGAACGCACGGTCGGCAGCATGCGATCCAGGGCGCTGCTGATCAGGATGATAAAAGTCGACGCCGCCGGTTCCTCAAGGTTTTTAAGCAGACTGTTCTGGGCGGCCTCGTTCATTCGTTCCGCCTCGCGGATCACGAACACCTTGGCCCGGCCGCGATTGGGGCGGGTTCCGGCCCGTTCAATAAGAAAATGGCGAATCACCTCGACACCGAGGAACAGGGCCTTTTGTTTGCGTACGAGTGGATCCGGATGTTGGCGGTTAAGCTGGCGAAAAATGAGATGCAGATCGGGATGGGTTCCGGCGTCGATCAGCCGGCAATCCGTGCATTGCCCACAGGCGTCCAGCCCTTCGATAGAGGTATGAGGGAAAACCTCCGGTGCTGTTCGGTGTATCGGAGCCGCGCAAAGCAACGTGCGCGCCAGCCTCAAGGCCAGCATTTCCTTGCCGACTCCTTCGGGGCCGACAAACAGATACGCGTGGGGGAGCCGCCGGCTGGTCAGGGCCCGTTGAATAATCCGATGAGCCCGCTCCTGATGGCGAACGTCAAAAATCGACACGGGCAATGACCTCCATAACGCGCTCACGCACCTGCTCCGGTGAGCCGGTGCCGTCGATCAGTTCCACCCGTCCGGGATAACGGCCCGGCAGGCTTAGAAATAATTCGCGCACCTTCCGGTGGTATGCCAGCGGCCGTGATTCCATGGCATCGAGTTGGGGCTTGAGTCCGCCGGTGTGCCCCGGCCGATGCTCGACGCGGCGCAGCCCCTCTTCCGCTGGAATATCCATGATGAGCGTTAAATTCGGCCAGATATCGCCTACCGCGTACCGGCCGAGATCCAGGACAAGTTCCATCTCGATGCCCCGCGCCCCCTGATAAGCACAGGTGGCGGAGATAAAACGATCGCAGAGGACCACCCGACCCGCCTGAATGGCCGGCCCGATCACTTCGCCGATCAATTGGGCCCGTGAGGCCATGAACAGAAACGTCTCGCAGCGGACATCCATCCGATGAAGACTGTCACCGAGCAGGATTTCACGAATACGTTGCCCGATGGTTGTCCCGCCCGGAACGACGGTGGTGAGCACGTCGATTTTCCGGTCTGCCAGCGATACGGCCAGGAGGCGCAGTTGCGTGCTTTTGCCCGAGCCGTCAGGCCCGTCGAGTA
>CAYNYK010000116.1:0-14296 GCA_964401335.1 uncultured Planctomycetales bacterium
CCCTCTGCACGAGGTAAATCTCGTAACGCGACGCCTTGTCCACCGGTTTGAAATCCACCATCGGCGGATGAATATAACGCCGCCCGACGGCGAAGAACCCGGCCGGCTCGATGGCGACCAACCCGCTCTCGTACGTCTTGGGCGAGAGGTAATCGGCCAGGGGCAACCGCGCCGTGGTGGCCTCGCTTATTTGGGCTGGCGTGACCGATGGGATGCCCCCAATGCATAACGAGAACACAATTGTCGGTAAGGCCGTTCTCAACGACATTAACATGTAAACACTGCTTGTTTTCATGGTTCACCTTTGTATGTTCGCTAACTTCTCGTCCTTTCCGCCCCAACCCCGGCCATCAGACGCATGAGGGCTTCCTGGTTGGCCTGGGCGCGGGGGAGTTCGCCTTGCCGGCGGCCTTCGCGAAGGACGATGATCCGGGTGCTGAGGTTGAGCACTTCGGATCTGTAAACCAACCGCGTCCTTGTTTTATTTCTTCGAGACCAAGGAATGTCCGCTTACAATTGCGTTAAGTTCATCTTCTAACCACTTTTTATCCACGTTGTTTAAGCAGCGAATATGAATAGCCTGGACCACTCCCTGCTTGTCGATTACAAATAATGCGGGGATTGGCTTAACGTGATAGAGATCGCTGACTTTACCTTTCAGATCGAGTGCAACCGAGCAATTCAATGAATTGACTTTCATACATTTGATGACTTCCTCTCGCTGCTCTTTTATATTTATAGCATAAAGTTCAATATCTCGATCTTTGAATTTCCCGGCGATTTCAATTACCCCAGGGAGTCTTTGGATGCAGGGAATGCAAATTGTAGCCCAGAAGTCCAAGATAACTATCTTTTTGCCAAGCTTTTCCGCAAGATTGATTTTTCCACCATCAAGCAGTTCAAGTTCGAAATTGGGCGCTTTGTTGCCCAGTAATGGATGCTGTTCCTCATCTTGAAATATTATGGAAAAATGACCTTTTGCATTACCAGTACGATCCTCTGCACCTTCAGGCGGCTTAATATCAAACGTGTTTACAGCGAATGCGGTGTTGGTATCCCATTTGGAAAAATTAATTAATGTATATCTGGGGTCCGACTGATTTACCCCATTTTTCTGTCGCTGGTTCCATAGCCGCGTGCGATCGATGGTCATTTTTTTGATAATAGGTTTTTGGGAATCGTCTACCCAGATTTCCCAATCTATCTCTTCAGACGCACATTTAACGTGATGATAACGTCTGTTATCTATTGTATCTTTAGCGATATACTCGGCACTTTGAATCCCTTGCATAACATAATCGTAAATCGATTCATGTGGATTAGGTGTCGCAAGCGAGGTAATAATTGGCGTGCATGGATGAACATTTTGCCTAAATGCCCAGCTTAAACTGAACAGCGTTTGAGGGGCATCAAGTAACACATACCAGTTATGAGTATCTTGTTGCTTACTCCAATATGAATATCCATATTGCATAATTTGTTTGCCATCCGTAATGCATCCACCTTTACTAATATCTTTCTGGGCAGCAGTTGCATTTTTTGTAAGACCATTTTCCCATACAAATGATGCCTTATTGGGACGCTGAACAAAGATAGAATATCGATTGCTATACTGTGATCCAGATGGGTTGGGATATTCATAATTATCTTCGATTTCAACTTGGTAGCTTTGTAAAGACCTCAAGTATTCAGTCATTTGACGAATGCATTTCTCTACTTTGGGGTCGATTCTTACGGCTTCATCCTGTGGTGCCTCACGGCTGGTGGAGGCAGCAAATACCGACGCTGAGATCAGAAACATTAGGAATGACATGAGAATCGGTTTATGGGCACTATTGGTTTTCACAATTCACCCCTTTGTGTGTTTCACGACTTCATCCCTTTCCGCTCCAACCCCGGCCATCAAGCGCATAAGGGTTTCCTGGGTAGCCTGGGCGCGGGGGAGTTCGCCTTGCCGGCGGCCTTCACGGAGGACGATGATCCGGGTGCTGAGGTTGAGCACTTCCGGCAGTTCGGAAGAGATGAGCAAAACAGCCGCCCCTTCGCGGGCGAGTTGGTCGATCAGGGCGTGGATTTCCGCCTTGGCCCCCACGTCCACCCCTCGGGTCGGCTCGTCAATCAACAGAATTTTACATTGGCTGGCCAGCCACTTAGCCAAAGCGATCTTCTGCTGGTTCCCGCCGGACAAGGCGGCGACGGGCGTATCCAGACGCGGGGTACGCACCCGCAGCCGCTCGAAAAACCCTCGGGCCAGTCCGCGTTCCACCCCCGTTCGTACGAAACCCAACCGGCTCAGCCGGTCAAGGATCGGCAGCGACAGGTTTGCCCGCCCACCCAAGTTCAGAATCAATCCCTGCGTCTTACGGTCCTCGGGCAGAAAACCGATGCCCAAGGCCATCGCCTGCCGAGGTGAGCGGATATCGGCCGGCTTGTTGTCCACGTAGATCTTGCCTGTGGCCTTCGGGTCCAGGCCGAAAATAGCCCGAGCTATTTCGCTGCGCCCCGCACCGACCAAGCCGGCCAGACCCACGACTTCGCCTGCGCGGATGGAAAAACCGATGTCGTTGAATTTGCCCGGTGAGCAAAGCCCCTCGACCCGCAGCCGTTCTATGCCAGCTTTTGCCTCCAGGTGTTCAGGAAAATACTGCTCGACCGCGCGGCCGATCATCGCCTGGACGATCCGGTCCATGTTCATGTCCCGCACGGCCGCAGTTTCGATGTGCCGCCCGTCACGAAGCACGGTGATCCGATCGCACAGTCGGAAAATTTCCTCCAAGCGATGGGAAACATAAACAAGGGTGGCCCCGCGGCTCTTCAGCCGGTCGATCAACTCAAACAGTCGCTGGGTCTCGGCCAGCGAGAGCGAACTGGTCGGCTCGTCCATTACGATGATGTCCGCTCCACTGCCGACCGCCCCGGCGATCTGGACCATCTGTTCCTGGCCGGTGGACAGGCTGAACACGGGCGCGTCAACGTCGAGGTCCGCGCCGATCTCGGCCAGCATGGCCCGGGCTCGGTCGCGCATTTGGCCGCGACGCAGAAACCCCCAGCGCGTGGGCATCCGTCCGAGGCAGAGATTTTCCGCCACGCTCAAATGCGTGCAGAAGCATAACTCCTGATGCACGATGCCGACGCCCGCCCGCACGGCGTCCAGCGGATTGGCGAACCGTACCGGCCGACCGCGTACCCAGAGCCTGCCTTCGTCCGGCGCATGGATCCCGGCCACAATCTTGCCCAGCGTGGATTTCCCCGCGCCGTTCTCGCCGACCAGGGCATGACATTCCCCCAGCCGTATGTCAAAACTAACCCCTTTCAGGGCGGTGACCCCGGCGAAAAACTTGGAGACCCCCTCGAAACGCAAAATAGGAAGTTTCTCTGCGATCATCCGCATCCAGATAAAACCGTATACTGCCCATCAGGCTTTACCGCGCCAGTTGGACTCCGTATTTTCTTCCATCTCCCGATCGATGGACTCCTGATGGTCGTAATAATAGCTCAGGGCGTCATAGATTTTGGTCAAGGTTAACTGGGGGAACTCCCGGACCAACTCCTCCGGGGTCATGCCTTGCCGTAGAACGTATTGCACCACGGAGCGGACCGGAAACTTGGTACCCGCGACCACGGGCGCACCACCCGCTAGGTCGGATTGCTGTTTAACGTAAGGATGCACGGTTTGTGATAATGGCAGGGTCATTATGTACATTCCTTTAACGACTTTGTTTATTGTAACAAATCGACCGTTCGGAAACCACTATCGTCGCTCACCCCAGCGGCCGAACGATGGACTGCGGGCGGAGGTAGTCGAAATACGTTTCCGGGCCGAGCACGCCGCCGCCACAGCCCGATAGGTTGCATCCGGCATAGGGCACGCCGTGGGGGAAAAGATTATGCCCGTTGATCCAACTGTTGCCGGCAACGAGTCGTTCGGCGATCCGGTTGGCCCGGGGCAGGTCGGCGGACCACACGCTGTTGGCCAGGCCGTAATTCGAGCGGTTGACCAGTTCGACGGCCTCGTCCTCGTCCTTGAAGCGCATGAGGAACGCCACCGGCCCGAAGATTTCGTCGCGGGCGCAGATATTGTCCGGTTCGCCCGTGAGCATGGCCGGCTTGACGTAGAAGCCTTTGGGACGGGCGCTGACCTTGGCCTCGCCGCCCGGCAGCAGGGCTTGCGCGCCCTCGGCCTGTCCCTGCTGGAGATAACCGAGGATACGTTGCCGCTGTTTCTCGCTGACCGCCGGCCCCATCATGGTCCCCGGATCGAGGCCGTGGCCGATGCGTATGGCCTGCATCTTTTCGGTGGCGGCGGCGACGAACGGTTCCCATATTTTTTCCTGGATCAGCCAGCGGGTCGCTGTGCAGCAGACCTGTCCGGTGTTCAAAGTCACGGCGGCCACAAGCTGCTCGGCCACCTGGGCGGGATCGACATCGTCAAAGACCACCGCCGCACCCTTGCCGCCGAGTTCGAGCTTGACCGGCACGAGATTCTTGCCGCAGGCCGAGGCGACCAGACGCCCGACCTCGGGCGAGCCGGTGAAGCCCATGCGGTTGATCCCCGCATGAGCGGACAGGGCGGCCCCGGCGGTCTCGCCGTAACCGGGCACCACGTTGACCACGCCGGGCGGAAACCCCGCCTCCTGGACCAGCTTACAGAAGTATAAAGTACTAAGGGGCGTATCCTCGGCCGGCTTGATGACCACCGTGTTGCCGGCGGCCAGGGCGGGTGAGATGTTCCAACCCACCAGCAGCAGCGGGAAATTCCAGGGCAGGATGAAGGCGGCCACTCCGTAGGGGAAACGCACTTGCCAGGCCTCGAACCCTGAAACCGGGATCGGCTCGCGCAGCCGGGTATGCACGGCGAAATCGGCGTACCAGCGCAAAGAGTGGGCCAAATCAGGTACGTCGCCGCCCTCGGCCTGGGCCAGCGGCTTGCCCACGTCCAACGATTCCAGTTGGGCCAGTTCCGCCCGATGCTTGTCCACCAAATCGGCCAGACGGTGCAGGAACACGGCTCGCTCCTTGACCGGCAGATCGGACCAGCCGCCTTTGCGAAAAGCCTCGCGGGCGGCGTTCACCGCCCGGTCGATATCGGCGGCATGCCCTTCGGTCACGGTGGCCAGCACCTCCCCGTCGCCGGGGTCGAGACTCTGAAACGTGCCCTTGGCCTGGGCTTCGGCCCAGCGGCCGCCGATGAACATCCGCACCGGCCGCTGATCCAGAAATTCCCGAACCGCTGGAAGCAATGTCTTTCGATCGGCCATCGCAAATCCTCCTGTATAACCTGGGTTTACCACGGAGGCACGGACAAAGAATAATTCAGAATGCCCACCCCGGCTCGCCGGGGGTTCCGCGCCGCCTTGGAGAATTACTGTTCTTCATCCGGGGTTTCGCCCTGGTACGATTCCACCAACTCCTGCGTGGTGACGAAAGTGGCTCCGCTTTCGGTCAGCGTATCGAGCATATCAATAAAAGGCTGCCAATAGTCGTATTGCGTCTCGTCGCCGGTCAGCCAGCCGTGCAGAAGGACCACCAACGGCTCCTCCCGCTCGGCGGCCTGAGCGATGCCTTGCTGGAGAAGCTCGCCGAACTGCTCGCCGGTCATTTCCTCGGCCATCAGGCAGGCCATGTCGCACAGATAGATCCCGTCGACCACGCTGATCGGTACACCGTAGAAATTATGTCCTGCGATAGCAAAGGGAACCGTTATGTCCTCATAACCCTCGAGGGGGATCATGCCGGCCTTGAATCCGCTGTTATAGGTGAAACCCAGTTCGTCCAGGATCGTAAATGTATCTTCGTTATGGCTGAAATACTGAGGCCGAAAGCCGGTGATCGGCACGTAGGTCCCGCAGGGCTGACAACCTTCGACGGCATGTTTGGCGTTGGTCAGCAAGGTGAGCTGTTCCTCGTAAGTCATGGTGGCCAACTGCTCGCCGGTGGACTTTCCGTGCAGGGCAATCTCGAACCCGGTCTTATAAAATTCCCGGATTTTCGGGGCGTTGCTGTTGGCATAATCGGCGGTGACGTAAATGGTCGCGGTGATGTTACGGGTGAGCAGTTCGTTGGTCATCCGAATCAATCCGATCGTATCTTCAAGCTCGGCGTCGATCTGCAGGTTGACCACGATGGGTTTGGATGGGGTACTGTCGTCGCCATCGGGAAGGGTGTCCCCGTTACCAGGAATAATCGGCGGACAATTAACCCCGGTCAGACAGGTCAGACAGCAGACCGTCAAGATCAGAAGAATCCATTTATTTAACATCCATGCTCCCTTTCGAAGAGATAGCCATCAACAAAATATTGCCAAGCGGACGTGCCGCCCTTTTGGCGCGTGTCTCGGTCCTCGGAATAACGCATATTGTATCGTGTTTTTCAAGGCGCCCGCAACTTAGCCCGCCTCACCCCCAATGAGGGAAATACGACACGGAAAGAGGGGGCAAACATTTTTGCCCGGCCGCGCCGCGCGGTTCATGTTGTGGTAAAGTAGGGATCCATGTGGATGAGGGTTGTGTCGATGTTGTTACAGAGACGATTTTGCGGTGCGCGAACGATTCTCCTGTTGGTGTTGTTTGGCTGGGTGACGGGCTTTGTCTTATCACCGGCCCGCGCCGCGGATTCGCGGCCGACCACCAGTCAACCTGCCCAACCCTCGGCCGGGGAAATCCGCAGTGCCATCGCGGATTTAAGCAACCCTCGCCCCGCGCGACGTCAAGCCGCTGTTCGAGAGCTGGCCGGCTTTGGGCCGGTGGTGATCCCTGACCTGCGGCGTTTGGCCGCCGAAGGCGATTTTGAAGCCGCCTTGTTGGCCCGGACCTTGTTGAACGATCTGGAGCAAGCCCTGTTTTTCGGGGCCGAAATCCGCCTGCGTGCCGAGCCGGTGAAAGCCCGCTGGAACGAGGAAATCCGCCTGATGGTGGAGGTGCATAATCCGTCCGCCGTGCCCGTTTACCTGCCTTGGCCTGCGCCGCCATCGGCCGCCGCCAGTCGGCCGGCGACCGGTGACGCCGAGCAGGTGGGAGCCATGTTGGATATCGCCGATTTCCTCAGCGTGGTCGGGCCGGACGGGCAGGAAATCTCCTCCAGATGCGAGTGGATGGATCGTGATCTCGAGGTTAGCCGAGCCGTACACCGCCGGGCGACTGGCGCGCAGACGGGGCACGAACTGGCGGCGGGTGAAACGGCCATGCTGACGATCCCCGCTTTTAATCGCGGATGGATGCGCTACCCATTGCTGGCCGCCGGTCGCTACACGATTCAGCTAAAATATCAACCGTCATGGCGGGAAAAGGAGTGGGAGCGGCAAAGTCTGGGTTTCGTGCAAAGCCCGCCCCTGGTTGTGGAGATTACGGAATCGGCCCCGGAAAGCGTTCGTCACTCATCCGTCGAACTGACCATGGCCGTCAACCAAAGGCAGGACACTTTTGAAGCGGTTTTGACCAATACGTGGGATCGGCCGTTATGGATCAATCTGAACATCGGCGAGGAATGGCCGACCCATGCCAAGTTACAGTGGTTATGGTATCCGGCCGACGGCGACGCCGAGCAGATGGTGCGACTCAATCTCGACGAGACCGGCGCGGAGTTTGCCGTAACCCGCGTTCGCCCGCTGGAATCAGGGCAAAGCATGGTGCTTTCGCGGATCGGGATCGATCAATTACGCGAAAAGATCGGTCCACGACCGTCCATGGCCGGACAACTCGCCGTCCGCTATATGAACCTGGCCGGCGGCGCGAAAACCGGTGAAATACTCCGCGAAAGCGGCCAAAAGGTTGAATTGCCCACCCATCTGTTCAGCGGGTCGGCCCAGAGTGAGCCGGTTATTATTCCAGATTCGGGAGAATAAAAAATGAGTTCAGATAAATACGTAGATATCCTTCGGGAGATTCGCGATCAGATCGGTCGAGAGATGGAGCATCAAGATGGCCTGCAACGGGTCAAGCTGATTCGGGATAAGGTTTCCACAAACCCTGCCTTAGCAGACTTATTGACCAAAGCCATTCATCCGCGAGAAGTACGTGATAAAGAGCACGTCATCCATTGATCAAACAAAGGTCGCCATGAGCTATGAAGCAGTATTGGTTCAAGGATGGGCCCGCAGGGTGCCGAAGGAATCAACGCGCATCAGGATAGCGCCGGGTTCAGCGTGAAAGGTCCGCAATAATACGCATAGAGGGAGCACACGACCGAGGAACATGGCCAGAATGATAATGACTCGGCCTTGCACGGACAGTTGAGCGGTCAGGCCGGTGGACAAGCCGACATTGCAGCATGCGCTGACCGCCTCGAACAGGCACGCCTCGAACGCGCCCGCCTCACGATAAAGCAAACCGAAAGCCGTCAGGAAAATCAGCCCCATGAAAATCGCCAGGGTGGCCACCGCCATCGATAAAGCGGCCGCACGGTCCGGCGCGCCGTTTTCTTTTCGCGGTCGCAACCAATTGCTCAGCAACAGCAACACGAGGGTGATCCGCAAGCCCCCTCCCGTTCCGCCAATGCCGCCGCCGATAAACATCCATCCACTCATCAACCAGCGGCTCGCCGGTGACAGCGAGGCCTCGTCCATCCGTACCGTGTTGATTCCTCCTCCACGTGCCGCGGTCGCCTGAAACAAGCATGCCTCCCAACGTTCGGCCGCGGGGAGCGAACGAATGCGCTGTCGGCCGGCAAGGGTGGAATCGGTGCCCGAAAAAACGATCGGCTCCGCGGCCGGCCGGGTGGTCGGCATCATGATGCGGCCGGGAGTCTCGGCTCGCGGATATCGAAGCTGCGCATCGGATGTGCTTTCCACGACGAACAACACCCCCGCGCCGATGAACAGCAGAAAGCCGGTCGCAAGGATGGTCAGTATGCTGTCGCGGCCTATGCGTCGGCGGCGGAACAAGCGGGCGAACAGATCGTATACCACCGGCCCGCCCAGACTGCCGAGAATCATGGCCGGCAGGATACAGCCGTAGACGGCCGGAGTCTGGCGATACATCATCAACCCGTCGCGAGGTAAGACCAATCCGACATTACAGAAGGCGCTGACCGCATGAAACACCGAGGCGAACAGCCTTGCCTCGTCGTGAAAAACACCGCCAAACAAGGCGGGTTGTTCAAGGGCCCGGGCAAAATTCGGATCGATGAGTGGGTCCCACATGCGATACAAAACTGTTGCCGCCGCCACTTCAACAAGCACCATCATCACGCAGGTAAAGAACGCCATGCGGCGCAGACTGCGGGGATCGTCGGCGTTCTCCGGTCCCCACCCGATCATCCGCCGCAAGCGCCAGCCGAGGGCCCCGGCCATGATGAGTACACCGAGCCCGCCGATCTGCATGAGCACGAGAATGACCACTTGCCCGGCCCGACTGAACTGGCCGCCGATATCGAGTACCGCAAGCCCCGTGCCGGTCAGGGCGGCCGTCGCGGTGAACAGGGCGTCGAGGGCGTGCCTGGCCAGATGGTAACGAGCCAATGGATGGCCCGGTTCGATGGGATAAGCTCCTTGCCAGCAGGCGGGCAAGGTCAATACGGCCCCGCTAAGTAGTATGAGAGCGGCGGCGGCCAGGATAAAGCGCCGGACGGCGCCGGCAACTGAGCATTTCGCCAGACCGGCGATCATGGCCTCGAAGCCCGCCCGGGCGATGCCCAGAAAAGCGGTCAGCAGGCAATAGGCGGCCGCCAGACGCAATAATCCCGCGCCACGCTCTAGCTCTATTTGCCACCAGAAAAATCCCAAAACTAGCAGAAGAAAATCCGGCCAGCGCCGCCGCAGTTGCGGGCCCACGCTCGCCGGCGGCAGAAGCAACAGGATTCGTGAAAGGACAAACAGAACCAGCGAAATAACGAGGAAGGGATGGATGAGGCTTTCGCCTCGGATCGGCGCGGCAAATCCGTAGTCCATGCCCAGGGCGACGGCGGCAAACAAGGCCGAGGTCGCCCAGGTCCATTGGCTGCGGCGCGGCGTTCGGACGGGAGCCGGTCGTATGTTTAACATGGTTTAACTCAAAACCTCGGCCATCACCACCGAGGCGACGCTGAAGTAAATGATGATACCCGTCACGTCCACCAGCGTGGCTACGAAGGGCGTGGATGAAACCGCGGGGTCGAGACCGACCCGTTTCAGCAGGATCGGCAATAACGATCCCACGATCGTGCCCCAGGTGACCACGCCGATCAGAGTGATCGCCAGGGTGAGGGCGACCAATTCCCAATGCGGGGGCGTTTCCCCGCCCACTTCAGGCGGCCAGAAAAAGACCCGGATCAAAACCAGCACGGCCAAAATCGCGCCCAAGGCCAGCCCTGAACTCAATTCCCGAATCAGTACCCGCCACCAATCCCGCAAGGTAACATCACCGATGGCCAATGCCCGCGTAACCAGTGACGCCGCCTGCGAGCCGCTGTTGCCGCCGCTGCTGATGATCAGCGGAATAAAGAATCCCAGCACCAGGGCCTTCTGGAGCTGCCCTTCGTAATAGGCGATCGCCGAGATGGTGAACATGCTGCCGATGAACAGGGCGGAAAGCCAGGTGGCTCGCTTGCGAATCATCTCCAGAAGATTGACTTGCAGGTAAGGAGCATCCAGGGCGGTCACGGCGGCCATCTTCTGAATGTCCTCGGTGACTTCCTCGTCAACCACGTCGATCATGTCGTCCACGGTTACGATGCCGACCAACTGGCCGGTCGAATCCACCACCGGCAGGGCGATCCGGTCGGTATCGCGGAAGACCTTGACCGCCTCTTCCTGGTCCTGGCCCGTCTGCAAGGCAAAGACCGGCCGATCCTCGATATTCGCCACGGGTGTGGCCGGGTCGGAGATGACCAACTGTCGTAGCCGCACGTCCTTGACCAGGCGGCCGCGATCGTCCACCACGTAGATGACGTTTAACGTCTCCTTGTCATGTCCGACCTTGCGAATGTGTTCCAGTACCTGCCCGACCGTCCAATCCTGCCGGACGGCCACATAATCCGGGGTCATGAGACGGCCGACCGAGTCCTCCGGATATCCCAACAGCGTGGTGGCGATGCGCCGTTCCTCCGGCGACAGCAGGCTGATCAGCCGCTGAGTGACCTTGCCGGGCAGCTCTTCGAGCAACTCGGTACGGTCGTCCGGGTCCATCTCGTTGAGCACGGCGGCCACATGTTCCTGCCCCAGATTATGCAGGACCGGCTCCTGGGCCTCGAAGGGCATGTATTCGAAAACGTCCGCGGCAAAATCCCGAGGTAGCACGCGAAAGACGATGGCCACGTCCTCCGGGGCCATGTCGGTGAAAATCTCAGCGACCGTTTGCGGAGCGAGGGCCCGCAGCGCGCGCCGCAACTGGGCGAACTGGCGGTTGTTGATCATTTCCACGATGTCCGGTCCGACCAGTTGTCCCAGCATAGTCCGGCCTCCTCAGGCCTACATTTGCCATCGCGGCAGGACAAATGTCCAACAGCGGATCCTGAAACCCTGTATTCCCCTCGGCCTTTATTGGAGGCATAAGCCAGCTCAGAACCGATACCGCATGAGGTTCAGGATCCGCTCCGAGGCATGGAGTCTTAAACCGCGGATGATCTGCCAATCTTTTAAGCCAGCATCTTAAACAAAAACCATATAAAAGCCACTGTCTTCCAAGCCGGTTGCAGGGGTTAAGCCCATCGCCTAAGATCACATCGCCACTTTCGGCATGTAAACAGGAGAGTCTGGCATGGGCGCACAAAGCGATGTTCCCGGGGCCACGGCGTTGGATCGTCTGATCCGTAATATCCCCGATTTTCCCAAACCGGGTATTCTCTTCCGAGATATAACCCCGTTGTTGCAAGACCCCGCCGGTCTGTCCCTGGCGGTCGAGTTCCTGACCCAGCCTTTTCGGGATAAACATATCGACGTGGTGGTCGGGGCCGAGTCCCGCGGATTTATTTTCGGCACGGCCGTCGCCCGCAATCTCTCCGCCGGTTTCGTCCCGGTGCGCAAGCCCGGCAAGCTGCCCGCCGCCAAGCGCTCCGTTACCTATGATCTCGAATACGGCACCGATACCCTCGAAATCCACGCGGATGCGATTCGGCCGGGCCAGCGCGTACTGATGGTCGATGATCTGCTGGCCACCGGTGGGACGATGCAGGCCTGCTGCGAGCTGGTCGAGCAACTCGGCGGCAAGATCATCGCCGTCGCCTTTCTGATCGAGCTGGTCGGGCTGAACGGCCGGTCGCGCCTGACCCGCTGGGAGGTGCATAGTATTCTGAGGTACGATTAATCGCATTGCGGCCGTAATGAGCGAAAGGAAAGTGACGGAGAGACGGAGAGCAAGAGAGACAGAGAGAAAGAAATGTGGGCCTTCGTTGCGAATCACTGTCTCGGCGCGGCTTGGTGTGTTCAATCCGTCTCTCTATCTCTCCAACCCTCCGTCGCTCCATCATCAACGGTTCTCTACTGGTCCATCGTCAGCCTGCTCCTGGGCGCCTGCATCGGCAGTTTTCTCAACGTGGTCATCTATCGCTGGCCGCGCGATCTGTTCATCCGCCGGCCGAGCCGCTCCTTCTGTCCCGCCTGTCGGCAGGCCATCGCCTGGTACGACAATGTCCCTCTGCTCAGTTATTTCCTGCTCGGCGGGCGCTGCCGACACTGCCAAACCCGTATATCCCTCCAATATCCACTGGTCGAGCTGGCTACCGCCTTCGTTTTCCTGCTGGTCTATGACACGTTTTTCGTCGCCCGGCAAAGGTTGGGGATCGGCGATTTGACCGCCGATTGGCCGATGCTCGTAGGCCATTGGGTCCTGTTCGCCGGTCTGATCGCTCTGGCAGTGATGGACCTGGAAGCTTACATGGTCGATATCCGGATCACCTGGCTGATTGCCGCCGGTGGAGTAATCGCTCACCTGTTCTGGACGCCGGCGGGTTCGGCCGACTGGCTTCGTCCCAGTGTGCCTCTGGCCGGCTGCTCGGCGGCCGTTGCCGTTGGACTGCTTATTGGGGTATGGGTTTTTCTGCGAGGGACGATGTCCGATGAAGCGGTCTTGCCCACAAACGAGTCGGCCCTGCCGGACGAGAAATCCGCCGCCCCTCCGCGACGGCTGGCTTGGATGGGCTTGCTGATTGCTGTCGGCCTGGTGGCCGTTTACGTCGTGGCTTTGGTCACCAGCGGCCCGTATAACCCGTTGCCTTTTGATATGGGCATGACGGCCGAGCCCGCAACGCAGTGGGGCTTTTCCGGAGACCTTCGGCTCATCGTGGGTCTGGCCTTCCTATTTGTTGCCTTGGCCGTGTTGGCCAGCCATCCACAACCGCAAGCCGATGCCGAAATCGTCGAGGAAATCACCAGCGGAGCAACAGGGGCTCGTCGTAATGCCTTATCGGAATTAAAGTTACTTTCGCCGGCCATTTTTCTAGGCGCGGCTTGGCTGGTTCTGATTAATTACTCGCCCGCGGCCGAGAGAACCTGTCAGGCCATCCTGCACTGGCAGCCGGTCGAGGGTTGGCAGCCTTTGTGGGGCTTGTCCACCGCCTTGGCCGGCTGGATTGTCGGCGGGGTGATCGGCTGGGCGACGCGTATTCTTTTTACGCTGCTGTTCGGCAAGGAAGCTCTCGGGATGGGCGACGTGCATATCCTGGCCGCCGCCGGCGCGGTGGCCGGCTGGCCGGTGAGTTTTCTCGGGTTCTTCCTTGCCGCCCCGCTGAGTCTTTTGGCCATGCTTGTTATTCGCCTCCGCCGTCAGAGTCGGGCCTTGCCTTTCGGGCCGTGGCTGGGGCTGGGTTTTTTGCTGGCCGCGGTGTTCGCCGACCGCATTCTGGTGTATCTTGGAATCCGTTGGCTGTGGACCGGTTGAGCGGGCGCGGGCCGCGTCCTGCTGTTTTCGTTTCCTGCATGTGGGGCAAACAACATGGCTCTTGCGATTCGACGAATCAAGGTTTATCTTAAACTGGGCTTGATGATCGCGGTCAGTGTGGTGGTTCTGCTGTTGGTGTTCAAGAACCGCAACCATACCGCGGATGTCTGGTTTTTCGCGACCTACGAGGATGTGAATATTCTCTGGCTGATGTTGGTCACGGCGGTCAGCGCGGTGATCTGCTGGTGGGGCGCCCGCAAGATTTTTCGGGTGTTACGCGAGTTGAAGGAAGTGCGCCAGGCGGCGATGCTCGATCAGCAGATGCAGGAACAGCGCCGGGTAAGCCAGGAGTTGGCCGAGCGGGAGAAGCGGATCGACGAAAAGATTCGAAATTCGCTCACGGAGGAATCGTGACTGGCGGGGTTGGGTTCCGGCGGACCTGTCCGCCGGTCGAGACTAGTGCCGTTTTCGGTTGGCCAGTTTTGTGGTCAGGCGGCATGACTTCGGCT
>CAYNYK010000117.1:0-3842 GCA_964401335.1 uncultured Planctomycetales bacterium
CCCGGGCGCTATCGCCAGGGCTGGCCACCTCCCTGATCTGCGAAAGTTGGGCTAAGCCGACATCATCAAACGCGGGCCCCGCCCAGTTCATCGCGCAGGGCTGCCCGAACACCACCGCGACCGGGCAATCCAACGGGCTGCGGGTAATGAAATTGAGCAACCGAATGCGGCAATCCCCCCGTATCAGACCACCGCGAAGCAACTCTTGGTAGCTCTCCTGCAACGACCCCGCTTCCATCCGAGGATACAACGGGTGAAAGTCCACGCGCCCGCCGGCCAGAGCGCCTGCCCAGATTTCCATCTGGTAATCCACGACTTTTGTGGAATAGTACATGTTGTACCAGACCGCACTTCCCCACTTCTTGGCCAGCGAGGTGCGCACGCTGTAGGGGGTGATTTCATCGGTTTGTGCATAATCCCGCCGAGCGATCCACCAGTGCAGGCCGTTCTTCTTGAACTCCCGCCGGTCCGGGTAAGGCCACCACGTCGGATGCGTGGCCACGAACGCCTCCGGTCCGAAGACGGACTTGGTGGCCTCGTAAAAATCCGTTTCGATGGCTCCGTTACGTTGCCGAATGAGTTCCTGGAATTGGTTGATCGCAACCTGCCGCTCTACTTCGCGGCCTTTTTCGCCATAGGCCATAAGCAGATAATCCCGAACCAAATCGCGGCCGCCGGTCTGGCGGGCATAGGCTTCGTCCAAGAAACGGCAATACCAGAAGTTGGTATTCCTCGAACTGCCTTCAAAATCAGGCGGAAAGCCCCATTCGTCCTTGCACGCTCCCACTAAAGGCACATCCCGGTAGTATTCGAGTATGTCGCGCTGAAACGACAGCAGATGAGGCGCGAAAACTGACGGCATCAGATGCGTGAAACAGGCGATGACACAGGCGGTTTTTCCTCGCGTCCGCGGACTGTCGGGGATCGAGACGGCCACCTCCTTGGCGGTCGCGGAAACGATCTTGCACGCGCTGGTCATATCCTCAACCGTTTCATGAAGGATGCCGTCGGGTTGCCGCTGGTAGACATAAACGCGAGCCACGCGACCGGCCAAAGAAATGTAATGCGTCGTGCGGTTGGTATAATGATCCGACAAATCCAGGCTCGGAATACTTAGCATGGTTTCCTCGCCTTCTTTCAGTTGAATCTCCCGCAGACGCAACATTTCCTGGTGTTCGTCAGGATACTTCTGCCGGAAGGCCTCCCGTGCCAGCCGGATATCCAGGTCCATGGCGATTTTCATGCCCAGTTTATCCGCATACATCGCGGCCGCCTTTATCTGATCGCGGACCGCCGGGTCGGTGACTTCCTTAAGCCGGGCGCGCAAGGAGGTGGCCAGCAGATTGACACCCGAGTGTCGGGCCATCATGTCCAGCCAGGGCTTGTAGCCTTCCGGCTCGAAATCCGTCTCGCGCCAGAACCAGGCGGTCAGCACCGGTGCTACATCGTCGGGTAGTCTCAAGGAAGAGCCTGGCTCGGCGGCCCGTGTCGTACTTTGCAGACCAACCGCCCCGCAAAAACCAAGATTTATCAAGAAACCGCAAAGAGTGAGATTACGGTTTGTCATAGTGAGACACCTCGGCCACTTTGATATAGACGTTACCAGAACATGATATAGCATACCGCCGTCAGGGCGATCACCGCCCCGCCGTACAAATACCGTCGGGGGTGCGGGGTGACGTCAATCTCTGAGCGAGGCCACTCGACCGGGTGAGTCAGAGGTTTTAGCATGGCGATCACGGCCATGCAGAAAAACAGCAGCCAGAAAATGATGAACATGTGATGCAGAAAAGTCATGGTGCTGAAGCGGTGGATCAGTTTGGCTAGTGGACTCTGTGGTTCGGTTATGATCCATCCGGGCACACGGCAAAGGGCGTAAAGAACGATGCCAAACAGCATCGCCACCTTGGCCGCCATGGGTGGGGCTTTTTTCAGCAACATGCCGCCCAGAAAAGCCGCCACGATCCCCGGTGTGATAAATCCCCAGATTTCCTGGATATACTTGAACACGCCTCCGAAGCGGCTGATCATCGGCGCCCACAGGCAGGCCAGCACCACGATCACTCCCGTGGCCACGCGGCCGACGCGAACAGCGTTCTCGGGTGTGCTTTTCGGGTCGATGTATTTGCTATAGAGGTCGATCGTGAAGATGGTCGCGGCCGAATTGACCCCCGAATTAAAGGAGCTCATCACCGCCCCGGCCAAAGCGGCAAACATCACCCCGCGAAGCGAGGGAGGCAGAAGGTTTTTAATCATGTGGGGGTAGGCGCTGTCGCCGTTAGCAATTGCGGTTCCGTACAACTGCCAGGCCATGATTCCCGGCAGGACAATGATGAAAGGGATAAGCAGTTTGAGCCCGGCGGCGATGAAAATACCCATCTGCCCTTTCGCCAGACTGCGGGCCGCCAGCGTTCGCTGGGTAATGAACTGGTTCAGCCCCCAGTAAAATAGGTTCGGGATCCACAGCCCGCCGACAAAAATGGCTATCCAGGGCAGATCGGGATGATTCCAAGGTAGCACAGCGTGCAGTTTGGCGTCATTGGCGGCGACAAACCGTGTCCAGCCCGTCGGCACACTACCCTCGCCGATGGTATACAAGCCGAGGACGGCAACCGTGGCCCCGCCAAGCAGCAAAGCCCCGCCCTGCAGCAGATCGGACCAGACCACCGCCTTCAGGCCGCCATAAATGGTGTACGAACCGGCGATGATCCCGATCAGCCAGACGGCGGACACCATCGCCCAGAATTGCGCCGATTCGGAATCAAGGCCAAAACGGGTCTCGAACAGACGAGGAACGTCGAAAATCGTATTCAACGCCACGGCCCCGCTGTACACCACCGTCGCCAGAAAAACCACGATGTAAGCGATCATCAGCAATAGGGCCATGATCGTGCGCGCCCCGCGATCATAGCGGTATTCCAGGTACTCCGGCATGGTGTATATGCCGGCGGAAAGGAAACGCGGCAGAAACCACCAGGCGACAAAGACCAGCGTAATCGCGGCCATCCACTCATAAGCGGCGACCGCCAGACCGTAATCGCCGAACGCCGAGCCGGCCATCCCCACGAAATGTTCCGTGGAAATGTTCGAGGCGATCAGGGAAAAACCGATCAATATAGGGCCGAGACTGCGCCCGGCGAGAAAATAATCCTGCGTGTCCCGCTCTCGCCGGCCCGCATAGAGAGAAACGATCACCACAATGGCCATGAAGCCCACGAAGACCGTCATGTCGATCCAGGTCAATTGCACGGCAACCGATCACCTCATGCGGATAGCCATTGTTTACCGTGTGCGGAACTGGTAAATCGTGGTCTGGGTATACTTCTGCTTTTCGCGAAGAATAACCGATGGGAACCCCGGCTGGTTCGGCGAATCAGGAAAATGCTGGGCCTCCAGGCAAAGCGCGGCGCGGTGGCCGTAAACCTTTCCCTCTTTCCTGGTGAGCTTGCCATCCAGGAAATTCCCCGAATAAAACTGAAGACCGGGCTCGGTGGTCAGGACGTTCATGACCCGGCCGGTGGTCGGCTCGTAAACCGTGGCGGCCAGGGACAACTCGCCCACGCGCTGTTTGTTCAGCACCCAGGTATGATCATAGCCGCCGGCGTTTGCCAGTTGCGGATGTTCAGAGTCGATCCGCGACCCGATCGGCATGGGCCGGGTAAGGAAATCAAAGGGCGTGCCCTGTACCGGAGCCAATTCGCCGGTGGGGATCAAGCCGCGGTCAACCGGAATAAACCGGTCGGCGTTGATCCACAACTTGTGGCCGAGGATATCTCCGTTACCCTGCCCGGCGAGATTGAAGTAACCGTGATGACTGAGGTTCACCGGCGTGGGTTTGTCAG
>CAYNYK010000117.1:3852-14179 GCA_964401335.1 uncultured Planctomycetales bacterium
AAGCCGTTACCTGGCCCGGGTGATTTTAGTTACCCGGAATTCTGTGGGTCACCGGGGTGGGTTTGTCCGTACCCGCCAGATAATCGATCCGTAGGGCATTGTCGGGCGTCAACGTGTAAGTAATGGTACATCCCAGGCTTCCGGGATAACCTTCCTCACCGTCGCGACTGATATAGCAGAGCCGCACACCAACCATGTCCGCGTGCTGAAAAGCCGAAAACTCCCAAGTGATTTTATCGAATCCCCGGTTACCGCCGTGCAGATGGTGTTGGCCGTCGTTGGTGGCCAGCTTGTATTCCACACCGTCGAGAGTAAACCGGCCGTGAGCGATGCGGTTGCCGTAGCGCCCGACGATGGCCCCGAAGTAGGGCGATTGCTTGATGTACTCGTCGAGCGTATCAAATCCGAGTACAACATCGTCCAGGCGGCCGTGACGGTCCGGCACCCGCAGACGGGTCACGATCCCGCCATAGTTGGTGATGTCCGCTTGCATCCCGTGCGGATTAACCAACTGTACCAACGAAGCTTCCTGTCCGTCAGGCGTTTTGCCGAAAGGTTGGATCGACATCTGGGTTTGCTTTCCACATGAGGTACAAATAATCGCCAGAGGAACCAGGCACGCCATGTGGGCGATGGACCGCCGTCGCTTCAAGATCGTCATGATTTACGTCCCGCCGAATGAAGAGGGCCTTCGTTTCCAGGAAACCGCTGCCCATAGGATAACCGCGGGAGCGTCTTTGTCTATCACCGCCGAACGGGGATGCCCCGGCCGGCCAGGTAATCCTTGATCTGGGCGATGGTGAACGTACCGAAGTGAACGATCGAGGCCACCAGAACGGCATCGGCGTGCCCATCGACAATGGCCTCGTATAGATGTTCAAGCTTGCCCGCCCCACCGGAGGCGATGACCGGTAGCTTGACCGCGTCGGCGATGGCCCGGGTCATGGGAATATCATAGCCGGCCAGCGTACCGTCGGTGTCCATGCTGGTGGGCAAAATGGCCCCGGCGCCGAGCTCTTCGACCTCTTTGGCCCATTGAACCGCGTCGAGACCGGTAGGTTTCGTGCCCCCGGCGATCATGACTTCGAAACCACTGGGTAGCTCCGCCGATTTTCGCGTGTCGATGGCCACGGTAATCTTGTCGCGGCCAAACTCGCGCGACGCCTCGCGCACCAGTTGCGGATTTTTCACCGCGGCGGAATTCATCGAAACCTTGCTGACCCCGGCATTCAGCAACTCCTCGATACCTTCAAGGCTGCCGATCCCGCCGCCGACGGTCAACGGGATCGTCGTCCGGGCTACCGTCCGTTTGACCACTTCGAGCATGGTCTTGCGGTTTTCGAGGGTCGCGGTAATGTCCAGAAACACCAGCTCGTCCGCCCCGGCGGCACAGTAGGCCGCCGCATTCTCGGCCGGGTCGCCCACGTCCTTGATCTCGACGAAATGCACGCCCTTGACCAGCCGGCCGTTCCTCACATCCAGGCATGGCACGATTTTGCGGTAGTCCATGGGTTTACTCCTGTAGCTTCAACAGCGGGCCACTGACGGACCTGCTCGGTCAACGTATGTCCGCGTGATACTCCTGGAGGGATTTCACCTTGCCCTTACCACCTCGACAGGCGGCGATACCCTCGGCGGCGGCGGCCGCCGCCGCCAGCGTGGTGACATACGGAATTTTGTACTTGATGGCCGATTTGCGAATATACGAATCATCGAACTGACTCTTCTTGCCGACCGGTGTATTGATCACCAGATGAATCTCGCCGTTCATGATCGCATCGACGATATTCGGCCGCCCTTCGTGCAGTTTCTTGATCGGCTCGGCGGGCACGTCGTGGTCTGTAAAATACGCGCAGGTTCCCTCGGTCGCCTTGATTTTGAAACCGAGTTGGTGGAACCGCCGGGCTATTTTCAGGGCCTCGGCATGGTCGGGACCGGGCACGGAAATCAGCACGGTGCCTTCCAGCGGCAAGCGCGACTTGGCCCCATCCTCGGCCTTATAGAAGGCCAGCCCGAAACAATCGGCCATGCCCAGCACCTCACCCGTGGAACGCATCTCCGGCCCGAGTACCGGATCAACCTCGGGGAACATCGGGAATGGGAATACCGCTTCCTTGACGCCGAAATGCGGTATGGGCCGATCCTTAAGTCCGACGTCGGCGAGTTTGCGACCGAGCATCAGCTCTGTCGCCACCCGAGCCATGGAGATAGCACAGACCTTGGAAACCAGGGGTACGGTCCGTGACGCACGCGGGTTGGCTTCCAGCACGTACACCTTGTCATTGGCGATGGCGTATTGCATGTTCATCAGGCCGACGACGTTTAATTCGCGGGCGATCCGGCGGGTGTACTCGTAAATGGTCTTAATGTGCTTTTCGGGGATGCTGATCGGCGGAATCACGCAGGCCGAGTCGCCGGAATGAATACCCGCCTGTTCAATGTGCTCCATGACCGCGGGCACGAAGGAATCCTTCCCGTCGGCGATGGCGTCGGCCTCGGCCTCCGTCGCGTTTTCGAGGAATTTATCGATGAGGATGGGGCGTTCGGGCGTCACATCGACGGCGGCGGCCACATATCTCCGCAGCATTTCCTCATCATGCACCACTTCCATGCCCCGCCCACCAAGTACGTAGGATGGCCGCACCATCAGCGGATAACCGATCGATCGGGCGATGCGCAAGGCTTCATCCAGATCGGCGGCCATGCCGGACGCGGGCATCGGGATTCCGAGTTTATCCATCATCTGGCGGAAACGGTCGCGGTCCTCGGCCAAGTCAATGGCGTCGGGGCTGGTCCCGAGGATGTTCACCCCGGCGGCCGCCAGCTCCTGGGCGATATTCAGCGGGGTCTGCCCCCCGAACTGAACGATCACGCCTTCCGGTTTTTCCTTTTCGTAGATGGCCAGCACGTCCTCGACGGTCAGCGGCTCGAAATACAGCTTGTCGGAGGTGTCGTAGTCGGTGGAGACGGTTTCCGGGTTGCAGTTGACCATGATCGTCTCGTAACCGAGGTCGCGCAGGGCGAAGGCCGCATGCACACAGCAGTAGTCGAACTCGATGCCCTGGCCGATGCGGTTCGGTCCGCCGCCGAGAACCATGACCTTCTTGCGCTTGCTGACCGGCACGCGGTCCTCGCCGTTGTATGTCGAGTAATAGTAGGCCGCGTTCTCCACGCCGCTGACCGGTACGCGGTCCCAGACCTCGACCACCCCCAGCGCCGTCCGCCGGCGGCGAATGTCGGCCTCGCGAAGCCCCAGTAGTTTGGCCAGGTATTTGTCCGCAAAACCGTCGCGCTTGGCCCGGATCAGCAGATCGTCGGGCAGCGTTTTGCCCTTGTAACTCAGAATCTTTTCCTCCAGCTCGACCAGCTCTTTCATCTGCTGGATGAACCAGGGTTTGATATAGGTCAGTTCGTAAAGCTGCTCGACGGTCGCTCCCTTGCGCAGCGCCTCGTACATGATGAACTGGCGTTCACTGGTCGCATCGCGGAGCATCTTGAGCAGATCATCCAAGTCCCGCCGGTTGAAATCCTTGGCGAAGCCCAGTCCGTAGCGGCCGGTTTCCAGCGAGCGAATGGCTTTCTGCATGGCTTCCTTGTAATTCTTGCCGATGCTCATCACCTCGCCGACCGCCCGCATCTGCGTGCCGAGTTTGTCCTGCGCGCCTTTGAACTTCTCGAAAGCCCAGCGGGCGAACTTGACCACCACGTAATCGCCGGAAGGCGAGTATTGGTCGAGCGTTCCCTCGCGCCAGTAAGGAATGTCCTCGAGGTTCAGGCCCGCGGCCAACTTGGCCGAGATCAGGGCGATAGGAAATCCGGTGGCCTTGGACGCCAACGCCGATGAACGCGAGGTCCGCGGATTGATTTCGATGATCACCACCCGCCCGGTCTTCGGATCGTGGGCAAATTGGATGTTCGTGCCGCCGATGACCTGAATGGCCTCGACGATGCGATAGGAATAGTCCTGAAGTTTTTTCTGTAAATCCGGAGCAATGGTCAGCATCGGGGCGACGCAGAAGGAATCGCCGGTATGCACACCCATCGCGTCGATGTTTTCGATGAAGCAGACGGTGATCATCCGGTTCTTCGCGTCCCGGACGACTTCGAGCTCAAGCTCCTCCCATCCAAGGACGGATTCCTCGATCAGTACCTGCCCCACCAGGCTGGCGGCGATGCCCCGGCTGGCGACGACGCGCAATTCCTCGACATTGTAGACCAGACCGCCTCCGGTGCCACCGAGGGTGTAGGCCGGTCGAACCACTACCGGGTAGCCTAGCTCGGCGGCGACTTTCTCGGCGTCTTCCACGCTGTAGACGGCCTGACTGCGGGGCATGTCGATGCCCAGCTTCTCCATGGTCTGCTTGAAAGCGATGCGGTCCTCACCCCGCTCGATGGCGTCGATCTTCACCCCGATGACCTGCACGCCGTACTTATCGAGCACACCGGCCTTGGCCAGCTCGGCCGAGAGATTGAGGCCGGTCTGCCCGCCGAGATTGGGCAAAAGCGCATCGGGGCGCTCCTTGGCGATAATCTCGGTAAGGGCCTCGACGGTGAGCGGCTCGATATAAGTAACGTCGGCCATGCCGGGATCGGTCATGATCGTAGCTGGGTTCGAGTTGACCAGCACGATCTTGTAGCCGAGGCCGTGCAGGGCCTTGCAAGCCTGCGTGCCGGAGTAGTCGAACTCGCAGGCCTGGCCGATGACGATCGGGCCGGACCCGATAATCAGCACTTTATGGATGTCTTCGCGTTTGGGCATGGGTGCCTTTCCTGTGCCAGTTATTGTATTCCTTCGTTATGACTTCAGCCTTGTATTTTCAGCAAGCCGGAAAAGATGCGGATAGGGCTCATGGCTTTTATTCATTTTCCTTCCCTGTGCCTCCGTGTTCGCCGAAGGCAGAACCTCACTTGGGCGGGTCTCCGTGGTGAATCCCACTTAAACGTATTCCACCGTCGCCGGCGGTTTCGGCGTCAGGTCGTACAGACAACGATTGACGCCTTTGATACCCGTGATCCGCTTGCAAATCCGTTCGAGCTTATCCCACGGCAACCGGGTCGCGGTGGCCTCGCGGGCGTCAACGCTTTCGATGCAACGGACGACGATGATCTGGCCGAACTCGCGCTTGTTGTTCCGGATACCGGTCGCATAATCGTTGAGCAGGACAGCCAGGTATTGAAACGCTCCGGTGTCGGCCAGTTCCTCTTCCACGATGGCCGTCGCCGCTCGCACCGTCGCCAGCCGCTCGGGAGTGACTTCGCCGACAATCCGCGCCGCCAAAGCCGGGCCGGGGAAAGGAATCCGCTGAGCGAGCTCGGCCGGCAACCCCAATAGCTTGCCCACCGCTCGCACCCCATCCTTGCGCAGGGTCTTGAGCGGTTCCAGCACCGTGTAGCCGTATTCCTTGGCCGGGTCGATGCCCAACTGGGCCAATATGTTGTGCTGCCGCTTGATGCCCGCCACCGTTTCCTCGATATCCGTCAGAATGGTCCCGTGGAACAGGAATTTGGCCCCGGACTCCTTGACCAGCCGGCTGAAGACCTTGGCGTAGAACGTGTCGGTGATGGCCTGGCGCTTTTCCTCCGGGTCGGTCAGCCCCTTCAGCGCCGAAAGGAATTCCTCGCGGGCGTCGATGAGCTCCACCGGGATACCCATTTTTTTGAAAATGTCGACCACTCGCCGCGGCTCGCCATCGCGCATCAAGGCGTTGTCGATGAAGATGGTTTTCAACTGCTTGCCCAGCGCCCGGTGCCCCAGGGCCGTCACCACCGAGCTGTCCACGCCTCCGCTGAGGGCGTTGATGGCCGTGGCCGTCCCCACCGTCTTTTTGATCTCCGCTATCTGCTCGTCGATGAACTTCGCATAATCCATGAGGGGGCTCCTTTGTATGCTTTTTTCATGCTCACCCTCCCATCGCGGTTGGACCGCATCCCACCGCCGGACATGGGGGCCTTTGCCAATAGACTGAATTAAGGGGAGCAACCTCGCGGATTATATGGTTTATCCTTATGGTGTCCATCATTCCCAATGCATCTGCATTGGCCGAATACATGATATAAGAATAGCTAATACTATGTTTGATTAATTGGCAACGAAGGCCATGTGTTGAGCGGCCAAGAAATCTGAACCCCGAGCAGTTTACCTCGCCGTGGCGGGGGAGCGAGTGGGCCGGTAGCGTGTGTCTCAACGAACGCCGGAAAACCATCCTCCTTCGACCCCTCACTTCCCCGCCACGGCGGGTAAACTGTTCTGATTGGTCATGCCTGCAGGGATTGCATGGTCGCTAAACACGTACAACGAAGGTTCCGTCGCCCGGATGTGCTATGCACTGGCATCCCCTACAACAATCAAATCAATGAAATCCGCGGAGGAGCTGTTGTGCTTCCGCTTGCTCCTGCGGATTTAACCCGCGCACGCCGGATTGACCTGTTGCCCTTCGCCGCTGTAACACCGCTGGAAGATGCCGAAATCTTCCTGATCCACGTCGCCGTCACGGTCGAAGTCGGCCGCGATATGGCCGGTACCGTCCGGGGTCAACGGGCAACCCGGCGGAGACTCGGGCAGGGCCATCGGGTCATAGGGAACGGCCGGCGCGGTGACACAGGCCGCGAATATTTCAAAATCTTGCGCATCCACGTCGCCGTCATGGCTGAAATCGGCCGCAACCGTCGTCAAATATTCATACGCACCCATGTCCACGATCGGTGGCGTGCCGCTGCCGGTATCCGGCACATCGGGATTGTCCAGAAACCGCAGAACACCGGCCAGGTCGGTCGTGATGCCGGCCGGCACGGCCGCATTGTCCCCCGCGTCAATGCACGGCGAGTCGGCCAGCAGCCGCAGATTGCTGAAATCGTCGTCGGCCGTCCCCCAGATACCATCCACACCGGGATCGGCCTGTACAAACCGCGGGTCGGCCGAGATATTCCCATCGATTCCCGTCGGATTGGTTACGCCGGAGTAATTGTACGCCGTGTTACC
The DNA here is from genome assembly GCA_964401335.1 of uncultured Planctomycetales bacterium. Taxonomy (GTDB): domain Bacteria; phylum Planctomycetota; class Phycisphaerae; order UBA1845; family PWPN01; genus JAAYCU01. The sequence continues at coordinate 10,832 of CAYNYK010000117.1, forward strand.
GTACACACAGTTGTAACGCAATGTCGGCGCACCGGTACCCGTTTTGTAGACTCCCGATGAATTGAATGCGACGACTGTATTCGCGATCGTCGGAGATGAGGAAGCGACAGATATACCGCCGCCGTTGGTCGTGGTGGCATTGCCTGTGATCGTGTTGTTTGCAATTATCGGAGAGGAGTAGGAGCAATACATCCCCCCACCATCAGTGGCTCGGTTACCTGTTAACGTGTTGTTGAAAACAGCCGCAGAACAGGAGGTACAATATATCCCACCCCCACGATATAATTTTGATTCGTTACATGCAATCGTATTATTTGAAATTGTTGGGGAAGCATAGAAACAATATATTGCACCACCTGCACCGGAAACGGTCTCATTCTCCTTAATTGAATTATTTGTAATCACAGGAGAGGTGTAATAGCAGAGGATACCACCGCCGCCGGCGGAATTTGCTCTATTTTTGGAAATTATATTATTTGCAATTATCGTGGATAAGTCAAAATCAGAATATATACCCCCACCTGAGGAGGATGCCTCGTTGCCTGAAATTGTATTATGAACAATCGTTGCGGATGAATAGGAGGTATAAATCGCACCTCCGCAGGAACTGGACGTACCTGTAACCGCATTACTGGTGATCATATTATTCTTGATTAACAAAGTAGATCGATGGCAGTAGATTCCGCCACCATACGAATAGACCGAATTGGTTGTGCGGTTTGCCGTGATAATGTTATTAATAATGCTTGCATTAGCATGGCAGCAATATATTGCACCACCATAATTTTTGTCAGAAGCAGATAGAGTATTTCCTGTAATAGTGTTGTTTATAATTACCGGGGAGCCTCCGTGGCAGTAGATACCGCCACCATATCGGCTCATATCCATTATTGTCCCGTTTCCATTTTGGATAGTGAAACCATCAAGTGTGCTGATATGGTGACCCGCCCGTATGGTTACTACTGAACCGTCTTGCTGTCCGTCCAGAATAGTGGTCTGTGTAGCCCAGTCTCGCTGTGCCCGGGCGTTTTCAACGCCTAAAAATCCACCGTAGACGTAAGCGTAGGACCGTAGATTGATCCTTTCAAAATAGGTACCAGCTCTTACCCATACTTCCCCACCCAAGAGGGTTGCTGCGTCGATTCCTGCCTGAACTGTACGTACAGCCAGATTCCATGATGAACCATCGTTATCATCGTTGCCTTCGGGATCCACCCGGATGATCACATATGGGCCCGGCGGATATTCCTTGCCATCGGACTCATCTGCGCCGATATCTACATGGTCCCCCCTGATCCGATCTTCGTCATCTACGTCCCGCCAGTTCACTTGAACCACGGAATCATCCCCCTTATCAACGCATGGCGAGTCTGGTTGAAGGTGTACATTTCCATAGGTGGTGTCAGCCAGTTTGGGGTCTACCGAAATATTACCGTTATTACCTGTAGGATCAGTAATCCCCAAATAATTATATGCGTCATTGCCATGCACGCAGTTATATTTTAATGTGGGAGAGCCTGTTCCCCAACTGTAGATGCCAGAAGAATTGAAGGCGGTAATTGTATTGATGATAATTGGAGATGAGGAGTAGCAGGATATCCCTCCGCCGTTAGGAGCACTATTGCCAATGATAGTATTATTTATAATTATCGCGCTACTACTGCTACCACAAAAGATTCCACCTCCATCGGAGTAGACTGCACTATTACCATTGATCCTGTTGTTCGCTATCGTCGGAGAGGAGGAGGAGCAATATATTCCGCCACCGGAAGCAGCGCTGTTACCGATAATTACGTTGCTTAAAATCATTGGAGAGGATGAAGAACAAGATATACCGCCACCCACGGTAGATGAGGAATCAAGCACGCGATTGCCCATAATTAAGTTTGCCTTGATAATCGGAGTAGATTGGTTACAGCAATATATACCCCCACCGTATGATGCACAGTTGTCCATGATGATGGTATCGCAGATACTAGGGGAAGAAAAAGAGCAATATATTCCGCCACCGTAACTGTAATTGTCACCAGCCGCCTTGTTGCCCACAATCTTGTCGTTCGCGATCTTCGGAAAGGCATGGCAGCAGTAGATTCCGCCACCATAGTGCGCGCTATTTTCCTCGACTATGTTGTTCATCACGGTTGGAGAGGCATAATAGCAGTAAATCCCTCCACCTAGCGGGCTATTGCCCGAGGCAGATACGTATCCGCTACCGTTTCGGATCGTAAACCCGTCAATGGTATTGACATGATAACCAGCCCGCACGGTTACCACCGATCCAGCTTGCTGGCCATCCAGAATGGTTGCGTGAGCGATCCAGTTCCGCTCGTCCCGTGCGTCCTCCATTCCCGAGAAACCACCGTAGAGGTGGGCATGGGCGCGCAGATCAATTCTCTCCAGATAGATTCCTGCTTTTACCCACACCTCCATACCATACAAAGATGCCACATCAATCCCTGCTTGGATTGTTCGTTTGGACAAGGTCCATGATGAACCATCGTTTGCATCGCTGCCCTCCGGGCTGATTCGGATGATCGCCGGCGGTCCCTCCGGCCAGACAGTCCCGTCCGATTCGTCCACCCCGATGTCCACGTGACTATCGATGATCCGCTCTTGGCCATCGAGGTCCGTCCAAGCTGTCTGAATCACCGTATCATCACCGGTGTTGATGCACGGCGAGTTGGGTTGAAGATGTGTGTTTCCATTCGCATAGCCGGCCAGTCTCGGATCCAGTGAGATATTGCCGTTACTGCCGGTCGGATCTGAAATCCCCGAATAGTTGTATGCATTGTTATCGTACACACAATTGTGCCTCAATATGCTGTTTGTTGGGACGGTAACTCCGGACGAATTGAAAGCAACAATACTGTTTGCAATCAGCGGAGAACCATCTATACAGTATATTCCGCCCCCATAATCTGCATAGTTGCCTATGATCGTATTATTGGTAATTGTTGGAGAGGAATTCATGCAGTAAATCCCTCCCCCGGCACTGAAGCCGCTATTGCCTGTGATTGCGTTGTTTGCAATAAAGGGGGAAGAAGAGATGCAATAAATTGCACCACCGACATAGGAACTCATGTTATCTTTGAACCTAAAGTGTGCAATCAAAGGGGCGGAAAGAGAACAGTAGACTCCACCGCCTTGGCTGCTACAGCCGTTACGGATTATGAAGCCATCGATGGTACTGATATGATAGCCGGCCCGAGCGGTAACAACTGATCCGCCTTGCTGGCCATCGAGGATGGTCGGGTTAGTGATCCAGTCCCGCTCATCCCGATTGCTCTCCGTCCCGGCAAATCCACCGTAAACATAGACATAGGACCATAGCGTAATCCGTGTCTTATA
>CAYNYK010000118.1:0-14110 GCA_964401335.1 uncultured Planctomycetales bacterium
GAGGACTACTTGGCCCGGGTTCTATGCCAGGGAATTTAGATGCGATTGCCCTGGGATGCGGGGGATGACTCTGTCGTTCAAGCAGACTGGGCGGACATGGATGGCCAAGCGAGGATTCAAAATAACCATACGGATATCGGGGCGGATGAATCCGATGGTACGGTATGGCCGAAAGGGCCAGCGATAGTTATCCGGGTGAGTCCAGAAGGTGACGATGCCAATGACGGCTCAACATGGTTGCTGGCTAAGCGAACGGTTCAGGCGGCGATCAACACGGCCTCCGCATCAGGCGGTGATGTTTGGGTAAAGGCTGGATATTATCCCGAGCGGATCGAACTGCGAATCTATGCCCATATCTATGGCGGCTTTGCCGGAACGGAAATCGTCCGAAATAATCGCGATTGGACGACCAACACGACCATTCTCGATGGTCAAGCCGGGGGGTCCGTTGTAACCTCCCAGGTTCCGGGATTTGCTACCAGTACGATCGACGGCTTTACCATTCGTAATGGCAGCGGGACATTGTCTGACAGCTATTCGTATGGCGGCGGGATCTACTGCTATAACTCCTCACCGACGATTGCCAACAACACAATCATCGGTAATAGCGCAACCTATGGCAGCGGAATCAGTTGTGAGAAGTCCGCACCGACAATAACCCATAATAACATCAAGGGGAATAGTATTACGTCTACGCAAGGCTTCGGGGGCGGTATATATTGTTCCTTTTCCTCCCCAACGATAGCTAATAACACGATCACTGACAATGGCCACGCCTACCGCGGTGGCGGGGTTTATTGTTATTACTCATCTCCGATGATAACTAATAACATAATTGGGGAAAACATATCCGTTGACGGTGGAGGGATTTACTGCTGGTATGGATCACCTGTCATCACCCATAACACCATCGCTAACAACAGCGAAGTTAGCGGTATATCCTCCGGCGGCGGAATCTTTTGCTATGTATCCTCCCCGACAATTGCCAATAATACAATCACGGGGAATATTCTTCATGGATACGGCGGGGGGATTTATTGCTATCTCTCCTCCCCAGCGATTACCAACAACCAAATCACGGGGAATTCCGCAAGTCCCGGCGGTGGGATTTGTTGCTCTGGTTCCTCGCCAACGATTGTCAACAACCAAATCACGGAAAACTCTGCACAGTCCGGCGGCGGAATCTATTGCTCTGATTCCTCGCCAGCGATTGTCAACAACCAAGTCACAGGAAACTCTGCAGACTCCGGTGGCGGGATCTACAGCTATAACTCCTCACTGGCGATTGTCAATAATACGATCACGGATAATATTGCCGGTATCATGGGTCAAGGTGGAGGCATCTATTTCCGGGACGGCTCTCCGACAATCGTCAACTCCATCATTGCGTTTAATACCCCTGGAATATACGTCTATAATGCGAGTCCTACATTCAGATTCAATTGCGTATTTGGCAACGCATCCTATAACTATTCTGGTATCACAGATCCGACCGGAACAAACGGCAATATCTCAACGAACCCGCTGTTTAAGGATTATCAGAACAACGACCTGCGCCTGTTAATCGGTTCACCCTGTATCGATGTGGGAGACAACGCGGCTGTTCCGACAGACGTGACGACAGACCTGTTGGGCATTTCACGCTTTATCGACGAGCCGGACACCCCGGACACGGGTACCGGCACGCCGCCGATCGTGGATATGGGGGCATACGAATACGATCCGGATGACGATTATGATGATGACGGAATTATTAATGGCGAGGACAACTGTACGACCGTTCCGAATCCCGATCAGGCCGACATAGAAGGCGATGGCATAGGTGATGTTTGCGATAACTGCCCGACCATTTTTAATCCGGACCAAGCCGACAGCGACGGGGACGGTGTAGGTGACGTTTGCGATTTGGATTACGTGCGATATGTGAACCACAATGCAACAGGGGCCAACAACGGAACAAGCTGGAAGAACGCATACAACAGCCTACAGGACGCTTTGGACTATGCCCAGGCTTCCGGGGGAACGGTCACCGAAATCTGGGTGGCGGCCGGGACGTACAAGCCTGATCGGGGGGCGAACCGCGCGCTTGGCGATCGGGCGGCGAGTTTCACTCTGATTAACGGGGTGGCCGTGTATGGCGGGTTTGCCGGTACGGAAACCGCACTCGATCAGCGCGATCCGGCGGCCAACGTAACCGTCCTTTCCGGCGATATCGGCGTCGAAGGCGGTAACAGCGACAACAGTTACCATGTTCTCGTCGGCAGCGGCACCGCCGCCAATGCGATCCTCGACGGTTTCACCGTTACCGGCGGCAACGCCAACGGAGCGGCCGCCCCGCTCAACCAGGGCGGGGGCCTGTACGTCTACGGTGGCAGCCCGACCCTCAACAACTGTATCTTTATCGCCAACGCCGCGACTCAGAACGGCGCTGGACTCTATCTGGACACCTCCTCCCCGAAAATCACCCACACGAAATTCCTCAATAACACCGGCCTGAACCAGGGCGGGGCCATCTACAACCGCTACAACGGCAACCTGACGTTGATCAACTGCCTGCTGGCCGGCAATACGGCCAAGCAGGGAGCGGCCGTCTCCAACGCCGCCGGCAGTAGCGCGACCCTGCTCAACTGCACGGTCAGCCAGAACACCGCCACCACCACCTATGGCGGTATCCAGAATGCCGCCAGCGGTAAGCTGACGGCGGCCAATTGCGTCTTCTGGGGCAACAGCGACTCGACCGGCACCGGCCAATCCGCTCAAATCTACGGCGGTACCCAGACCGTCAGTTACAGTTGCGTTCAGGACGCGGACCCGAACGACGCCATGATAATCGCCGGCACGGGCAACATCGACGATGACCCGCTCCTGGCCGCCGGGGTTTATAGCTTGGCTGCCGGCTCGCCGTGCATCGATACCGGCGACAATGCGGCGGTCCCCGGCGATTTACTGGCCGATCTGCTCGGTGAGCAGCGGATCGCCGACGGCGACAGCGACGGAGTGGCTATCGTGGACATGGGAGCGTATGAATACCTCGACGCGGGGCCGGCCTTCACCCTGCTATCGGCCGTTTCGCGGAAGACGCATGGCAAGTATGGTGCTTTCGATCTCGCTCTGCCCTTGGACCGTCCCGAGGCCGCGATCGAGCCGCGCAACGGCGGGCCGACCATGATCGTGCTGACGTTCAGCGAGGATATCGAACCGGCCGCGAGTTGCGCGAATATCGTCTTGTCCGGCGGAACCTGTGATAACGTATCCGTCAACGGGAGCGAAATGGCCGTCACGCTTTCCGGAGTTACGCAGAACGCCTGTTTGAGTCTGGCGCTCGACGGCTTGGCCAGCGCCACGGCCAGGCCGCTTACCGGCGATGTGGATGTGCATGTGCGGGTGCTGCTGGGCAAGGTGAACGGCAGCGGGCCGGTGGACACTGCCGATCTGTCGGCGATCAAGGCCGAGTTGTTCCAGCCGGTGACGGCCGAAAATTTCCGTTGCGACGTGCATCCTGACGGAGTGATCGACGTTCGAGATTTGAGTTATGTGAAGAGCAATTTGTACAAGACGGCGGCGTGTGAGTAGGGGGAAAAGTACGAGACAGCGTACAGAATGGACAGTAAGTTAGCGAGGAAGCAAAAAAGCAATCAGCAATCAGCAATCAGCAATCAGCAATCAGTAATCAGTAATCAGTAGTCAGTAGTCAGCGATTCCGTCGTGGCGAGCCTAACAGTCTGTCGCCGGCCTCGCCTTGCTAACTCGCTAACTTGCTTACTCGCTAACTCGCTTACTTGCTTTCTCGCTTACCAGTCAATTTCCCGGTCGCCGAAACAGGTACCGACCGCTCGGGCGGCGGCGATGAGCGGGTGGTCCGGGGGTACCAGGCGTTGCTGGCCGGCCACGGTATCGAGCGGAACGCTGGTGATCCGACTGTTTTGCATGACGACGAGTTGGTTGAATTGCTCGGCCAGAACCAGTTCCAAAGCCTTGTAGCCGAACAGGGTGCCCAGAATACGATCGGCGGCCACGGGCGTGCCGCCCCGCTGTACGTGGCCAAGGATTGTTTCCCGACATTCCAGGCCTGTTCTTTCCTCGATCTGCTGGCGGAGAACCCGACTGATTCCGCCAAGGCGAATGGGATCGGGGCTGTCGGCGATGACGCTGTTGACTACCTGCTGGCCGTCCTTGGGGCGGGCTCCCTCGGAAACGGCGATGATGGTAAAGCTCTTGCCGTGCCGCCCGCGTCGCTCGCAATAGTCACAGACGAGTTCCAGATCGTAAGGAATTTCCGGAATGAGGATCACGTCGGCACCGCTGGCCAGCCCGCTGTGCAGGGTCAGCCAGCCGGCGTTGCGGCCCATGAGTTCGACAATCATGACGCGGTGATGGCTCGAAGCGGTGGTATGGATGCGGTCGAGGGCCTCGGTGGCCGTGTCCACCGCCGTCTGAAAACCGAAGGTCAATTCCGAATGCATCAGATCGTTATCGATTGTTTTGGGCACGCCGACACAGTGGATACCATGTTCCGCCAGCCGGGCCGCCCCGGTCATGGTCCCGTCGCCGCCGATGCAGATAAGCGCGTCCAGCCCGCGTGATTGTATGTGTTCAACGACCCGGTCGGTCACGTCCTTGAAGATCGGCTTGCCTTCGGCATCGACGCCCACCGCGAAGTGGGCCGGGTTGGCTTTGTTACTCGTGCCCAGGATCGTACCACCGCGGGTCAGGATATTGGACACGTCATCGGAGGACAGCGGGTGCATCTGATTGCGGATCAGGCCCAAGTAGCCGTCCTCGATGCCCAGGACCTCGAGATTGTGCTCGAAGATGGCCGTCTTGGTCACCGCCCGGATCACCGCGTTGAGTCCCGGACAATCTCCGCCGCCGGTCAATATGCCGATCCGTTTAATTTTTCGAGGGCACATGGCTTTTCTTCCACTCTTTGACTGGTTTCGAGGAGCAACGACCTCTTCAAGCATACTTGGACTCATGATGACGACCCTACCCATTGTACCACGGTCACGGTTTGTTTTATCGGTCCAACCTTATGGCCCGACAAACCACGGACAACCGCTTACTTGAGTTGTAACAATCGCCTATCGGATTTTTCGGGTGGGTGGGTAAGCATCATTCACAAGGATTCGTATTGTTGTTCGACGCCTAGCCGGGCTGGGGCAGGGGGCCGGCCCCTATTTCCGGTTCCCGGTTAAGGACTTCCACCGGCTTGGCCTGCGCGACAGGTTTAGCTCCGGCATCGTCCTTGTCCAATAAGTCGCTGATGGTCGGACGGGTCAGGTTTTCTCCGCGAATTAGGGCCTCGACCTCCGTCCCTTCCAGCGTCTCATATTTAAGCAAAGCCTGAGCGATGGTTTCAAGCTTGTCCCGGTTTTCCTCAAGCATACGCCGGGTATCTTCATAAGCTTCATTGATCAGCCGCTGGATTTCCTCATCGATGATCTGGGCGGTTTGCGGGCTGTATTCCCGGCCGCCGGGCAGATCGATCCACATGTTTTTCCGTGCCGGGTCTTCACCGTAATAAATGAAACCCAGCCGGTCGCTCATGCCCCATTCGGTAACCATGCGTCGGGCCATTTCCGTGGCCTGGCGGATGTCGGCGGAGGCCCCGGTATTCACGTCGCCGCAGAACATTTCCTCGGCCAGCCGCCCCGCGCAGAGGATTCGCAGGTTGGCCCGGATCCATTTTTCGGTGTAATTGGTGCGATCTTTCTCCGGCAGCGAAAACGAAGCGCCCCCGTAAGGCCCGCGAGGGATAATGCACACCTTGTGCAGCGGGTCGGTGTCAGGCAACAGGCATTGCACGAGGGCGTGGCCGGCCTCGTGGTAGGCCGTCGCGATCCGCTCCTTTTCATCGACCACCCGGCTCTTTTTCGCCCGACCCCAGCGGACCTTGTCGCGGGCTTCTTCCAGGTCGGCCATTTCCACGGCGTCTTTGTTGGCCATGGTGGCCAGCAAAGCGGCTTCGTTGATGATCGCCTCCAAGTCCGCACCGCTGAACATCGGCGTGCCCCGGGCCAGACGCTGGAGATCAACATCGCCACCGAGTTTGATCTTGCGGGCATGGACCTTGAGGATTTCAAACCGCCCCTTGACGTCGGGCAGGGGTACGTAAACCTGGCGATCGAACCGCCCCGGCCGTACCAAAGCCGGATCAAGCACATCCGCCCGGTTGGTGGCCGCGATCACGATCACCTGGTCCGAGGTATCGAAACCGTCCATCTCCACGAGGATGGCGTTGAGGGTTTGCTCGCGTTCATCATGCCCGCCGCTGGAAAAACCCGCCCCGCGCCGGCGGCCCACCGCGTCGATTTCGTCGAGGAAAATAATGCACGGCGAATTGTCCTTGGCCTGCTTGAACAGGTCGCGCACGCGGGAGGCGCCCACCCCGACGAACATTTCCACGAAGTCGCTGCCGGAGATGCTGAAGAACGGTACATCGGCCTCCCCGGCGATGGCCTTGGCCAAAAGGGTCTTGCCGCAGCCCGGATCGCCGACCAGCAGCACGCCGCGAGGAATTCGCGCGCCCAGTCGCTGAAAGCGTTTGGGGTTCTTGAGGAACTCGATCAGCTCGGCCACGTCTTCCTTGGCCTCCTCGATCCCGGCCACATCATTAAAGGTGATCCGCAGATGGTCCTTGGAACTGACTCTGTGCCGGGACCGGCCGAAACTGCCCAGCATGCCGCCCGGCCCCCCGCCCGCTCCGCGAAACTGGCGAAACAGGAAGAACCAGACCACGCCGAAAATCAAGAGCCAGGGAACAATCTGGAATAACAGGGGGATCAGGTAGCCGCCGTCATTGTTCGCTTTGATCTCCGCCCCGCTTTTCTGGATGGCGGCGTAAAACCATTCCGCCCCGATCCATTCCCGGGGAAGCTCGACCTCGAAGTTTGTGTTTTGCTCCTTGCCCTTGACCTCTTTGAGTTCGCCGTTGATCTTGCCGCTCGTGGCCCGTACGACCATGGTCTTGATATTGCCGTCTTGGACCTGCTTGAGAAACTCGTCGATCGAGAGCTTGCTGGTCGGCTGGCTGTTCTTGAAGATCATCATCACCAGCATTACGGCAAAGATGATGAAAACCACCCAGGTGAAAACACCGCGGGACAAACGCATGGGCGGACCCGAGGGACGATTCGCGCCCGGCCGTTGTTCCTGATTGGGCTGTTGATCGGACATTTATTCTCCCTGCATACGCTGCATACGCTGAGGCAGTGAAGCTCGCTTCTTTTCCATATCCAGGCGGCGCCGCATCCCCGCGAATTCGTATATCCCTTTCGCCGTCAATCGGCGGTTTTTCGTACCCCTAAGGCATTTTGCGCAGGTCACCAGTCTCGTGCCAGACTTTCCACGATTTTGCGCGCCATTTTGGTAGTGGCGTCATCGACCGCGTCATAAGTTGTTTCGCCGGCCGGCCGAACGTATTCCACCGTGGTGATGAAGCGCGGATGCTCGGCAAGGATCTTACCGGTCCGCATGTCCTGCCACCGGTAGCGGATCGCCAGTGTGGCCGCCGTCTGTCGCGGCTTGTCGGTCCAGCTCCGTCCCAGCGTCGATTCCCGCCATTCCAGGACTTCCGCGGTAAAGAGGGTGTCGGCTTTTTCGCGCGGGGCATTGCGGTAGGGGGTCATCCGATCGATTTCTTTTCGCAGGGCCTCGGTCAATTGAAACTCGATGCCCCGACGGAACTCCTTGGACTGAGCCATGTCCACATAAACGGTACGTACGTTGGAGGGGTACAACGATTCCGAGGAATATCCGCAACCGAGGACCGCCCCCAGAGCGAAGGTCAACGCCCAGCGTCCAAGGCTCACCCACCGCCTTCGAGGGGGCCACTCACTTATTCGCCCATGCTTGCCCATATCCGTCATCCATTCGCCGCCGTCGGTTCGGCGGGGTTGTCAGCGGGTGGCGTCGGCGACTTCCACCGGCTCACCCAGTTTAGCCAGACGCTCGGCGGCCTCGGCTGCCGCGGGGGTGCCCGGCCAGACGCGCGCCGTCTTACGATAATAATAACGCGCCGCCCCGATCTTGTCGGTCTTTTCATAAAATTTCGCGATGTCCAGGCATTTGTCTGCCCGGGTCGATTCGATCTGTTCGAGGAGCACCGGCACGTTCTGCTGCCGGGCCATCTCCGGATACTGTTCCATGAATTGGTTGAACCGCTCCTTGGCCTCGATCAGCGCGGCCTCGTCAAACTTGATGCCGCGAAAGCTGGCCAGGGCCGCCCAGGCCGCTCGATACAGGGCCTTGGAGTGATAGCGGCTGCGCGGATAATCACGGGCGTAGATCGCGTATTCATCCTCGGCCAGCTCGAACTCGCCCCGGTCATAATAATAATCCGCCTTGGTCAGTTGCCCCAGCGGAGCATATTGCGTATCCGAATAATGAGTGATCATGTCGTTGAGGATTTCGATGCCTCCGTCCCGGTCGCGAATCCAGATCAGCCCGCCCCATGCCTTGCGCCGTTTGCCGGCCAGATACTGCTCGGCAATGCGAAATTCACCGGCCAACGCCCGCTCCGCGTAAGGCGAACCGGGATAGGAATTCAACAGCTCCTGATAGCCCTTGTGCGCCTCGTAGTAATCCCCTTTTTCCAGGTTCGCCGTCGCCCGGAGATATACGGCCTCGGCGTAACGCGACGATTCCGGATAGCTCTTCACCCAATCGCTTATGATTTTGACGACCGTTTTATATTCGCTGCGGGCCAGCCATTGGCGGGCGATGTCCAGGTCGCCATCCTCCGTACCGGGTGCCGGTGGGGGGGTAACGATCCACTGGCGCGTCTTCGGGTCAAAAGTCATCTGCTCCGCGTGGTCGCTTGGCGGTACGGGTGTCGCCGCCACGGCCTGCAAGGTTGTCAACAGCATACCGGCAAGCAAGAAAATACCAGGCCGACAGCGACGCCGCACGGGATGTCCTGAAAGACTCCCCGCGAGCCGGAAACGGGATAACGGTCCGGTTTGAGAGTACGTTACTATTTGCCTGTTTTGCTCAGCTTCCATAAAAAACGACTCATGTCCTTTATGTTTTGACCGGCCAAAGCCTGGACGGGCTGATTATAAATCACCTGATCGGTTGGGGCAATCGGTATCTCAGGATGCTCCCGGTGGTGGCGACGGAGAACCGGCTCCCTCAATTTTCTTCGGCTCACGTCTTTTGGCCAAGCCTAAAACTTGTGATAAAACCGCCCCGGCCAGCAAGATAAAGGAAAGGATTACCCGGGTCAGCCAGATACCCTTGCGCTGGGCGAGTCGATAGGTGAAACTGACCGGCCTATCAAGATTTATGGAACATTCCAGTTTGCCGTCCGTGGCCGCCCAGCGCAGATAACCCGGAAAACCACCGGGTGGGTAATCCTTTTTCAGGAAGGTGCCCACAAATTCGTGGACCCTCGAGCGGATTTGGCGGCGTTGGTCCGCCGGCAGGCCCCGCCGGTACTTGTCTTGGATGGTCTGGGCCACGTTGAGTTCCAGATCGCGATATTCCTTGAATAAACCCGTGCCGCCGATCAGCAGGCTGACGCCCAGCCCGAAAAGCCAAAGCAGGCCGCGATGTACCGGCGCGGCCGGCAAACCCAGGCGGTACATCAACGCCCCAGGGATCAGGCCCAGCAGCATGAAGAAAAACAAACCCAGGAAAACCGGAAGAAAAGCCAGGTAGGCCAGCAGCCAACCGAGGGGGAGTCCGACCACGCATCCTCCGATCAGCGACCGGAACAGCGCCTTTTTCCTGGTGGCGTTTGTGTCCATGCTCGGTAGTGTAGCAATCAAAACCCGCCTGCCAAGATGGGAATGTTTGCGGGGGGTGTTCAATAGCATCAGCACCGCTACAATACATTCCGGAAGACAAAGATTTAATGGATAATACCCATGTCCCGTCTGGAATCCGTACGCAAGATGCTGCAAGATGAGCCGGACGATGTCTTTCTCAATTTTGCCCTGGCCATGGAATATCTCAAGGCCGGTCAACTGGAAAAGGCGCTGACTCAGTTCGCCTGCGTACGGAATCTGGACCCGGATCACGTACCCGCATATCTGCAGGCCGGCCAAGCCCTGGTCACTCTCGGTCGCAAGGAAGAGGCCAAGACCATGCTGACCGAGGGCGTGGCCGCCGCCGAACGTAAAGGCGATCGCCATGCGGCCGACCAGATGCGGAGTATCCGAAACCTGCTCGATGCCTGAATCATCGGTGAGCCGGAGAGAGAGGGTCAACTGCCTTCCTGGCTGAGCTTTTTCAGAAATGTTTCCGCCTCATGGTGGTGCTTGAAGGTTCGCTCCTGCATGCGGAACAGGGCGGTATGCATCCTTCGTTTTCCCTCCCGCCACTGGCAGCCGATCTTCTTATGCAGCAGTTCATGGTGCATCACCGCCTCGACGACATAGCCGGGTACACCCGGCCGGTCAAGCGTGCTGCTGATGCAGACGGTATCGCGCTCGAAATCGTAATGGCCGTATTTGAAGCGGTTGGGGTTGCGGTTCCAGGTCAGCCGCGGGCGCGGCATTTTCCCGTCGAAGTACTCCGTATTGACTCGGTCGAACACTTTGGCCAGATCGTGGACCATTCCGCGCGTGCGCTCCACCGCGCCGGCGGCGGCCTCCAATTCGCGGGCGACGCGTTGATAATCGTCGGCGAGCAGGGCGGCGTTGATGGCCGAGCGGTGTCTTTTGTCCCCCAGCATCTGGCGACCGAGCCGTTCGAGCAGGGCGGCGTCAAAGGCGATCATCGGGCTGGCCAGCACGATCCGCGTGCCTCGCGGTGTCACCCGCCATGAATAGAGGTAACTCGACGGTTTGTAATGGATCAACAGGGGGGTCACCCAGGCGATCCGTTGGTCGATCATCTGTCCGAAGATACGCAGACTTTGGCGTACGGCCTCGACTAAGGCGGCGAATGGTTCCGCCTCGGCGAAGTAGCGGAACCACCCGAAGCGCTGCCGCGTGGCCGGCAGAAGTTCCTCGGCCAGCAGGTTCTCTCGCTCCATTGCGTGGTTGAGCCGGTCGGCGGTGCGGCGAATGACCTGGGCGGTGGCTGACGGGTTGAAGCGGCCGGCGGCGATGCTGAGCGAAAGGTCGTCGAGCAGCGCGTCGAGAAATGCGCTCAGCCCCCGAAAGGATACCGATTCCGGCTTGATGGGCGAGGAGACGGCCGGTCCGGCGTTGACGATGGTGACTGTAGACAGGTCGGCCTGCTTGAGGAATTGGTAAGCCCGACGCGACGGGCCGGGCAGATGTCGCTCGGTCATGGAGTGCTGACGAAGGATGGCCTCGGTTTGTGCGACGACCTGATCGATCCGAAGACGCAGCGCATCCCGCTGAGCGGCGGTCATCGGCTCGCTCAACGCCCGCCGCAGGTCATTAACCTGCCGAACCAATCCGGTGATCCGTATCCCGGTCATTCCATACTCCTACCGATCTACCAGCCCGAAGCGCCAGCGAGGGGCGAACGCGCGCAACTGACCCATGCGAACTCAACGCTAACGAAGTCATACAGTCTCATCGCCACAAGAACCTCCCGATCCCGTCGCGCGATCGAAACATTGGCTCTTGCGGGGGATTTCCCTCGATTTCCTCCCTGCCTGTGTTCCTGACCACATGCAGCTCCGCTTCACCTGTCCGCACGATGCTCTCTCAAAATCCTCCCACGGCCTTGATAGTCACCACCATCACATTGTAAAACGAGTGGCAGCCGGCGGCGATCCCGAACCCGCGAAAGATATATAGCGCGGCCAGATACACACCGGCACTCGTCCGGAACAGAAAGTCAACCGTTCGGAACGGTTCAGACCCGAGCGGCGGATGATGCTGGGCGGCGAACAGCAGGGCTGAGACCAGCATGATGAACACGGCCGACGGCTTGCGCGGCAGTTTCAATACGTCGATCAGCAGGATCACCAGAAAGGTGATACAGATCAGGCGAAAGACCAGCTCTTCGTACAGGCCCGCGCCGAAACTCCAGATGACATTGTAGCGCCAGGCATCGTGGGCGGTGTAGCCGGCCGCCAGCATGCCTTGCGGCAAGATCTGCTGCATCACCCGCTGAAAGACCAGCAGTGGGAAAGCCCAGATAAGGCTCTCGCCGAGCATGGCGGGCAAAACATACAGATCGAACCGCCAGGGGTGCTTACCCACGATATGGATGGCCAAAAGGATGGCGACGGTCGCCAGGGCGGGGAAGAAAAATCCGCTTGCCCCGAAGAACTCGGTCATCTTGTCGATCAGGAAGATGGCTACCAGACGGACGGACGGGTCGCGGCCGCCACCGCACAGATAACTGCCTGCCTCGAAAATGATCATCATCGGCAGGACGAACAGGAGGCTGGGCCACGGCCGCTGGGTAACGTAGCGGTAGCGCTGCCCGATCACCGAATCCGGCGGCGGGAATAACGTCACCTCGTGCCTGGCGGCCTTACCCGGTGCGATCCTGCTCATCCCGTCGATTATCGCATCAATCGGTTCGGTGGCAATGGGGGCAGGGAGAGAGGGAGGGACGGAGCGACGGAGAGAAAGAGGGACAGAGAGATTAGGCAGGGAATTCCTACTAGCCCGATGCAGTTTACCGGTTGTGGCGGGCAAGCGAGGGATAATCCTGTAAGGGATGAAGGAACGAGGGGGTGATGAGGCGAGGGGGAGACAGGGAGACGGAGGGACGTAGACATTGGGCGGGCTCTTATGCTTCGTCCGCCTGTTCCTCTGCGAAGTCCGCCCCGAATACCTACAATCCATTAGCCTGCTGGATATCGTCGGAAACGGATGAAAAGATATTGTTGGAGGAGACCGGGACAGAGTCGGTTGTGGTGGTCCCGTCCGCGCAAGTGGGGGTGAGCGCTTGGGTCAGCGCCGCGGTCAACACGGGGGTCATGCTCGTTATGAACGCGTTCATGGCCTGGTCGGAACAGCTTGTGGTGGTCGTGAAAACGACTCCGCCGCATGCCGCAATCATCGCGAACTTATAAAAATAACGTAGTTTCATCAGTATGCTCCTTTGATTACTGGAAGCTTCGTACCTCTGGGATATCGGATTATACCCACGGATACGATATGGGGGTGCGGAGAAATTCCTCCATCGTTTTATACGGAAAACCGCGAAAACAGGGTCGGTTGCCCTAACTCCTATATTGGGCATGTGTTAAGTTGCGCGGGGCAAGCCATTTGCCCGCCGGGAATCTTCTGCCTTCATCCTTCAACATCCGCATACCCCAACGGGGTAACATAGCTCAAGCCCAAGGTATGTAGGGCGGGCTGTTTGCCCGTTACAATGGACTGATCCATGAACCACTCATCGGATAGAGCCGCAACATGAACTACCTCATCGCCCAGCTTGACGAGATTGACCCCGTATCCTGCCCGTGTGGGAGCAGCCGCCGCGCGTTTGTCGGCCCGGATAATCCGATAGCCAGCATACACCTGGTGGACATTAGCGAGGCCGACCGTCCGCATTACCACAAGAAGCTGACGGAAATCTATCTTATCCTGGATGGCGAAGGGTACATGGAACTCGACGGCGAAAGAGTACCGATACGGCCGCTGACGAGTATTCTGATCAAGCCCGGCTGTCGTCATCGTGCCATCGGCCGTATGCGCATCATTAACGTGCCCGTCCCGGCCTTTGATCCGAAAGATGAATGGTTCGACGATTGAGTCCACGCTCGCCCGCCATAGGTCTGCCGTAGGCAGGTAAACTCCGTCGGGTTGGTGGGAGTTCCCTTGCTTGCGCGTCGGGCTGGTAAGAACGAACCCGCGCTCGCCCGCCACAGGCGGGTAAACTGCATCGGGCTAGTAGGAATTCCCTGCCTAATCTCTCTGCCCCTCTTTCTCTCCGTCTCTCCGTCTCTCCATCCCTCCTTCTCCCCCTCTCCCCCTTGCCTTGTCGAATGCCTTCATCATAGCAAAGCATGACTTGCCCTCGTCCCTCGCTGGCCCGCCGAGGCGAGGCAGGCCCGCCGAGGCGAGGCAGGCCCGCCAAGGCGAGGCAGGCCCGCCAAGGCGAGGCAGGCGAGGTAAATTGCTGCGGGCTGGCAAAAAGAACCCTTGCTAGCGCTTCGGGCTGGTAAAATGAACCCTTGCTTGCGCTTCCATGAGAGTGTCCTTGTCAAGGGTGGGATTTTCGATGA
>CAYNYK010000119.1:0-12914 GCA_964401335.1 uncultured Planctomycetales bacterium
GGGATGTGGAGAACCTTACCTTCACCCTGACCGTGGCCGAGGATCTCGACTGTTCCGGCTTACCCGCCTGCGACGAGCAGATCTGCACGTACGACGAGGGATTCATCAGCGGATTGCTTGGGGCCCACACCGGCAAGAGGTTCTCGGTGAAGGAAGTGGACTGCTGGTGCTCCGGTGACCGGGTATGCCGTTTCGAGGTCAAGACGATCGCTTAGAGGCCGCACATGTTAGAAGCAAGGGAAGAGGACATTGACCGGATTACGGAACTATTCCACCGCGTGCTGAAGGGAGAGATCCCTCGGCCGGTGGTTTTGCCGAAGGGCTATCCGAACAACGAGATCCGACAGGTCGCGGAGTACGCCAACCGATTCGCCACCGAATACCAAGCGCTCGCCGACGCCATGTCCACCCTGTCCAGAGGAGAGCTCGACTTCGACGTGCCCGCGGGCAAGATGCATATCCTTCAGTCGTTTAAGAATCTCCACGCGAATCTTCGTCACCTGACTTGGAAGACTCAGCAGATCGCGGGCGGCGACCTGACCCAGCACGTCGATTTCATGGGCGACTTCTCCAAAGCGTTCAACAGCATGACACAACAGCTACAGGAAGCCTTCGCGAAGATCGACCGGCAGAATCAGGATCTCGCCCGGGCGAACGAACGCATGAAGCGCGACCTTGACGCCGCCGCCCGGGTGCAACAGACGCTCTTGCCGGACAACCTGCCGGAGATCCCAGGGTTAAGCTTCGCCTGGTCGTATAAACCTTGTGATGAATTGGCCGGCGATGCCCTCAACATTGTCCGGATCAATGATGACCTGATGGCCGTTTACCTGCTGGATGTGAGTGGACACGGTGTGCCGGCGGCGTTGCTTTCGGTGACCGCCACCCGAAGCCTCAATCCGCGTGCGGGGGACGCCGCCTCCCTCGTAGCCGGGCCGGGGTCCAACCCGCAGGCCGTAGCTCCGGCCCAGGTGGCCACCAGGCTGAACGCCCTGTACCCGATGGAGTCGAACGGGAACCACTACTTCACGATGATTTACGGTCTTCTGGACGTGCACACCCGGCAACTCCGTTTCACGGTGGCCGGGCATCCTGGTCCGATTCTGGCCTCCCAAGGAGGGCCACCCCGCCGTCTTGAAATTTACGGGCTCCCCATCGGTATGGTCGATGAAGCCGAGTATGAGGAATCGGTGATCGAATTACAGCCTGGTGATCGCCTGTTCCTGCATTCCGATGGACTGACCGAAGAGTTCAACGACCGGGAGGAGCAGTTTGGTGATGACCGGTTACTCATGGCCATCGCCGATAGCCGGGCCCTCGGCCTGAACGATGCCGTGGAATCGCTGGTCCAAAAAGTCATTGCCTGGCGCGGAGAAGATCACCTCAAGGACGACGTATCCATTCTGGCCATCGCGGTCGAATGAACAGTAGACCGATAGACGCGATGCCGGGTTGCACGATTGATTATTCTGGCAGGGGCTATGCTGGTGGTGAATTATCATCTTCAAATCCAAGGCGGCGCATGAAGTCTCGCCACTGCTCCTCAGTAAAACTGAAATTAAACCGCTCCACCTCGGCAGGCTTGATCGGAGACTGGGCGATCAAGTCGGGTTCCTCACGGGCAATCGGTGTTGAGCACATAGGCTGGGTGACATAATGGACAATCGCCTGATCGAACTCGCTCATTATGTTCAGAACAAGCTTGGATCGGGCCGGCAGCATCGCCACGGATTGGTTGCGATGTCGATTATAATTCTCCAACAGGGCAAATTAGATCAACATGTATCCCCGTACCAGATAGGGCAGGCGAATGGTGAAGGAATCTAATCTGCCGCACGCGCAGCGGACCGGATAGGTCAATTCAACGGAAACCCCTTCCTGCCGGTTCTGGGGGTATTGGACCTGAATCAACTGCCCAGACCGGTTGCAGGCCGGGCATTTCCACTCACAAAATATATGACTGAGGACAATGGTCGGTAGCACAAGATTTTTCATGGCGGCCTCCCAAGGTTCAATCCAACCGGCCGGCATGATTTGCCTGAATAAGACCCGGCCAGACAAGTTGTAACAGTTCGTCCAGCGTCCGCACGCCGATGATCCGGACCGTGGGCAAGGCTGGATTATTCGTATGTGAACGGGATTCCATCATGAGCCCGGTCGCCGCGCTGGACAGATAAACCTGTTGGATAAACGGCTGGCTACCGCTATCCAGCATGTCGGCCAGGGCGAAAATCACCGCCGCCCCCGGTGACCGGATATTACGACGTAAATCAAGGCCGCCTAAAACAAGGGAAATGGCCGCCCGGCAGGCCGTGATTGGCCGGGAGAAATTGTCGAATCTTTTGGGATCGCCCGATCCCGCCCCTGCGGGAATTGCTTTCTTAGGTCGGGCCATTGTCATTCGAGAGGGGCAACGCCGCCGCTTCAGCCCCGGCCGCAAGTCACCTGTATTGCTGGGAAAAGAGGCGAAAGCCTCCACGTTACCGGTCTGCAAATCGGCCCGCTTGCCCAGGCGGCTGACGGTACCCTTGAAAACGAGGCCGGGCAAAGCAATAACGCGAACATCGACGGGGGCCTCGACACGAACGCTGGCAAGATGCGCCGCGGGTATCTGGACACGGGCAAATAAAGTGGTGAGACCGGCAAGCATGCCGACCTTGGTCAGCGGTTCGATGAACATACCTTGCCGAACGGATAGCTCCGTGACTACCCCGTTCAGGGGACTCGTCAGACGGTGAAGTTGAACGGCTAGTTCCGCCGCCGCGAGGTCCGCCCGGGCCGCGGCCAGTTTGGCCTCGGCTTCCGCGATTTCCTCGGGACGGGTGCCGGCTTCCAGTAACTTGAGCCGGGTATTAAAGGCCGCGTATTCGGCTTCAGCCGTCGGTCAGCATCAGCATGACGATTGTGCCCAGACCGGATGATACCAAGCTCCGTGTTTTCCTATCAGTGGTTGACTTGCTCAACTCGTCCTCCTGCCAGATACAGCATGAAGCCTGCTCCCGCGATCATCAGGACCAGCGCGTATATTACGCCGACCTCGATACCAAACCCTGTCCATAACCAGCCCACAACAACGCTGCTCACCCAATCGCCAATACCGGTTACAACCGCGAGTGCTCCGAAGCCGCTCCCCCTGATACGGGAAGGCAGAAGTTCCGCCGCGACGGCATCCTCAACGGCTTCATACAACCCAACGCCGGTACCGCCGAGGGCGAACATGATCGCCAGGCCCACATAACTCCGGACGCCGGCCACCATGCAAACGGCCGCGAGTGCCGCGGCCATATAACCGGCCACCAGGAGTAACCGCTTATTTGTACGGTCCGCCAACCAACCGCCGAGGTACGACCACGAGGCGTAGAGCACGTTGTGGAGCGTGTAGCCCGCAACCGACAGTGTTGCGGCCCGTGCCGGACCGATGGCAGGTGAAAGTACGGTTACCGCGTAGAGGATGTAGAAAGTATCCGCGAAATCGCCGAGACCGAATAGACCGACGGCTCCGAGAAACTCCTTGAACCGTGAACTAAAACCGCCGAAGCTCCGAAGGAAAGGGGTTTTGAGCGGCGTACGATCCGTGCGCTCGCGGACAAAAAACGCGATGGCAAAGACGGCCAGAACTGCGGGGATGGTTGAAAGCAGGATCAGTCTGCGGTGAGTCAGACCGACCCGTAACAAAAGCAACACGGCGACCGGCGCCACGATGGCGCCGGTTGTATCCATGGCTCGCTCGAACCCGAAGGCTCGGCCATAGGTGGTCGGCGTGACCGCATCGGCGAGCAGCGCCTTCCTCGCCGGCGTACGCAGGCCACGCGACACCCACGCCAACACGCGGCCACCCAGCACGATGAACCAGTTTGCGGCCAAGGCAATGACCACCGGCGAGAAGGCCATGAAACCGTATCCGCCGGCGCAAAGGACCTTACGGCGGCGAAACCGATCCGCCAGCCAGCCGCCGTAAAGCTTTGCGATGCTCGAAAAGCCATCGGCGAAGCCCTCGATCGTGCCCAATGCGCCGGCCGCGGCTCCCATCGATGCCAGGTAAGCCGGAAGTATGGCCGTCACGGTCTCATGGCTCATGTCGCTGAAGAGCGACGCCATGCCGATACCGAAGACCGTCGGTGTAAGCCATCGGGATCCGGATCGACTATCGGTCGCGTGAGTCGATTCAGGCACTTCGCACAAGACCTCTCTTGGGGTATTAACGCTTGTCGGCGAACGGATTTCCGAAGACAGCCGCCTTACCCAGCTCCGCCTCGATCTCCAACAGACGGTTGTACTTGCAGATTCGCTCGCTGCGACAGGCCGAGCCCGTCTTGATCTGGCCGCCGCCCATCGCCACGGCGAAGTCAGCCATGAAGGCATCTTCGGTCTCGCCGGAACGGTGGGAAACGACGAAGCCCCAACCGGCCTTGCGGCACAGGTCGATGGCCTCGATGGTCTCCGTTACGGTTCCGATCTGATTAAGCTTGATAAGCACGGCATTCGTGGACTGTTCCTTGATGCCTCGCTCGATAAAGCGCGTGTTGGTGACGTACAGGTCATCCCCCACGATCTGAATACGTGAGCCCAGCACGGTCGTGTGCTCCTTGAAGCCGGCCCAATCATTTTCCGCGAGGCCGTCCTCAATGGAGACGATCGGGTATTTTTCCACCCAGGCCTTGTACAATGCAGTCATTTCCGCGCTGCTCTTCTTGCCCTGACCGGATTTGGTGAGTTGGTAGGCCCCGTCCTCAAAGAAGGAGCTGGCCGCCGGGTCGAGGGCGATGGCCACGTCCTTACCGGGCTTGTAGCCGGCCGCTTCGATGGCCGCCACGATCACCTCGCAGGCCTCGTCGTTGCTCTTGAGGTTGGGGGCAAATCCGCCCTCGTCGCCGACGCTTGTGGCATAACCTTTCTTGTGCAGGATCGACTTGAGGGCGTGGAAGGTCTCGGCCCCGTAGCGAAGGGCCTCGGCGAAGGTCGGGGCCCCGATCGGCATGCACATGAACTCCTGGAAGTCCACGCTGTTGTCCGCATGTTTACCGCCGTTCAAAATGTTCATCATCGGCACCGGCAGTCGGAACGCTCCGGTTCCGCCCAGATAAGCATAGAGCGGCAGATTTGCCGCGGTTGCGGCCGCACGGGCCACGGCCATGGATACACCGAGAATGGCGTTGGCCCCCAGCTTGCCTTTGTTGGGCGTTCCGTCCAGATCGATCATCAAACGGTCAATCTGGGCCTGGCAAGCGGGGTCCATGCCGATGAGTTTAGGGGCAATGCTATTATTGACATTGGCCACGGCCTTGAGCACCCCCTTGCCGCCATAGCGTTTTTTATCGCCGTCACGCAATTCAACGGCCTCGTTTTCTCCGGTTGATGCCCCGGAGGGTACGGAAGCCGACACGGCCACGCCGTCGTCGAGGGTCACGAACACCCGAAGTGTTGGATTACCTCGTGAATCCAAAATCTCCAGCGCCTTGATGCTTTTAATCTTGCGGTTCATGGATTACTGCTCCTTGTTTTCTATGGAACCTTGCGATGTGGAAACGTCCCTTGTTTCCGCCATCGTCGTTAATGAAATAACCTCCCGAATCATCCTTGCGGGGTGTTCCGTGAGCGTACGCAGAAAACGTTGGGCGGCCGGATCGTCCATCTGGGTGAGCGCTTGGGCCGCCGCTTGGGCAATATATATATCTTTCGTCCTATTGAACAGGTCGATCAGCGGCGGTACGGCTCGCGTATCGCCTATCTCGCCCAGCAACCAGGCCGGCCCCTGGATCGGCGTACGCGGTTCCGGGTGCTCCAGAGCCAGAATCAGTTTTTCGATCCAGTCTTTGCCGCTCCAGAAGGCCCGAATGTCGAGACCGCAGTGGGGACACGGACTGATGTCCTTGCTAAAGTCGCACCAACACCCTGGGCAGAAAAACCGGACCATGTCAATCGGTTTTAGCCTCCTGTAAAATATGGATCAGATCGTCCACGATTAAACGATCAATCGGCAGTTTCTGAAGCGATTGGATGGCTTGCGATTGTTCGTAATTCGCACGGTGGAGAGTAATTTGCCCATCTTGCCAAATCGCATAGGCGGCCCTGGGATCATTGTCCAGCGGCTGACCCACCGAACCCGGATTCACAACCAGCATATGATCATAAGACCGAATCATGGGTAGATGGGTGTGTCCGACCACGAGCACGTCGGCCTGGATATGGCCGATGATTTTGTCCAACATCGCGTCTCTCAATAATGGAGTCAGTCGATAGTCATAGAGCGGCTCTAACGGTGTCGCGTGAGTAACGGCAAAACGAATACCCTCTATTTCCCAATGCAGACTAACCGGCAGACGGGTCAGCCAATTCAAGTCCTCCGTTTCAAGCTGCTCGCGCGTCCAGTCCCGCATGGCCAAAGCCAAAGACTGCTTGGCTGGATTGGCTCTCGGATCGGCACGAAAGGCAACGGCGTGGTCATGATTACCCCGCACGGCAATGGCCTGGTGTTCGCGGATCCATTGCACCGTATCGTGAGGCGCGGGGCCGTAGCTGACCGTGTCACCGGCACAAATGATGTAATCCACCTGCCCGGCATCGCGTTCCACGGCGGCAAGCGCCCAGGGATTAGCATGGATATCAGAAAGAATCAGAATTCGCATGAGCGTGGGTACTCCCAGACCGGCCTGCCGGTCGCTGATTTAACACAAAAACCCCAGCCAGTTTGAACTCCTGGTGGGGTCTATTCTCCGTTGTGCCGTTTCGGCGCAAAACCCTACCCAGGACACGGGTAGGAGTCATCAGGTCCGCAAGACCGATTATGGGCGGACTCCATCGCCGAAAGCAGTATAGCTGAACGCCATGAGCCGGGCAACCTCGCATAAAACGGAAAAAGGTATTAAAGCACGATGCGCAAAGAGAATTTACCCGCTTTGCATCCGCTTCTACGCGGGATATAATTATGTATTGGACGGCGATGGGGTTCGCCAGTGTCCCAGCCTACCAAGGCTCGGACCAACCGCCTGCCCGACGACAGGCTGATAACCCCTGCTCAAGAGCGCGATCGGCGTTCCAGCGGGGGTTTTAGCTGACGCGAACAATTCCCCTCTGGCTTAACGACGCGGATTGAAATGGAATCGCGGTGACCATTGGGCTCGAACGTTAGGGGCTGGTGGAGCAGGTGTTCATCCCATGCCGCTGGGACAATGTCATCTGTGTGGGCGCGTGTTGATCATCCATAGCCATTTTGTAGCCGAGGGTTATCAACACGAGGAGTACTACTGCGATGGTTGCGGAGAATTCAGTCGTGGTGTATTTCCCCTGCGACTCGACGATCCCGCATGGCGGGAGTTATATGAACGGCGTCAGAAGTTGATTGAACAGGGGCCTCGCCGACGCCGCTTTACCGGACATCGGCATCAGGCGACCCGAAAATGGGCTGAGGAAATAGGCCGTCTGACTCGGCAACTTCTTGATATCGGCGAGACTGACCCCTCTCCCGGGAACACCCGTGCAGAACCGCGCGGATATCCGGGGGGCGGGTATCGGGAGTTGAAGGAATGAATGAACATCATCAACGTTGTATCTCCACCACGTTACGGCACATTCATGGTTGCTTTGCCGAGATTGAAGGAATTCTCACGGCCATCGGAAACGATTCGCCCCTGTCGCAATATGTGCTCGATCTTCAACCGATGCAGCGCCGAATCATCGAGGATTATCTCCATCGTATTCGCGAGGAAATGGTCGCGGCGATGAAACGACTGGGGATCTGTCTGGATGGGCGCCGAACAAGCGCGGCCTGGGCTATCCGAAGCCGCCTCCTGGGGATCTCGATCAATCTGGCGGAAATGGATCCTCAACATCTTCGTGGATACGGGCGGCTCAGTCCCGAGGATCAGGATAAAATCGCCCGAGTCTACGGTGAGTTGGAGCGTTTGGTAGGCCGGCTCGATGCCTATCTTGTGCGAGCTCGCGACGAGGATCCGGCCCAGCGCCTCGCCCGCCTGGAGAAATCACCGGCCCATCCTGGTCTGCTCACGATCTTGGAACAGATCGTCACGCGTCATCATCTGCTGGAGTTCCGTCCCATGTTGGACGTGATCCTGTCTCGCCTGGAATCCACCGAGTTCGAGATCGCCTTCTTTGGTCGCGTGAGTTCCGGCAAATCTTCCTTGCTCAACCATGTCCTTACCAGCCGGATTCTGCCGGTCGGCGTGACCCCGATTACGGCGGTGCCGACGCGCATTCGTCATGGACCGAATGCAACGATGGTGGTCTGTTTTGAGCTAAGCGTACCCCAGCAATTGCCGGTGGAACGAATCGGAGATTTTGTCACCGAGGAAGGCAACCCCCACAACACCAAACACGTCAACGAGGTCGAGGTCTTTCTTCCTTCGGCGCCTCTGGCCGAAGGGGTGGTTTTCGTGGACACGCCCGGCATTGGTTCGCTGGCCACCTGCGGAGCGGCCCAAACCATGGCCTATTTACCGCGTTGCGATCTGGGTATTGTGTTATTGGATGCCGGCTCCACGCTCAACCACGAGGACTTAGGCATTCTGCGGGGCTTCCATGAGGCGGCCATCCCTACCTGTTTGGTATTAAGCAAATGTGATCTGCTCGACTCCGGCGATCGCGCGCGTGTGGTGAAATACATCGAGGAGCAGGTTAACCAAAACCTGGGACTGACGGTGAAGGTGTGCCCGGTCAGTATCGTCGGCGAAAATAGGATCCTGGCCGACCAGTGGTTTGCCGAACAGGTTCGTCCTCTTCTTCAGGATCATCAAAAGGCGGTTGAAGCCTCTATTCAGCGGAAAATCGCCAATTTCCGTGAGTCGATTACCGCCACTTTGAATTGGCTGGTGATTTGCGAACGCGGAGGTGTCGGAAGTCCGCGGGACACGGATACAAACGCCGCTCGGAAGCTTCTTGAGGAAGCGGCCGAACGCATCGCCGGCGTATCCGCTAAAATCGTCGAACCTCTGGACACGGGTTTATCCGAGATAGTCGACCAAATCATCGAACAGACCGCCGTATTGGCCACGCAACGTACGCCACGATCCTGGATCAACGCCAATCCGTTGGCCCAGGCAACGGGTGACGCCCTGGCCGGCATGGCTGCCGCCGCGCGAATGGAATTTGTCGAGCTCGGCCGGTCGTTGAGTCGCACCGTGGAAAAGGTGGCGGTTATCCTGGGACGTGTCGCGGACCATGACCCAGAGGATGCCGTAACCTCCCTGGGGCCGTTGCCCGCCTTTGAGGAAAAGATCCTGGCCGAGTTGCCGCTGGTACGCGTACCGAGTCTGGTGGCCTGCTGGCCGGCCGCCGGTCGGCTCCTTGCCCTTCGTCGGGCCCGCCGTCAAGGACAGTGGGCCATCCATTCCCTTTTGCGAAATCATCGTGACAAGCTGCGGAAATGGACTAAAAGCAATCTGGAAAGTTTAATCTGCGAATACGAGGCCCTCATCGAACCATACCGCGCACAGCTCCGGCAACCGCGTCCTGATGAAGAAACCAGACAAGCCGTCGATCTCGACGGTCTTCAAGCGGATGTGGAGGCACTGGCCGCCTTTTCGTCTTCCACCCCCGCTCCGTCATCACCGCCGGCTTCATTGTGTCGCGTCGAATGTGCCTGAGAAAGAGGTCTTTTGTGTCATGTTACCACCGGAAGAAGATTATGGTGTGCTATGTCCACCCGAGTTGGTACGAAACCTTCCCATGGAATCGTTCCTGCGTGAACAATTAACCCTTAACAAAGGATGCCCCCTTTGTCGCACGGCGGAGCACGAGGAGTTCTCGCTTTTCGCCGCCCTCCTGGGGGACATAACGCGCGATGCGCATCATCCCTTGTTAACGTCGGATCCCTTGTGTAACCGTCATGCGATGTTTTTTGCACGGATGGGATCGGCGGACAGCACGGCCTCTCTTTGTCGGCCCTGGCTCCGGCGACAATTGACCCTCGACCACGACCAGTGGCTCAAACCAAGCGCATGTTGCCCGGCCTGCCGGCTTTTACGGACCCGGCAAAAAGAGTGGCTGTTCGTTATGGAAAATCTTCTGGAAAAGGCGGACCATCATGACGCTTATGCGCAAGGACACGGCCTGTGTTTCCCGCATTATCGCGCCGCCCTTGAGCGCTTCACGAGTGCCGCGGCCGTTGATCTGCTGAAGCAAACCTGTTCCGTGCAAATTGAGCGACTCCTTCCCCAGCTTGACCAGGTCATTGAGCGAGGCCCCATGAAGGTCGATCGGCAAGTCAAGGCCTCTCCCCGATACGCGTTGGAGAAACTGTATGGTTGCGCCGGACTGACCGACTATTTATTGTTGACCGATGCGGACACAAATCCGCAAGGGGCCAAAGAGGTGATGGGGTCAGGTCGATGAAGCCGGGCCTGGTTCGGGGAATGGCTCGTCGGGCCAGAAATGCTGCCACATCTGGCGGACCAGAGCGTCGTCCTGACGCTTTTGGAATATCTCCACCAACAGATCGTGGGCCTCCTGCATACGCCGCAGGTGGGTTAAAGCCACGGCCCAGTGTATCTTGAACACCGCTTCGTAGGGATTGAGATAGACCGCGCGTCGAAATTGCGACTCCGCCAGCGTATAAGCTTCCCGCCCGAGAAAATAACAACCCATCTCGTCCCGGTCGTACCCGAGATAATGGCTGGGGCGGAGTACCTCCTCGCGGATAATCTGCGGATCGCGATCCTTGGGTCGCCGTCTCTGATTGCCCGAAAGATTCATGGTCCACCATACTTTCAAATCACAAGTGTCCAGCCCCGCCGGCCAATAAAAAACCCCACACAGGAATCATCCTGGTGGGGATCAAGGAATGTCACCCAAGAGAGGCGACCCCCACCCAGGTTGATTCGGGTAGGAGTCATCAGGCCGGCAAGACCGCTTGATGGCGGACTCCATCGCCATGTGTATATTATCTTCGGCATTCTCCTCCGGCAAGGGGCAATCCCCTTACCTTCATCCGACAAAACCTTCTATTTTGCATCAATCCGTATGCGTCTGGCGAGAAGATAACAAATAATCCTCAGGCTTTCGCCGCCGCTCCGTTCGCCCGGTACTTGATTACATGCACTTTCTCCAGGGTTATCAAACCCTCCTTTACCATCTCATCAATATAGGGCAACAACAGGTTAATCTTCTCCTCGCTGTCCACGATTTCGATGATCAGAGGAAGATCCTCCGAAAGTCGCAGAATCTTTGTCGTATGCAACCGGCTGTGCGCTCCAAATCCCATCGGACCACGAAGCACGGTAGCCCCGGCCAGATGAAGTTCACGGGCCTTGAGCACGATGGCTTCATACAGAGGCCGACCTTGCCATTTGTCGCTTTCGCCGATGAAAATACGGAGTAACTGCGCTTCGCCTTCCAATTTCATAAATTACCTCACCACCGTTACGGTACACGGAGCGTAACTCAGGACGCGCTTGGAAACCGATCCGAGCAGCCAGCGTTGAAACCGGCTCTTGCCTCGGTGCCCCATCACGATCATGTCTGCTTGTCGCTCGGCCGCCTGATGAACAATCTGGTCGGCCGGGTGGCCGACGACCACGCTGGTTTCCAAAGGCACCCCCGCCGCCTGGGCGATTTCCCGAAACCCCACAAAGTCCTTTTCAAAAAGCTCCGTCGCGGCATCCAGCAATGCCGCCGTCTCCACCGCTTCCGGCGGTTCCGCCGGCCGGGCTACTGAGATCACGATGACCCTGGCCCCAAAGGCCTTGGCCAGATCCACCGCGAACGAAAAGGCCCTCTTGGCGGACTCGGACCCGTCATTGGCTGCAATTATCACTTTCATGGTTTGACCTCCCACGCTTCGGATGAAACCGGCTCCCCGTCCATCACCGTGGCCGCGGTGCTTTCCTGGATACCGGCCGGACTTGTCCCGTGTATTGTACCGCTTGTTCGTTTGGGTAACAGGTCACGCGGAATGAAAAACGCGTTGGCGATCAGGGTCGGAATAACTGCGCTGGCGATTACCGCCGCCACGAGATACGAATATTGATCCTGTGTAATCACATGATGCGTCAGGCCGAACAACGCCGAGATCGTCCCGAAGGTTAATCCCGTGGACATGAGTAAGGTCGTATAGGCGGCCTGATGATAATTGTAGCGAAACGCTTTGGTGGTGGGATACACGCCCAGGCACTTGCTGGCCACTTTAGCGACCAGCAGGATCAGGAACGTTATGGGAGCGGAGATCAAAGCTGGTACCGACACGAAGGATCCCGCGCGGATAAAATAAAACGGCGTCAACATTCCGAAAGTAAGCGTGCGCAAGCGTCGGACCAGCACGTGATCCTTTCCGACCGTACCCGCCAGCACCATCCCGATCATATAGGCCGGCAAAACCGCCTCGCTCTCCGCCCAGGCGGCCAGCGCGCCCATGCCGAATAGAAGCAGAAGCAAATACTTCGCCTCCAATTCCGAGGGTCGATTGCCATACCGTTTGAAGAACCACGGGGTCAGGAAGGGGATAACCGTGAACACCACGACGCTCGATCCAACGAACACGCCCGTCCGGAAGGTGAACGGAGCAAAAATCAACCCGAGCGCAATCACCGTGCCAAGATCGTTGATGAAGCAGGCGGCGAGCACCGCCTTGCCGAAGTCCGTTTTGTTAAATCCGAGTTCGAGCATCACGGCATAAACGACGGCCACCGACGTGGTGGATAAGGCCACGCCCGCCAGCCAACTGGCCCTCGGATCCCAATGGAGCACGTAGTAGGCTACGGCTGCGCAGCCCAGGAACGGCGCGAAGAAGGCGATCAGACCGATGACGGTCGCTTCCTTCCACTTTGCCCGGAAGACAACCGGATCCAATTCGGCCCCGGCCAGGAAGGTCAGAACGATCGCCCCGGTGCCGGAAAGAAACTTGATCCAGGGTTCGTGGGCGCCTAATGCCGCGGTTCCCGCGATTGCCCCAATGATGAGCTGGG
>CAYNYK010000119.1:12924-13870 GCA_964401335.1 uncultured Planctomycetales bacterium
ACAATGCCCCGGTGGCGGAAAAAAAATTTTAACCGGGTTATTGGGGCCCAAATGCCGGGGTTCCCCGTTTTGCCCAATGTTGTTCTGGGCGTAGGTACCCACGACGATTTCCGATAAAGCGGTGGCCACCCGAAGCCAGATGGAAAAGAGCGTGGCCACGAGTGCCAGTCCTAACCAGAGAGCCGCCGTAAGCCAAACGTCGGTCATGTGAAACGGCCTCCTGCCTTGGCGTTTTCCCTGCTCAACGACAATGCCCGATAATGGCGGGCCGTGGTCACATCACACCAAACCATTTTTCCGCAAGTCGATACCCTAACAATACGGCGGAGAACCCGAGCGTGACGCTGAGCAGCAAATTCATTACTGCCCGCAGCCCTTGGCCATCGTTGGCCAGGGCGAATGTTTCCCACCCGAATGTCGAAAAAGTGGTGAATCCGCCGAGCAGGCCAATGGTCAAGGCGACCCGGTACTCTGCGCGGATCAGGTATGGGCCGCTG
This sequence comes from uncultured Planctomycetales bacterium, assembly GCA_964401335.1. Lineage (GTDB taxonomy): Bacteria > Planctomycetota > Phycisphaerae > UBA1845 > PWPN01 > JAAYCU01. Next base: position 13,422 of record CAYNYK010000119.1, read on the forward strand.
AACAGGTAGTTGAGAATCCCAATGACAAAACAACCCAGCACATTAACGATCAGCGTTCCCAAGGGGAACGACCCGTTGACCAAACGCTGTCCCCAGCCGGCCAGCCCGTAACGACACACCGACCCGAACCCACCGCCAATAAAAATCAACATCACCTTGACCATGTCCAACCCTTGCGCGGGCGTTCCTTGCGCCCAATAAAAAACCCCACACAGGCAATCGGCCTGGCGGGGTCTATCCGCAGGGTATCCGTCGCGCGGACCCTACCCAGGTCGATCCGGGTAGGAGTCATCAGGTCAGCACGACCGGTTAACGGCGGACTCCATCGCCATCCATATCTTATCCTTCCGCCAAACCGACCGCAAGATGGGCTTGGAGCGGCTCATCAACCAGTCAGGGCAATCGCATCTAAACCATGGGCTTCATGTCACTTTTTCCGCGTGTTAGGT
>CAYNYK010000120.1:0-13750 GCA_964401335.1 uncultured Planctomycetales bacterium
TTATTTAAGTTGAACCAAGCGTTACGATATTCACTTGACTTAATTGATTAATCGGACGAAAGATAAGCGTACGTGAATCAGATGGTTATCGAACTTTTTATTGCATCATAATCACTGCGGGCCGGTGGGGTTCGTCGAGATCGGCCTTAATTACAAATATCCGCCGCTCGGGCGTTCAGCAGGCGGGTCAGATCGCCGACAGCCAGTTCGATCAGTACGCCGCGCCGGCCGCCGTTGACGATGATCGTATCCAGAGCCAATAAGGATTCTTCAATAATCACGGGCAGGGCACGACGCATGGCGAACGGGGAAATACCGCCGACCTGATAGCCGGTGATTTTTTCGGCTTCCTCCCGTTCGGCGAGGTCCGCGGTTTTTTCGCCGACGGCGGCGGCCATCTTGCGGGTGTCGAAACGCTGGTCGCCCGGCACGATGGCGACGTGAAAGGACGGGCCGGCGGTTTTGACGATAAGAGTTTTACAGACGGCTTCGAGTGGTCGGCCTACCGCCTCGGCCGCATGGTCGGCGCCGATTTCGGTGAAGGTGTATTCCAGGACACGGAATTCCACGGACTGAGTCCGTAACCATTTGATGGCATTCGTGTCGGACATAGCGCCAACTAACCAGCAAGGTTAACGGGTGACGATCTTGCGGAGATCGCCCTGCCAGGCGGCCTCTAGGATCGGCCCCATATACTTGTCCACCAGATCCGCGCTGAGCGGCACGGGCATATTCTGCAGCTTGCTTTCCAATTGCGGATCTTTGGCGGCCTTCAGCGTCTTATCCAAAACCGCCCTATCAACGCCTTCGACGTCGCTCAGCCGGGTGGGGAATCCGATCCGGCGATTAAAGGCGATCATGCCCTCGGCGACCGCCAGCCCGAGGTCGCGTCCTTTCAGCTTGCTGAGATCGGCGGCTAGGTGGCCGTGCTTCCTGTAGATTTCACCCACCTTGCGCACGCGATCTTCGACCGCCGGGGAGAAGAAAACCGTGTAATACGGATTCATCAAGGCGCAGGCCCGGCCATGACTCAGGTATTTGACCAGCGAGAAGCTGTTGAGGTGCGGCCCGTTGGTTCCACCGATCATGATCGCGTACCCGCCGAGGTCCGTGCCCAGGGCGACCATTTCGCGCAAGGTGGTGTCCGCCGGTTGGTCCACGAGTTTCTGCAACCCGGCGACGATCAACTCGATCCCGCAAAGAGAGACTTCCTCGGCGGCGGCGAGACCATCGCCCTTGGCCCCCAGATAGACTTCGAGACAATGGCTCAACCCGTCCAAGCCGCCGTCGAGGGTCAGGGACATCGGCTGGCTCAGGGTGAGGGCGTAATCAAACACCGCGCGCGGCGGGATGACCGCCTCGTCGACGATCAGTTTCTTTTGCCCTAAGACGGGATCGGTGATGTTGGCGTACTTGGTCAGGTGAGCGGCGGAGCTGGCGGCCGTCTGCACCGCCACGACCGGAAGCACCTTGCGGCCGGTTTGTTGGCAGAGTTTGCTCACCTGGCCGACACCAAAGTAGGGATCGAGTTCGGCCTCGATATCACCGAAAGTGGCCAGCACGGCCGCGCCCTTGCAGGCATCGATCCCCGAGCCGGAATCCACGGAAATCACCACGTCAGGTTTGGCATGCAGGATATGGCCTTGCAGGCGATACACATCCTCGCGCGGCGTATTCGGCTTGGCCCCGACAACGGTCCGGACCACTTCCACGCCCGCATTTTTCAGGTTGGCCACTATCCGTTGGGCGATCGGCTCGAACCATGGCTCACGTATCGGGCCGGCTAGCAGAGCCTTGCGGCCGCAGGAGGCGGCCATCGGCCCGACCTGCTCCAATACGTTCAACCCGAAGGCGTATCGGTCCTGCTTGAATCGAATCAACAGTTCTTTCGCTTTTTTCGTCAGGTCGTTCATCGGTTCACTCTCTTCCCGTGGTGAGCTCGTAATGTTTATCAATATACGTGACAGCAGATGCCGTGATATTTACAGAACTCCACCAGATCATCTATATAATCGCCCTGCACGCAATGCATGTGGTTCGAGCCGTACTCGCTCATGAAGCGGTCGCTGTCGATATCGATCTCGACGAACGAGGTCGGCCGATACCAGGAATACTCCTTCAAGGTCTCTCGCGGCTTTTTGACCGTGCGGCCTTTGAGGACGGCCATGTGGTACTGCCCTTCCTTGCGGAACAGCCGGGCGTAGGTGAGCGTGTCAACGGCGGCGACAAACTGGGTGGAACACCCGCCGGCCTGGCCGAAACCGTGCGGCTGGAGATGCACCTCCTGGAGATTATCCTTCGGGTCCGCCGACAAGCCGGCGAAATAGGATGCCATCGAGCCGCAGTTAGCCAAAACCATCTCGCGATCACCGATATAGGCGATGTCCTGTAAGGCGGTCACCCGCCCGCCGGAGAGTAACTTCATGATCTGCATGGTGAGCGCGCCGTCGGCGTCGGCCTCGCACGAGCAGGCGATGGGTTCCTTGGGGCCCTCGGCGTCGTAAGGGTCGTTGAGCATCTGGATGGCCAGGCATTGCAGCACGAAATGGTTGCTCATTTCCGGCTGGCATTTGATGCCGAGGAAATCCAACTCATAGTCATGGATGATCGACTTGACCGCCAGGTAGCCGCGAATGGCCCGTTCCAAGTGGGCTTCGCCGAAGCGTCCTTCCTGGTAGTTGATCGCTCCGTAATTTCCGGTGATCCATTTTTTGTAGAGGGCCACTTTGTCCGGCGGGGCCTGTTCGGCTCGAAAGACGATCTGATATTGATCGACGTGCTCGATATCCACGCCGAAGAGACGCTCCCACGTAGCTCCGTCGGCGGTGCCGGTACTGATACCAAGGCTGCGGCCACCCAGGCAGCCGAACGTACTGCCTTTCAACTGATTGGCTGTCCTTAGAACGTTGAGGTAGCGCAGCAGGTCGCGCTTGACTTGCTCGTCACTGATGTCTCGGGGCATGCGGCGGCAAGGTAGGCCGATCTGATCGATCGCGCCGCCCGCGGCCAATTGCCCAAGACTGCTCAACGTGTCCTTGCAGCGATTGCCCATCAGAATGGTCGGCTTGCTCAGCAGTCGCCCCGCGTGGGCCACCAGGACCGGGGGGATGAAGATCGGAATGTAGAGAATCACCGCATCGACACCGGCTCGCTCGATTTCCGCCACCGCGTTGCGCACATCTTTTTTGCTCCGAATCTCGCCGCAGGTGGGGATGAAGAATTGCACCTCCGGTTGCAGGGCGTCGACGAAGCGCTTGACTTCCCGGGCTTGCAGCGGCTTGCGCTGTTGGTAGACGTCCTCGCGCGCCCGACTCTCCGAAAAGATCAGCAAACCAACCTGGCCCATGTGTGTTTTCCTCCAATATCCGTTTACCAGCCCGCAGCAGTTTACCCGCCTGGGCGGGCCACCAAGGGTCCACCCGCCCGCACCAGGTTAACCCCTTGCAACGCTCGCCACCGCGGAAACCACCGGCTCCAGCAATGGGCGGGCTATGGCGGGCCAGCGAGGAAACGCCAGCCCGCAGCGCGAGCAAGGGAATGATATTTGCGTATCATCCTTCCTCCCCCATCTCCCTGTCTCCCCCTCCCCTCATCCTTACCGACCGGCGTTCTATCGCTCCTTCCGGGGCGAAACCCTTGCTTGCCCGCCCAGGCGAGGTAAACTGCTACGGGCTGGCGGTCCCTTGCTAGCGCTGCGGGCTGGTAGCGCGTTTGGCCGCCGCGACGATATCCGGGGCGCTCATGCCGAACTTGCTCAACAACTCCTCGTAATCGCCGGATTCGGCGAAGGTGTCCTTGAGGCCGACGCGCTGCATCGGCGTTGGGCACGTTTCGCCCAGTACCTCCGCGACGGCCGAACCCAGCCCACCGATAACGCTATGCTCCTCGGCGGTGACGACCGCGCCGGTTTTCGCCGCCGATTTACAGATTAATTCGCCGTCAATCGGCTTGAGCGTGTGAATCTCCAGCACCTCGGCGGATATCCCTTCTTGCTTTAGGCGGTCGGCCGCTTCGAGGGATTTATGCACCATGTAGCCGGTTGCGATCAACGTCACATCCTTGCCTTCGCGTAGCAGATTGCCCTTACCTATCTCGAAGGGATGGTTTTGATCGAAGATCACCGGTAGTTCCGCCCGGCTCAGACGCAGAAAGACGGGGCCTCCGTATTCACTCACCTTTTGCACGGCAATCCGGGTTTCCACGGCATCGGCCACGACCACGACGGTCATGTTGGGCAGGCCGCGCATGACCGCCAGATCGCAGACGGACTGATGACTCGCCCCGTCCTTGGAATCCGACAGGCCGGAATAGGCTCCGCCGATCTTGACGTTCAGTCGGTTATAAGCGACGAGGCTGCGCAACTGGTCGCCGGCCCGCAGGGCGGCCAGAAAGCTGAACGTGTTGACGAATGGGATTTTCCCGCAGGTAGCGAAGCCGGCGGCGGCGGCCATCATGTTCGCCTCGGCGATGCCGAAGTTGAAAAAGCGGTCGGGAAACGCCTTGCCGAACAGGACCGTGCGCGTCGAGTTGGAGGTGTCGGCATCGAGCACAACCACATCAGGATTATGCTTGCCCAACTCGACGAGGGCTTGGCCGTATGCTTCTCTGACGGATACTACGTCCACGTTTATGCACTCCCTTCCAGGTCGGCCAGCGCCCGGGCGTAATCGGCATCGTTGAGCGGCTTGCCATGCCATTCGTGGTTGCCTTCCATGAAGGAAACGCCTTTGCCCTTGACTGTCCGCGCGATGATGATCGTAGGGCGGTCGACATATTGCCGGGCGCGTTCCAAGGCCTGCCGGATTTCGCCGACATGGTGGCCGTCGATCTCCAGTGTGTTCCAACCGAAGGCCCGCCATTTGGCGTGGACATCGCCAAGGGGCATGATCTCCTCGAGTCGGCCGTCGAGCTGCACGTGGTTGTAGTCGAGGATCGCTATCAGGCGGGTGAGACGGAACTTGACGGCGGCCATGGCCGCTTCCCAAATCTCGCCCTCCTGTTGCTCACCGCAGCCGAGCAGAACATAGACGTAATAATCTTTTTTATCGAGCAGGGCCGAGCAGGCCATGCCGATCCCGACCGACAGGCCCATGCCGAGCGAGCCGGTGGACATGTCCACGCCGGGTACCTTTTTCATGTCGGGGTGGCCTTGCAGAAAATGGCCCGCCTTGCGCAAATGGGCCAGTTCGGCCTTGGGGAAAAACCCGCGTTCGGCCAGGACGGCGTACAGGGCCGGGGCACAATGCCCCTTGGAGGCGATGAACCGGTCCCGCTCCGGCCAGAGGGGGTTTCGGGGGTCGATTTTGAGCTGGTCGAAATACAGGACCGCCAGGATTTCCGCCGCGGAAAGCGAACCGCCGCAGTGGCCGGAGCCGGCGGCGTAAACCATCTCGATCACGTGTTTTCGTAACGTGCGGGCCAGTTGGCTCAATTGGTGGTCTTTCTCACCGTCGGCGGCCTGGGCGGATGTGGGTCGTTTCGAATCGGTCATGAGGCGTTTCCGTGAAATTATTTCGGTCCGGCTTACCTGTCGATTCCTCCGCTGTCGGGCGGATTTCTCGATAAGCAGGGAAACAATGTATTGGTAATGCAGCGGGGCGGACCCGTCAAGCGGAGGGCCCAAGGGGACAATGTTCGTTCGGACGTTTCATGAGCGGTGTCACTGGAAACATCGCCGGCCGCGCGTGCAGTCCGGTTTTCCCTCGCTCCAGGTTGGGCAAATCCGCCCGTTCGATTATGCTATCCCGACCCGGTAAGTACAACCTTACGGATCATGTGCGGGGCCGCCGGGTGTTGAGGGAATGCCGGCCGTCTCGAACATGCGAGAGAGACGAAAGTATTTTGCATGGAGTATCAAGCAATGAGCAATCAGGAGCATCTGGATATCTTTACCACGCCGGATGGCAAACCGAAGTTGTTGTGGGGCGCGCAGGTGGTAACCAGCTCGCCACAACTGGCCGAACTGGCCATCCGAATGGGTTTCGATACCGTATGGATCGAAATGGAACACGCCTCGACGAGCTTTGAGACGGCCGAGTGGATGTGCCACGCAATCGAATCCGTCGGCGGCGTGCCGACCATTCGTGTATCCGACGATCAGCGTACCCATGTGTTGCGTGCCCTGGAGGTCGGGGCAAGGATCGTCGTGGTGCCGATGATTAACACGGCCGAGCAGGCCCGAAACATCGTTAAGTACGGCAAGTTCGCTCCGCTCGGGGTGCGCGGCTTCAACCGCAGCTCGCGGGGGCTTGAGCTGGGCCAGTACGACGTGAGTATTGCTTTTCCCCGGGCCAACGCCCGTACCCACCTGTTCGCCCAGATCGAAACCACCGAAGCGGTCAAGAACCTGGACGCGATTTGCGCGGTCGAGGGACTGTCGGGGATTTTCATCGGCCCGGGCGATCTGTCGGCCAGCATGGGTTGCACGGGCAACATGGATGACCCGGAACTCATCCGTTGCGCGACCGATTGCATCCGCCGGGCCCGAAAAGCGGGCAAGCTCGCGGGTATTCTCACCGGTCCGGGCACCCTCGTGCAATCGGCGGTCGAGGCGGGTTGTAACCTCTGTTTCTGCGCCAGTGATATCGGCGCCGCCCGGAGCGTCTGGGACAATACCTTAAAAACGATCAGAACCTACGGCAAAAGCGGGAAGGCGTGATTTTCGTACGTGGCAGGCGCGGCGATGAACAGCGAGCAGGTGCTACGGCGGATTCTCGATCATCTGGAAGGCAAGGTTGATCCGGTCCGCGCCCGCCGCGTCGCCGAGCACCATCGCGCCGCGTTGGATTACAAGACGCAGGAGATCCCGCCTCTGGTTCTTTTCCTGCCCTACGAAGGCGCGGAGTTTAAGCCTTACCCTTACGCCGAGGCGTTTGACGATCCGGCCAAAATGATGGTCAACGAATTGCTCGCCGGTCGAGCCTCGATCTGGCATGCGGTCGATTTCGGCGGGGACACGCCTTGTTGCCTGCGTCCGAATGTCGGCACGGGGATCGTCGCCTCGCTGTTCGGTGCGGAAATCCGCCTCACGGACAACAACATGCCCTGGGTCGAACCGATCGGCGTTGAGCGCATCCGTCGAGCGGTCGCGGAACCAATGCCGGATTTGCAAGGGGGATTGATGCCTCAAGTGATCGCGCAATATGCGTTTTTCAAGGCCATGCTGGCCGATTACCCAAAATGCCGGGAAGCCTTCAACATCACCCTGCCGGATCTGCAGGGGCCGTTCGATACGGCGGCCATGCTTTGGGGCTCGGAGATCTTTGAGGCCTTGTATACGCAGCAAGACCTTGTATCGGCTTTCCTGCAACGTATCGCCGAAACCATGCTGGCCGTCCATGATGCGTTGGTTCCGTACACCGCCGATCAGCTTTATCCGCATGGGCAGTTTCAGCACACGATCGGAGTCAAGGGCAAACTGCTGATTCGGGAGGACTCGGCGGCGGTAATGATCTCGCCGGCGATGTATCGCGAAATCATTCGGCCGGCCAACGAACGTCTCGCCGCCACTTTGGGCAGCGTGGGGTTTCATTTCTGCGGCAACGGCCGACATCAAGTGGACAATCTGCTGGACATCCCTGGCGTCGTGCATCTGGATTTCGGTCAGGCCTATCTGATGGATATCGACGAGATTTACGCCAAGGCGGCCGCTCGTCGTGTTCCGCTTTCGCGCGTGACCGTTCCGGAAGAACAACTGACGGCCGCCCGTGTGAAACAACGCTTTCCTACCGGCGTACTCCTGTGCGCTGCGCCAAGGACCCTGGCCGACGCCCGTCGGATGCAGCAGCGCTATCTGGCAGAGGTGTAGGTTAAAAAGCTGACAACTTTCAACCCGATACGGCGGCTTTATGAACCATAGAATAGCGGTCGATGGGATTGTGCAGTTGTCGTCATCCAACGATAATCGTTTTGATATAAGGATGTCCAGATGAAGATCTTCACGACGATCATCGGGTTACTGTTAGTGCTCGGATTGCTTCAGCCGGGTTGGGCAGAGGAGGCACAATGGCCTTCCTCGGCGGTGATGCCGGATGGGAGTGGGCCGTCCGCTGCGCGGCTGGAAGAGAGCGTCGAGGGCATCCCGTGGCCGGAACATCCCCGCCCGAATTTCAAACGCAGCCCGTGGATCAATCTCAACGGACGATGGGCGTTCGAGTTCGACCCGGAAAATGTCGGCGAGCGCGAGGGTTGGCATGAGCCGGGCCGGCGGGCGTTTTCGAAAAGCATCATAGTACCCTTCCCTTGGCAGAGCGAGCTCAGCGGAATCGGCGACTTGGATTACGAGGGGGCGGCCTGGTATCAGCGGGGAATCATCTTGCCCGATGATCCGGCGTGGCAAAGGCGGGATGCCTGGCTGATCTTCGGGGCATGCAAGAGTCAGGCGAAGGTCTGGGTCAACGGTCAATTGGCCGCCGAACATGACGGCGGGTATACCCCTTTCGAGGTTAATCTCTCGAACTACGGCAAAGCGGGGGAGACGGTGTCGGTTATTGTTCGAGCATTTGACGCGTCCACGGATCGACAGACGGCCACCTCTTTCAGCGGCATCTGGCAGACGGTTTATCTCGAACCGCGCGGTAAGGTGTATATCCGTAATCTGCAAGCGTTGATCAACGTCCGTTGCGCTCTGGTTTTCTTTGTAACCAAACTGGTCGAAACGACCGATCCCGTCATTTATCGTTACCTCAGCCCCGAAAACGAATTCCCGCCCTACAGCCAGAACATCAGGGCTGGCCGGTCGGATACGATCATCGGCATGAAGCTGCCGCCGCCGCGGCCGTGGACGCCAGAGAGCCCCCATCTGTATCCGATCGTCTTCGAGCTGAGCGACCAGCAGGGGGTCATCGACCGGGTGGAAACCTACTTCGGATTGCGGGAAACCGATACAGTTCTGGCATCGGAGTTCGAGGGCCAATACTTTCGGGTCAACCACGACCCGGTTTATCTGCGTGGAGTGAATCTGAAGACCTTGCATCCCGGCGGGATCGCGTCCTATCCGAGTGATGCCGCCTTGCGGCGCGATTTCGAATTATGCAAGCAGCTTGGACTGAACATGGTCCGCATCGAGGGGCCGACGCCGTTGCCGCGAGCACTTTACTGGGCGGACCGGCTTGGTGTGCTGGTGATGCAGGATATGCCGATCCTCGGCGCGGACACGCCCGAAAACCGTCGGCTCTGGCAGGAAACCACGCAGGCCATTATCACCCGCGACTGGAACCATCCCAGCGTATTTGCCTGGAATCTGTTTAGCGAAGGTGAAGACAGCGCCGAACGGCGGAAATTTATGGCCGAGATGGTTCAGTTCGTCCGGCAACTTGATTGCAGCCGCTTGACGCTGGATCGTGCGGCCAATCCCTTCGGCCACGTGGCCACGGACCTGCACGCCTGGTATTTCTGCATGAATGACGAAACCCAGGCCCGCGCACATATCCGCGAAGTGGTGGAGAAAACCACTCCCGGCTCGTCGTTCCATTATGTCGAAGGCGCCTGTCAGGACGGTGCGCCGTTGATCAATATCGGATACGGCGGGATCGGGATCCACGATGGCGATCAGGACATAAGCTGGTCCTACAAGTCGCTGACCAACGCCCTGCGCCTGCAGGACAAGATTTGCGGCCAGGTGTATACGCGGTTGACTGACGTCGCAGGACAAGGCAACGGGCTGGTCAATTATGATCGCTCGCCCAAGGAGTTCGGCTACGATTTCTGGTTCCCCGGCTTTACCGTGGCCGATCTCAACACGGCGGATTTTGTCGCAATTGATGCTCCATCGGTTGTGGAGCTTAAGCCGGGGCAAACGCGAGCGATTCCCCTGCGGCTCAGCCATTGGTCGGATGCCCTTGCGGAAACCGTGACCGTGCGCTGGCGGGTGGACTGGCTGGATCGGTTCGGGAATATGCACCGAGCCAGCGAATGGTCCACGCGGCCGGCGGCCTGGCAGCGATTCCAGGTGGTCGATGCGGGCACGATTGAGGTTGACGCGGAGCCGAATGATGGTGGTGTGTTGGGCACGCTTCTTGTGGAAGTACTGGCCGACGACGCGACGGTGGCGCGCAACTACGTGCACCTACTGGTCGATCGCGGGCCTTCACCGCGCGTTGAGGTTCTGGACGAAAAGCGCGTGGCTGTGCGCTTTGCACCGGGCGATTACACCCGATGGAGCATCGGCGACAAGCAACCCGGCCGTGAAGGTCTCGCCGGACAAAAGGCGGCCGGTTCGGGTAGCGGCGCGGCTGAATATACCCTGAAGATTCCACAAGGGCTCGATATCAACGATCTGGAGTCTCTTACAGTGGTTGCCGAGTTGTCCTCGAAAGCCGACGACGAGAAACTTGCCTGGCCGCAACAACCGACGAAATTCGACGATCCGCAGACGGACGGACGTAAGTGGCCTACCGATGTCCTCCTGACCATTAACGGTGTCCGCCAGCCGATGCATACGCTTCCGGATGACCCGGCCGACGCCCGCGGCGTCCTGTCGCATCACCGTGCACAACAGGGCGGCTACGGCTACCTGGATAAGACGACGGTGCAGGCTGGGCAGATTCCGGAGATTGTCTCGGCGGCTAAAAAAGACGGCCGGTTGCATATTCGCTGGGAGGTGCCTGCGAATGCCGAACACATCGGCGGCCTGGCGATTTATGGCGACCAGCTTGGTTGTTACCCACTCGATCCGACAGTGATTTTGACCATGAAAAAGGCGCATGCCTTGCGTTGATGAACAGGATTACAACCGATCAAGGCTGAGCAAAGGTTCGTTAAGATAAGAATCAGGGAGAATAGGATGCGAAGGCATATCGTCCACGGCCTGTTGGTTTGTTCTATCCTTATCGGCCTCGCCCATGCGGACGCGGGACAGAGTCCGTCGCTGACCGTCTGGGCCGTCGATCCGCTGATCAAGGTGTTTCGCGACGCCGTGCCTCAGGCGGGAACCGAAGCTCTGGCCGAGGTGGCCCGCGGGGAACACGCCTCGCTGCAGGTGGTGGCGCTGTGCCCGTTGAATTTGCAGCAATTGCGGGCGGAAGCCACACCGTTACGTCATGCGAATAAGGCCGACGCGCAGCTTACGCCGCGTGCGCCGCGGTTTGTCGGCTACGTGCCGATTATCGAGGGCACCCCCGAACCGTCGGCCGACCGGGTGCGTGTTCCGCCGGGTCTTTTTCCCGACCCGTTGCTTGAAGAGGAATCCGTCGACGTGGCCGCCGGCCAGGCCCAGCCGATCTGGGTGACCGTGACGGTGCCGGTCGACGCGACGCCGGGCCGGTACGAGGGGCGACTCCAGATCACGGCCACCGCCGCTGGGCAACCCGTGACCGCCTCGTTCCCCCTGTCCGTGCAGGTTTACAACGTCGTCGTCGAACGCTCTCGGCTGTGGAACACCAACTGGTTCTGGTTCGAATGCATGACCCGTTACCTGGAGATTCAACCGGAAGAGTACTCCGAGGAATGGTGGGCCCTTTTACGCCGTTATGCCCGCAACATAGCCGAGCATCGACAGAACATGATCCTGATTTCCCCCTTGGAGCGGTCCCGGTTTTATATCGATGAGCAAGGCAGACTGGCCGTCGATTTTTCGCGTTTCGACAAGATTGTGGAACTCTTCATCGAGGAAGGCGTGATCGGGTTGATCGAGGGCGGTTTTCTCGCCCTGCGGAAAGGGCCGTGGACCGGCCCGTTCGAGATGATTACCTATAAGATCGAGAACGGCGAAGTGGTCTCGGGTAAGGCTGCGCCGGGGACACCCGAGGCGGATGAATTCTGCGGTTGGTTCCTGCCGAAGCTGGTGGCTCATCTTCGCGAGAAAGGCTGGCTCAACATCTACTTTCAACATATCGCCGACGAGCCGCTCGACCATAACGCGAAGTCGTTTCGCGAAACGATCGCTTATGTCAAGAAATATGCCCCGGAATTGCGCACCGGCGACGCGACCCAGGCGAAAGACACGACCGGCCTGGATGTCTGGATACCCATGCTCGACTGGCTGCACAAACACTATGCGTTTTATCGCAAGCAGCAGCGGGAGGCCGGTATTGAATTATGGTATTACACCTGCGGCGTGCTGCATGGCGATTATTCGGGACGGTTCCTCGAACAACCTCTGCTCACTCCGAGGCTGGCCTACTGGATCTGCTTTCGCTACGAACTGACCGGCTATCTGCACTGGGGATACAACTTCTGGATGGACACCCATCACCCGTATCGGGATTTGACTTGGTCGCTCGGTTCGGGGATCTTCGTGCCGGCCGGGGATGCCTGGATCGTCTATCCCGGAAAGGACGGACCGATCGACTCGATCCGCTGGGAGGCGGTCCGTGACGGCATCGTCGATCACGAGCTTCTGGCCCAACTGGCCGAACGCGATCCCGAGACGGCCATGAACCTCGCGAAAAAACATATCCTGGATTTCAATCGTTACGATACGGACGTGGCGACATTTCGCGCCACCCGAGACGAAATCCTGGAGCGGCTCAGCCGGATTGTTGCGACCGGCGGTTCGTGAGTCGATCCGGCATTATCTTTTTCCCCAACGGGGATTCATTAACAGAGTGTTTCAGAGCCAACATGAATCAGTGGGTATGTTACACAATATTTTACCCCTCTCCGTGTCACCGTGACTCCGTGGTGAATAATCCGGCCTATTGATTGGCGTAGCGGGTATCGCGGGCGGCGCGGTAGGTACGATAGACCGCGAACACCAGCACTGCTATCGGTAACAGACCGGCAACGAAGCCATATACAAAACCGACCGGAATCCTTCCGATGGCCCAGACATGAATCATCCGGTTCATATTGCAATGCTTGTCCAGCCAGGCGAGGCCTGCGATGGCAGTCACGAGGCTGATTCCCAACGGCCAGATCCAGACGCTGTTGTAAAACAGCGGGACGGCCGACGAACGCAAATCGCGCCGGCCGAGCCGAGCGCCCCAAAGGATAATCATTGCGCAAACGAGCATTGGAATCAGAGTGAGGGTTACGAAAATGTTCGGCAGAAGAAGAACTTCAAATCCCTGTCTCACCTCTTGCGTGCCTTCAATAGGTATTGCTAGGGCAAGACCTGTAACCATAAGAATCGGCCCAGTCAGAATGCTTACATAAATGGCGAAACGCCGAGCGGCGGGGTATTGATCGTGAACGGCCAGTTCTTTGTAAAAATCCCGGCCGAGCAGGGCGGCCGGCACCGTGCGGAAAAAGCCGATGAAGGCCTGAAAGATATTGCCGGCGGCGGCAAAGGCGGTCGGTCGTCGTACCTCGGGCAGTGAGCAGCCAATCGGTTCGCCGCATTCCGGGCAGCGGCCGGTCGGTTTCAGCCCGGTCAGAATATACCCGCACTGTTCGCACAACGGCCGGCGCGGTTTGGCTGCTTGCGGATTGATCGGCGCGGGGCAACGCAGGCCCGAACGAATCCAGATCCACACGGACCACGCCACGAAAACCGTAATACACAAGCCGATAAGAAACTCATAACTGGCCCATTCCGTCACCGTCGGCCGCATAAACAATTCGATGGCCTGCAACGCCAAGGCCAACACCACCAGCGGAGTCAGCGACCAGAAAGTCAGCTTCACGCAGCGGGCGAACAGCGTTCGCGTCCGCTCACCTTCGGCGGCCGCGAAAGGCATCAGCAGCAGCGAAAACAACACCAAGCCAGCCTCGACCGTCACGAATAGCAGCAGGCCGATGACTACCTGCTCGGCGTTATTATTGACTTCTGCATAAATAATGCAATATAATAGGGCGCATGCATAACAAG
>CAYNYK010000121.1:0-13378 GCA_964401335.1 uncultured Planctomycetales bacterium
TATTTTAAAAAGAGTTACCAACACGAAACTCGCGAACCGAAAACGGCACTAGTTCAATTTATCGCAATCGACCGCGGTTTTCCGTTTTTGGCGTTGGGCCCTATACCTTCTCACCCTGGAAAGTTGCAATATGCGGTCTCTACAAACACTTTGATTTCGCCATCGTTGGCCCGCGTGGCGAACGACCGGTCGTATTTGACGATACCGTATATCATCTCTCGTTCGAGGATGAGGCGGAGGCTTCTTTTGTGGTTGAAATGCTCAATTCGCATGAATGTCAGAAGCTGCTCGAATCCCTTGTTTTCTGGGACTCAAAAAGACCTGTCACGATCGATTTGCTTCGCCGTATCGATATCCACCGTCTTGCCACGCATGTCGGAAATCGTCTAACACCGCAGCCAAAACTATGTCAGCTGATGCCCACCCTTTTTTAAGCCCTATAAAATGGCGGCCATCGTTAGCCAAACTTATAATATTTGCGCACATCTTTGTTGATTTTCCAGGTGCATTTCATGCCCTGGGGAAAAACCACCCAATCGCCGGCCCCGAAGGTGAATCGCTCGCCTTGTTCATTGGTCACGACCACATCGCCGTCCAGAATAAGGCAGGTTTCCTGCTCGTCATATTCCCACGGAAATTCGCTGACCTCCTTGGTCCAGATCGGCCAGCTTTGGGCCTGCCGCTTCTGTGCTTCGGTCGGCTTACCGATGTACGGTTTCATCTTTTACTCCCTTTGTAAAAACCACATTACCATCATGTCCAAACCGAATAGTATCCCAAATTGAAATAACAATAAATCATGATCCCAGCGGAAAAGGTGGGTATTCTGTTAAGGGGGTATTTCCTTGATTCCAGTAGCCGCCAATGGGCAGCCGTCCGGAGCATGGAGGACGCCACAGCCCCACAACCGATAGCGTGGGCTGGAGCGAAGGAGATACCCCCTTTTCTGTTAAACACTATCCATATATCTGCTTCATTTACGAATAACCAAGCATATCTCGTGAAGAATAAAAAATCCTTTAATATGATATAGGATTAAATCTGTGCTAATGAAACTTCAATTTTTTATTTTTCTATGGACTTGTCCCGGCTTTTGAGGTATATTTGTTAAAAAGATGGGGGCTATGCCCTCTTTCTTGTCTACCGAGCTTGGAAAGGCGGATCACGTCAGAATGTCACCTTGCCAATCCGTGGCGGGTTCTTCACCTGGCGGCGGAAGGAGCGCAATCATGAAGTCCGTTCATCATGCAAATCGGGTTCCCTCCGTAGTATGTCCTGCGTTAGTGGCCTTCGCGATGCTCGTTCTCACTTCATCCGCGCAGGCGCGCAATCCGATCCGCTCCTCCTTTTTTTCGGTTTATCCCAACGCGGTCGGGACCACCATTGAAACCGTTCCCAGCCGGCCGGGCCATTGCGGCGTCTGCCACTACGATTTCGCCGGAGGCGGCCCGCGCAACGCCTATGGAGCTCTGCTCGAATCGGTGCTGCCCGATTACAAGAAAGCCGATCAGGCGATCCGCGCCATCGAAAATATGGATCCCGACGGTGATGGATTCAGCACCAAGGTCGAGGTAACCAACGTCACCACGTATACCAATACCCCAACTTTCCCAGGCCTGACCCCGACCACGGTCGGCAATGTGCTGAACGTTTCCCTGAGCGACATCCAGCAACATCTTGTGCCCAGTACCGGAGGCGATACCACGCCGCCGAGCGTGGCGGTCATTGTGCCTAATGGCGGTGAAAGTTATGTGGGTAATACCGGCACGACCGTGCAATGGATCGCCGGTGACGCCAGCGGCATCGCCGGCATCGATCTATACATTTCTCTGGATAACGGCCTCACCTTCAAACCGGAAGCCAAGGGGTTGAGCAATACCGGCAGCTACACCTGGTTCCCGGCCAATCGCCCCACGACGCAAGCCAGGTTCCGAGTCGTCGCCACCGACAACGCCTTCAACACGAATCACGATGACAGCGACAATGTCTTTACGATTGTCTCCCCACCCGGTGGCATCGTCCCCACCACTTTGCGCGATTTCGATCAGCCGGGAACTCAGCCCTTGGAGGCCGGTATCCTTAACCCGCCGGCGGCCTGCGCCGTCTGCCACGGCAATTACGATCCGGCTGTCGAGCCTTATTTCAACTGGAACGGCAGCATGATGGCCCAAGCTTCCAGAGATCTTCTCTTTGAAGCCTTGATGGTCATCTCCAACCAGGACGCACCGGATTCCGGCGATCTTTGCCTGCGTTGTCACCTGCCCCGCGGCTGGTATCAGGGGCGATCCGTCCCCACGGATGGAAGCCGCATGATAAGCACGGACAAGTTCGGTGTCGCCTGCGACCTATGCCATCGCCTGGTAGACCCGATTTATAACCCAGGAGTCAGCCCCGTGCAGGATGTGGCCATCCTGAATGCTCTCACTTTCCCAGGCACTATCTTCGCTAACGGTATGGCCGTCATCGATCCCACCGGCGCCCGACGCGGACCTTTCATCGACGCCACCAGCGGACACCCCATCCTGGTGTCACCTTTCCATCGCGAGGCGGCCTTATGCGGCACCTGCCATGACGTAAGCAACCCGGCGTTTGAAAAGGACGCGGAGGGCAACTATGTGCCTAACGCATTGGATACTACGGCCACCAACTTCGCGTCCAACAAGCTCGCTCCGGTCGAGCGGACTTATAGCGAATGGTTCTTCAGCGAATACAACACCCCAACCGGTGTGTACGCTCCGCAGTTCGGCGGGAACAAGACCCATGTCGCCACCTGTCAGGATTGCCACATGCGTGACGTCACCGGACAGGGCTGCAATATGGATCCTCCGATTCGGACCGATCTTCCCCTGCACGACATGACCGGAGGGAACACCTGGTTCCCGAGTTTACTGAGTGGTTTGTATCCCGCGGACGTGGACCCCTTGGCCCTGGCGGCCAGCATCAACCGCGCACGGTACATGCTCCAGAACGCCGCCGATATGAACGCCGGCCAGCAGGAAGTGTTTCTTAACGTGACCCTTACCAACCAGACGGGACATAAGCTGCCGACGGGCTACCCCGAGGGCCGGCGCATGTGGATCAACGTTAAATTCCGCGATTCCGACAATAACATATTGGCCGAATCCGGCGCTTATGATCCGGATACAGGCGTGCTGAGCCATGACGAAGAGGTCAAGATTTACGAGGTCAAGCCCGGCATGGATGAAACCGTCGCAGCCCTTGCAGGGGTTCAGGCCGGCCCGTCTTTCCATTTCGTTCTGAACAACAAGATATTCAAGGACAACCGCATTCCGCCGCGCGGGTTTACCAACGCCGCTTTCGCCGATTTCGGTGGTTCGCCCGTGCAATACAGTTATCCCGATGGACAATATTGGGATGACACACCCTATCGCGTGCCCCCGGGCGCGGTCTCCGCGGAGATCAATCTTTACTACCAGAGCACCAGCAAGGAATTTATGGAGTTCCTACGCGATGCCAACCACACCAACAGCAAAGGACTGGAGATGTACAATCTCTGGAGCAATAACAACAAATGCCCACCCGAGTTGATGGCCACCCTCACAATGAGCGTCAACGGCCCCAATGTACGAGCCGATTTGGACCGGGACAGCGACGTGGATCAGGATGATTTCGTCATGTTCCAGGCCTGCGCCAGCGGTCCGGCCATCCCCTTTGGTCCCGACTGTGACAGCCGTGATTTTGACGCCGACGGTGACGTCGATCAGGAGGACTTCGGAATCTTCCAACGCTGCCTGAGTGGAGCGGACAAGCTGGCCGATCCGAACTGTGAGAATTAAACCGGGATGATGCATCACGATAATACATGAAGCCAGATTTTGCGCATTGACACTAGTATCATGCTATAATGGGATGTGGTCTTAGTCGCGGATTGCTAATCCGATGAGATACTGGCGCCGACGGTGATGGCTCATGACACATTTTGTAATCTTCGGCGCGAAAAAATACACAGCTTGGGTTGATACTCTTGCGTGGCGACCTTCTTTGCCCGGGTAAAAACCGATGATCGAATATGCTTTAGGCCCATGAGCGCAGCAAAATTGGGCAAGATTAGCAAGAAAATGATAGGTGCAACGAGGGGACACCGTTGTACGATGACAAGATACAGCTCGGCGGCGTGGCCAGGCTGGATCAAATGGGAAATGTCGGATTCATTCATCTAAAACAAAGGAGAAAAAAGATGAAAGCCAAGCTATTGTTGGTCGCAATGGTTGCCGCTGTATTGGGCACCACCATCGCCATGCCGGTCATGGCCGAGGATGAGGATGTCACGATGCGAGTCACCCGCGTCCGCCTGGCTTACAACGGCCGCTCCTCTAGCTCGCCGGACCGGGTCGTTGCCATGGTCCATGTCCGGGATGCAAACATGGCCGCCGTCGCGGGGGCAACCGTGACGGGAGAATGGACGCTGCCCGATGGCACAATCCGTGAGGAAACGGCGGTTACCGACTTCCAGGGCATCGCTACGTTCCAGGTGTGGGCCGGCAGGGGCGTCTACCAGCTCTGTGTCAAGGACGTGACCAAGGAGGGATGCGTGTACGATTCCTCCCTGAACCTTGAAACCTGTGGCTCGATTGAGATCACGTGGCCCTTCAGCCCCCCTCGGTAAAGCCGACAAGGGACTGCGTGAATTAATGGACACACGCTTACGGGCACGCGCGCAAGGCGTGTGCCCGCAAGCTTGAACAATGTAAAGAAAGATCAGGCCGTCGGTTTTTCGATCTGAAACTTCTTGATCCGATAGCGAAGGTTGTCGCGGGAGATACCCAGTTTTCGGGCGGCCTGGCTCTGATTCCAACCGGCCTGGGTAAGCGCTTGGACGATCAGAGTTTTTTCATAATCCCACAACCCCCCGGTCGATGCGGCGAGAGCCGGAGAATCCGTTGCGCTGACGATTTCCCGTGGCAGATGGACCGCCTGAATGGTCTGGCCATCGCATAATAAAACCGCCCTTTCCAGCACATTTTGCAGTTCTCGGATATTGCCGGGCCAGGCGTAACCCATCAGCATGGCCAGCGCCTCATCCGATATCGCCTTGGCCGGTAAACGAAGCTGCCGAGCCGTGTTTTCGACAAAATAGGTCACCAACAACGCGATATCCTCGCGCCGCTGACGAAGTGGGGGCATGACAATAGGAAAGACGTTAAGCCGGTAATACAAATCCTCGCGGAAATAGCCCGCGCGCATGGCCTCCTGCAGGTCGCGGTTGGTCGCGGCAATAATCCGCACATCGCAACTGACCGTCTCCGTCCCGCCCAGGCGTACGAATTCCTTTTCCTGCAAAACGCGCAACAGCTTGATCTGCGTGGAAGGACTGATATCTCCGATCTCGTCAAGAAAAATCGTCCCGCCGGCGGCCAGCTCAAAGCGTCCGATCTTCTGGGCCGCCGCGCCGGTGAAAGCCCCCTTTTCGTGGCCGAACAATTCACTTTCCAAAAGCGTTTCCGGTAAGGCCGCACACTGGAGGGCGATAAAGGGATTGTCCCGACGTGGCGAACGGGCATGAATGTATCGGCTGACCAACTCTTTACCCGTCCCCGTCTCCCCGAGCACCAATACGGTGGCATTGCTGCCGGCCACCCGATCGCAAAGTTCAAGCACATTAGCCAACGCCGGGGATTGCCCGATGATCCGAACCGGCCCTTCCAGCGTCGCCCGATATCCGAGATTCTGTTTCCTCAGCCGTTCGTAACGCTGGGCATTGGCCATCCCCGAGGCCGCCAGGTTCGCGAAAATCTGCAACAGTTCGGTATCCTCGGCCGAAAAGTTCGCGGGTCCGATCTTGTTGACAACCTCCACCACCCCAATGACCTGCCCCTTGTGAATCAGTGGAGCGGCCACCAGACCACGGGTGGTAAACCCCGATTTCTGGTCGATGCCCGGAAAAAACGACTCATCCTTTCGGACATCCGTTACCAAGGCCGGTTGGCTGGTACGAACGACCCGTCCGGCGATCCCGGCATCCGCATCGAATTCGGTATTTATCAGGATCGGAGCACTGACTCCCGTCACCGCCTTGAAAATCAATTTGTGCCGCTGCTGATCCAAAAGCAACACGCAACTGCCTTCCGCACCGATCACTTCGGCGGCCATCCGGGCAACGGTCTGGAGCGTCTGATTCAGATCAAGAGAGCTGTTGATGGCCGATGAGGCCTGCAATAAAGCCGACAAGGTATCGTGCGGAAGCTCGCGTGGTGGTATGGACATAAAATTCCTCTGGTTTATGGGACCTGCCGGATATTGTACCTGGACTTGGCCGACTTGCCATCCAGCCTTCATCCGAGGCCGGGTGGCCCCTATGGCGGCAAGTATCGGGGAAAAAAGAACTTGCACATAGCATGGGCCCCGACCGGTTTGACGAACCCACTTGGTTGATTATGATGTTGGCTGGGTTTTTCTTTTGGGGTGAACCGGTTCTTCCGGCAAACGTATGGATGTATGTGCAGCGGTGAATATGCCCACGGACGAACAGTTGCTGGCTGATCACCTGGCCGGCCAGAGCGAAAGCTTTGAACTGCTGGTTCGGCGACATGCGCCGGAATTGTTTCGTTTCCTCATGCGATTCACCGGCAGCGCCGCGACGGCCGAAGACTTGGTTCAGGAGACTTTCCTTCAGGTCTATCTGTCTGCGGAGAGTTTCGATCACAGTCGGCGGCTGAAACCGTGGGTATTTACCATCGCGGCCAACAAGGCCCGCGACCTGCTCCGAAGCCGAGGACGACGCCCGGAAGTACCGCTGGACGCCAAGATCGGCTCGGACGAACAGGAGAATCAGCGGTTCCTGGATTTCTTGGCGGACGACGCGGAATTGCCCGCCGAGGCCTTGGAGCGATCGGAAGAAGAGGAATTAGTCCGGTCGCTGGTAGCTCAGTTGCCGGACCATCTCCGTGAGGTGTTGATTTTGTGTTATTATCACCATTTCCCTTACAAGGAAATCGCCGAGATGCTCGAGGTGCCTCTCGGCACGGTAAAAAGCAGACTGCATGCCGCCGTCGGTCGGTTGGGCCAGGCATATCACCTGGCAATCAAGAACAGAAAATGATCCGATGGGACGTTCGGCCGATTTGCGGGGTTTTCATAATGGGCAGAGGATGAACAAGAAGACTGGGAATAAACGTTATGTTCGACGAAGATAAACAATGCGAGTCCTTGCTTCTGGATCTGCACCTGGGCCAACTCGAAACCGACGAGGCCGACCTGGTTCGCAGGGCATTGGCCGCCTCGCCCGAGTTGACCGCCAAGGACCGTAACCTGAGGCAACTACGGGGCCTGCTCGACCGCTTCGAGATTCCCGAGCCGCCAAGCCATTTGGCCGATATGGTCATGGCCCGTATCAAAACCCAGACGGCAGTCCTGCCTTTCGAGCGCGCCGCATCGGTTATCCCGGCGGGTACGGCCGGCCATTTGTCGGCCAGCCCGATGCTGTCCCTTCGCGAATTGATCGCCATCGCCGCATGCATCACTCTTTTCGTTGGTATTTTCGTACCCGGCTACTTCAAAGCTCGAAACCTGGCCTATCGCAACTACTGCAAAAATAATCAGCGACAGATCTGGCAAGGGATGGCCAATTACGCTCAGGACAATAACGGTTATATGGCCTGGGCGGGTTACGTGCCCAACGGCTATTGGCTCCCGACCAAGACGCCCAATGTCCACCGCGTATCCAATACCCGCCCGATATTCAAGCTGGTCCAGGGCAATTATGTACCCCATGCCAAGGTGTTCATCTGCCCGGCTAACCAACAGAGCCGGCCCATGCTCGCGGACGACTATCGCCTGTTCACCGATTTCGTGGAACCAGCCAACAACTCCTTCAGCTATCAATGCTTTAACACCCCCCAAGGCTGGCGACTTGATGAAATGAATCCCCGCATGGCCCTGCTGGCCGATCGCAACCCCTTATTCGACAGTCGTGCCGCCCATCGGCTGAGCCCCTACGAGGAAAACAAGATAAACAGCGCCGCCCATGGCGATGCCGCCGGCCAGAATGTCATCCATCTCAACGGGCAATGCGCCTGGTACGACCACCCTACCATCGGCGTTAATAATGACAACATCTATCGGGCCGGGGAAATTATTCGTCATGAGGGTAACGAAGAACCCCTCGGTGACACCGACAACTTGCTGATCCCCTGAGATGTTTCCAATTCTCCGATCGTTATAACATAAGTGACCGCCTGGCGTAATTATCTCTTCCTGCTGTATCCTTTTCTCTTTTATTATGATCTTGTCCCTTCCTGCGGTATTAACTAAGATTGTGGGGAGGAACTCGTTATGGCGGGCTGGTTTGTTACGGGAACGGATACGAACGTCGGCAAAACCGTCATCGCCGGAGCTTTGGCCCGACTGCTACGCGAGTACGGCCGAAAAGTAGGCGTCTATAAGCCGATCGCCACCGGCTGCCGCCGCGATTTACATCTCGGACTGGTCAGCGGCGACACAGAATTTCTTGCCCATTGTGCCGACACCGACCAGAACCTCGAAGAGATCACCCCTGTTCGTTATGCCGGCGATCTGGCTCCGCTGGTTGCCGCCGAACGTCAACATCGTCCCATTGACTGGGCGGCCATCGACCAGCAGTGGCAGCGGATCATCCGCACCCATGATTGGGTGATCGTCGAAGGCGCAGGGGGGTTGTTGACGCCCATCGATGTCAATAACAGCATGGCCGACCTGGCCCGGCAGTTCGCATTACCTCTGGTCGTCGTCGCGCGGGCCGCGCTCGGTACGATCAATCATACCCTGCTGACCCTCGAGGCAGCCAAGGCCCGCGGCCTGCCGGTTGCGGCCGTCATCGTCAACGGCTATCGCCCGGCCTCGGCCACCTTGGCCGAGGAAACCAACCCCGAAGTCATCGCCCGGCTGGCCCATATTCCGATTCCGCTTATCGTCCCTTTCGACCCGCATACTGATATCCGTCAAGGCGACATCGGTGAATCGGTCCTTTTCCCCCTGCGCGAATTCGTGCACACGGCCCTCTCCGGAAAATCTCAACCCATCCAATAACCAACCAGCCCGCGGCAGTTTATTTCGCTCGCTTCGGCCAGGCATTACCAGGCTCCGCCTTGGCGAGCGGAACTCGCCAAGGCGGAGCCTCGCTTTAGCGGGCCCTGCGGAGCCGGGCCTGCCTCGCCGTGGCGGGCCTTGGCGGGCGAGCAAGGGTCTTTTCTGCCATCTCCAAATGGGGTGAAGGATTACGCGCGGACAGGGCGGCGAGAGGGGGAGACAAGGGGATAGGGAGATGGAGGTACAAAGATATCGCGTAAGACCTTCCTTGCTTCCTCGCTAACTTCTGAACACTGATTGCTGCCTGCTTTCTTGCTTTCTCGCGCATTGAATGCTGATCGCTGATGACTGATCTCTGATGGTACGGTTTCAAGGCTTCGACACCGCCAGTCGCCCGGCCGCATCGCTTGGGTGGCTACCGAGGTGAACCGAAAATTCCTCGGACGGATCTCACATCCGCTGGTTCTCTGATCTTTGCGTGACACACGGACTGTCCCCTGTTATCCGACGTGCAAGCGAGGGAATACGATCACGGGGATTGCAGCACGGTCGCGGTAGGCTCATTGGCCACCGCCGTCCGTACAAAAAACCAATCAATGCCAATCCCATCAGTCAGGTTCCAAGTATAATAACCTTTGAAGACTATCAACCGATCTCGATAATTGTAGTACGTCCCATCCATTGTCGCGGCTTCATCATTGATATCATTGTAAGGCGCCCCATCAGTCGTTAAACGCACATCATCGACCCACACGCTGGTCGTATCGCCAATCCGACGAATCCGGGCGGTATGCCATCCTTCAATACTTCCTATGTCCACGGCTTTCAAAACGGGTATGTTGGCGTTACCCCAATGGTAGCTTGCCTCGGCCCCGGCGATCGCATTGATCCGCAAGCCGTAGGCCGTGGAATAGCACAATTGCGCCTGCGAATTATTGGCTATCTTTATCACCCTCTATATATAGCCTTGAATAGTCCCCACCAAGCCGTTGACATCGGCCTGGGGCACACTGTTTCCATCACCATCACCGGTAACAGAACGCGATCCGCGAACGCCACGTCCACCTGTCGATTTGAAGTCGCTGCGGACAGGGATACGCCGGGCGGAACCAGAGGAATGGACGACTTATCCTGCGCACCATGAGACGAACCGCAGAGTATTATTTCGCCGACAATAAGAATCGTAATCGATACGAGGTATGTTCGCACCGCTATCCCCATCAATAGCTATGTTCTCATCAAATACTCGAATAAATTAAATGAAATTCTCCGCCAGCCAGCAATTTGATTTCCTCCTTTTACCATGTCCAGGGCAGATATTCAACACATTTGTTTTTTGTAACCTCATTCTCTTTTCGGCTTGTGATTGTATTCAGTTCGGATGTGTCATATTTGTTCCCAACGGTTTATTATCTTTTCGGACGTTTTACCAGCCTGGCCAAGGGCAGCCGGATCACTTCAGCAGTTCGTTGGGCCCGTCGGGTTTTTTAGCGGCCTCGTCCTGTCGTGGACGGAAGAGTTTAAGAAAAACAGTGGAGGGAACGGCGGCCGTGGGCTGAAATTGCTCGCCCTGCGAATAACGAACGAGGTTATCGAGCAACACGCGAGCCTCAAGATGCTTTGGCAAGCGAGAACGCAGGTTGAGGCTACAGGCCAATACCCGGCCTTGCCCGACTTTGAATTCCAGCAGGTGGGCGTTGTTCCGGTTGGCCACGTAGTGGTCGATCATACGCAGGATGGGCTGCAAACCGTACGGCCGCAGGGCGCTGAATTCCATGGGCAGCACGTCGCGGATCATCCAGACAAACTGGAGATCGCAGAGTCCCTCGTGTGGGAAATCGGCCAGCGCGGGGTGGTCGGCGATAACGCTGCCGGAGTTGCCGCTGTTGCCGGTGTTCCAGGGAATGGTCCGAAAGGCGCGATAGAAGCTCACGGTTCCAAAGTAAACCGCTGTGTTTTCGATGGCCGCACCGTGGGTCAGCAACAGGCAGCGGCCTCCCTGCTCAAGGTAACGGGTCAGCGATTCGTCCGCGTAATCGGCAATCACCAAGGAGGCCGACGAAGGGATTTCAGATTTCGATTTCGGGCCGGGATGAATCCACGCACCAAAAGCAGACCGGCCTTCGTTCGGGATATCCGCAAATACTCCAGTCCAATCACTTCGCGGTTCGGGAAAGGCCCAGAAACTCCAATTGTTTGTGTTCACGGCTTTTCCACCCGCCCGCAATTCGACCGACAAGTCCATTTTGAAAGCCTTTCCCGTTGAGGGCAGATCGAATTCGGCCGCCCCGGCCGGTATCAGCTTGCCGGGTTCAATACCGGATACATCCAATTGGCCGTGATGATCCAGGTTGTCACCCTTGACGTTCCAGAGCAGCGTGCATGGTCCGAGATTTTCCGTGCCATAATGGCTGACCGCCAAGGGGATGCGGGCGGAATCGCCCATTTTGAGGCAACGATTGCCCTCCTCGGCCAGAAGAATCACCGTATCGCCGTTGGATTTGAGAAACTCCTTGGCCGAGACGTTTTTGGGTTGCCAGAAATCGTCGAAAAGACCTTCCGCGTATTGGCCGAAATCGATCAGCAGCCAGAGAATATAGCCCTCCACGTCCGGGTTGCGCCGGGCGTACTCGATCCCATCCTTACGACAGAGCGCCTGTAGCCAGAGTGAGTTCTTGCGATACGTGGGGATCAGGTCCTCCTGCCCGTTTTTGCGCGCGGTTTCCAGCAGATGATCAAGCCAAAAAGGCTTGAATTGTGTATCGGCGTATTTGGCCTTGTCGGCCGGGTCCGGGTAGCAACTCCACCAGTTGTATTCATGCAGAATGGTCGGATGACGACGATCGGTCAGAATCGAGGTTTCATCCAGAACTTCCTTCATCCAGGTGGGGATAATGGATGCGTAAAAGTCCGTATCCCGTTTGCCCTTGGTCGTCTCTTCGGTATTGAGATACCCGGTGCAATCAATGACCAGGGCGTGGGGGGCGAGTTTCCGGGTCTGTCGCACAAGTTCGCCGCTAAAGAAATCAAACGATTCCTGGGTTTGGCTGGCAAAGTCCATCTCGCTGGACATGCTGTAGGCGATGACCGAGGCATGGTTGCGGCTCTGACGCACCAGGCCGTCCAGCTCTCGGGTGTAATAGTCCCGGAATTCCCGGTCGATCGTACAACGGTTCATTCGCAGGTCGGAAAGGCCGAAAGGCGTTTCCTGAATAATCATAATCCCGGCCTCATCGGCCGCTTTGATATATTCCTGGGGCAGAGTTTCAACGCAACTCTTGGAAGCGTTCATGCCGTATGCGCGAGCCCTTTTCAGGCGGGTTAAATACCAGTTTTTGTCGGCGGGCGGGCTCAGGGTTTCCGGATAATACTGATCGTCGCCGAATGCCCGGACAAAGATCGGTTGACCGTTAAGATAGAATTTCGTGCCCTCGGTTTTAATTTCGCGCATGCCGAACCGGATGTTCACCCGGTCAAGCGGCCGGGACCGGCCCTCGGCATTTAAGGATATTTCAAGCGTGTAAAGCTGAGGATTTTCCGGTGCCCAAGGAGTGAACGAATCCAGCTTCACGGTGGCGGCCGCCCCTCGGACTTCGGCGGCGAGGTTCGCGGTTGACGATCCGATGATTCGCGTTCCGTCCTTTATCGTGAAAAGCAGCTTATCAGCTTTGGCGATCGGTTCCGAAAGGGTTACCTCGACCTCGATGGTTCCGGAAGCCAGGCGCGGTCGGATGTAAGTGTCTATGATCGAAACACGGTGAGTGATTTCCAAAGCCATCGGGCGGTAAATCCCCGTCCAGATTTTGCAGCATTCGGCCATCTCCCATAATCCATCAAGTCGGACCTTGGGAAAATCGCATACCTTAACAGCAATCAGGTTCTCTTTGCCCGGCGTGAGCAGATCGGTCACATCAACGCGTTGCTGGGTGCGCGAACTTTTCGTGTAGCCGATCAGGCGACCATTGAGGTAAATCTCGGCGGCCGGCAGAATTCCACCGATTCGCAACCAGGCGCGTTCATCCGCCTGAAGAATAGGCATGGTGAAATGTCGTCGGGCCCAGAAGGGTTCGAGAAAACAGGTTTTCTGGCGCTGGTTCGGCTCACCAATGCCCTGAGCCTGCGGCGCGCCGGGCACGCTGATGGTCTGGTGAAACACGTCGCGGCCTTCGTGCCAGAGCAGTTTTTTCCCCTGGTCATCAGGATCACGGCGGAACTCCCATACACCATTGAGGTCTATGGTTGGTCGATGGCCGTCGGCATAGGAAAAGATATCGGTGATAAACTCACGGCCGGTGGCGTTCTTGCCGCCGACGCTACCCTGCTCATCAGCCGCAACACCAGCCAAGGTCGCTAG
>CAYNYK010000122.1:0-13118 GCA_964401335.1 uncultured Planctomycetales bacterium
TTCAGCGCCTCAATGGGTCAAAACGACCCACAGATTCTGCTGAGGAGGCAAAAAATGAAGGTCATTGCATCGAGGAACCGGTTACGATAAAGTCCTTTTTCACCTTTCCTGCGCAGGCGGTCTTTTTTGGGACTTACCATGGAAGGCTTACTCGTTATCTTCATCCTCCTGGTTGTGCTTGGAATTCCCTTGCTGGCGATTGTGGCTCTAGTCATCAGTACCCGCGTTTCCCGACAAATGAACAAAATCGAGTTGCGCATCCTCGATCTTGAGGATCGGATTCGATGGCTAGGCCGGTCGAAAACGATGGAGGAGAAACCTGCCCGGGATCAACGGCCGACACCCGGTCCCGCGCCGGCCGCACCGCCATCCAGGCCGCCGGAGCCGGTCGTGGACAGAATGGATACCGCTTCCTCGCAGGTCCGCCAACCCATTCGCAGGCCGGTACCGCCGCATCTCTCGGCCACTCCGAAGACTTCGCCGGCACCGGCGGCCAAGGCCACGCCGTCCCCGGAGACAAAACCGCTGATCGAGGAAAAACCGTCGGTAACCAAAGTCGGCTTGGAGGAAAAGCTTGGCGGGCGATTGTTTGTATGGATCGGAGCGGTGGCTATTGCATTGGCCGGCGCGTTCCTGGTCAAATACACTTTCGATAAAAACCTGCTAACACCCACCGTGCGCATCATTATGGGGATCGGTTTCGGATTGGCGCTGCTGGGCGTGGGCGAGTTCATGTTGCGACGCTCGCGACGGATCGCCCAAGGGCTTTCCGCCGCCGGTATTGCCATTCTGTTTTCCAGCCTTCTGGCGGCCGTCAATCTGTATCATCTTATCCGACCCGTACCGGGCTTTGCCTGCATGGCGGTAGTGACCGCGCTGGCCGTAGGCCTCTCGCTTCGCCAGGGTCCGTTCGTGGCCCTGCTCGGTTTGGTGGGCGGCTACCTGACACCGGTCCTGATTCGCACGGGCGAGGCGCGGCCCAGCCTGTTCGCATACCTGTTCATGCTCGAAGTCGGCCTGCTGGCCGTGACCCGGCAGCGCGGATGGGCGGCCCTGGCCGGCCTCACGTTGTTGGGCACAATGGGCTGGGGAGCGTTCTGGCTGATCGGGCTTTATCAACCCGAACATAGTCTGTGGGTCGGCTTCTTTTTGCTTGCTTCCGTGCTGGCCTTCAATCTGTCGGCCATGCGCGGCTCTTCGCAGCAAGTTTGGGGAGCGCGCTTCGTCGCACCGGTGTTGAGTTGGTCGACCACGGTGGGTTGCTGCTGATCTGCCTGCAAGTCGGGATTGCCGATTTCTCGTTGCACGAATGGGGGTTCTTTGGTCTGCTGAGCGCCGGTTGCCTCGTGCTCGGGCGTCTGGATGCGAAAGTGCACGGATTAGCCTGGCTGGCCTCGGCCGCCGGCTGCGCGTTGCTGATCGCCTGGCATCTTCAAGGCGGGCCATTGCCGCAACAGATGTTTGGGTTGGTTCTGCTGGCGTTGGGTGTACTTTTTGCCGGCGGGGCTTATGCATGTGTTTGGCGAAGCGGGCTACCTCTGCATTGGGTGAGCCTGTCGGCTGTCTCCGCCCTGGCGTATTTGCTCATCGCATACTTCTGCCTGGAGGAACCCCCGCCACACTTGCCGTGGGGAGTTGTTTGCCTGATCCTGGCGGCGCTGTATGCCGGCGCGGCGGTCCCCATCGGAAGGCGGCGCAGCGCGGATGACCCATGGGACTTGTCGCTGGCAACGATGGTGGCCACGGTCCTTACCTTTGTCAGTCTGGCGGTGCCGATCGAACTGAAACGTGAGTGGATCTCCGTGGCGTGGGCGCTGGAGATACCGGCCCTGGCCCTGGCGGATCGGTGGCTGCGCCTGCCACGGCTGCGTCCCCTGGCGCTGGTACTTGGTGCTATGGTCTGCGTTCGCCTACTGGTCAATCCTTATATCCTGGAATATCCGATTGGCGAGCATCCGCTGTGGAACTGGCTGGTTTATGGCTACGGGCTGGCGGCGTTGTCGCTGGCGGCCGGCGCGTGGCTGTTCCGTGAGAGCGAGGATAAGAAGCTGATCGAATCACTCGGGGCCGGCGCCATCGCCCTGCTCTTCGCTTTGCTGGCGTTGTTGGTTCGGCAGTATTTTCATCCCGGCAAGATCGGCAGCCCGGATTTCCCGCTGATGGAAAGGGCGACGCTGGCCGTCATCTGGTTGCTCTACGCTTTTGTGTTGCTGCTGCCGGCGCGCCGGTGGCCGTGCGATTGCATGATTTGGGGGGTCGGCGGTCATTGCGTTGATCGGCGTATGCGCGGCGGCGATCGCTCAATATGCCATGAATCCGATCGAGTGGCGTGGCCACCTTACACTGGCCCGGCTCCTGTGGAACACGCTTTGGTACAGTTACGGATTACCGGGTTTGCTGGCCTTTCTGATCGCCGGACAATTCAACCGCCACAAACAACGGGCGATGACCTGGATCATGGAATGTGCCGGTTTGCTGCTGGTGTTCATGCTGCTGACCCTGCAAGTGCGGCACTATTTCCATGCGGCCGACTTGGCCGAGCGCGAAATCGACCTGGTCGAATGGGCGACGTACTCGTGGGTTTGGATGGGTTATGCCATCGCCTTGCTGCTGGTGATTCGGCGCTGGCCGCGGGACATGCTGCTCAGCGCCGCGCGGTTGCTGGTGACGCTGGCCGTTGTGCAAACGGTGTTTGCCCAGTGCGGCAAGGTTAATCCGCTATGGGCGCACGAGGCGGTCGGCGAACAGGCGATCTTCAACCATTTGTGGTACATCTACGGCCTGCCTGCCTTGCTGATATTGATCCTCACCCGTTTGCTGCGCCCGATCGAGAAGCGGGGCGCGTTACGCATACTCTACTCGGTCGCATTGGCCATCGTCTTTCTTTTCATCAGCCTGCAAATCCGTCAGTATTTCCAAGGCACGTATCTGGACGGGAACGTCACCACCAACGCCGAGTGGTATACCTACTCGGCCGCCTGGGTCGTGTTCGGTGCCGTGCTGCTGGTATTGGGGATCCTGACGCGCGGCGTGACGCTGCGTTACGCCTCGTTGTTGGTCATGCTGATAAGCGTGGGTAAGGTATTTCTCTCGGACACCGCGCATTTACGCGACTTGTATCGTGTCTTCTCATTACTGGGTTTAGGAGTCAGCCTGATCGCTTTGGCGTATCTCTATCAACGCTTCGTGTTCAAGCGTAACGAGTGAGCATCGTGTCGGCCGCGAAGGGGCGACCTGATGCGTGTTCAGGAAATGCTTTGCCGCAAACGGCGATCATTCCGATTGCAGATTGGCCAGGGCGGGAGCGTTCTGTAACAGTTTTTCCATGCGGGTGTCGAGGTCGTATTCGCCGGCCAGGATGGCCCGACGCAGGTCGCGGATTTTATCCCAGCGCATGTTGAGGTCTTCCTCCGCCGGAGACAGTGGGGTGGGCTTCGTTTCGGGCAGGGAGGGACAGGGGGCGGTATAGAGAATCCGCCGGCGTTGGGCGGTCTGATTCCTTTGGCGATTGATTTGATAGATGGTCATGTCCAAACCTTTCATAACCGTATTTTGTAAAAGAATCTGCCCTGACCGTGACGTTATCGGAAATTTCGATTATTCTTCATCACTGGTAAATGGATTTCGTAATACGGATATTACGAATGGGCATTGCGCAGGACCGATAACCTTAAGAGGCCCGGCACAAGCGGTGGAATATGTAATCGGGAGTCGCCACGATGAAACGCATTATGAGCATATTCGCGGTCGCGCTGTTAGGAGGATGCGCTCCGCGGAGCGAGCCTTCCATCGTGATCGACCGCCTGCCCGATCCGGCCTACGTCGACCTTTTCGAGACGCCCAATATAAAAATTGATGCTCCTGATGAGCACATTCAATTGGTCGCGGAAATCCAACCCTCATTTCCGTGGATGCCGCCCGGGGGTATCGCGCCTCGATGGCATTACATCGTGATCCACCACACGGCCAGCGATATCGGGTCCATGAGAGACATCCACCAATGGCACCTGGACAAAGGCTGGGAAAACGGATGTGGCTATCATTTCGTGATCGGAAATGGCACTCATTCGGGTGACGGCCAGATAGAGCCCGGCCCGCGCTGGTGGAACCAGGCCACCGGAGCTCACACCCGGCTTACCGAGGAAATGGCGGCACGAAGGGGGATCGATTCCGGCCATTACAATGAGTATGGCATTGGCATTGCCCTTGTGGGCAACTTCGCGGTGGATCGCCCCTCGGAAGCACAAATGGATGCCTTGGTTAATTTGGTCCTCACGTTAATGCGGGAATGTCGTATCTCCCTGGTTCGGGTCGTGGGGCACGGCGAGGTGGATGATACCACCTGTCCGGGGGAAAATTTTTCCATGTGGGATTTAAGAAGTCGATTAAGGAATGCCCAATAGGGGATATCAAGGTTGTGGGGACGGTTAGCTGAGCGATAAGATTATCGGACGAAAAAATATGCCCCATAATACAGGAATAGCCTTTAACTTCACGGAGATAGTGAACCGATGATTGTCTTGTCGGTATAATAACCTGAAACCCTGGGACGCAGCGATTGGTCGAGGAAAGTGTGACTACACAAAGGTATGGCGTCCCTGAAACGCAAAGATTCATTGAGGAGACGACTATGAAAACGGCGTTTTCCAAGCCGGATGTCGGCAAAGGAAAGATGCTGGCCGTGGTGTTGGGGATCCTTCTGACACTGATTTCACCGATGATGATCGGTTGCGAGCCCGAGGTGCAAACGGCTGTTTTGTCTGGTCTGCAAAACAGCTTGACCACCTTGAGCACGGCGCTCATTACCGCGGTCTTTACGGGAATCCAAATGAACGTGGTTGAGGGAACGACGGCCACGGGTACTTGACCCATACGTGGGGGAGTCGTCAGGCCCTTGACGGGTACGTCAATGTGGGGCTTGTTGATCGGAACGGCGCCATCCCAGGGTTCCGCCGGCCAATCAACAAGCCCCGTGGTTTTATTCGACCCTGCCCGCCATTCATTTATGTTTCGAGCCTTCCCCCGCCGATATTTTTATCCCAACCGAATCGTGTTTTTTTGCACAAGGAGACGGACCATGCGAATCCGGATGCCACGATGGATTAGGATTTTGTTTGGCGGGGCCCTTCTCCTGGGGTCTCAGGGTGCGGGTTGTATGGCCGATGCCCTGCGCGAATGGAGCGAGCAGCTCGACAATTACGCCGACGATATGGATGGGGAAAAAGACTTCGATGATGTCGTCGAGGACATCGAAAGCTGGTTCGATTAGGACGGCCGGCTTGGGTTCAACACCAACCCGAATCGCTCACCGTTGAGAGCTTTTGTCTGGAGAGGCCCCGCCTGGGGCCTCTCCGGCGTATGGTGCATAACCGCTGGTCCGCTACTCTCGCACTCAGCCCTTGGCCAGCAGCTCCTTCATGGTAACCACACGTTTTTCATAGATGGCCTTGCGACCCAACAGGGCGGTCAAGACGCAAGCCCGTCCTGAATCCACGTCGGCCAGCGGTTTTTTGTTTTCCCGGATACAGCGGAAGAAATCATCCACGGCAAGCTGAGTTGAATCGCCGGCCGGGTTCGGATCCACGGTGGAATGTTTGCCGTCGGGTTTCATGTAGATGTTGCCGTACGCCACATCCACCGCGCCATCGGCGCCATAGGCGAGGATCTGGAAGCCATCGTGCGGAATACCCGGGGCGGCCAGCCAGGAATGACTATAGCTGACCGTGCGTTTATCTCCATAATCGAAGGTGATACCGTAATGATCCATGGTGTCGCGACCCGGCGGGGCGAAGAGCAGGGATTGACCTCCGAATCCGGCGGCCTGTTCAGGCATGCCGTCGAAGATCCAGTTGAACAAATCCAGTTCGTGAACCGCCTGCTCGACGATGATGTCGCCCGATCGCTTAACCAGATGGACCCATAAAATCGAATGCGAAAGATCGCCGGAGTTCTGCCGTTGAGCACGAATGGCGATGATCTTGCCGACCTTGCCTTCGCGGGCGGCCATCACCGCCGGCTGCCACGGACTGGCGTAACGAAGCTGCGTCCCGCTCTGCACGACCTTGCTGGACGCCTTGGCGGCCTCGGCCACCGCGTTGACCTCGGCCACGCTCATGCCCAAAGGTTTTTCTGCGTATAGGTGCCGCCCGGTTTTCAGTACATCGAGAAACATGGGTGCATGCAGGTCGCAGGGCGTATGCACAAAAACCGCATCCATCTCTTTAAAGTCGAGCAATGTGCGATAATCCTCGAACAGCTGAGGCTTGTCAGCCTCGACCATTTTGGCGGCCTCGCCAAGATTTTGCGGATTGATGTCGCAAAGAGCGGTAACCCGGACGTTCGGAGATTTGTGGATGGCATGCAAAACCCCACGTCCGCGCCCGCCCGTGCCGATCATCCCGCAACGCAGGTCGTCGCCGTTGGCAGCCGCCTGGACGACCGACCGGCCAAGCAGAACAACCGACGAGGCCCCCAGGCCCGCTCCAAGTAACCGCCGACGCGATACCGTTGATTCCTTACTCATCTTAAATCCTCTCATCCCGTTTGATATATACACTTCTGCTATGCGAATTACGTCGTTTTCTCCGCCAGAATCTCGCCCATGGTTACCACGCGTTTTTCATAAATGGCCTTACGACCCAGAAGGGCGGTCAATACGGCGTCACGCCCGGCCTCCACGGTAGCCAGCGGCTGGGCCCCTTCCCTTATACAGCGGAAGAAATCCGTTATCGCCAAAAAATCCCAGTTGCCCTTCGGCTCCGGATCGACATCCATCGCCTTGCCGTCCGGCTTGAGATAAATCTTGCCTTCGCTGAAGGTCATGTCCACCGATCCGTCGGCTCCGTAAACGAGGATGCGCCACTCGTCGTAGGGGACATCGCGGGTGCCGATCCACGAATGCGAATAGGTCACGATAAGATCGTTGCCATAGTCGAAAGTCACTCCGTAGTGATCCATGATATTGCGGCCGGGCGGTTGGAAATGGTACGACTGACCACCGAAACCCGCCGCCCGAATCGGGAGCCGACCCAGGGCCCAGTTAATCAGATCGAGTTCATGGACGGCCTGTTCGATAATGGTATCGCCGGACGTGCTGACCAGGTGGAACCAAAGCCGATCATGGGGCAGGTCGCCGGAATTATTGCGGTGAGCCCGCACGGCGAGCGGCCGACCGATACGGCCCTGCTGGATCGCCCGAACCGCCGGCTGCCAGGGAGAGGCGTAACGCAGTTGCGTGCCTCCCTGAAAAACCTTACCGGAAGCCCTTGCGGCCGCCACAATGGCGTCGCACTCGGCCACGCTGATGGCCATTGGCTTTTCACCGTACAAATGCCGACCCGACCGGAGCACATCGATAAACATCTCAGCATGCAGGTGGCAAGGGGTATGCACGAAAACGGCATCTAACTCCTTGTATTCCAGCATCTTGTGATAATCTTCAAATAGCGTTGGCTGATGATCCTTGGCGATTTCGGCGGCCTTGGCCAGACTCTCCTTATTGATGTCGCACAGGGCCGTGACACGTCCCCCGGCCACCTGCAAAAGTTGGCTCAAAACCCCGCGCCCGCGCCCCCCGGTGCCGATCATTCCGCAACGGATGGTCTGACCTGGGGGAACCTGAATGGGGGCCGGGCCGGCCGGCCCGACTTGCTGGCTGGAACAACCGGCAACGGCCACCGCCATCGTGCCCAGCCCGGTTTTCAGAAATCCACGTCTGGATACATTGTTTTCTGAGTCCATTCGTTTTCCTTCCTGTGTTTAGGGGGTGTGTCCCGAATCCCATCCAACACGACAACGCGAGTGCCCCCGGGTCATGTTGGCCACCGGTCAATTTTTCGTATAATATGCCCTTTTCTCCATTTGGGGAATAGCCCCAAATCGGCTCGCGCGGACTGGGTAATGAATAAGCCATGCCGGGCAAGGGCCATTGCTTGACCCACTTGGTGTAGCATAGTATCAATGCGAGCCTTACGGGGGGTTGGACGAAGAATTCCGTGGCAGGAACGCCTGCCCGCCAGAGGAGTGTTCCCTCGATGAATCGATATTTGAAGCGAAGGTTTCACCGCTCGGCGACCCTGGGGGGCCTGCTCGCCTGTGGTCTGGGCTTGCTCGGCGGTTGCGACGCGATCAATCCCGAATTGATCACGAGTCTCGGGGGCAACACCACCGAAACCCTGCGGGACGCGGAAGGCTATGTCGGCATCGTGATTATGAATACCACTAGCGTGGTCGCCCAAGTCAACATGACCATCCTCAAAACCAACGAAGGTGTCGGCGAATTGTTTGCAACCGTGGCTCCGTACGACTCGAAGAGCAAAGACGACCATATTATGGGTGTTTTTGAATGCGATGTGGAGAGTATCCGGCTTAATTCGTTGACTTATGCCTCCACCGGGGGTGAGGCGGTTGAAATCCAGTTCAATTACGGATCTTTCGTTTATGGCGAGAACTTGTTTTGTGGGGATGTGATTTATATCACGATTGCGGGCAGCCCGCCTAATGTCACGGCGAGCATAGGGGTTTACTAAGATGCTTCAGCACCTTGTATTCTTGCCTGGGAAAGCTTCACCCCAATGCCGAGCGAGCATCCGACGACCCGGCGGCGCGCACGGCCTTAAGGTGAGATATCCTCGACTTCTGCCGGCCTTTACCCTGGCGATTGTTTCCTTGATTACCGGCTGCTTGAATCCGGGGTTTGTCAACACACGAACTCGAAGCTTTTATCCTCTGGCTCCGGGAGACGAGCCCTTTCTTCTGGTTCGCCTGGTCAATGATACCACGGCAACATTGGATGTCCCCATTGCCTACGACGACGGCATCACCAGCGCTGTGACGGATTCGTTAACCGGGTACAGCGGTCTAAGTCCTGAATTCGGTGAATTCGGTTTTCTCCTCCATTGGCCGGTCGCCAAGGTAGGCATTGGAACGGTGGACGATTCGCCCAGTTCCGCCCTGGCAACCAGCTTTCAGGCCACTTTCCCGGATGGCTCAACGATGTCCATCCCCGCGCAGATGGAGAGTCTTAAGGCCGGGATTGATTACAACGAAGGCGACACGATCATTTTCCATTTCATCGCCGACAGCCGCAGTCCCTATTTTATCCAGGTCAATGTCGGGCGTATCGACGGATCCACGCAGACGGGTCCCTTTTCCCGAGCAGACACCTTTTATACCATCCGCCAGACTTTATTGTTAAACCAGATGTATGAGTATTTACCGGTTACACCGTGAAATATCGGAACCATGCCATGTTGATTCAGTCGCGTAAATGGGTTGTTTGGACCGCCGTGATGAGTTTGATCATCTTACTAGTCGGCGCTACCTGTCCGCCGCCTACCAGACCTTATACCTTGGTTATGACCACGGACTTTTTTGCGGAGACCGGCGGTGTTCTTTCGGAGTGCAATGATCCGGGTTCGGTATGCATCAGTTTCAACAATCAGGCTTCGGTCCCGGTTCAGGTGGCCTTGTATTATCACGATGGATACGATCCTTTCAACCAATACGTTCGCGGGGTGTCTTACGAATGCTGCGAAGCGTTCCTTCCCTCTCAGCCCTGCGCCTGTCCCTGTGAGGGTTATGACACGGGGGAATGCGAACTCACCCGCCCGGAGATATTCGAGGATAAAAACCTCAAGACGATAAACGGCGTGCCGGTGATCACGCTCAATTCGCGGATTTCCACGCTCCAGCGCGTCCAATGCGGGGACATTAAAACGATGGGAGTGGAAACCGCCAGGGTGGGGACGAATATCCTCGCCCAACCGGATTATGCCGAGGGACCTCGTTATCGTTCCAATCCCGAAGCCAGCGTACAGCAAGGGGAGGTTCCCTGTGGCGAAACGATCGAATTCAGGATCGTGGACCTCAACGAGGTGACCACGGATACGGGAGCGGCCGAGGATCTCGTTTCCCTGGCGATTGAGGTACGCATCTCCGGACAATAAACGGGCACGAGCCAGCCTGCTTTTCTGAAAAAACTGCCCGCGATGCGAACGCTTATGTGATTCTCGTTCGCATCGCGGGCTTTTCAACTGACACGGCGATCAATCACCGCTCATAGCGGCTGAACACTGATCGCTGACTTCTGAATGCTGAACGCTGAACGCTTTCTCACTTCACCTCGCTCATCTTGATCGCGCAGCGGTTCTTGGCCGACAGCAGGGCGGCCTCCAGCACGCGCTGGGTCTCGTAGGCGTCGGCGAAATCGGGGATCGGCACCACCGGCTTCTTGCCGGCCAGGGCGAGCATGATATCGGCGGCCTGGTTAATGAAACCATGTTCGTAACCCATGATATGGGCGTCCGGCCACCAGGCGGCCGCGTACGGATGGCTGCCCCCGTGCGTACACATGATCCGCGTCCAGCCCTTGACCGCCGGATCAACCGTATTGTCCACGTAATCCAGGTAGTTCATATCCTCAAAGCGGAACCGCAGGGCGCCCTTTTCGCCGTGGACCTCGATGCCGTTCATGTTTTGATATCCGGTGGCCAGGCGGGTAGCCTCGAAGCTCGCCACGGCCCCCTTGGCGAAGCGGGCCAGGAAGAGGACGGCGTCGTCAACATCGACCTTGCCTTTCTTGCGGCTGCCGCGCGAACCGGCGGCGATCCCCCCGGCCGATCCGGCCGTCGGGATGGTCCGCTCCTTGATGAATGTCTCGGCGATCGCCCCGCTGATCTCGGTAATCTCGTCGCCGGTAATGAAGCGGGCCATGTCGATCACGTGGGCGTTCAAGTCGCCGTGCGCGCCGCTGCCGGCCAGCTTCTTCTGGAACCGCCACAGCAAGGGGGTATCCGGCCCGCCCCAATCCTGCAGGTAAATGCAGCGGACATGGAAGATTCGCCCGATCTTGCCGGCCTTGACCAGTTGATGGGCCAGGGCGACGGCCGGGCAGCGCCGATAGTTGTACCAGACGAAGGTCTTGACCTTGGCTTTCTTGGCGGCGGCGACCATGGCGCGAGCATCTTTCAAAGTACCGGCCAGCGGCTTCTCGGTAGCCACCGGTTTACCCGCGGCCAGGGCCTCCATGGCTACCGGCATGTGCATGTAGTTCGGGGTGACAATATCGACCAGGTCGATCTCCTCGCTGCGCACCACCGATTTCCAGTCCTGCGAGCAGTGGATCCATCCCCAGCGTTTGGCGAAAACCGTCGGGTTTTCCTCCTTCTGGCCGAAACTGGTGTGCATCACCGGGGCCAGCGGAAGATCAGTGAAGAACTTATGTACCTTGAGATACGCGTTACTGTGGGTTCGCCCCATGAAACCCTGCCCAATCAGAGCTACGTTGCAGTATTTGGCCATCGGTTGTCTCCTATCTTAAAACCGTTTTCAAACACGCTATAACGGACGCCAACGACCTTTCGGCCGCGATAACGGTATAACGGGCAATAGGCCTCAAAGCAAGCGTTTGCAAAGTCTGTTGCGTTGTATGCGCAGGCCCTTGTTGGGTGGTATGGGCAGACCCGCTTGGGTGGCATGGGGAGGCCCCGGTACTCCGGGGTCTGCCCGTGCCGGCAGGGAATGCATTGTCCTCCGGTTTACGCGAATATCTGTCATTCACTCTGCTGCCGATGATGCACGGACAAACCCTCGTCCCGCTAAGGCGCGACAAGGGCCTGTCCATGCCCTCCCTGGTCTGTGGG
Organism: uncultured Planctomycetales bacterium; assembly: GCA_964401335.1. GTDB lineage: Bacteria > Planctomycetota > Phycisphaerae > UBA1845 > PWPN01 > JAAYCU01. Next base: position 11,643 of record CAYNYK010000122.1, read on the forward strand.
CGCTACCCTTGCCCTGAAATACGGCAGCGCCTAATCTAACGGCGCGGTCTCGTAGTCTCTGCTTGCGAATGAACCGCTTTGTGTTTCCATTTCAGGAGGCATTGATCATGCTTATCGTTCTCGTCCATGTGCAGGTCAAGCCGGATTCCATCGAAGCTTTCCGGCAAGCGTCGATCGAGAATGCACGTAACAGTGTGCGCGAGCCGGGCATCGCCCGCTTCGACGTCATCCAGCAGAACGATGATCCGACGCGATTCATCCTGGTCGAGGTCTATCGTGACGAGGCCGCCACCGGCAAGCACAAGGAAACCGCCCACTATCAAAAATGGCGGGACACCGTAGCCCCAATGATGGCCGTCCCGCGCCAGGGCATCAAGTACACGAATCTATTCCCCGACGAGCAGGGCTGGTGATACCCATGCGTTTCGAGTTTGCCACCGCCGCGCGCATCGTTTTCGGCCCCGGAACGTTCCGGGAGATCGGCCCATTGCTCGTCGATATGCTACCCGGCGGGCGGGCGGTTCACGTTCTGGTCGTCTCCGGACGCTCCGCGCAAGACACGCAACCGTTACTCGATCAAATAGCCGATAGCGGATTAGAGGCAAACGCTTTTGCCGTTTCCGGCGAGCCGACCGTCGAACTGGTCCAGGCCGGTACGCAACACGCCCGCGCAAATCAATGCGCCGCGGTGATCGGCTTCGGCGGCGGCAGCGCGATCGACACGGCCAAGGCCGTCGCCGCCCTGTTGACCAATCCCGGCGATGTACTGGACTACCTTGAAGTCGTTGGTCGAAACCAACCGTTGCTTCATCCGCCCGTACCTTGTATCGCCATGCCCACGACAGCCGGCACCGGCGCGGAAGTCACCCGCAACGCCGTTCTGGCCTCCACCGCCCACAAGGTCAAGGTCAGCCTGCGTAGCTCGCTCATGCTGCCGCGCCTGGCCTTGGTCGATCCCGAATTGACGCTTGATCTGCCGCCGGCGATCACCGCGACGACGGGGCTGGACGCCTTGACCCAGCTTATCGAGGCGTTCGTTTCGCTTCGGGCCAATCCGCTCACCGACGGTTTGTGTCGCGAGGGAATCGTGCGTGCCGGGCGTTCGCTGCTTCGCGCCTATCGCGATGGACGTGACCTAGCGGCGCGAACGGATATGTCCGTCGCCAGTCTGTTCAGCGGCCTGGCTTTGGCTAATGCAGGGTTGGGGGCGGTACACGGCTTCGCCGCGCCGTTGGGCGGGATGTTTTCCGCGCCACACGGAGCGGTGTGCGCGGCCTTGCTGCCGGAGGTGATGGAAATCAATGCGCGGGCTCTGCGTAACCGTGAACCCAACCATCCGGCCTTGGCTCGCTACCACGATATCGGCCGACTCCTGACCGCCTATCCGTGGCAAAAAAAATACAACCCCGACAATGGGTTTGGCATTTTAAAAAAAAAATTAAAAACATACCCTTTGCTTATTTTATTTTTTTTTTT
>CAYNYK010000123.1:0-5557 GCA_964401335.1 uncultured Planctomycetales bacterium
GAAAACGCCACAAGATCCTGCCATTCAAGAGCTTGTGGCGTGCCTATCAGAAGGACCGGAGAGGGGGGGAATCTTCGCATGGGGTGATTAAATTGACAATATAATTTATATTATTGGTATAAATGTCTATCTGGCATGGGCTTAAGTGCTGTTTTACTGGTACTTTATACCACTATGGCCCACGTTTCGTACAATGCGTTTTGGGACAGTCGTTGGGACAGTCGGCAGTTTCCGGATTATAAATCTGGGTGATTCTCATCGTTGTACACAACCCATCATTGAACAGCCACCTTGTGGAGAGCAAAGAAATCAGAACGGGCGGAAGTGGATAGGCTCGGCTTTCGGGAGCCATTCGGCGAAAATCGCGGGGTCGGCGATATCCGCCAGCGCCTTTACATGCTCATACAGCTTCTCAGCCTTGTCCTGGCGAATTGGAGTTATCCCGTGGGCCAGCAGAGATTGGTTGCGGGCATCCAGCAGTCCTTTGAGTTCTCCCCATTTGGGGGACCGGCCGTAACGGGCGATGTACTCTTGGCCCAGCGGATCACCAAGCTGCTGCAGCAGGTGATATGCTTCGTAAGAACCGAGCTTGATTTTTCCATCAGCGGCCCGCACTTTCCTTTCCCGGTACTCGGCCTGCAAGGGGGCGGGTAGTTTATCCGGATCGAGATCGCCGGTTTTTTGTCCATATTTTTGCAGCAGCCGCATCTGGGCGAGAAGTTCGCAGGAGCGGTACAGGCGGGCTACGGCGTCATCCCATCGATGGCGTTGCATACAGCGCCGGGTATTACCCAGCAGGTCGGCGGCCAGCGCCGGGTCATAATTCTGTCGGCTGTTCGACTTTTTCACCGCGGTGATCAAGGATGCGTTGTCCTCCAGCCGCTTGGCGTCCTCTACCCAGCCCCACTTATTCCAGAACTTTTTTGAGTCGTGCAGACGGGCATGGGCAGTATTGTAGTCAAACCGGTCCCAGGCCTCATAGGCTTCGGCCAGAAAATGAACGCTCCGGGCCACTTCCCGCAGGGACTCTTCCGGCAATGTTTCGATTTTCAGGTAGGGCTCAACGAGTAACCGCGCGGCCGCGAAACTGCCTGCGTGAAAATGTTCGACGGCCAGACGCAATTGCCGGTGGGCGATCACCAGATCGGGGCAGATGCACCGAATATCCGTACTGCGACTGACCCGGCCGGTGGAATCCCTTTCGCCGATCACGTAGGACAGGCCAAAAGCATTACGGGCCAGAGCCAGCAGGACGGCGGCGGCCGACATCGGCTTCGTCCCACTGGTGAAATCAACAATCACCTCGGCCGGTAGCCACTCGTTGAGCAATTTTCCCCAACGGGCATTCCACTCGATAAACAGGTCTTGAACATCGTCTTCATTGGCGCAGACATCCACGCGATAATGGTCTTCGGGCCAGTCCAGCAAACCAAGTACCAGGGGCAGGGTTTCTTCGTGGGTTTTAGCCGAGCAGAGAAAGACGGCTCGGTCCGCCCGGTGCCTGTCCAGGGAAAAACATACGGCCTCGGCGATATCCTGCCGGTTGCGACCGGTTCCCACACTGATTACAAGAATTCGCATAGTACAATTCTCCAGGATTATATCCTTTCATTCGTCATGATTGAGGCTCGCGCCGAGACGCCGAGGCGCGGAGGAGAAAGCAATCAGTTTTCAGCGGTCAGCGATCAGGGTAAACACCAGCCGGGCGTAGACTGAACGCTGAAGACTGACTGCTGACTACTATTCTGCATCCCTTTTTCATCAGGGCAATTCGTTCATCAAGCGCTTTGGATGACAGTGCGGACATCGCATACGCGAGACGTTTCGATCCCTTTTTCATCAGGGCAATTCGTTCATCCCCAAACGATAATCGGCCGCGCCTGGCTATCGATACCGCGCGGTTTCGATCCCTTTTTCATCAGGGCAATTCGTTCATTTTCTGACAAGGGTTCGTACGAACCTTTCCATTGGTCGGAAGGGTGTTTCGATCCCTTTTTCATCAGGGCAATTCGTTCATGAAGAGCGATTACCGCAGGAGGTATGCAATGCGAATCCGTCCGTTTCGATCCCTTTTTCATCAGGGCAATTCGTTCATCGAAGGGGAAATACTCGCCTGCCTGCCGTTGTACTTGCTCGGTTTCGATCCCTTTTTCATCAGGGCAATTCGTTCATGGGCGAGCAAAGGCACAAAGACAGATTCAGAACCCCGCAACCTCGTTTCGATCCCTTTTTCATCAGGGCAATTCGTTCATGTGGCGGATATATTCCTGAATCGGTGATAAACGCTGGTTTCTGGCGGTTTCGATCCCTTTTTCATCAGGGCAATTCGTTCATAACAAACAGCCGAATGAGCAGTGCGAAAACGTGTTTGCGTAAGTTTCGATCCCTTTTTCATCAGGGCAATTCGTTCATGAGGCAGTTCGGATTAAAAACGAAACGAAGAAGTGGCCTGAATGGTTTCGATCCCTTTTTCATCAGGGCAATTCGTTCATCTGGGGAATATGCTGATCCACAACCAACGGGCATATTTGCTGGCTTTCGATCCCTTTTTCATCAGGGCAATTCGTTCATTGGATCGACCTGGGTAGGTGGTCAGGCTCCGATTACCGGATGTTTCGATCCCTTTTTCATCAGGGCAATTCGTTCATAAGCGAGACCGGAGACGGTACGAAGAGTGTCTGTCACGAATGTTTCGATCCCTTTTTCATCAGGGCAATTCGTTCATAACCTGTCGGCCGTCGCTGGTGCTAAAGATGAGTACTTAGTTTCGATCCCTTTTTCATCAGGGCAATTCGTTCATGGTACAATGCAAAAAATGCATGCCTGCTCGGTCGTGCATTTGAAATGTTTCGATCCCTTTTTCATCAGGGCAATTCGTTCATAGTTGGAAGTCATTTACAACAAATCACGAAGAGAAAAAAGAAGTTTCGATCCCTTTTTCATCAGGGCAATTCGTTCATTCACTAACCGGGCATTAGATAAGGAGGATAACATGCAGGCCGGTTTCGATCCCTTTTTCATCAGGGCAATTCGTTCATTCAGCGAGCTGCGCCGGATAAAACACCCAAAGCATCCGCCTCGTTTCGATCCCTTTTTCATCAGGGCAATTCGTTCATGATGTTGAAGGTCCCTCTTATAAGACGCGGCGGGGCGCGCTGTTTCGATCCCTTTTTCATCAGGGCAATTCGTTCATGGCACAACAACGTGACCAAAATTACTAAGGTTAGTAATCCTAGTTTCGATCCCTTTTTCATCAGGGCAATTCGTTCATGACGAGCTGGGCTCGGCGACAGACCCCGGTCGAGGTGGTGATAGTTTCGATCCCTTTTTCATCAGGGCAATTCGTTCATCCGGGTGAGATTTTCACTTTACTTGGTGGGAAAGTATTTTCAAGGTTTCGATCCCTTTTTCATCAGGGCAATTCGTTCATAACATGAAGGAGTATGGACTTATGGCGAAATTCAAACGTTTCGATCCCTTTTTCATCAGGGCAATTCGTTCATGGTAGAAGTTAAATTACCCAATATGAAAGGTTCTAAGTTCACTAGTTTCGATCCCTTTTTCATCAGGGCAATTCGTTCATGAGTGTGCTTCGTGACGGGGCCGCCCCGGGCTGGATGATTAAAGTTTCGATCCCTTTTTCATCAGGGCAATTCGTTCATCCCTCGTCTCCTGATCGACCGGTCTGCCGATCGTCGTTTGTTTCGATCCCTTTTTCATCAGGGCAATTCGTTCATGCGTTTCGCGTCTCCGGTGATCGACCGAAAAAAGGCTCGAGGCGTTTCGATCCCTTTTTCATCAGGGCAATTCGTTCATGGAGGAAACACGCCGCACGCCATAAACCGGCCGCTCGCATGGTTTCGATCCCTTTTTCATCAGGGCAATTCGTTCATGCTACAAGCTCACCAATGAGCACCTACAAACCGGGGTCTTCCACGTTTCGATCCCTTTTTCATCAGGGCAATTCGTTCATGGTCCTCAGTATAACTATCGATGCGAACAATATTTGCCGCTTGCGATTCTGTAACGGAGTATAGCGGCACGTCCCATAAATGTCCAGAACCGCTCAAGAGAGGTCTGTCCTTTTTGTAAGTTCCGCTCGCCAGGCCGGTAACGAACCGCCTGTAACCTCAGATGACGATTACGTCCGGGATTTCCGTCACCCGGCCACGTCCCATGATCATGATCTGGCCCTTGCAGGTAGCACATATCCGATAAATACGCACCGTATCTTCCCCCGGATTTATCATTTTTTCAAGCCGGCGAATCGTCTTTTCCAGAACGGTGTCGTCCATGATCCCCTCAAAAACCGAGTATTGAACCCTCTCGGCAACCCCGTCGAGCAGGCGGGCGACGTGAGTCCGGCGGCGGTTATCCGGAATATCGTACGCAAACACGAAAAACATGCTTAACTCTCAAAGCAATAGGGTTCGTAGCATCGGTCGTGTCGCAGACTTTCGACGAGACCTTCAATCTGCCGCTTGATCACCTGTCGAGGAGCCGGCCGGGCCTCGCGCGGCGAGGTCCGCATAAAACGGTCATATTCCGCCAGAAATTTCTTCAAAGCATCGGATTTCAACCGAAACCCCTTTGCCTGATCGCCCGTAAAATCGGCTATGCCGATCATTTGGCGGTTGTTCAGCATCAAACAGAATCGATCAATCACCGGATGTCGAAATTCCTCGATCAAGTCCAGAGCCAAGGCGGGTCGGTGATCCTCGGGCTCATGATAAAAACCGAGATAAGGTTCAAACCCGACCGCCTCAAGCAAAGCACTGATCTCCTTGCTCAGCAACGCGTAACCAAACGATAAAAGGGCGTTGAAGGGATCCCGCGGCGGACGACTGGATCGTCCCGCAAAAGGCAATTGACCACGACACATCAGGGCAAGCGCGGAGAAATAAATCCTGGTACCGGCGCCCTCAAGACCACGGAGCCGCGCCAAAGATTCCTCCTGGGCGGCACGATCGGCCATCACCTTGATTTCGGCGGCTTGACCGTTGAACGGGGTTTGGGGGTGGTTATACGCATGGCGTTGAACCAGCTCGGCCGCATTACGGAGTTTGGCCTCGACAAAGGCCCGCGCCCAGAGGATACGCTTGGCAGGATCAAGACATTGACGGAACTGGGCCAGCCGAACCCCGACATTGGGCGGGCGAGGCGGAAGCAGTTGTCCTTTGAGTCGTCCCGTCATCGTCAAGAAGGCGACCTGAATATTGTGGTAGAGGAGCAATTCCATGGCGGGCAAGGTGAAATGCACCCGACCAAAAACACATAAGGACTCGACATGATGAATCTCGATGGTCTGGAGAGTTTTTCCCTCAGCCCGGACCACCAGCGACTCGCCGTCGCGTGACACTTCCGCCCCCTGTTGAGTCAGATAAATGCATGGCATGGGTTATCCCCCTTGCGGCGAAAGACTATTCACTTGTCAAAGATCGACCGGGCCGCTACCAGACTTGGCTTAATCAAACCGGTTCCTCAGCCGGCCCGGGGCGAGGAACACCGGTGAGACACCGGTGCCACACCCGACCACACCGGTGAGACACCGGTGCCA
>CAYNYK010000123.1:5657-12689 GCA_964401335.1 uncultured Planctomycetales bacterium
GGTGAGACACCGGTGCCACACCCGACCACACCGGTGAGACACCGGTGCCACACCCGACCACACCGGTGAGACACCGGTGCCACACCCTGCTTACTCCGGGTCGAGCCGGAGTTTGACCCAGCCCAGGGGCATCTGGCCATTACACAACGAGCGGGTGTTACCGGACCCGCGGCGGGGTTGACGCCGGTAACGGTCCACGGTTACGCACTCGAAGTGGCTGAAGCGGCCAAGCCGAATCAGGGCCTCGTTTTGACCGATGGCCTTGGCCATTTCGAGCAGCCTGAGCCCTAGACTTTCCCGGTCCCGATGCCCGGCCAGAAAGTCCTGATACTCCGCCTCCAGTTTGGGACGGTAGAAAGCATTGCAGGCTTTGAGCAGTTCCGCTCCGTCAATCGGGCCGGAGACGCAATGTTCAAATGGCCAGCGGGGATCATCGCGGACCGGCGTACGGGCCAGGCGTTCATCAATGGTCAAGCGGCCGACGGCGGTGATGGTTTCATCGTCCAGCAGGCTGTAGGTCGTATCATAGTACATCTGGATCCCGCCGGGGTCCGGCAGACCGGTTCGTTCGACGCGGCGGCAGATACGCACTGGATCGACGGTGTTGCTGCGTTCGCATAGCAGGGCATCGCCCACGTGCAATGCCCGGAACGGGTCCGCCCGGATTTCCGAGCGTACTCTCGGCCCCGCTTGAACCCGGTAGCCGAGAACCTCTGATTCAAAATCCCGTTCGTGGATGCGATCCAGGTTTTCGCGCCCCCGGTATTGAGCGGCCATTCGCGAAACCCAGGCAGTGCGTAGAGCCCCTTTGATGGAAGAGCCGGGCAGATAGGCCAATCCACCGGCCGGGGTACGGGTCATGGGATTGACCAGCAACTGGCAGGTGTCGGAGTTCAGACCTTCGCGGTAGGCTTTCAACAGTTCGGCATTGGCGTTGGCCGTCCAGCGCACGTGGCGACGGGCATCCATGTATTTATTCACGAACTTGCGGAGATACACGGTACCGCCCATGTCCACGGCCTGATTGAACTCAGCTCGACGGTGGTCGTCGAGATCGGCCAGAAAACGGGGAAAGTCCACCGCATGAAAATAAATATATTTATCCCGTTCACAGACGACGTACTCGGTCGGCTCAATTTCTTCGCCCGTCCCGACGTGGACGGGTGAAAGCATGGTCAGGTTCATGCGGTAGCGTGGCATGGCAGAGCCTCCTCCGACAAATGCACCGGCAGGGTCAGGGTGTAACCGCAGGTGACGACCTCGGGACGAGTGGGATGCACCTGGTGGACCATGCGGCCCAGAATCGGCCGGGGCTGGTCCGTGCAGAAAACGGCGCCGCGGGCCAATAGAACCACGGGATACTTGAACACGGCATCGGTCTCGCCGCCGGTTGCCCAGGCGCCGCCGAGCTTGCCGTGACGAACCTCCGCATTCCAGAAGCCCTCCGTCGGGTCTTGCTCGGCGGGAATGCAGGTGCCCAGAGTCATCACCGCGTTGGGTTGATCCACGCGAGGCAGTTCGGCCGGCTCGACGAATTCAACGGTCAGATGCCCCTTACCGGTACCCGCATCGCGTCCATAACCGCCGGCCAGAGCCTGCGTAAAAAGATTTTTGATCCTCTCGGGGGGATAGACTGAAAGGATCCACAGGTCAAACGTAACGGCCCCATTTTTGCTGTTGGGAAACCAGACATCCTCAAAGAACAGTCCGCCGGCCTCGGCGTCACTGCCGGTATGCACGGTCAGACGATTGATGGTGTTGTGCGGGACGGTCACCCTGGTCAGCGGTTCCGCCGTCGGGGGTCGCGTAACGAGCCTCTCGGCCAGCGCGGTCGTGTCCAGCCGCGCGGCCAGAGCGTCCCAGATTTCATGAGGGATAAACGATTGCTTCATTGCCCGACGTATACGGTCGTAGCCCTTGCATAGATCGAGTTTGTGTTCCTGCCGGATCCGGTCCAGCACGCTGATCGGCGGTCCGGGCAAGGCAGGCATCGGCCAGCAACCCGTGGGAAGCGGATCGCTGATGACCAGCGGCGGTTGAGGGCTGTCCATATCGGTCAGAAACGCCCGGAGGCGGTCAGCACCCTCATGGTAGACCAGGCCCCAGCAGAGGTGGCCGAAAAGCGTATCCGCCGTCAGCGGGGTCCCCAAGGCGGAGCGCAGACGGAGTTCTGCACGGTAGGTGTTCATCCGGCCGCCCTCGCGGTTTCCGCCAGACGGGGCAGTTCCACCGACCGGCCAGTTTCGTCCTTCAGATCGACGAACTTAATTTGGCCGCAACCGCGGCTGCCCGCTGAGCCGAGGAAATCCACCTCTAAAAGGGCCAAAGCCAGCTTGACCACCTCGTCAAAATTCTTTTCATCACGCGCCCCACCGTCTCCGATATCGATGACTTTGTAAGCCAAAGCGAAATCGAATCGGACACCAGGAACCACGCGCTCCATTGGTCGCGGGTTGGCCATAGCGGTCAGACGGTTGATGGAATTTTCGTGCTTGACCTCGGTGATGGGCTGGCCTCGATCAAACGCTTCGCGCGATTTTTCGGACAAAAAGGCATCGCGGACGATCAGCCGGGTGGGACCGATCTCGCGCTCTTTCTGGTTCTGGGCGGAAACACCGAACACCTGGGCGGTGCGGGCTTCCGGTTTTGCCCATGTAGGATCGCCGCGGTCGGGTATCTCACGGAGATACCATTCGGCCAGGGAACGCAGTTTGCCCTTGATGGAAGAGCCGGGCAGGTAAGGCAGGCCGGTCACCGGTTCGCGAATGATCGGGTTGTCCAGCCCGCTGATTTCCATGGTCTCCTGGCTGGCCCCGATCCGCAGGCCGGTGAGAACTTCGATCTGGCCGCTGATTTCGCGGATTTTTAAGAGCTTCCATGATTGTTCAGTCATTGGACACCAATCCTTTCCCATAAGCAAAACCGACCACCGCCTCGAAATGGCGGATGAACTTGTCGAAATCCTTGGCGTTGCGTACTTTCTTCACCCCGTTCTCGATGAAATCGTGGAATCCCCGGGGTATCTTGGACTGCCGCTGGCCATTCCGCCAGGCGTAACTGGCCTTGCTGCGGAGCATTTTGAACTGCGGGGCGATCTCCCGCTGGTAACGCTGCTCCAGTTTCTGTTCGTCCAGGCTCGTGCCCACGTCCAGACGGCGGAACAAATCCTTGGCTTCGCCGAAAAAACGGCGAAGCTGGCTGGATTTGAGTTCGCCGAGCATCTCCGCCTGTCGTTCGGCCAGTTCGTCCACCAATTCCGTGGTATCCTTTGCCGAATCGAACAACGGCGTTGGTCCCGGGCCTTTGGCTTGTGCCGGCCCCCGTCCGTGATGTCTGTATCCACCATTTGCCATTACGAACCTCCTCGATTGCGATAAAGGGCGTAAGTTGCCGCCAATTTCAAACGACGCGTCGGGCGGCTGCGGACATCCAGCCCGATCAGCGATTCCAACCATTCCAGATCGTCCTTGACTTGCGGGAAATCCCGGTCCCTGATGCGTTGTCGAATGTTTCGCTGCAGATCGTAAACCAGGTGACTGCGCCAGGTGATTTCGCTGCGCAGCTCGGGGAGACGCACGTTTTCCTTTTCGGCGCGGGCGGTCTCCACCTTCCGGGCCATCCGCTCGTACTGGAGCAGGCGATAGACAAACCCGCGATTGACGGGCAGATGGCCTTTCTCATTACCGCGGAGTAGCAATCCATCGAGCCGGTGAGCGTCGTCCAGCATCGCTGCGTATTCATCCCAGGTGAAAATGTCGCCGAACAGGCTGATGCGGTTTCTTCCTGCATCCTTGGCGGCCTGTAACCGCTCGTCCGCCATTTCCGCGAGTACCGAGATGGGTGTGCGGCCGTGGCCCAGGGCGATACCGGCCGACAAAGTGACCTCCGGATGCATACCGGTAAAGCGGCCGAACCAGTCGCGAAGATCCCGAGCCAGATCGAGCATGACCTGCCAGGGACCGATGAGCATCAGGTCATCGCCGCCGGCGAACACCGTATAAACGTGGCGATACTTGCTATCCTGCCCTGCAAACCTGGCTGGCAGAAAGGCCCGAAAGAAATAATCGAGGCTCCGACTCAGGGTCGCCACCCGGCCGAAGGACACTTCCTCCTTGAAACCCTTACTGAACAACAGACCCAGACGGTCCACATCGGCCTTGAGGCAGGCGATGGCCGGTTGACCGGATGGGCGATGGCCGGACTCGTGGTTGGTTTGTCGTCGGGAAAGCTGGGCCAGGTGTTGGGTGCCGTCAGAAGAATCCACGGGGCGGCGGATCTCGTGGTTGGTTTGTCGTCGGGAAAGCTGGGCCAGGTGCTCAAAGGTCGCCAACTGCCCCGGACGCAGCGTGTCTTCGTCATCCTCGGATTCCGTTTCCATGCGGTCCGCGCCCTGCGAAAGCACGGCCACGTCCTGCTCATTGAGCCGGGGGATGTAGCTGGCCAATGCCCGATACGGAATCCACGCGTCGGTTTCCGATGCTTGGTTGATGGCGAAGAAACTGGCGGCGGTCGCCAGATTCTGCTCCGTTGGGAGTTTGGCGTACAATTGCATCTGATACCCCGCCAGGTTCCGCGACTCTTTCAACAGACCGCCCGATGGCGGCTCGGATTTCCATAACCCCACGAAGCGAGCGTCAGGCAGATGCTTGCCCAGGTCGCGGTCTTTTTCAAACTCTTCTATTCGCCGCCGGCGGTCGTGGATAGGTTCAAGAACCTGATGGGAAAGGATCCACCGATCGGCGGTACAGAGCCAGTCGGCGTATTTGCGTTTCTTGGCCGCATCGGTCATTTCCTGCAGGCGCTGAAAAACCTGTTGAAATGCGTCGGCCATAAAATCCAGCCCCCGGCAGCGGGTGGCATCGTCCAGAATCATACCCAGCCGGCCGCCATGCGTGGTCAGCAGGTGGGCATTCATCTCCTGTCGGACTTTTTGTACGGCCTGCCTGGCTCGGGCAGTATTGGGAATGAGCATGACAAACCGGCCACCGGCATCCATGACACGATTGAATATGGTGAGGTCCAACTCTTCGATCAGCCGCACGGATACCGCGTGGGTCAGCATGGACAAATAAAAGGAACGAGCACGGTAGGACCGAGAACGGCCGCGCCGGCCCTCCACGGGCATGTCAAACAGGTAGGATTGAATACCACTCAAATCACCGGAGAGCAAGATGAATTTTTGCATGGTTCGGTCTGTTATTGCCCGCTCGGTAAGTTCCGAATCCTCCCGATGGTAACGATACAAAGCTCCCGCGAAGGCTGCGGTCAGACAGGCGTGATCGTGCAGGCTGACATCGGCGCCCTCCCTGGTGGCAGCGGGCACTCGGGTCAGGAAACGCCGAGACCAGGACGCCAAGGCGCTGCAGATCATTCCAAGCGGACGGTCGGCCGGCCAGCAACGAAGTATTTCCAGGGCCTGATTCATTAATTCAGCATAGTCAGGGACAAGAGACCGCTGGGGATCGACTTTGGGGAACAGGGATTCATCCGGGGTCAACGGACCGGGCATATGACAGCCGCCGTCGTGGCGGGTTTCCTGGCTGAAACCGAGTCGGGAGAACACCGAGCGCAAGGGGGATTTCTTGTAGTGAGTCGCTTCTGTGGAGTCATCAGGGCCACGGTCATGTCCGCTGGCCAGGCGGTCGGCTTCGGAGATCAGGAAATGTTCCGGTTCGCTCGGCCGGTGGTGGCAACTGGCCAAACTGTTGATTCGTGAGCGATCCAGGCCCGGCGGGAGCCAATGCAGGTATTGTTCAAGGGCGTCGTTGGTCCACAGAACATGCAGATGAGACGACCATCCCTGGTGGCTGGGACAAAGCATCGACTCCATGCGCTGGGCTTGTTCGGACAACTTCCACTCTGCCCGTTGCAACGGTTTGCCGAGGTCATGCAGAAAAGCGGCCAATGCAATCTCGTTGATGTCTTTCACGCGTCCTCCCAACTTACCTTGAGACGACCATAGCCGAAACTGGTCGCCTTACCCACATGACACCAAGACGCGGCTTTCAGCCAGGGAAGCAGCCGTTGATCGGGTAACCGATAATCCAACTGACCGATCAGTCCGCTAAGATTCATATCCGTACCCTGCCGGGTGGATCGCCTTTTGATCTCATGCCATCGGGTCGATGCCTCCATCAATTGGGCTCCTTCGCATGAGGTCATCAGGGCGGTTATGTCGTCCGGGATGATTTCTTGTTCCCCATAGAAATGGCTGAGGATGCGAATTCGTCGAATTGAAGCCCGGACCAGGTCGGATACAGAGGGAGCTCGATTGAGTTCGCCACCGGTCTGGAGCCGGAGCGGCGTTTCGAAATCGAGCCGGATCCGAACCGGCCGGGAATCCGTATGCGATCCCTTGGATAATAAGTCCCGGGAAACCGGGGCAGCCAGATCCGCACCGTGCAGCAAATCGTTCTGTCCATCGGAAACCCGCCGGACATCGAAGCGCAAGCGGTCCCGCCCCAAGCCCGCCTCCCCCATCCGCATCACTGTGTAAATCACGTAGGGATAAAATTCCATGGCCGGGCCGAACAGGCGTATGCCGAAGTCGTATTCATCGCCCGGCTGGACCGTAGGATTTTCTGAGAAAGCCACTCGTAAAACGAAGGGCTGCGGGATCTGAGGATACTTCCGCATGATAAGCCGGTCGGCCGGCGGTCTTCCTTCAAAAACCACCGGAAACGCGCAGCGGTCTTTCAACAGACACTGGCTGCAATCCTTTCGGCCGGCGATACAGACGATTTTTTTCAGGGCATAACCGAACGCCCCGCGAATGGTGGTACCTCGGTAAGTGGGCAAATGCCCTGCATCAATAAATCTGATAGTGAAAAATAACTCACAAAACTGCATAATACTGTACCGTCCCCACGCGGGCCGGTATATTCGTTAAGGAAAAAGGAAATGACCGACTTCTCACGGCCCACGTAATTAGTAGATTAATCCCTACTAATAAAGTTGTCAAAGTATTATATGCGAATAATGGAGACTGTAGCATAAATACTGTGGTTAGCTGACCCCGGCGCGGTTCAGGTG
>CAYNYK010000124.1:0-12626 GCA_964401335.1 uncultured Planctomycetales bacterium
CTTGTTATGCATGCGCCCTATTATATTGCATTATTTATGCAGAAGTCAATAATAATTCTCCGCGGCTCAGCGCCTCCGCGCGATCATCTCTCCCGCATCTCGGATTTTTATTCCTCGCGCCAAGCCGCAGAGGCGCAGAGATTTTTATTTAATAATTCTCCGCGGCTCAGCGCCTCCGCGCGATCATCTCTCCCGCATCTCGGATTTTTATTCCTCGCGCCAAGACGCGGAGGCGCAGAGAAATTTATTATTTATTTCTCAGCGCCTCCGCGTCTCTGCGCGAGGCATTCTATTCTCAGCACCTTTGCGCCTCTGCGCGAGGTATTAAATCGACCCTCCTGACCGGCGGCGGGACTCATGGTACATTGGATGCCGTTGATGATTTTGGGGTTGTTATTGGAAACTTGTTGAACCATGTTGCGTATCGGTTATTTTGAGGCGGCCACGAACCTTTTGCTTTCGCCGATCTCAGGTTATTGCGATCTGGCGTTTCGGCTGGTGGTGCGGCCGCTGGGCGGGCTGGGGCTGGCCAGCACGGACCTGATCAATCCGCTCGGGTTATTACATCAGACCTCGAAGACGCGGGAGCTGGTGCGTACCGAGCCGGAGGACCGGCCGTTATGCCTGCAACTGTACGGCCGCGAACCGGCGGAGATGGCCGACGCCGCCCGCTGGGCCCGCGATCAGGGCGTGGCTGTCGTGGATATCAACCTCGGTTGCCCGGCCAAGAAAATCGTGCAACGCCGGGCCGGGGCGGCGCTGCTCCACGAGCCGCGGACCGCGTTACGGCTGGCCGAACGGGTTGTGCGGGCGGTGGATATCCCGGTGACGGCCAAGCTGCGGCTCGGATGGGATGACGATTCGATCGTCGCGCCGGCTTTGGCAGGTCATTTGGAGGAGGCGGGGGTGGCGGCGATCATCATTCACGGCCGCACCGCCGTACAGAAGTTCTCCGGCTCGGTCCGCCTCGAGGGCATCGCCCGCGTGGTCGAGGCGGTGCGCAATATCCCGGTGATCGGCAACGGAGACATCCGCACCCCGGTCGATGCCGCGACGATGATCGAGCAGACCGGCTGCGCGGGGGTGATGATCGGCCGGGCGGCCTTGCGCGATCCGTGGATTTTCCGAGATACTCACGCGTACCTGACCACCGGGCAGGTGCCGCCCCCGCCGCGTCTTTCCGAACGCGTCGCCTTGATGAACCGGCATTTCGAGAACCTGCTGCATTATTACGGCCGGCGGCGGGCGATCCTCATGTTTCGCCAGCGGGTGAGCTGGTATTTCCAGCACCTGGCCGTCCCCCGCGCGTTTCGCGACCGGATGCGCCTGTTCCGCTCGCCGGAGGAATACCGGGAGCTGGTGCAAACCTATCTTTCCGAGAAGGAAGCGGCGGCGGAATGAATCATGTTACCTCAGACACGTCCAATACTCGGTGTGACAAATGTCAAGAAGGTCCGTCGAATCCTACTATGCCATTTCCCATTTACTCGGGGGATTGCTACACTTTTCTGTTTCGTGGAGTGTGCTTCATGAGATTTATTGTCAAAGAACCCGGCCGTCGGGTATGAGGATAAAGGTGCAAGGGTGTTGCTGAGTCGGCTGGTGGCCTTTCCGGAGAGTAACCGGATCCTGCGGATCCACTTGTTCTCCGCCCCGTTCATTGCGGTGCATCTGGGCCTGTTGGCCATGATCCCGGTCTTGTTGCGCAAGCCGGACGGTTTCGCCGGGGCCAAGTGGCAGGTGATCGTAGCCACGACGGCGATGCCCGTGGCCGCCTTGTTTTCGATTCTTTGGAGCGAAGTGTACCGCCGGATTTCGCCGGCCTGGTATGTTTTTCTGATCTGGCTCCTGGCCTTTCTGCCGCTGGGCGGAGTGGCGATATCCCGATCGGCCGGCATGGTTCTGGTTTTCGTCGTGGTGGCGTCGTTCGGGTTGGCCGGCCTGAACCCGCTCAACGGCGATGTGCTGCGTAGCTGCTACCCGCCGGCCGTGCGCGGCAAGGTGTTCAGTCTCCTGCAAACCGTTACCCAGTGTACGGTCATGTTGATCACGTTCGGGGTGGGCTACTGGCTGGACCGCGACGGCCAGGCCTTCCGGGTCTACATGCCACTTGGCGTGGTTTTGATGGGCTTGGGGGCACTCAGCTTTGCCCGCATCACCCGTCAACCGTTGTTTCGGGAACGCGCCCATCATTCCAGCGGGGAACCCCTGATTGCCAGTCTGCGGCACGCCTACCGGGGTATGTACCGTTCGTTGCGCGAGGATCCGGATTTCCGGCGTTACGAGACCGGGTACTTCATTTATGGAATGGGCTGGATGGCCTGCCACGCGCTGCTGCCGTTCATGCTGGTCGATGTGCTCAAGCTCGAGTACGGCCAGGTGGCGACGGCCACGCAGGTGACGTTTTACCTCGTTCAATTATTGATGCTCGTTCCGGCGGGGTTCCTGATCGACCGGGTCGGGCACGTGCGCATGGCCGGCTGGGCATTCACGATCATGGCGTGCTACCCGCTTATCCTGATCCTCTGTACCAATATCTACACCTTGACGGCGGCCATCGTGGTGTACGGACTGGGCATCACCGGCGTAAACCTGACCTGGACCATCGGGCCGGTGAGCATGGCCCGCGACGCCGCCCGGGCCAGCCATTATCTGGCGATTCACGCCTCGATGGTCGGGCTACGCGCCGGGCTGGGGCAGATTCCGGCCGTCGTGCTCTACTGGCTCACCGGCGACATCCGCATCCCCTTGCTGATCGCCGCTTTGTTGTTTATGACCGGTGCGTGGATCATGTTTCGACTCGAGCGGGACCAGAAGATTGCCCTGGCCGCCGCGGTACCCGAGGAGATGCCCCCGGTACATACGGAAATGCCGTAAACGCCCGGCTCAGGTAAAATGATGAGCCGGCCGCCTTTCTCCAGGAGTGTGCAGCCATGAAAAAAACCCTGCTGATGATCGGGGGAGAACATCACGCGTTCGAGCGCTGCGCGGATATTCTGGCCGATTTTCTAAAGAGCACGGGCACGGCGGATTGTGCCATTACAACGGATCGCGAGGCCTTCACCCGACTGGAAGGCTACGATGCAGTGATCGTATACACCTTCGGCGGACGACTGACCGACGCGCAGGAAAAGGGCTTGTGCGACTGGGTACACAAGGGCGGCGCGTTTATCGGTTTGCATAGCGCGGCCGCCAGTTTCACCGGAAATTCGCGGTACATGGAAATGATCGGCATGCAGGTGGCCCAGGGCCAGCCGGTCATGGAATACCGGGTTTTCATCAAGGACTTCGACCACGAGGTCTCCCGTCAGCTCAGCGAGTTCGTCGTCAACGACGAGCCTTACAAGCTCGAACCGCGGACCAAGGAAAATTTGCACTGGTTACTGGCTTGTCGTTTGAAAAACGAACCGCAACCGGTGGCGTATACGCGAATGTACGGACGCGGGCGTGTTTTTTATACGGTGTTCGGGCATCATGAGGAGGCACTTCGGCACCCTGTGGTGCAACGTGTGATCCGGCGCGGACTTATGTGGGCTACGCGCTTGTTTCGGCCGGGGCCGGTGCGTTGCGGGATTGTCGGCTACGGCCCGCCGTTCGCCATCGCACGCCACCATGCCAAAATCATCGAGGACCTGGCCGCGCTTAAGCTGACGGCCATCTGCGAGATCGAACCCGAACGGCTGGCCCTGGCTGGCAAGGAACATCCGGAGGTGGAAACGTTCGCCCGGCTGGAGGATTTCGCCGCATCGGGCCTGCTCGACGCGGCCGTCGTCGCCACCCCGCCGTCCACGCACACGGAGATCGTGCTGGCCTTGCTCGAAGCGGGTGTCGGCGTGGTGTGCGAAAAACCTTTTTGCCTGACGACGGCCGACGCCACGCGCATGATCGAAGCCGCCCGGCGCAACCACTTGCCGCTCACCGTATTTCACAATCGGCGGTGGGACCCGGATTTCACGGCTATCCGCAAAATCGTGGCCTCCGGTATGATCGGCGAGGTGTTTCAGGTCGAGACCTTTCACGGACGGTACGGGCATCCCGGTTACGGCTGGCGCAGTCATCGGCCGATCAGCGGAGGTGAGCTTTTCGATATGGGGGCGCACTATCTCGACTGGATTTGTCAGTTGATCCCGGCGCCGATCGAATCGGTGACGGGGTTCGCCTGTAAACACGTCTGGCACGACGTGACGAACGAGGATCACCATAAAACGGTGATTCGATTCGCGGGTGGTCGATTCGGAGAGTATGAGTCAAGCACCATCGCCGGGGTGGACAAACCCAAGTGGCGCATTCTCGGAACCAAAGGCGCATTGTCCAGCCAGGACGGGCGCGTCCTTCCCGGGCGCACCTTCGCCGGTGGTCACGAACAGAAGTTCGAGATCGTGCCGATGGAAACGCCGTGGTCTTATGAATTCTATATTGATTGGGTCGATCATCTGCTCGGCGGCGGACCGGTTCCGGTAACTCCGGAAAGCGCCCGCCGGGTTATCGGAATTATCGAGGCGTCCCAAAAATCAGCCGCCAGCGGCCAGGCCGAACCCGTCGCTTTTCCCTGATCGACTACTATTCCTGTTTTTGAATATGCCCGCGCGAAATACTCGAGCGGTCATCCTGTCCAGTCTCGATACATTGACGAGCGATAATAAATGGCCCGCTCTTCGATCCTTCTCCCGTGGGATTGCTTCCAGAGAGTTTTACCCGCAAATTTATTTTTCCCGAGTTGCCTTTCAGGGATACCTATCCTAAGAATCCTTGCACAAATGTAATTGTTCTGATTTGGATGGGGGGAACTAAAGATGTCCCATAAAGGCAACAACTGGCTATCGCGAATGCTTCTGATCGCGGGTGGAATCATCGGCGCCGCTCCGCTGTCAGCCACGCCGATCCTGCACATCGAGTTTCTGTCGACACCGATTACCTCGACGGAAAACACGGGCGTGAGCGGATTGCTCACCCTGTCTTTCTCCGAGGAGGCCGGTATTGATTATCTGACTTTAAGCATTGCGAACACCACGCCGGATTCCATCGGCGGCAAGTGGACCGCCGTCGGCCTGGAAATACCGGACGAGCTCACCAACCCGCCGGTCTTCGCCTCCGGCGGAGCCAGCGCGTATTTCGATGTGTTGAATTACAACGTCGGAGTGAGTCCGGGCTGGATGAACGCCCCGGGCGGTTACGACCTGATGATCACCAGTGACGGCAACTTCGAGGGCGGCAGTCCACTCGGCGCCCCGGCGGCAGGCAAAGAGCAAACGATTAAGCTGAGCCTGGGCAGTATGTCCTACAGTCCGGAAGAGCTTGGCAATCTCTTCAGCGATTTCTACATAAACAACACCGGCCCTTACGCCATAGCCCGTTTCCAATCCGTCGGCAGTGATGGCGAAGGATCCGACAAGGTTCTGGGTATCCATACGCCGGAGCCGACTTCATGTCTCCTTCTAGCCGCCGCATGGTGCTTACCTCGGCGGTTACGACGGACTCCGGCCCCGCGGAACGGAGGGGAATAAGGCCGTAAGGGTTGCCATCGGTCACATGATCCAAGGGGGGGAAGCAGCGGCCATTTCCGCGTTCAGAACGCTCCCGATTGTTAGAGGCAATAACAAGAAAAATCGTGAAAGAAGGTTTAGGTCAATCGTTTACCTTGTATAGGAGGAGAATTCTAATGTCTCGAAAAGTGATTGGTTTGGTTGTCGCTCTGTTTAATGTGCTGCCCGCCATGGCCTTGACGGTGGATGGTAATCTAAGCGATTGGGGCGTGAACGTCGCGGATCAGAACCAAAGCACGTTCAATTTTGCCGCGAATATCGGGTTGTTGGGCTCCCACGTCGAGGATCAGGATGATCTCGCGGGAGACAGCGGATATCTCGGTCCCAATATCGGCGGGCAGAATTTCGACGCGGAGATGATGGCGGTCGCCTTGACCAACGGTCGCTTCTACATTTCCATCGTCACGGGGCAGCGGCCGGACAACGGTCTGTCACGCTATAATCCGGGCGATCTGATTATCACTGCGGCCGGCGGCACTTTCGGGCTTGAAGTGGGTGGCGGCGCGGGCGGCGGCGCGGGATCGGCGATCACCACTGGGGCAACGGGATCCACCTACACGATGAACAGCAACGGGTACACCACCGCACACGCCAACGCCAATGCTCAGCAGACCGCCGGTTCGATCTGGGGTAACGTCGATTGGCTGCTGGATCCGATCAGCCCCAAGGTGCCGGTGCAGTTCACCGTCAACGCCAATAGTACGCTCGTTGGACACGCGGACTATATTTTCACCCGCGACACGCTGACCACTCAGCATGCAGTGATCGAGTTGTCGTTTCCGGCCGCCTGGTTCGCGGGCAACCCGATCGAATCGTTCACCTGGCGACCGTCCTGTGGCAATGATGAGCTGCAAGTCATGGTGCCGGAACCGGCTTCTCTGGGCCTCATGCTGCTCGGTAGCGTGGCCTTCTTCCGCTCGAATCGACGTCGGAGTATCGCCGACTAAGCATCCTGAAACACGAACACGATCGCCGTAAGATGTATCGAACCGCCCTCGGATCGTACGGGACATTCAATCCCGCCGAGCCGAAGGTGGTTCGTTTTTAAACTTTTTAATGGTTAACCATCCGCGTTCAGCAACTATGAAATGATCTCAGCAGCTTGAAAAATTGTTAAGTCAGAGAATGCGGAGAAAACGGGCAACCACGGGGATTTAGTTACCTGGTGATTTTCAGTTCGCCCGAAGGGTGCGAATAACTCGTCTAATCTCGTCAAGTTGTCGATAAAAAGAACAAATCAAGGTAGTCATTCCTATAACATATTGTAAATAAATATATTAAGACACTTTGATGGTCGTTGAATGATTGGACTAAATGAAGACGGACTACGGTTAGGAATATGCCGGTATTTACACATTCCTATCCAAGTCTAACCTTGACTTTCATGAAAGGTTGTTCTATACTTTCGAGACTGTATTGTTTTCGTTTCTTGTTGTCATATAAGAACTTATGCCTTTTCAGGGTTTCAAGGAGTTGCCGTGGCCAAACAAAGGAAAACTCAGAAAAGCCGATCGAAACCGAATCCGTCGGTAGCCAAAAAGGCCTCGAGCGCAAGGAAAACGCTTGTCAAACGGAAATCGGCCACGAAACCCCTGACTGTATCCCCGGCCAGTGTTGCGAAATCATCTTCCCCCAATAAATCGACCTCCATGAAAGCCAACAAGGTTAAGGCGGTCCGAAATACGGAAACCGCCACCGTTGCGACCAAGGCCAAGCCGCCGCGAAAAATTGTGGCCACGGTTCCGTTGCCGGAGGAAATTCGGGCGGCCAGGAAAGAATCCCTGCCAACATGCGAGCGAACAACCCAGTTGAGCAAGGCGGACTTGGAAGAATTCCGGAAAATGCTTCTGGAGAAGCGAGCCGAATTGGTTGGAGACATGAACCACCTGCAAAACGAGGCCCTGCGCCAAGGCAGTTCGGGGGAAAACACGGGGGCATCCTTTATGCCCATCCACATGGCCGACCTGGGCAGTGACACCTGGGAACAGGAATTGACTCTCGGTTTGATTGAGAACGAACGCTCACTCCTGCGTGAAATCGATGACGCCTTGGCCCGGATCGAGGATAATACCTACGGGATATGTTTGGCCACCGGAAAACCGATTTCTAAATCCCGGTTACGCGCCAAGCCTTGGGCGAAGTATTGCATTGAGCACGCCCGCAAGATCGAATTGGGTCTGGTCTAAGGGCGGCAGGGTGGTGGACGAGGCGGCCCTCCGGGCGTTATAACTCTTGCCCATGGCGAATACCATGAACCAAACGCAATCGGCCAATACTCAAACGGCAGAGCCTATAACGCCGGAGTTGGTCGCGCGCACAAGTAGTCCCACACTTGCGGAGGGGGCGGTATCCACAGGGGATAGGGGACACGAGGGGTCGGCGTTTTTTCATTGGCCTTCCCATTTGCGGCTCTGGCTGCTGGCCTTTGGCGGGTTAGCCCTTGATCTATGGTCCAAGCATTGGGCTTTCAGTCGGATCGATCCGGTACATGGGATGGACGCCATCCCGCGACTGTTGCGGTTCGAGCGGATGTTAAACACCGGGGCGCTGTTCGGTCTGGGTAAAGGCTGGACGCCGTTGTTCATCGCCGCCTCGTTTTTGGCCTTGGGATTCGTGCTGTTTCTGTTCTTTCAGAGTTCTCCGCGACGACGGAGCCTGCATATCGCGTTGGCCTGCGTATTGGCCGGAGCGGTCGGCAATCTTTATGACCGTGCCTTTGCCATCGCCGACGTGGTGCATTATACGATCGATCAGAAGCCGCACACGTCGGTGGGAAAAATCGTCCTCAACAACGAACAGGAGATCGTGCTCAATCACTGGCCGGACGGTCCGCGAGCCGAATCCATTTCCAAGCGATGGAATCCGGAGATCACCGAACAAGGCGTGGTCCGTGATTTCCTGAAATTGCGGCTGGGGCCGCTGAACATCTGGCCTTGGATCTTCAATGTCGCGGATGTGTTGTTGGTCGTCGGCGTCGGTTTGTTGCTGTTGAATTTCCATTGGGACCGCCGGGCGGAGAAGGCCGAACAGGCCAGACTGGGAAACGCCGCGGCCGACACCCCCGCTTGAGTCGATCCTTCCGAACCGCGCCGGTCTTATCTTATGGCTCGTTCCTTCACCAACGATGATGAACGTTACATGGCCCGGGCCTTGATCCTGGCGGGTCGGGGGCGGGGGCATGTCGAGCCGAACCCTATGGTCGGCTGTGTGATCGTGCGTGGGGGCCGGATCATCGGCGAAGGGTATCATCGTCGTTTCGGCGGCCCCCATGCGGAAATATACGCTTTGCGGGCGGCCGGTACTCGGGCCAAAGGGGCCACCGTCTATGTCACCTTGGAGCCCTGCGCCCACTACGGCAAAACGCCGCCCTGCGTCGATGCCTTGATTGCCGCGGGGGTCAAGCGGGTCATCGCGGCCATGCAGGATCCGTTCGCCAAGGTTCGCGGCCGCGGTCTTCGCCGCCTGCGCGCCGCGGGGATCGACGTTCACGTCGGGTTGCATGAACGGCAGGCCCGGCAACTGAACGCTCCTTACCTGACGCGGCAACATGCCGGCCGTCCGTGGGTCATCCTGAAATGGGCGCAAAGCCTCGACGGTCGCCTGGCCACCCGTACCGGCGATTCAAAATGGATCAGCAGTCCGCGCTCGCGGCAAACAGCGCATCAGTTACGCGGCCGGGTCGATGCGGTCGTGGTGGGAGTGAACACCGTGCTGGCCGATAACCCTCGACTTGACTGTCGGCTGGCGCGGCGGAAACGAATCGCGACCAGGGTAGTTTTGGATACCGCACTACGCACACCTCTGTCGGCCGATCTGGTACGCACGGCCAAACGAATTCCCGTTTTGATTGTGACATCGCCGACCACCCTGAATACAGCAAAGGCGAAGGGCCTGCACCGGCGCGGAGTGGAGCTGTTAGCCATTCGCACGAAGGGCGACGGACTGGATCTGCAAGCCCTGCTGAAGGAACTGGGGCGGCGGGGCATGACCAACATCATGGTCGAGGGCGGCGGCAAGACGCTAGGGATGTTTTATGACGCCGGTCTGGCCGACGAGGTTATCGCCTTTGTGTGTCCAAGGTTGATCGGCGGGCGGGAGGCGCCGGGCCCGCTGGATGGCCGCGGGCCGGCCAAAATCAGCGAATCACCGGTCATCAAAAATTGGACAGTAGTCCGAAGCGGGCCGGATTACCTATTTCGACTTGTCCTGAGCGAATGGTAAGCCAACAATAACAGTGATGAACAACGGTGTGGAGCAAATCTTTCTGATCTTTCTGCTGGTAGCGGCCGCCGCCGGCTATTTGATGATTTATTACCGACGGCTTGGACAGCGACGGGGCGGTTGTCACTGCGATCTGTATAAAAATCCATTAGGTCAAGGCGACCGTGCTTGCCCATCCAGCCGCTGCGGTCAGCCACCCAAACCTACTGAACCTTCGACGGACGAAACCATCCGCTCGACAGGGTCATCGGACGGCCCCGCATGAACGAAGATCCGGCCAATTTTGAGAACCTGCTGGCCGAGCTGGATGCCCAAGCCGCTCGTCGGCATCTGCGTACAATCAACTCGCCGCAGGAGTCGCACGTCATCGTCAACGGCCGTCGGATGCTCTGTTTCGCAAGTAACAACTACCTCGGGCTGGCCCATCATCCGCGCATACGAGCGGCGGTACGTGACGCCGTGGAGCAGTGGGGTTGGGGGGCGGGGGCATCGCGGCTGGTGGCCGGCCACATGGCACCGCACGGGCAATTGGAGCAACGTCTGGCCGAATTCAAGAAAACCGAATCCGCCCTCGTTTTTCCAACCGGCTATCAGGCCAATCTGGCCGCCATCCGCGCCCTGGCCGGCCGGAACGATGTGATCCTTCTGGACAAGCTCAATCACGCGAGCATCATTGATGCGGCCCGCGGCAGCGGGGCGGTGTTGCGGGTTTTTCCGCATCGCGATTACCGAAAGCTGGAAAGTCTCCTGCAACGATCGGCCGCCGCCCGTCGCCGGGTAATTGTGACCGATACGCTGTTCAGCATGGACGGCGACTTCGCCGATCTGCCCCGGCTGGTGGAATTGAAACGGCGTTATGCGGCACTGTTAAGTGTGGATGAAGCTCACGCAACCGGCGTATTCGGCGCAACCGGTCGCGGCCTGGCCGAGGTGATGGGCGCGGAAGAGGAGATCGACGTCGTCGTCGGCACGTTGAGCAAGGCGCTCGGCGGGATCGGCGGGTTCATCGCGGGTTCACGGGCGTTTATCGAATGGGTCATCAATACCGCAGGATCATTCATCTACACGACGGCCATCCCGCCGGCGGCCTGCGCGGCGGCGACGGCGGCGCTGGAGCTTGTGACCGCCGAACCCTGGCGAAGGGAAAAACTTCTGCGCATGGCCGACGGTTTGCGCGCGGCGTTGCAGGTTCGTGGTTTTGACATTGCCGATTCGACCAGTCAGATCGTGCCCATCGTGATCGGCGACAACGAGGCCGCCCTTCGCCTGTCTCGCCATCTGGAGGAAAACGATATCTTCGTCCCGGCCATTCGCCCGCCTACCGTGCCGCGCGGTCGGGCCCGTTTGCGGATCAGCCTGACGGCCGAGCACGAGGAAGCGGATATCGAACGACTCTTGAATGCGCTGGATGGTTATAAGTCTTGATCCAGGTGTTTATTGAATCCGGTTATGAGAATGCGGAGTAAGGGAATGAGCAGGCATGATGACCTCGCCACGCGGGCGATGGATACGTCTTGCTTTAGCGGATCACGCAGGCCACGGCCCAACACCGTGCCTCTTTGAAGTGAAATCGTAATGCGCGAGGGGGGAGTCGAACCCCCACGGGTTGCCCCACAGGATCCTAAGTCCTGCGCGTCTGCCAGTTCCGCCACTCGCGCGCTAGCCCTCATAATACGCATAATGCGCCGGATGTTCAAAACGAAGCGATAGGGGAGACATTGCGTTGGTCGATTCCGTCTCCGTGCGGGCACGGACATTCCAGCGCACCTGTCCGGGGGGAGCCTGCCGCACGCCGGCCGGGATACCGATGCCACAGCCGCGGAACCACGGGCAGAACCCGGAGTACCGGGCCCTGCCCATGCCACCCGCCACAGGCCATGCCAGCCGCCACGAACTATCCCCGCCGCGAAGGGCCAAGGCGGATGATGCCGGCTTTCGAGTCGCGGTCATCGGGAAGTTGCCAAACGGCGAGGTCGTGGGTAAACTTTAAGGACAACTGAGGTGATGGCTTTGCGTCCTTAGCTCAATTGGTAGAGCAGCTGGCTCTTAACCAGCGGGTTCAAGGTTCGAGTCCTTGAGGACGCATTTTTTCATGCGCCCGCCCGCAACCCCTCACCGGCTGGCGACTCCGTCGATCCGTGCGTAAGTTGTTGCGAGTTAATTATTTACGGGCTTATTTGTTCATCCGCGGGCTCGCCGTGCCCGGCGACGGCCGGCTGGGTATGCGTCACCTTGGACGGGTGCGGCAGGGGCGACAGGCCCAACTTCGCCCGCTCGGCGTTCTGAACCGCCAACATGGCATCAAAGGCATTGACCGGCAACATAAACGCCCCTCCGTTGGCCCGGCCTACCCAGATCTGCTCGTTTGCCGAGGGCGGCTGATTGAGGTCGGGGTCCGGCCAGAGAATGACAACCCACAGATCGAGGGGCTGATTGCCTTTGAGTTTTTTGAAGTCGATACCATGATAGGCAAAGACACAATCCCCCAGACGGTGAGCCACCGTGTTGGGCGGCAGGGCGTCGACGGTTGCCTGGGTTACGGCGCGTCGTTCTTCTTCCATCAGGAGGTCGTATTTACCCAGGGTTGTGTAGGCCACCGGCACGTCTTCCGATAGTGTATCGGAGCCGGCAAGGATCACATTCGAGGTGAACAACTGGCCGGACTCTATCAATTGGATGGCATGAGCGGGACCGTATCCCTTCTGCTGGCGGGCGTAAGAAATGATGCCATTCGTGACGGTCTGGGCGGCCGTGGAATTCGCGGCCCAGAATTGAGCGGAACCAACGCCACCCGAAATAACCGAGAAAATGGAGACTGTAGCATAAATACTGTGGTTAGCTGACCCCGGCGCGGTTCAGGTG
>CAYNYK010000125.1:0-7497 GCA_964401335.1 uncultured Planctomycetales bacterium
GGGTGGCATGGGCAGGCCCGACGTGCTTGGCAAAGCACGCCGGGTCTGCCCGTGCAGATGCGGGGTTGGTTTCTGAATGTGAGAAAACACACGAATCCCGTGGCGCCAAATTCGTGGTGTTATGTGTGATCAGAAGCGAAAGGTTGCACGGATTCGCACGGGCAGATTCGGAGTCCGCTTGCCAGCGGATTCCGAACCTGCCCATGCCACCCAGCCGGCGTTGGGTGGCATGGGCAGGCCCGACGTGCTTGGCAAAGCACGCCGGGTCTGCCCGTGCAGATGCGGGGTTGGTTTCTGAATGTGAGAAAACACACGAATCCCGTGGCGCCAAATTCGTGGTGTTATGTGTGATCAGAAGCGAAAGGTTGCACGGATTCGCACGGGCAGATTCGGAGTCCGCTTGCCAGCGGACTCCGAACCTGCCCGTGCCACCCAATCCGCGGACTCTGAACCTGCCCATGCCACCCAAACCTCGGATGCCACACCTATCCATGACACACACCATAATCTATTCTCGCCCTCGCATTGTGGGTTGCCGATCATTACACTGGGTGATGTGGGAGACTGGTTTCCGGCCCTTTCGTATGTAACGGATGGTTCATGCTGACGCCCAAGGCAGGTGATCGGATCGGCGAGTTCGAGATTGTCCGGCGGATCGGGGCCGGCGGCATGGGCGTGGTCTATCTGGCCCGGGAGACGACCTCCGGCGGGATGGTGGCCCTCAAGGTATTCTCGGCGGCCATGACCCGGGAAAAGACCCGCCAGCGTTTCCTCCGCGAGGCCGAATCCGCCGCCCGGCTTGACCATCCAAATATCGTGGCCGTCCGATATATTCACTCCGACGAAGACCTTTGCTATTACGCGATGGAATACATCGAGGGCTGGCCGCTGTCGCGCGTCCTGCAATGGCTGCCGACGCTACGCGAGCCGCCGGAGGCCTTACTGGAAGTTCTGGCTCACCTGGGTCCAGAGAGCCAGCCGATCGATACCGAGGCCAAGACCGTGATCGGTGAACGGCCGGACTCGGCGGCCGGCGGCGCCGGTGAAACCCGGCCAATCGAATCCGACATTGCCCGCAAGCCAGCGTACATCCGCCAAGTCGCCACCATGATGCGGGACATCGCCCGAGCGCTGCATTACGCCCACGGACGGGGGGTGATTCACCGTGACATCAAGCCGGACAACCTGCTACTGGACCGCAACGGGCAACTGCACCTGACGGATTTCGGCCTGGCTCGGATCATGGACGAAGAAAGCATCACCCTTACCGGCGAGCTGATGGGCACGCCGTTGTATATGAGCCCCGAACAGGTCGCCGCCGGGCGGATCGGCATGGACCACCGCACGGATATCTATTCGCTCGGCGTGGTGATGTACCAGTTGCTCTGCCTCCAGCCGCCGTACCAGGCCGCCACGCGGGAGGGCCTGCTGCGCGCCATCGCCGTACATCAACCGGCCGCACTGTCCACGCGCAACCCGGCCATCCCTCGCCCGCTGGAAACCATCGTGCAACGCATGTTGGCTAAAGACCCCGATCAACGTTACGCCAGTGCCGGTGCGCTGGCCGACGACTTGGACCGCTGGCTGGCGGGCAAGCCGATTCACGCGAAACATCTCGGCCGGCTTGGTCAATGGTGGAACACCCTCTCCGTTACAGCCCGCTGGGTGACGAGCGCGGCGATGGCGGCCGTATTGTGCGGTCTGGTCCTGACCGGAGTGTATCTTTCCCGCGATGATACGAACGGCTCGCTGCAAGCCTCACCGGTAGCCCTGGCCCAGGCGGCGGCCGAACGCGGTGATTATCTGCAAAGTGCCCTATGGTACGCCGCAACCCTGAATGATAACGAGTCGGCGGCCGCCTCACTGAGTTTGCCGCTAAACATGGTTTTACAGGAACTGCCGCCTTTGTATGAGCGTTATCGGCTCGCGGATACGCCGTCGGCGTTCGCTCTTGATCCGACCGGGCATACCTTACTGGTCGCTACCGCGGATGAACGGTTGCGTTTGATCGATCCCAGCCAACGAACCGAACGGCCCGTGCCGACGAAAAGCGCGGGCCGGCTCAAATGGGTCGGTTTTAATCGTAGCGGCAGCAAGATGCTGACCCTACACACCCACGAGCAATCCGACAGTGCGGAGTTTTGGACCGCCGACGGAAACCCTCTTAACCCTGAGCCTTTGACCGGCCTGGGCGAGGTGAACCAGCTTCGCCTGGCCGTCGATGCGGGCGTGGTTGTTTTCATGTCCGCCATCCCGACACCAACCACCGCTCCAACCCAGCCCGCCGGCGAACAGGAGCGGCACTGGTTTCAGATCAACGTTTACGATTTCCCGGAAAAACAACCGCCTCGGTTATTGAAGAGTATGCGCTCGCCGATGCCGGCGGAGTTGAGTGGTGACGGCCGATACCTGGCGGCACTCGATGATCGGGGCGTCCTGGAGATCGTCGATCTGCTAACCGGTAACAACATGCAACTGCGTTTCATGGGTCAACCGGCCGGCTTCTGTTTCGCGGCCTCCGTAACCTCCTCGTATCTGGCTGTTACCGATCGACTTGGGCAGATTACGGTGTTTGACGTAAGCGAAGCCGGGTTGATGCCCCGAATGGTGAGCATTCTTCGAGCGGAGGAAGCCGGCCGTCGTCAGCGCGTGGCCCCGGTCTATATGGAATTCAGTCCTGACGGTGGGCATCTCCTGGTAGTCGGATCGGAAACATTTGGTCAGCAGCTTTCCGGAAGGTCCATCCGCCTCTGGAACGTAAACGCCCAGCCGCCGACTTTCTTCGAAGCCCGCGGTCGCGATGCCCAGCTTAGCATGGACGGGAAAATCCTCTTCTTCTGGGACGATAATCAGGTCACCCTGATTGATGTGGACCAAAACCAGATCATTAACCAGATCACCGCTTCGATTGGTGCACCGACGGCCATGCCCATCCCCGCGATCCATTTCACGATTGATACCTTCTTCCCTGTTTGTGCCGACCGCTTGGCCGGCCGACTGACTTGCGTCGAACGGATTGTCGGTGAGAACCGGGATAAAACGCTTTTCCGAGCGTCGGTTTGGGGGAGGGCGGGTGGAGAGCGTCTGTATCGCCTATTGACACCCTCGACGGATCTGCGCCAGGCGGGTCTGACCGCCGACGGCGGGTTTGCCTATGTCCGTTTGGGCGCGCGAACCGGCGGTGATTGGCTTTACCTTTATGATCTGCGCGAGCCAAGATCTGCTGGCTTCCGTGCGGGATACCTGCCGAGCCTGCCGCCGATTTTAAGTGAGCCGCTCACCGCTGATGATCTGGCCGTCGCTGATAAACCTCTGGTTGTGACTTTTACCCGCCAAGGCGCGGAATACGCCTGGACGCTGATTGATCCGCGTAATCTCAGCCGGCTTGGTGAAGGTGTTCCATCCTATGATCCGAGCGAGCATTGGCGGCTCAGCGAGGATGGCGATACGCTAATGGAAATCGATTGGAACGATCAGGCGCGCGTCTTCGATCTCAATATCGGCCAGATTCGACAGAGCTGGCCGTTACCCGCGACGGCCACGCGTTTGTTCGCTCTGTCCGGCCATGGGCGGCTGGCGGCCATTTCTCATGCGGATTTTCGTATCACTCTGCATGATGTGGGGTCGTCCGGCGAGGCCGACATCTTCGGCCAGATCGGGCTGCTCACCGGTAGGCCGCAGTTGCTGCACTTCAATCATGACGGTTCGCTGCTGGCCATCGCCGATGCTCTTGGGCGGGTGATTATTAACCATCCCGGCGAATTTTTTGAACATGTTTGCGAACTGAATACCGGTCGCCCCGTCCGGACCATGCTCTTTTGCCCACCGGCTGATTCCGTACTGGCCGTCGGGCATCATGGCGGACAGGTCACTTTGTGGTCTGCTGTCGATGGTCGGACGCTCGGCATGATCGAATCGCCCCCCGGCGCCGATGCCGCCGCGCCCGCTCGTATGGCGGTACGGGCTCGTGCGTCCGAGAATGGCGGCCATCTTCTGGCCGTTGCCTGTGGCGCGCGCATACGTCTTTATGAACTCCCTGAAATGAACCAGGAAAACAAGAGTACGCTGTTACTCAATCCGGTTGGCCCGCCCCTGGAAAGTACCCATCCCATTATCGCCTTAAGCTTTGTTCGCGCCGATGCGGCTGAGAAAACGCAAACCTCGTTGTTCGCGATCACGGATCACGGCGCCGTTCGTTGGTATGACCTTGCCGTGGAACAGATTGACGACCAATCATGGCGGGAAAGAATTGCCCGGCGGACCGGGATGGTCCTTGGCCCGGCGGGCCGACCCCTCCCCACTACGGAAACACCCCCCGCCATCCCCTGATATACATGCCGCCCGATCCGGTTGGAATGCGCGTCGCCATGTGTTGCCAAACATTCCTTGCCACAGTCGGACCGCCTGGGCATTTGCCAAAGGCTCGTCATCTATTTATCCTTTGCGGTCGTGGAGCATCCTACAATGCGAGATCGGCGTCTTCGACGGCCGACGTATCTGATGGCCGTCTTGGGAATGTTTTTTATGTTTGGTTGCGACGGCTTCTTCTACCACCCCACGCGTACGCAATATGCATGTCCGGAGGAATGCCGGCTTGTTTATGAATCCGTGCACTTCCCCACCCAGGACGGGACGCAGTTACATGGCTGGTATTTTCCCGCACCATCGCCGGCCCGTGGCACCGTTCTCCATCTGCACGGCAACGCGGGAAACATTACCGGCCACTTTACGCATGTAAGCTGGTTGCCCGAGCAGGGTTGGAATGTATTGTGCTTTGATTACCGTGGTTACGGCCAGTCGGCCGGCAAGGTCACCCGCGCGGGGACCATCGCCGACGCCCATGCGGCCCTGGATTATCTGCTGGCTCGGCCGGACCTCGACCCCAAGCGCATCGTATGCTTCGGCCAGTCATTGGGCGGGGCGGTGGGGATTGTACTTGCCGCGGAACGCCCTGAACTTCGCGGTTTGGCCGCTGACGGAGCGTTCGAAAACTATCGTCGTATCACCGCCTGGCACCTTCGGCGTAACCCGCTCTTGTTGGCGGTCGGTTGGTGGGTGCCTTACTTCATGAGCGACGATTACAACCCCATCGACTACGTGGGGCGTATCGCCCCGCGGCCGCTGCTGATTATGCACGGTACGGAGGACCGCATCGTCGATCCGGCCATGGCTCGGAGGTTATACGACGCGGCCGGCGAGCCGAAACAACTCTGGATGTTCGACGGAGCCGACCATTACGGCGCCCTGCACGAGCTGGCCGAAACTGCCCGACCACGTTTGTTGGAGTTCTTCATGAATTGTGTGCCTTGATCGTGGAACAGCGGTGGTATGTGGCTCAGGAGGTAGCAGCACGTCATTGTTTAATGTTCTTTAAGAAGAACGTCCGCCACTTACTTCTCCGGTAAATGCTTTTTTACCTGTTCGGTGATACCCGAGCCGCGGAGATGTTGCTCCAATAGCTTGCCGTCGGGACCGATCAGGCATGTGTACGGAATGCCCACGCCACAAAAAGCCTCGAAGGCTTCCGCCGCACCCGACTGTGGGCCGCAAACCTGTGGCCAATCGATGCCCTCTTTTTGAATGAATTTGTCGAGGTTCTCCCGCTCCTGGTCCAGGCTTACCCCGATCAGTACAAAATCCGCGCGGTGCTTGGTGGCCTGCCGCAATGCTTTGATGTTCGGCACTTCCGCCCGACACGGCCCGCACCAGGTGGCCCAGAAATCGAGAAACACGTATTTGCCCCGCAACGCTGACAACTTGTATTCGGCGCCGTCGATCGAGGTCAGGGTGATTTCCGGTACCGTCCGGCCCGGCTCGATCTTCGCGAAGAGTCCCATGCTTTCCGCTTCCGGTGTCGCCGGGTCGCTTGGCGCGGTGGTCACGGCCGGTAACACGATACGGTAATTGGTTTTACCGGATTCGAGGGTCTCAGTGTGCGGCCGTCGCTGGCCTTGACGCTGAAAGCTGAAGGTAATGGGGCCGGTCGGGGCGTGTTTGAACAAGAAACCGCCGTCCGCGCTGCTCACCGCCCGCAAGCCGAGGGTCGCGTACCCCTTCCAGTCGTCGCCGGAGATCCACACCTGCTCCACCGGCCGGCCGCTGTCGTCTATCACTTGCCCGCCGAGTGGCAAGCCGGCGGAAATTTCCACGTTCATCTCCGTGGTCTTGCCGGTCATCAGGTCCGCTTCCCGAATGAACGTGGCATAGTCGGGATGCTGGAACGAAATGGGTACGAAGCCCGGGCGAATGTGGGCCAATTCATATTCGCCGTCCATGTTCGTCCAGGTTACCGGCGCGTCGGTGTCGACCCTGCGGCCGGCCAGGACGCGCACCCCTACGACCGGTTTTCCGCTGCCGGCCTCGGTTACGCGGCCGCGCAGTCGAGCCGCCAGCGTCACCACCAGCTTCTTGCTGACCGCCGAAATGTCCTCCGGCCGCGTGGCCGTCGGCGGAACCGGCGGTAACTCGACCATCTCCGTGTATTCGCCCATTCGGACATAGCGTGGGCCGTTGAGCCGCAGGAGAATCGCCCCAATCTCCGGGCTGACTCCATGAAGTGTCACCCTGCCTTCGGCGCCGGGAGCGGTGGTCACATAATGTTGCATTGGCAGCAAGATGGCCTCGACGAATACCTCGGTGGCCGGCTCGCCCCGATTCGTTACCAAAATCAGTTCGACGGTTCGCTCGGGTTTCAGCTCGATCCGCGTTTCCGTCCGGTCGGATTCGATCTTGACGCCTTCGCGATACACGGCATAGCCGTCTGCGGTTACCGTCAGAGCGGTTACCCCGCGGACCACGTCATTGACTGTAAAACGTCCCTCCTCGTCGGTAGTGACGTTGGTTTCACGCCCGCCGCTGTTGGCCTTGACCTGGGCCTTGGCGATCGGCCGGCCGTCGGCGGCGGCCTGCACGATTCCGGTCAACACGGCCGAACCGCTCAACGTCGCATCGACAAACGGCGGATTGGCCGAGTCGCCGACCTCCACCTCGGACACGAACTCAGTGTAACCTTCCTTGCTGATCCGCACCCGCACTTTGCCGGTGATGCCCTGGGGCAAGGCGATTTCGATATTCCCCATCTTATTCGTGACGGCTTCGGCCAGCGGTGGATCGTCCGGCCCGGCCTCAAGTGCTTCCACTCGCACCGTGGCCCCGTCGATCCCGCCGCCCATGTAATTCAGGACGATCCCCTCGACGGCCGGCGCGGAGGATTGATCCGCCGGCGCGGCCGTCTCATCCGCCATGCTCACCGCTCCCAGAAACATGACCACAAACAGCCAACTACCCCATCGCATGGCAATCATGACGCACCTTTCGTAAATTTTCTCCGACAACCTTGTTCGCATCATGTTCTCGCGCAGAGACGCAAAGGCGCTGAGAATAGTATGCCTCGCGCAGAGACGCGGAGGCGCTAAGAAATAAAAATAATTCTCTGCGCCTCGGCGTCTCCGCGCGAGAACTTTTCCGCGTCTCCGCGCGAGAACTTTTCCGCGTCTC
>CAYNYK010000125.1:7597-12516 GCA_964401335.1 uncultured Planctomycetales bacterium
GCGTCTCCGCGCGAGAACTTTTCCGCGTCTCCGCGCGAGAACTTTTCCGCGTCTCTGCGCGAGAATCTCCTCCGCGTCTTTGCCACAAATAGTCACTCATTCTTTGAGTCCATTAACGGCCCTAACGATACCATCCTTCATAAGCGCTGCTCCGAAGTTAAAGATATACCCGAGTCTCCGGTCCGCAAGCCGCAAATACGTTTGAATCTGTTTGCGATGTGCTTTGCTGATTTGCTCGACGGACTTCAATTCGATAATGACCTTATCGTCCACCAGCAGATCGGCACGGAAGGCGTCATCGAATACCATATCCTTATAGCGAATGGGGATGGATACTTGGCGTTCGACCGTTAGACCTCGCTGCTGAAGTTCATGAGCCAGGACAGTCTCGTAGACCGATTCCATCAAACCCGGCCCCAATTCCCGATGCAGGGCAATTGCCGTATCGACACAAATCGTACCCACCTCATTCTCGGTCATGATCTACTCCTTGCGAAAATATCCTCGCACAGAGACGCCGAGACGCTGAGAATACAGTGCCTCGCGCAGAGACGCCAAGGCGCTGAGAAATAAATAAGAAAAATAATTCTCTGCGCCTCCGCGTCTCCGCGCGAGAACTCTTCTTCGTCTCTGCGCGAGAACTCTTCTTCGTCTCTGCGCGAGGATATTCTCCGCGTCTCCGCATCATTCACCGCCTCAGGTTCTGAAATAAGTACAGGCCCGTTTTGCCGGGGGCGACCAGGTCGAGGTCGCCGTCGCCGTCGATGTCCGCCAGTTGCGTGGATATACCCAACCCGGCCTGGCCGGTCTCGTCGATCGTGTGTCGTTGCCACTGCCGCCTGGCCGGCTCCCATGTGTAATAGTAAATACGCGGCGGCTCGTTGTCACCGGGGTCTTTGCCGTCGTGAGCCCGGTAGCGCTTGCCGGCCACCAGGTCCATTCGGCCATCGAGATTCAAATCACCTAGCAGGACTACGTGAGCCTGCGACCAGGTCACGTCGATCGCATGTTGGTGCCAGATGCGGCGCCCGCTCGCGTCGCGTTCCTGTTCCAGCCAATACAACCCGAAGTCATGCCCCATCCCGTAGATGATGTCCGTGTCCCCGTCACCGTCCACGTCATGGGCCAGGATCGGAATACTCGCCCGGCCGACGACATCCGTGTATTCCTTCGACTGGCTGCGACTGGCCGGCCCGGCCGCCTGCCATTCCTGATGAAAAATCCAGGCCGCCTCGCGTTCCGCCGGTTGCTCCCACCAGCCGTCCGCCCGCAAAATGTCCGGCCGATCGTCGCCATTCACATCGCCGACGCCGATACCATGCACGTATTTGCCGCTCTCCTCGACCACATGGCGCATCCACCGCACACCATGCGGGGCCGCCGGATCGGTCGTCAACTCGTACCAGTAGGTTATTCCCACCATGTTCAGATGGGGCAGAATGTCCATGCGGCCGTCGCCATCAACGTCAGCCAGCATGGCGGTTTCCATGCTCGCCGGTGTATCGATCACGATTTCCTCGAAAGGTATGTCGCTACGGCCGGGGTTACGAATCCAGGAGAGCTTTTTACTGCCGTACGCCACCGTGATAACGTCCATCCACCCGTCGTCGTCCACGTCGTAAGGCAGGTTGGCGAAATCTTCAAAGTATTCGCCACGGGGCTCGATCTCGCGCACAAAATGTTTCTTCCAGTGCGGGGCCTCATACCACCAGCCGCCGCACCAGATATCCAGCCGCCCGTCGCCATTCACGTCGAGCACGCCGGCCGCCTCGAATCGCGAATCGGCGTTCAACGTGTGCCGTTTGAACATTACTTCTCGCGCTGGACTACAGCCGACGAGCAGTGGACAAATCAGCGCGACAATCAGCGATAATCGGTGCATGACAATTTTCCTTGTGCAAAGAATTTTACCCCTGTCCATGATCTGTTATGATACCACGAAATTGCGAAGGGAGTCGCCTATGGAGCTATTTAGGAAGAATCACCTCAGCGAATGCGCGGATACCGTTGCTTTCGCGACTCAACGGTTACTGCTCCCCTTGGCCGTCTTTTGGCTACCCCTATTGGTTGGCTGCCCTCCGCAGGGAACCGGCCCCGATACCGGTAAACCGTCCTTTGGATGGGGGCCTGTCCAGCCGCGGCCGCAGGAACCCTCGCCACCGCGTCTGGAAGATGTATGGCCGGCCCGGGCGGTATGGGTCGTTCGCCAGAATTACAGCAGCCCCAGCCAGATCGCCGGCCTGATGGAGCAATGCCGGGACGCCGGCTTTAACACCGTCATCTTCCAGGTACGGGGTAACGGCACCGTTTTGTATCGCTCAAAGCTTGAACCCTGGGCCGAGGAGTTGGGCGGCGATCCCGGTTTCGACCCGCTGGAGGTCGCCTGCCGCGAGGCCCATCGTCGCGGCCTGGCCCTTCATGCCTGGGTTAACGTGTTGCCCGCCTGGAAGGGTGATGACCCGCCGACCGACGCCCGCCAGCTCTATAACCGCCATCCGGAATGGTTCTGGTACGACCAGTCCGGGCGCCGCCAGCCGCTCGGCTGGTACGTCAGTCTCAACCCCTGCCTGCCCGAAGTCCGCCAATATCTCGTCAACGTGTTCGCCGAGATCGTGGGCGGGTATCCCATCGACGGCCTGCACCTCGATTACATACGTTTTCCCTCCGAGGAATCGCCCAAGGGCAGCGACTACCCGCGCGATCAACGGACGACGGCCTTGTTCAAGCTGGACTCCGGCGGCAAGACGCCCGCCTCCGCGGGTGCC
This sequence comes from uncultured Planctomycetales bacterium, assembly GCA_964401335.1. Taxonomy (GTDB): domain Bacteria; phylum Planctomycetota; class Phycisphaerae; order UBA1845; family PWPN01; genus JAAYCU01. The sequence continues at coordinate 10,363 of CAYNYK010000125.1, forward strand.
CAGTGGTCGAACTGGCGGACCGCGCAAGTGACCCAACTGGTTCGCGACATCCACCGCATGGTTCGCCAGACGCGGCCACGGATATTGCTCACCGCCGCCTGCGGCCACGATCCCGCCGAGCACCGCCGCCGCTACCATCAGGACGGTCCGGGCTGGCTCCGCGCGGGTCTGATCGACGCCGCCTTTGTCATGAACTACACGAAAGACACCGACCTTTTCCGCCGCCGACAGGAGGCCTGGCGCAACGCCGCTCCCGGCAAGCCGGTCATCCCCGGCATCGGCGTGTACATGCACGATAACGACTCTATTACCGTCAAGCAGCTTCAGTACGCCCGCTACTGGAATCATGGCGTAGCCTTGTTCAGCGCGTCGGCCCTCTTCGACAACGATCCGCGCAGCCGGCAACGCCTCCAGACCGTCCGCCCGATCCTTCAGGGTATGCAACGCCAGCCGCTGGCCTTGGCGGACCTCCGTGGTAAAACCAATGAATAATGCGAGCTATGAAAGTAACCTGCAAAAACCATACAATGGCCGCCGTGGACACGACCATTCCAACCATCAACCGCGATTATTACTGCATCCATTGCGGCTACAACCTGCGCACCCTGTCAGTCGCCGGCCTGTGCCCCGAGTGCGGCCACCCGGTCAACGACTCGCTGCAGACCGACATGGAACTCAAATGGCTTCACCGCGTCCGCCGAGGGTTTACCTGGCTGCTGATCGCGTGGTTCTTTCAATCGCTTCTGTATCTGGTACATGGTTTAGGTTACCTTGGTAATCTGCTCAGTGGATGGTATTTTCCCCGTTCAATCGTCACCTGCATGCAAACATTAGGCATTGTCCTAAACATTCTCGCTTGCATAGGTATCTATCGTGTTACCGCTTTTTCACTTTATTCACGTACGGCTCTGAAATGTAAATCGTTGGTCCTGTCGACTAGAATCTGTGTTTTGTTGGCTATCCCTTTGATGTTCTTGATCACTATTCTGGACACGACACGAATCCTGTCCAATACCGATCATTTTTTCCTTTTTTTCATCGGCGGGATATGCATGGCGATTTTATTAATCGGTCATATTGTTCTGGCCTCGTATATCAGCAGACTGCTTTGCGTCTGGACCGGGACCATACGTAAATTGAGCTATACCTGGATTGTTCTATTGGTCATCCAATTATTCTTGAGCACGAGCAGCATGGTCACCTCTTATCTTGCGTACAGACTGGTGATATCATCCGGCGGCGGTATGTCGGGTCCTTCTCCTCTTCTAAGTTTCCTGATAACTGTGCAGATAGTGATCAATCTGGTATGGGCGTTGCTGTGCGCACTTTTCGCCGTGTATTTCTTTCGCCGCTGCCGAACCATCTTGAGCGGGGTCATTGCCGACTGGCAAATGTCGATCGAGCAGGAACCGGACGCGATTGCAGATCGGGCTACATCTTAAGGAAGTTGGCCAGGAGTTTGGGCCCTTCGTCGGTCAGGAAACTTTCGGGGTGGAACTGGACGCCTTCGATGGGCATGGTTCTGTGGCGGATGCCCATGATCTCATTTTCCGGTGAATCGACCGTTCGGGCGGTTATCTCGAAATCGCGGGACAGAGTATCCGGCTTGATGACCAAGCTGTGATAACGGGTGGCCGTGAACGGGTTGGCCACCCCCTCGAAGATCGTGCGCCCGTCGTGCTGAATCTCGCTGGTCTTGCCGTGCATAAGCCGGTCGGCCCGGACGATTTCCGCCCCGAAGGCGAAACCGATCGACTGGTGCCCGAGGCAGACGCCGAGGATGGGCAGCTTGCCCGCGAAATGCCGGATGACCTCGACGCTGATCCCGGCCTCCCGCGGCGTGCAGGGCCCCGGCGAAATGATGATATGGTCCGGCCGGTCGGCCTCGATCTGCGCGCAGGTCACCTTGTCGTTGCGATAGACTTTGATCTCCTGTGTGCGATCCAGTTCGCCGATCCGCTGCACGAGGTTGTAGGTGAAGGAATCGTAATTGTCGATCAAAACGATCATGGCAGCAGCGTAAAATTCCGCCCGCCGCTTGTCAATACGGCCAACCCCTGGATCGGTGGAGTGTGGATATAAGTTTGGGTAAGGTCGCAGGGTGGCATGGGCAGGCCCTGGTCACGCGAAAGCGGGACAAGGGTTTGCCCGTGC
>CAYNYK010000126.1:0-600 GCA_964401335.1 uncultured Planctomycetales bacterium
GGATGTAATTCATCCACGGCGTGCGACGAACGGATGTATCGGTGGCAATGGGAATCATTTTCTCTGCCGATCGCTCGGGAACAAGTTACGCTTGCGGCCTTTGCGCGGAAGGTGGCATCTGTCCTCCACCCTGGGCCGCGTGTACAAACGCCATCCGCAGTTCGTGTAACGCACCTTCCAGAATGCGTTTCTCGGTTTCGTCCAGGTTGCCGGCGGTCTTTTCGCCGAGCAGGGCGAGCAGATCGATATAGTGTTTGGCCACCATCAGGTTCGGCGCCAAATGTTGGCCGGTCTGTGGATCCTGATATCCGCCCAGGCCGATCGAGGCCTGTAACAGAATCATCTGGATGATTTCGACTATCGATGGTTCCGCCGGCCGGTCCTGTCCGGGCATTTCACGGGAAGCCTGGTCGGCCTGCTCTTTTTCGCGCCGGGCCTGCTCCTTCCAGTCGGAATCCACGATGATTTTCGGGCTTTCGTCTTTCGCTTCGCTCATAATCGGCTCCATCGTGCAATGTTTGTTCCACCATAAGCCACTTTCCTGGAAGCGGGCATCTTAACATAGTCACCCCCGTCCCGAAACCCGTTTTTTTAATCCCA
>CAYNYK010000126.1:610-11745 GCA_964401335.1 uncultured Planctomycetales bacterium
CCATCGGCAAGCAGAGTATCCCCAAAACCGTCGTACGGTTAAATCACGGGTTATCCGGGAAGGGCCGGTAAGCCACTCTACCCGCATAAAAGCACGGGTAGGCCCTTGTTCCGCCACGTTTGACCAGCTCCTGCCCATGCCACCTACCGCCGGATTTTTTATGATGCACCTTGGACAGAGGAGACCATTCGCCTTCCGGGTAAACGCTGCTGAGGCAGGCGGCGTTGTATGCCCGATAACATGCCCTTCCGGCCGAGATACCCTAACCGCCCGATAATGCAAAAACCGCTTTGGCGGCATGAAAAAAGGGATATGGATTTTCCGCTTTGGTCCGAAAATCTCTTGAGAATCATCTAAAGCCGCCGGTCCGGCCGTTCGATATCTGCGATGTAGGCTGTAAGTCATCCGCTCTCGCGAGCGGACAGCCTGGCTTGGAGGGTCCGGGTTTACGGCGAGCCTGGATCCTCTTTTTTCATGCGCTATATACGCCAAACCGATCAGATCAGATCACGCAGATCTGCATCAAGGGCCATATTCCGCCACCCCGCGGGATTCATCGCTGTGCGTTTTGGGGGGCCGTGCTTCCTCCTCCGTGCGATCGGCCCCGCGGCAGGGGCCTGGAAAAGAAACGCCGCCTGGAATACCGCAGGCCCCGGCTTATCGTGCCTGAATATTGTCTCGGACAGATAAAGCCACAAAAAACCTGGGTGGCCCGTCGCTTGGACAAGCCACCCAGGTCGTACTTCAAACCATCAGGCCCGGCGATTTACTCACCTTCACTGAGCCCGATATTGTCTATCCAGCCAGAATCCACATTGCTGTTGAACTGGGTCTTGAACCGCAACATGACATTCGCGTTGTTGTCGGCCGCGGCAGGTAACTTAACCGTTCGAGCGAGGCCGACTCTCTGGGATACGGTATTGGCATACACCTGCTCGACCAGGGTCCACGAAGTACCCCCGTCGACACTGCAATAGACGGCCAGCTTGTCGGCGCAGTCGCCTTCCAATATGGTCATCGCACAACCGCCGGAGCAGGTAGAACCGGTCTGGTTGGTGTCGAGATACAAATCGTAATGCAACCAGAGATTGCTGTACCCGACGGTGGAGACGGCCTTCTCGATAATGCCGCCTTCGCGAGTACATCGGTCCGTGTTGTTTGTGCCACCGGCGCCGGTCGACTTCACGCTGCCAGGCGGGTCGCCAATGCTGGAATCCCATATACAAACGCCCGGTCCATAGGTGCCGGCCACCCACGTGCTGGCCGACCAGCCATCCAGGCCGCTGTAGAAGGTATCAACTGTAAAAGGAGTGCCCGGCCCCGGACCTGTCACCGGCAGCTTCATCAGCTCGATCTTGTCCAGATCGAGTTGAGCATACCCACCGACACCGTCTTCACCCTGATAGAACACGCGGAACTCGGCCGTAAATCCAGGCCCCGGGTTGGTGAAAGCGAGATCGAAACGCTGATAAACTCCGGCCGCCGTGAAATCGTATCGGGTGAGCATGATTGGTCCGGCCAGGAACCCGCCCTGCGGACTGTAAACGTCGAGCGTACAGACGTTGTCATCATTGCCGGTGATATCGTCGATGGCCAGGTAGAACCTCGCGACATAATAGACCGCATCCAGGGCGACGTAAGGTCCGTAACTCATGGCGCACGGAGGAACCGAAGCCGTCGTGCAGCGCCAATCCGAGGTGCCCAGCAGCGAACCGCACTGGTGGCCGAGATAACCGCTGTTGGCCTCCCACGTATTGGCGATCAAGGCCGCGCAATCAGGCGCCGTCTCCGGAGCCACCGCGATGCCCGGGCCGGTCGCGCAGGAGCTGAAGGCGGCGAAATCGGCTGCGTCGATCTTGGTACTGTTGTCCACGTCGAAACAGACGCAGTTCTCCGGCGGGGTCGGATATTCCTCATCGCCGCTGTAACACGCTTGGAACTGGGCGAAATCGTCCTGATCGACGTCCCCGTCGGAATCCGCATCCGGCCAGAGGTTCTCGTTACAGACCGGCGGCGCGGCCGGCGTGACGCAACGGGTGCTGCTCGGGATCAGGCTGCGGCCGATCACCGCCTCTTCCTCGCCCGGCGCAAAGGCCCCGGCATTGGTGAAGGTGATCCAGTCCCAGGAGTAATCCAATTCCATTCTCCTGTGCTGGACACCGAACATAAACCCATTGTAAAGCTGGTAATCACTGGTCTGCTGGGCCGCTTCCTTGTTGTCCACGACCACATACGGCAACGAGCTGGCCCAGCCAACTTGCTCATCAAGCCACATCATGATCTTGCGGCCGTAGTAGTTGCCGCACCCTGATGGAATCGCCGGCGAGGCCCCTCGCGTACTATCGTTGATGCCCGGCACCACGGCCAAACGAATGACATGGTAACCTTTATTGTCCGAGAGCACGGAACTTTTCACCGCGTCTTCCAAAATACCATGATTGTTTTTGCGCAGCCCGTCCATGACGGCGAAATTGCCATCGCCGGTCGTGGTGGCCTTGCAACGGATGGTGGCCCAGGTGTCGCCATTGTTTTCACCGCGTGGATTTAACCATAAAGTCTCGTTGCCGGTCAACATGACACCCATTCGGGCCGCAGCATTCCAATCGGTATCGGCATCCGGTTTAACGGTTTTCATGCGGGTGACCACCGTGGCTCCAACGAGCCGGTCAATCACGGGTACCCCCGCAAGACCGTTGTCGGCGCCGCTGCCGGCGTTGTCATCGCTGTGAAAGACATGGAAATAATCGTCGTAAACATAGGAAATCTGGAAGGCCTTACCGTTTTGCGCGTCGGCATCGTCCACCACGGCACCGCCGTAGCCGTTGTCGGCCTCCGTGTTGCCTTGCGGGTTCCCGGAATTATCATACCCCCACACGCGGAAGCGCTGGTTCGTGCCGGCCGAGTCTGCCTGAGTCGGGGGAACGTCGCCGCAATACTCATAGACTACCCAACTGTCCGGGTCGTTGACCGCGACATAGATTCTCCGCGTTACGGTCTGGGCCGGGTCGCAGTTGTTGGTGAATTTCAAATACGCCACGGTCCAACCGGCGGGCAGGCTGGCGACGCCGGAATTAAACGAGGCCGTCAGCACCTCGCCGGACCCCTGGGCGACCGCCAAGGTGCCACCGCTCTTGTCCAGATCGAGCCAGGTGTAATCCGTGGCTGCCCCGCCGCTGTCTACTTCCTCGACTGTCCAAGTCATCTCGTCTTCGCTGTCGTAGCTGGTGTTGATGACCTGATACTGGATACTACTCGGGGTGGCTGTCCCCGCACCCTTCACTACCACTGTGTTCGTGTAATAGTGGGGATAAACCCGCCAGTCGCAGGCCGTTACCCATACATTGTTGTCCTGGGGGGGAATCAATCCGTGGGGATGGCCGGTGTTACCGGCGAGATCCTCGCTCCGGGTAATGCGAATCCAATCCACGACAAAGTCCGCCTCGGTCGTCTTGGTGTCCGTGCCGAGGATGTAGAAAATTGAATCGGCCTCAAGGTATCCCCAGATCGCTTCGTTCTGGAGAACGGTCGCCCACCAGCCTTGTGTATCTTGCCAGCCGATCACCGGCGTATCGGTGTCGGCGACGTTGTCAACAAACACTCGGATTCTGGCAGCGCCATCGGTTCCACCGTGAACGGATGTCCGGTTATCCACCTGGAAACGGACGATTCGCCAAGTGGTCATGTCGATGGTTGCGACGGCTCCGCTCAAGGGGGTGCCACGCACCAGTTGGATCTGGTTGGTGTCCACGTCGGCGGCGATGCTGCCGGTCCAACCGCTGCCCTGAATCATGAAACCGAAGGTAAATGCGCATTTTTTATCCGCCGTGCTCGGCCCGGTGGTGTTCTTGTTGACTCTCATCCGCAGGTAGATGCTTCCCTGGTCGGTACGCATGGGAATCACGAAGCCGTTACGGCCGTGGGCCCCGGAGTCGATGAACCGAGCAGTCCCGTCCAGTTGCAAACCGGCGCCGTTGGCAAAGTCACCGGCCTTGCGGCTGCCAAACCCGTCGCCCAGCATACGCATGGGACGGGGGGTGTCTTCCAACGGATTGGCATAACCGTCGATATCCGGAGGAACAAACATCTCATAGTAATACATTTCGCCCGAGTCCTGGGCGTATGCCCCGGCCGCGAAGACGGCCAGAAGCAGCGCCGCTATCCAACCTGTAGACCTTTTCCTCATTTTAAGCCTCCTTTTCCAGACTCATGAAAACCGATAACGCTTTTTGTCCTTCCGAGCGAATACGTCGCTCGTTTTTGTCTGCTTATGGGTATAAATGCCCAGCGAAGATGAAGAGAAGACATAGATATAAGAGTTCGCCGCTCGCCGAGAATGCGCGCGGATTCCATGAAGAGGTCAACCGGTGACAAGCGAACCGAGATTGCATTTGTGTAGGAAATAGCCTTCCCTCTCCAAGATACGTCCAATTCGCACGGAAGAAGCACGATTCTTCCGCCTGAGAGGCACTATCCGTTTAACCTATCACAAATTCGACCAAGTGTCAAGAATGATTTAGCTGGGATTATATTTTGTTGGTGGGACAAGCCGTAAATTAACCGTTTTTTTGTCGACGATTTTGAAATTGCGTTATTTCATATTGTATATTTGTGTCAAATATCGTATTCAACTGGCCATAACCATGCCAGAGGAAAGTTTTTTGGCTTCAATGCAGATGCCGGACGCCCGATAAAAAACCTGAGTGGCCCGTCGCTTGGACAAGCCACCCAGGTCGTACTTCAAACCATCAGGCCCGGCGATTTACTCACCTTCACTGAGCCCGATATTGTCTATCCAGCCAGAATCCACATTGCTGTTGAACTGGGTCTTGAACCGCAACATGACATTCGCGTTGTTGTCGGCCGCGGCAGGTAACTTAACCGTTCGAGCGAGGCCGACTCTCTGGGATACGGTATTGGCATACACCTGCTCGACCAGGGTCCACGAAGTACCCCCGTCGACACTGCAATAGACGGCCAGCTTGTCGGCGCAGTCGCCTTCCAATATGGTCATCGCACAACCGCCGGAGCAGGTAGAACCGGTCTGGTTGGTGTCGAGATACAAATCGTAATGCAACCAGAGATTGCTGTACCCGACGGTGGAGACGGCCTTCTCGATAATGCCGCCTTCGCGAGTACATCGGTCCGTGTTGTTTGTGCCACCGGCGCCGGTCGACTTCACGCTGCCAGGCGGGTCGCCAATGCTGGAATCCCATATACAAACGCCCGGTCCATAGGTGCCGGCCACCCACGTGCTGGCCGACCAGCCATCCAGGCCGCTGTAGAAGGTATCAACTGTAAAAGGAGTGCCCGGCCCCGGACCTGTCACCGGCAGCTTCATCAGCTCGATCTTGTCCAGATCGAGTTGAGCATACCCACCGACACCGTCTTCACCCTGATAGAACACGCGGAACTCGGCCGTAAATCCAGGCCCCGGGTTGGTGAAAGCGAGATCGAAACGCTGATAAACTCCGGCCGCCGTGAAATCGTATCGGGTGAGCATGATTGGTCCGGCCAGGAACCCGCCCTGCGGACTGTAAACGTCGAGCGTACAGACGTTGTCATCATTGCCGGTGATATCGTCGATGGCCAGGTAGAACCTCGCGACATAATAGACCGCATCCAGGGCGACGTAAGGTCCGTAACTCATGGCGCACGGAGGAACCGAAGCCGTCGTGCAGCGCCAATCCGAGGTGCCCAGCAGCGAACCGCACTGGTGGCCGAGATAACCGCTGTTGGCCTCCCACGTATTGGCGATCAAGGCCGCGCAATCAGGCGCCGTCTCCGGAGCCACCGCGATGCCCGGGCCGGTCGCGCAGGAGCTGAAGGCGGCGAAATCGGCTGCGTCGATCTTGGTACTGTTGTCCACGTCGAAACAGACGCAGTTCTCCGGCGGGGTCGGATATTCCTCATCGCCGCTGTAACACGCTTGGAACTGGGCGAAATCGTCCTGATCGACGTCCCCGTCGGAATCCGCATCCGGCCAGAGGTTCTCGTTACAGACCGGCGGCGCGGCCGGCGTGACGCAACGGGTGCTGCTCGGGATCAGGCTGCGGCCGATCACCGCCTCTTCCTCGCCCGGCGCAAAGGCCCCGGCATTGGTGAAGGTGATCCAGTCCCAGGAGTAATCCAATTCCATTCTCCTGTGCTGGACACCGAACATAAACCCATTGTAAAGCTGGTAATCACTGGTCTGCTGGGCCGCTTCCTTGTTGTCCACGACCACATACGGCAACGAGCTGGCCCAGCCAACTTGCTCATCAAGCCACATCATGATCTTGCGGCCGTAGTAGTTGCCGCACCCTGATGGAATCGCCGGCGAGGCCCCTCGCGTACTATCGTTGATGCCCGGCACCACGGCCAAACGAATGACATGGTAACCTTTATTGTCCGAGAGCACGGAACTTTTCACCGCGTCTTCCAAAATACCATGATTGTTTTTGCGCAGCCCGTCCATGACGGCGAAATTGCCATCGCCGGTCGTGGTGGCCTTGCAACGGATGGTGGCCCAGGTGTCGCCATTGTTTTCACCGCGTGGATTTAACCATAAAGTCTCGTTGCCGGTCAACATGACACCCATTCGGGCCGCAGCATTCCAATCGGTATCGGCATCCGGTTTAACGGTTTTCATGCGGGTGACCACCGTGGCTCCAACGAGCCGGTCAATCACGGGTACCCCCGCAAGACCGTTGTCGGCGCCGCTGCCGGCGTTGTCATCGCTGTGAAAGACATGGAAATAATCGTCGTAAACATAGGAAATCTGGAAGGCCTTACCGTTTTGCGCGTCGGCATCGTCCACCACGGCACCGCCGTAGCCGTTGTCGGCCTCCGTGTTGCCTTGCGGGTTCCCGGAATTATCATACCCCCACACGCGGAAGCGCTGGTTCGTGCCGGCCGAGTCTGCCTGAGTCGGGGGAACGTCGCCGCAATACTCATAGACTACCCAACTGTCCGGGTCGTTGACCGCGACATAGATTCTCCGCGTTACGGTCTGGGCCGGGTCGCAGTTGTTGGTGAATTTCAAATACGCCACGGTCCAACCGGCGGGCAGGCTGGCGACGCCGGAATTAAACGAGGCCGTCAGCACCTCGCCGGACCCCTGGGCGACCGCCAAGGTGCCACCGCTCTTGTCCAGATCGAGCCAGGTGTAATCCGTGGCTGCCCCGCCGCTGTCTACTTCCTCGACTGTCCAAGTCATCTCGTCTTCGCTGTCGTAGCTGGTGTTGATGACCTGATACTGGATACTACTCGGGGTGGCTGTCCCCGCACCCTTCACTACCACTGTGTTCGTGTAATAGTGGGGATAAACCCGCCAGTCGCAGGCCGTTACCCATACATTGTTGTCCTGGGGGGGAATCAATCCGTGGGGATGGCCGGTGTTACCGGCGAGATCCTCGCTCCGGGTAATGCGAATCCAATCCACGACAAAGTCCGCCTCGGTCGTCTTGGTGTCCGTGCCGAGGATGTAGAAAATTGAATCGGCCTCAAGGTATCCCCAGATCGCTTCGTTCTGGAGAACGGTCGCCCACCAGCCTTGTGTATCTTGCCAGCCGATCACCGGCGTATCGGTGTCGGCGACGTTGTCAACAAACACTCGGATTCTGGCAGCGCCATCGGTTCCACCGTGAACGGATGTCCGGTTATCCACCTGGAAACGGACGATTCGCCAAGTGGTCATGTCGATGGTTGCGACGGCTCCGCTCAAGGGGGTGCCACGCACCAGTTGGATCTGGTTGGTGTCCACGTCGGCGGCGATGCTGCCGGTCCAACCGCTGCCCTGAATCATGAAACCGAAGGTAAATGCGCATTTTTTATCCGCCGTGCTCGGCCCGGTGGTGTTCTTGTTGACTCTCATCCGCAGGTAGATGCTTCCCTGGTCGGTACGCATGGGAATCACGAAGCCGTTACGGCCGTGGGCCCCGGAGTCGATGAACCGAGCAGTCCCGTCCAGTTGCAAACCGGCGCCGTTGGCAAAGTCACCGGCCTTGCGGCTGCCAAACCCGTCGCCCAGCATACGCATGGGACGGGGGGTGTCTTCCAACGGATTGGCATAACCGTCGATATCCGGAGGAACAAACATCTCATAGTAATACATTTCGCCCGAGTCCTGGGCGTATGCCCCGGCCGCGAAGACGGCCAGAAGCAGCGCCGCTATCCAACCTGTAGACCTTTTCCTCATTTTAAGCCTCCTTTTCCAGACTCATGAAAACCGATAACGCTTTTTGTCCTTCCGAGCGAATACGTCGCTCGTTTTTGTCTGCTTATGGGTATAAATGCCCAGCGAAGATGAAGAGAAGACATAGATATAAGAGTTCGCCGCTCGCCGAGAATGCGCGCGGATTCCATGAAGAGGTCAACCGGTGACAAGCGAACCGAGATTGCATTTGTGTAGGAAATAGCCTTCCCTCTCCAAGATACGTCCAATTCGCACGGAAGAAGCACGATTCTTCCGCCTGAGAGGCACTATCCGTTTAACCTATCACAAATTCGACCAAGTGTCAAGAATGATTTAGCTGGGATTATATTTTGTTGGTGGGACAAGCCGTAAATTAACCGTTTTTTTGTCGACGATTTTGAAATTGCGTTATTTCATATTGTATATTTGTGTCAAATATCGTATTCAACTGGCCATAACCATGCCAGAGGAAAGTTTTTTGGCTTCAATGCAGATGCCGGACGCCCGATAAAAAACCTGAGTGGCCCGTCCGCATCGGACAAGCCACCCAGGTCGTACAGCAAACCTTCAAACTCCCGAATTACAATCGCGACATCGCGGCCGGTCAGGGTGTCGGCGGCGTTCCTTCGCTAAGCCCGATATTGTCGATGTAACATACGTCCTCGTTGTTATTAAACTGCGTCTTGAACCGCAGTATCACATTCGCGTTATTGTCGGCCTCGGCGGGCAGTTTCACCTGTCGCGAATACCACAAGGCCAAATCCTCGTCGCCGGCATACACTTGTTCCACCAGCGTCCAATTTGCACCACCATCTGTGCTGCAGTAGATGACCAGCTTGTCCTTGCAGTCACCCTCGAGCCAGTTGGCCGAGCAGCCCGTACAAGTGCCGCTCCATTCTATCCTGCACGCGAAGTACAAATCATAATGCACCCACAGATTACTTTTACCCGTGGTATCGACGGCCTTCTCGATGATGCCGCCTTCACGCGTACAACCATCCGCGCCGTGCGTAGCACCGGCACCGCTCGACTTGACGCTGCCCGGCGGGTTGCCGATGGTTTCTATCCAGGCGCAGGTGCCGGGCGAACTGCCGCTGGCCACCCAGGTGCTGGCGGTCCAGCCGCTCAGATCGGTAGCGAAGGCGTCAACCGCATACGGGGTGCCCGGTTCGCCGGAGGCCCCCGCACTCTTTATCAGTTCAATCTTATCCAGATCCAACTGGGCCTTGCCGTAATAAATGACCCGGAACTCCGCCTTGAAGCCGCTGGCCGGATTGGTGAACGCGATATCGAACGGCTGATAAACGCCGGCCGCCGCAAAATCAGATCGGGTAAGCGTGATGGGACCGGCCAGCGTCCCTCCTTGCGGACTGTAAACATCGATCGCGCAAATATCATCGTCATTGCCGGTGATATCGTCGATCCGCAAGTGGAGCCGCGCGGTATAGTCCCCGGCTTCCAGTCGAACGTAAGGACCGTAACTCATGTAACATTCGGTGGCCGGCTCGACAATGTCGGTGGATACACATCGCCAATCGGAGGTATCCAGCAATGAGCCGCACAGATGGCCGAGGGCCCCGTTGTTGGCTTCCCAAGCAGCAAAAATCAAGGCCGAACAATTGGGCGCTAAAGTCGGCGTCACCACGATCCCTGGACCCGTCGCACAATCCGTAAACGTTGCGAAATCGATCGCGTTGATCTTCCCGCTGTCGTCGGCATCGAAACAGGCGCAATTCTCGGGAGAGGAGGGATAATCCTCCTCGCCGCTGTAGCAGGCCTGGAACTGGGCAAAATCGTCCTGATCGACATCGCCGTCGGCGTCCGCGTCCGACGGGAGATCGGTGTTGCACACCGGTTCGGGCAATTCGTCAACACACGTAATCGTAGTCCAGCCACCACTGTAGACGGCCTGCAGCACGCCTTCCTTGGCCACCACCTTGTTCTTGTAATCGTACAGGTGATCGCCGACCAGCTCGACCGTGGAGCCGATATACATGCCGATGACGCCCGGATCACTTTCGGACCAGACGGTGTAGGGAACCACACCCTCGACTCGAACCCTTCCACCATCATAAACGTTGAATAACCAGCCGGGATCGATGGCGATTCGACTGATTTGCCAGATCCAGAGGTAGCCATACACATGTACGTCGGCGCCGTTGTCATGGCGCAGGGTGCTGACCCGCAATTCGCCGTTGGCCTCAATGATCGCGTTCGTGCCGGCGGGGTTATCGAGAGTAAGCTGGCCGTACCGCATGTCCAGCGTCGCGTTGGACTTTACGGTCAAGGTGCCCTTGCTGTTATAGGAAATACCATCCGGGTTGACCCCGCTGCCCATGGTTAAACTAGCGCCACTGGCAATCGTCAGATTAGCGGTATGTCCTTTGTTGACTATGGTTCCAGCGCGCGTGATTATGGGCGCGGTGACCGTAACGTCAACGTCCGTCATAACGTAGGGAGAGTAGTATTTGTAATAGAATCGCCAGGATTCGTTGGGGCCAATCGGATCGTCCCAGTTGTCATTATTGTTAAAATCCCAACCATCGCCCGCACCGGTCCAGTCGACGGACGCGTAGCCCACGCCGGCCATACCCAGAATGGCCAACAAACAAACCAACCTCTTTAACAACATCTTTTTTCCTCCTTTAATGAGAGAACAATTCCCAAAACGTCACCCTATCATGAACAAAAATAAATTCGAGTTACGGTTTTCATCTCTTAGAGGAGCGAGGAACAATGGAGATATTGGGGAAGGATTTGATAGCCCAAAACGATTGCATAGACCTCTGCAATCGTCTATTATTTTTCAATACGCGAATACGATACCACCCTCCCAGCATAGGCCTTTACCCTCTCCCAGACAGATGAAAGCGGATAACCGAAACGCGAAACACGCTCTCGACTCTATGTCGCCGGGCGGGCAAAACCGGCCAGGGGTGGGCAGGTGAAAACCGGCCATCTT
>CAYNYK010000127.1:0-11573 GCA_964401335.1 uncultured Planctomycetales bacterium
AGCCGAAGTCATGCCGCCTGACCACAAAACTGGCCAACCGAAAACGGCACTAGTGACCTTGGAAGATAATGTGGAGTTGCTTGATCCAAGGATTATCCCGATCTCTCTCTCCTCGTTTCTTTGGTTAAAGTGAAATAAATAAAGCAAAAGTGTCCGAATTTGCCAGTTTATGCTTATCTATGAGCTGTTTTGGTCAATTTTGCCTCCTTACTCCCCACATTCGGTGTATATGGCCGGATGATAGTAATTGACGATGCGGGGGGGTTGTCTGTGTCCTGCCTTATGGGCTACAATGCTTATCGGTCGGTTTGTCGAATGAGTCAGAAGTGCACCATCTGATAATCGAGGGGGTGGTGCCTGCTCAGTCGCCGTGCCAGCCTTTATAGGCCTAAGCGCAGGCCTCTTTCGCTCGTGACCCGGAAAGTAGGAAGCGGGTCGCACTGCCCTCGAACAGGAGAACGATGATGGGCAAAAAGTTGTATGTTGGAAACCTCAGTTATGACGTAAGCAGCTCCGACTTGGAGCAACTCTTCTCTCAGCACGGCACGGTGCAAAGCGCGGAAGTGATCAACGACCGCATGACCGGCCGCAGCAAAGGCTTCGGCTTTGTGGAGATGGGTTCGGACGACGAAGCCCAAGCGGCAATCGCGGCCCTTAACGGTCAGACCCACAGCGGTCGTGCCCTGACCGTGAATGAGGCCAAGCCTCGTGAGAATCGTGGTGGTGGTGGCGGCGGCGGTGGTCGCGGCGGCTACCGTGGTGGCGGTGGCGGTGGTGGCGGAAGACGCTACTAATCCGTACGAACATCAAAAACAAATGGAGGCCACACGGGTGGCCTCCTTTTTTGCGCCGGTTTTGCATGGTTGTCGCTCATGTGAGATAATGAGGTGATGGGCGCGGCCGCGTTCAGTGTTCGCCGGACGAGTCGTTTTTCAGGAACTATGCCGGCGGTCGTCCCCTCCTTTCATCCATGAAAATGAGGAACCATATCATGAAGAAAAAAAGCATTATCAAAGTATTGGTCGGCTTGTGTGTCGCCCTGCTGGTGGTTGTCGTGGTCGTGATCGTATGGATCGACCAGTTGGGCAGGGTGGGAATCGAGACGGGGTCCACCTATGCCCTGGGCACGGAAACGAAGGTCGATGGAGTGGATATCGGGATTCTATCGGGCCACTCGGAAATGGCCGGCCTGAATATCGCCAATCCCAAAGGGTTTGAAGGCGCTCATTTTCTAAAACTTGATCAAGGCGTTTTGGATATTAACCTCGGCTCGCTGACGGGCGACAAGGTGGAGATACCGTTATTGTCCTTGAGTGGGATCGACATGCGCCTGGAGAAAAAAGAGGGCAAGAGTAATTACCAACAGATCATGGACAATCTATCCCGTTTTGAGTCCGACAAAACGCCTCCGCCCGAGCAGAAGGAGGGTAAGAAATTCGTCATTCGGGAGGTGGTGATCAAGGACGTGAAATGTCACGTGCAACTGTTGCCTCTCGGCGGTCAATGGACCGAGGTTACCGTACCGATCGACGAGGTTCGTCTTCAGAATATCGGCAGCGACAGCGAGGCCGGCGTTATACTTGCCCAACTGGTCAATACTCTGCTGAAAGCGCTATTCATGGCCGCGGTCCAGAAGGGCGGAGACCTGATCCCGCAGGACATACTGGGTGAGCTGAACGCAGGTCTGGCCAATCTTGAATCCCTGAAGGACGTCGGGGTAACGCTGGCCGTCGGCGCGGGGCAGGCGATCTCGGACGTAGCCGCTCAAACCGCTGAACAGGTGACGAAGGAGGCCGGCAAGGCGGCCCAGGAACTGGGCGATAAGGCCAAGGGGGCTACGGAAGAGATATCCAAGGGTCTGGGCGACCTGCTGAAAAAAGAGAAGAAGGACAAGTAACTACGTTTGTGCGGGTTTATAGTTTTGTGACGCCCCGATGAGATTCGCAAGGATCGTATCAGTATTTATAAGGATGGTTGCGATGGCGATATCCGGATTGCGCTGTTCTGTTTTATCCCTACTCTTGGCTTGGGTAATGGGTTCGGTCGTTTCCGCCGGCGATCTGTATCGGGCGCCGATCGATATCGGTTCGCGCAAACAGCTCTTCGTGGACGATATGTTCATGCCGGTCAGCCGAGGGGTCCGCCGGGTGATGAACCCGCCCGTGCCGACGAATCAGCCGGTATTGGCCAATGACATACCCTGGGAAGGAATCGAGAACCCGATGATCGGCTACTTTGCCAGTGTCATTCAGGACGACGACAAAATCCGCGTGTACGGTTGCGGGGCCTCGTCTTTACCTATTCGCCTGGAGCCGGGAGGTCCGATCCGCGGCCTGATGAGCTATGCGGAATCGAAAGACGGCATTCATTTCCGCAAAGCACCGATCGATTTGCCGGAACTGAAAAACGGGATCCCCGAAAATGTCTCCCGGGGCCTGTCCCTAACCGTTTGGATCGATCCGCACGCGCCACGCCACCAGCGTTACAAGGCCCAGGGGCCGGGAATCATTGATGTTCCGCCCGGTGTACCGGAGGGAGAGGGCTGGAAATACAAGGAGTTTCACGTCTATGCATCGGCCGACGGGTACGAGTGGACGCTGCTGGCCCGTTCGCGGATCGGCGACCAAGACACGCAGAGCATCCTCATGTGGGACGAGCCTCTGCAGCGTTATCTGATGTACACGCGCAAATGGCATCGTTTCGGTGACCGGGGCGATACGCCTCACGAAAGGGCCCAGCCGAACAGCAAGGATTATCGCATGATCCGGCGGATGGAGACGGATGATTTCGAGCAGTGGGATAACGACCGGATCGTGTTTGCCATTGATGAAGTGGACCTGGCCACCCATCGATCGGCCATTCCGCAATTACCGGTTGATTATTACGGCGGGGCGATATTTCGTTACCCGGATCCACAGGGCGTGTTTATCTTGATGCCCCAGGCCCATTGGCATTGGAAGGCCCGTCCGCCGGGGCAGGAATGGCGGCCCGACTGGCGGACGAAAATGAAGGCCCAGAACCTGGCTCCCGCTTTGGTGGATACCCGGTTGGCGGTCAGTCGGGACGGTATCAATTTTGAACGAGTTGGCGATCGCAAGCCGTTCCTTCGCCCCGGCCTGGCCGGCACTTTTTCATCGCAGCGGGTGTGGGCCATGCCCGATCCGGTGCGGATGGGCGACGAGTTGTGGATTTACTACGTCGGCAAGAACCGGGACAAGGATAATTTCCTCGATCCGGCCGCCACGAATTACAAAACGGGACTGGATCGAGCCATTATGCGGCTGGACGGTTTTGTGTCCGCCGACGCTGACTATCTGGGCGGCGAGATCATCACGCCGTTATTGACCTTCGCCGGCCGTCATCTTGAATTGAACGCCGATACGGGCGGCGGTGGATCGATTCGGGTGGAACTGCTCGACGAGGACAATAATCCTATCGACGGTTACGCCCTGACCGATGCTACGGAACTGTGTGGTAACTCGGTACGTATGACCGTTTCGTGGGGCGAGAAGGACGACGTGGCTCCTCTGGCCGGCCGGCCGATCAAACTCCGTTTCGTGATGCAGGATTGCAAACTGTACGCCTTTCAATTCAAGGAATAAGCATGAGGACTTTACATATCTGTGTGTTGTTGAGTTGGTTTCTGGCGGCACCTTGCGGGGCCGATGATTTAACCGTGCTGGCAACCCGACAGGTCCAGCGCCCGCCGCACGAGATTTTAACCGCTCATTATATTGACCAGGTTCGAGCGGCCATGACGGAACGGCGGAACGTCGTCGAGAACCTCAAAACCGACGAGCAGATTCGGGAATACCAGCAACGGATGCGGACGTTTTTCATCGAACAGCTCGGCGGCTTCCCGGAAAAGACTCCCCTGAACGCCCGGATCGTGGGGCATCTGGCCGGTAACGGCTTTCGGGTGGAGAAGGTTATTTACGAATCGCGCCCAGGGTTTCCCGTCACCGCCGCCTTGTTTTTGCCGGAAACCGCGCCGCCCTACCCCGCCGTATTGGTACCCTGCGGCCATGATATCAAAGGCAAGGCCTCCGAAGCCTATCAGCGGGCGAGTATCCTGCTGGCGAAGAACGGTATCGCGGCCCTGTGTTACGACCCCGTCGGACAGGGAGAACGCTCCCAGTTCCTACCCGTCGAGGGGGTGCCGCGCAGGCCGGGGACGCTGGAGCATACGCTGATGGGCGTGGGTTGTATTCTGTTGGGCACGAACACGGCCACATGGCGGATCTGGGACGGCCTGCGCAGTATCGATTATCTGGCGAGCCGGCCGGACATTGACCCGCAACGCATCGGTTGCTCGGGCAATTCGGGTGGGGGTACCTTGACCAGCTACATCATGGCCCTCGATGACCGCGTACTCTGTGCCGCTCCGAGTTGCTATCTGACTTCCTATGAACGGCTGTTGTCCACGATCAGAGCCCAGGACGCGGAACAGCATGTTTTCGCCCAACTGTCCTTCGGCATGGACCACGCGGATTATATTCTGATGCGGGCCCCGAAACCCACCCTGATCTGCGCGGCCACGCATGATTTCTTCGACATCGTCGGCACCTGGGACACCTTTCGTCAGGCCAAGCGCATATATACACGCATGGGCTTCGCGGAACGGGTGGACCTGGCCGAGGGCGACCACGGGCACGGTTTTCATCCGCCCTTGCGCGTGGCCATGGTCCGCTGGATGCGCCGCTGGCTGCTTGGTATCGATGACGCGATCGTCGAGCCGGACTTCGAGGTATTCACGGATGAGCAACTGCAATGCACGCCTCGCGGCCAGGTATTGCTCGAGGAGGGCGTACGCAGCGTGTTCGATTTCAACGCCGATCTTGAAACGCAACTGGCCGAGCAGCGCCGGCGGTTCTGGAAAGAAACCAGCAGGGAAAAAGCGACCGAGGCCGTCCGCCGCATCGCGGGGCTACGGCCCTTTGCACAATTACCTGCGCCGGGGATTGAAATCGTCGATACTCGGGCCCGGCGTAACAGCCGAATGCTCAAACTTATCCTGACGGCACCGGATGGTATACCTCTGCCTTGCCTGCTCTTTGAACCGCGTCACCTGACGGGAGAGGTGTACCTGTATGTGCATGGTGATGGTAAGCATGCCGATGCTTTCATCGATGGGCCGCTTGAGAAACTCGCTGGTGAAGGCCACCTCGTGCTCGCCCCCGACCTGCGGGGGATCGGCGAAACCGAGGCCCGCACCGAGAACTACAAGGCTCATGGGGTTCCGCTCGGTCCGGACTGGCAGGATTTTTTCCATGCCTATCTGCTGGGTAAATCCTACGTAGGTATGCGGGCCGAGGATATTTATACCTGTGTACGGTTTCTCGACACCCGCCGCGAGGGCCGACCCCTTCATCTGGTCGCGATCGGCGAGGCCGTCCCGCCGGCGCTGCATGCCGCCGCTTTGGAGCCGGATTTGTTCGCCTCTATTCGTCTGGAGGAGGGTATTAACTCATGGGCGGAGGTGGTCCGCGCGCCGCTGGCAACCAATCAGTTGATCAATGCGGTCCATGGCGCATTGCGCACGTATGATTTACCTGACCTGCTGACTCTGATACCGGTGGAGCGCGTTTCGGTCGTAAGGCCGGTCGATTTGGCAAAGGCGCGATGATTCTGTGCGCTGCCCATCCACGAACCAAACGTATTTCACTACTGAGGAGAATAATAATGTTGAACACTCGGAAGTTTGTTGTCGGTTTGGTTGGAATGTCCCTTGCTTGTTGCGGCGGCGCGATTAACGCGGCCGATCAGGAATCGCCCATGCGGGGATCACGGCCTGTGTTCAATGTGGTGGATTTCGGAGCCGTCGGCGACGGGGAAATGAATAACACCGCGGCTTTTGCCCGGGCGATTGAGGCTTGTTCGCGGGCCGGTGGGGGAACGGTTTATGTGCCAGCCGGCCGCTTTGTCGCCGGGGCCGTCTTTTTGCGCAGCCATATCACGCTTTACCTCGAAGCGGGTTGCACGATCCTGGGCAGCCAGAACCTCGATGATTACCCGATAATCGACGGTCGCTGGGAGGGCGTGGAGTGCAAGCATTACGCGAGCGTGATCAATGGCGACGGCCTGGACAACATTGCCATCGTCGGGCGGGGGACCATCGATGCCCGCGGCCAGTTCTGGTGGGAGCGGTTCCAGGAATTGCCCCATGCCCGTGGTCGCCTGATCGGCCTGTATCGTTGTACGGATGTGCTGATCCAAGGGGTGACGCTGAAGAACTCGCCGGCCTGGACGGTTAACCCGATTTATTGTGATAACATCACGGTGGACGGCGTGACCATCATCAACCCGAACCCCTCACCCAATACCGACGGCATCAATCCGGACTCCTCGTGCAACGTGCATATCTCCAACTGTCACATCGACGTAGGCGACGATTGTATCACGATCAAGAGCGGGCGCGACGAGGACGGGCGTCGGGTCGGCAAGCCCTGCGAGAATATCACGATTACCAACTGCACTATGCTCCGCGGCCACGGCGGCGTGGTTATCGGCAGCGAGATGTCCGGCGGGGTGAACAACGTGGTCATCAGCAACTGCGTCTTCGACGGTACGGAAAACGGTATCCGCCTGAAAACCCGGCGCGGCCGCGGCGGCGTGGTGCAGGACATTCGCGTGAACAATATCGTGATGCGTGACGTGGTCTACGCGCTCAAGCTGAACATGAGCTATGACGGCCGGTCGCCGGATTATTTCCTGCCCACCGATCCCGAGCCGGTATCCGAACGGACTCCTGCGTTCCGCGATATTCATATCAGCAATATCCGGGTCCACGGTGCCGAGCGGGCGGCCCATTGGGGCGGATTGGTGGAGATGCCCTTGTCCGAAATCAGCTTGAGCCACGCGGTCATCGACGCGAAAAAGGGGATTTTTGTGATGCATGGGGCCGAGCTGTCCTTTCATGATGTGCGGATCAACACGACGGAAGGACCGGCTTTGTACGGCGAGGCGGTGAAAAATGTTGAGATTGATGGGTTCCGGATGAGCAAGCCGCTCGCGAACACGCCGGTGATCGAATTGAAACAGGCGTCAGGGGTGTTTTTGCATGATTGTTCAGCGGTCGCGGGCACGGATGTTTTTCTCCGGCTGACCGGCGCGGAATGCAAGGATATTGTGTTGCAGAGTGGTTATCTGTCTCCGGCCGCCAAAGAAGTGGATTTCGCCGAAGGGGCCGACGCGACGGCGTATAAGAGAAATTAAGTCCGTGGTTAGTCAGATTGTGATGATTGTAAGTTGGCGAGTGAGCAAGTAAGCAAGTAAGCGAGTAAGCAAGTAAGCAAGTAAGCAAGTAAGCGAGTAAGCGAGTAAGGGAGGGGGATCGTTGGTTATACTACGCTGCCTTTCTAATATGCTGCCTTGCTACCTTGCTAACTTGCTGCCTTGCTAACTCTCTTCCCCTTCCTGTCCAGGGGTATCGAAGACAAATTGCTCGTAGAGTTCGGCGTAGCGGCCGTCTTGTTCGAGCAGATCGAAGTGGGTGCCGCGTTCGACGATACGGCCGTGGTCGAGGACCAGGATGCAATCGGCTTGCTGGATCGTGCTGAGGCGGTGGGCGACGACGAAGGTGGTGCGGCCTTGGCGCAGGCGCTCGAGCGAACGCTGAATAAGTTGTTCGGTGGCGGTATCGACGGAACTGGTGGCCTCGTCGAGCATGAAGATGCGCGGGTCGGCCAAGAAGGCGCGGGTGAAACAGATCAGTTGCCGCTGGCCGAGAGACACATTGGAGCCGCGCTCGCCGACCTGGGTATGGAGACCGTCGGTCAGATTCATCAGGGCGTCGTAGGTGCCAAGGGTCCGGGCAGCGGCGATGACCTGCTCCTCGGTCGCTTCCGGTCGAACGTAGCGGATGTTGTCCAGCACGCTGCCGGTGAACAGGTAATTGGTCTGCAGGACGAGGCCCATCTGACGCTGAAGCGATTCGCCGACGACGTAACGGGTATCGTGACCATCAACGAGAATGCGGCCTTGCTGGGGCAAATAGAACCGGGCGAGCAGGGAGATGATGCTGGTCTTCCCGCTGCCGGTGCTGCCGACGAGGGCGATCATGGTACCGGGCTCGGCGATGAAGCTGATGTCATGCAGGACGGGGCGTTTGGGATCGTAACCGAAAGTGACATTTTCAAAACGGACTTCGCCGCGTATCGCCGGCAGGGGAGTGGCGTTCGGCTGGTCGGTGATGTCGGGCGGCGTGTCGAGCAGGGTGAAAACGCGCTCGCCGCCGGCCATGGCGGCCATCAACTGGTTATAAAAATTGCCAAAATTAAGCACGGGACTCATGAACCAATCCCAATAGAGAAAGGCGGCAACGACGGAGCCAATGCCGATGCTTCGGTCAATACGGCCGGCAGCGATGAGATAGCCGCCGTACAGGAGAATAATGGCCCGGCCGATGAACCCGACGAGATTGAGCAGCGGCTGGTAAATGCCGTTGGTCCGGGCCGCGCGGACGTTGTTGGCGGTGTTCTGGTCCTGCAGGACGTTAAAGACACCGAGGTTCCATTCCTGACGGCAGAAGGCGGCGACAATACGCACACCGGTGATGTTTTCGGCGAGGTTGGTCGAGACCCGGGTAAAACTTTCACGGGCCCGCTGGTGGAGAATAGCGGCCCGGGTGCGGAAAAAACGATTAAGAATATAGAGGACCGGCCCGAGCCAGGCAACGGCCAGGAACAGACGGGGCTCGGTTTTCAGGAGCATGGCGGAAGAGACAATCATCATCAGCGTACATTTGGCCACGATGTCGATGCCCCAGACATTGATTTCGCGCATGCCGTTGATGTCGCTGGTGCAGCGGCTGATGATGCGGCCGAGCCGGGTGCGGTCGTAAAAGCTCATGGATAGCGCTTGCAGGTGGTCGAAAAGCCGGCGGCGCAGATCGAATTGTACCCTTTCACCGGCGTTCGTCATGATCAAGATGGTGGTTCGCTGGAGAAACAGGGCGACGGCCAACAACGCCGCCCAGATGCCGATGATGGCCACCAGATGACGGATGGCCTCGGCTTCCGTGGGCATGGGATCGAGTTGCCGGGCGACATAGTTCGTAGTGTAGTTAATGATCGCGGCAACAAAGCGCGGCGATTGCATTTCGAGCAGGACCATGAACAGGCCGAGGGTGATACCAAGGGCATATTTCCAGCGATGCGGCTGAAGGCAAGCGAGCAGACGGCGGATCATACGGAAATCGATGGGGCGATAACACTGCTCGCCGTCGGTGGTGACGATCTCGGCGGCACGGGCGGAAAGACCGTCGCGAAAAAGAGTTTTTCTCCAGGCGTGGAATCTGCCCCGGAAGCGAACCCAGGGAGAGGTGGCCGGGTGGTCAGAGCTTCGGTTCATGGACCACCTCCTGTTCGATTGTTTCATCCGAGGAGCTTCGGCGTCGGCGAACAAATTCGCGCATACGATTCATGTGAGACGGGCTGAGAGCCTGTTCTTCTCCGGTCAGGTCGCCGTAAAGTTGCCCGTTGACGATTTGGCGATAATGCCCTTCCTTGAGGAGAAGTTCATTGTGCGTGCCCATCTGGCTGATACGGCCGTTCTCCAGCACGATAACCAGATCGGCGGTTTTAACCGTACTGACCCGGTGGGCGATGACGAAGGTGGTGCGGTCGGCCATGACTAAACGGAGGGCTCGGCGGATGGCGTGTTCGGTTTCGGGATCAACCGCGGCGGTGGCGTCGTCGAGGATGAGGATACGCGGGTTTGCGCAGATAGCCCGGGCGATGGCCAGCCGCTGCCGCTGCCCGCCGGAAAGGGTGGTGCCGCGTTCGCCGAGGATTGTGTCGTAACCCTTGGGCAGATCGTTGATGAACTCGTGAGCCTGGGCGAGCCGGGCGGCCGCCTCGACATGGCCATTGGGAGTTTGTGGATGGCTGTAGGCAATGTTGGCCTCGACCGTATCGCTGAAGAGATAAGTTTCCTGGAAAACGTAAGCGATTTGTTCGCGCAAGCTGTTGAGGGTTGCGTCGCGGATATCCATGCCGTCGATCAGAATGCGGCCCTGCGCCGGATCGTAAAATCGGGCGAGGAGACTGACCAGGGTGGTTTTGCCTGCGCCGGTGGGGCCGACGATAGCCACCACCTTGCCGGCGGGCACGGTAAAGTTAATGTCATGAAGGACCGGCTTGGCCGGATCGTAGCCGAAGGTTACATGCTCGAAACACACTGCCCCAGGACCGGGGTCCAGCGGCCGAGCATCGGGTTTCTGGATGACGGTTGGCGGGGCGTGAAGCACTTCGTAGAGCCGGCGGCCGGAGACGACGGCGCTCTGGTATTGGTCGTTGATGACGGCGATCTGCTGGAGTCGGTTAAGAATCGCCCCCATGGCCGCCCCCAGCATGAGTACGTCGCCGGCGGTCAGCCGGCCTTTGAGGATCAGGATACCGGCGGCCAGAAAAAGGGTCAGGTGCGAGGCGGCGGCAATCGAACGGATAACCGGAGTGAAATCGGCGAACAGGCGGATACGCCGCATGACGCGCGTGAAAAACTCGTCGCAATTAGCGTTGTAGCGGGCGATTTCCTGTCTTTCGGTTCCAAAGGCCTTGACCACATGCACGCCGGCGATGTTTTCCGTAATAATGGACACATTGCGGTCGCCGGCCTCCATGACGGATTGCAGAGCGGGCTGAGCTTTGCGGCTGAAGCGAAGGATATACCAGGTCCACAGGGGCAGGGGGGCAAGGGCCAGCAAGGCGACCCACGGGGAGCGGGACAGCAACAGGGCAATGTATCCGCCGACGATCAGGATGATTTCGAGAGTAATCAGCACGGCGGAGTTGATGAAGGCCCGTACGTTTTGCAGATCGCTTAGTGCACGGTTGATCAGTTCGCCGGTGGAAATGGCGTCGTGAAAACCGAATCCGACGCGCTGGAGCTTGTCGTAGACGGCCTCGCGGATGTAAAAGACCATATTCATGCTGAGCTTGGCGTTGGTGACCTCGCGCAAAAAACCAAGCAAGCCCAGGCCGGCAGTGAAGCCACCGAGCAGGAGGACGATCCGACGCAAGCCGACGGCGGAGGGCGTATCGCCGAACAGCCAGCCAAACAACCCATCGGTGTGATACTCTTCGCTTACATGGAAGGTCTTGATCTGGTTGACCGCCTCGGCGGTGACCCGGACAGTGGCGATTTCCGCGCCGGTGTAGAGGGCCAGCAAGAGGCAGGCCAGCAGCAGTAGCTTTTTCACGGGGCGTATGAAGCCGAACATCCAGCGCAGCAGGCGACCGGTCGATACGTCGGATTGATGATAAGGTTCGCTGGGCATTGGAATGATATCGGGATGGTTTGGCCACCCTCCTTTTTCAGTTCGTGGGCATCCATGCCCGGTGCCGGGGTCGAAGACCCGGAAAATAAGCCGTTCAGGGTAGCATTTTGCGTGGGCGATTTCCAGAGGCGGGTAAAAACCTTGCCAATAAGAAGGTAGGGCAAAGCCCGACTTACGGTCACTCTTGTGCTCTATTCCGTTGTTTCTCTGTTCGCGCCCGTCCCTTGCTAGCGCGGCGGGCTAGTACCCTTGTTCATAAATACGATGACGTATTCTTATTGCCATATGACGAGCG
>CAYNYK010000128.1:0-11320 GCA_964401335.1 uncultured Planctomycetales bacterium
ACCCGCCCGGGCGGGCGAGCAAGGGAATGTTTTCGCTCGCACGAGAATCCCTTCTCGTGCGCTCCCCGTTCGCTCGCACGAGAATCCCTTCTCGTGCGCTCCCCGGCGGGAATCCTTTCCCGCACCCCGTGGGATAGGAATCCCACAACTGTGGTGCCGAGAAAGGATTCTCGGCACAGCGACACGAAAGGATTCTCGGCACAGCGGTATGTGAATAGACACGAGGTCCATTAAGTCTGACACGGGGGTGCTTGAGAGGCCCGCGAATATAAGGGAAGTATGCTCTACCTATCCATCGCCCGCAGGGTGGCGGTGATGGCGCGTTCGGCAAGGGGGATGGTCTGGCGGTCGAAGTCGGTTAGGGCCTGTTGCAGGCGGCGCGGGTCGGAGCAGGTTTTGGCCAGATCGCGCAGTTCGGTAACAGCGGCGTTGATCGCCGAGCGCTGCGGGGCGGGCAGATGATCGCCGACCTTGGCCAGCATGTCCTCGGTTTTCTGCGTGTCGAACGCGATCTGGTTGCGCAAATCGATCAACCAGTGGGCGGTCATGTCCTCGCGGGCGTGCTCGATGGACTCGATCTCCATGCGCCGCACCTCGGCGGCGGTCAGGCCGTGGGCCGGGATGATCTGGATGCCGGCCTCGATGCCACTACGCTCCTCGATGGCGGAAACGTTCAGGATGCCGTTTTCGTCCACCAGAAACGTCACGCGAATCTTCGGAATACCCGCCGGCATGGGCGGCAGGCCGCGCAATTCAAATTCACCCAGCGAGCGGCAGTCCTTGGCCAGCTCGCGCTCGCCCTGCAACACGTTGATCTTCACGCTGCTCTGCCCGTCGACAAAAGTGCTGAACCGCTCGGTGGCCTGGCAGGGGATGCGCGTGTTTCGCAGGATCAGCTTGCCCATCGCCCCGCCCATGGTCTCGATCCCCAGCGACAACGGGATCACGTCGAGCAGCAGCGTATCGCGCCGCGAGCCGCTGAGTATGTCGGCCTGGACGGCCGCCCCAAGGGCGACCACCTCGTCAGGATTCAGGGCGGTGTAAGGCCGCCGGCCAAAAACCTCTTCCACCCGCCGCCGGACCAGCGGAATGCGCGTGCTACCGCCGACCATGACGACTTGATCGATCCGCTCCGGATCGAGTCGGGCATCGGCCAGCGCCCGCGAGCAACTGGCGATCGTCCGCTCGACCCACGGCGAAATCATCGTCTCGAATTCCTCGCGAGTCAGCGTTCGACTATAAGGTTCGCCGGCTCCTATATCGATCTCCAGAACGGCCGAAGTCTCCCGGCTGAGACGCATCTTCACCTGCTCGGCGAAATGGCGTAGGGCCTGCCGGATGGCCGGCGAGGCAATGTCCACGCCGAATTGCGCTCGCACTTCCCGCTGCACCAAAGCCATGATTTCACGATCGAAATCGTCGCCGCCCAGATGCGTATCGCCGTGCGTGCTGAGTACCTCGTATACGCCGTCGGTCAGACGAAGGATGGATACGTCAAAAGTCCCGCCGCCCAAGTCATAGACGGCCACAACGGATTCCCTGGCTTGACCGCCCGTTGCGCCGGGCGCGGAGGACTCCGACGACGGGCAGTGGCCCATCAGCGATAATTCGGGCGCGGCGTCGGTAGTCCCGTTGTCGTGACCGCGCAAACCCAACCCGTAAGCCAGGGCGGCGGCGGTCGGTTCATTGATGATGCGGACCACGTCCAGGCCGGCGATCTGGCCGGCGTCGCGGGTAGCCTGCCGCTGGGCATCGTCGAAGTAAGCGGGCACGGTGATGACCGCCTTGCGGACCTCGTGGCCGAGATAGGCCTCGGCCTGCTGTTTCAACTGGCGAAGGATAAGCGCGCTGATTTCCGGCGGGGTCAGGACCGAGCCGTTGATCTCGACGGCCGCCACGTCCTGCTCGGCACTATTGGATACCCGCTTAATCACTTTGTAAGGCAGTTGGGCGATTTCGCCTTCGGCGAGCAATTCGTCGTAGCCCTTGCCCATCAGTCGCTTGATGGAAAAAACCGTGGCCGTGGGATTTTCGACCGCATGGGCCTTCGCCGCCCGCCCAATGGTCACCTGCCCGTCGGGCGAAAAGGTCAGCACGGAAGGGATGCAGGTATCGCCTTGTTCATCGGCGATGATCCGTGGGCCGGACTCGTCGCAGTAAGCGACGAGCGAATTGGTCGTGCCCAGATCGATACCCACGATGATCTCTTTCCGCTCAGTCATGCGGCCCCTTCCCGCCGACCGGCCAAGCCGCGGGCAATTGCTCGCCGAGATTCTGCCAGTATTGCATGGCGTTGAGCTGCCGGCGTAATTCCTTCATCGTTTTTTCCCGTTGGGGATCGCTTTCGAGACCGCGAGCCAATCGGATGATTTCCGCGCGCGTGGCCTCGCCGTGGGCGGCGACTTCCTGGCGTAGTTTCTGTAAAGCGGCCTCGTCCCCGGCTTCGCGGGCCTCCTCGATGTTTTCGCGAAGGACCATGATCTTCGCCAGGGTCTCGCCCGGAACCGACCGGTCATCCCGCGGACCCGGACCGCCGACCAAAACCAGAAGATATTCCGCCCGCGATACCGGCCCGCGCAGCGTTTCATACGCTCGGTTGAGCATGCTGCTGAGCTGCAACGAGTTGCGCCGATTCTGGTCCGTGGATTTGTCCACCACGTCCGGATGGATGTTGCGACTCAAGGCCAGGTACTTGCGGTGCAACTCGTGCTCGTCAATGTCGTACCGGGTCGGCAGGTTGAACATCACGAAGAAATCCAGGCCGTCGGGCGGCGGGATCAGGGTCCCGCAACTTGTGCAGCAGATCGGATATTCCATCGGCGCCGAACACTGCATGCATCGCGCGGGCAGGGTCTTGTGCTCGTCCGTACTCAACGTCGTACTCCCAGCGGTTGAACGCAAAATTATTTACCACGGAGTTCACGGAGGCCACGGAGAGAAAAGGATTTTGTATAAAAGCAAGCGCAGCTATCTGGATGAAAAATTTACGAGTCTTTCAACTTCACAAAAGGCTTTTATTGTTTTTTAAACTAAACAATCTCCGTGTCTCCGTGGTCCAATATCTTTATGCCGAGAAGCTGCTCCCGCAGCCGCAGGTCGAGGACGCATTGGGATTATTGAACACGAATCCGCGTCCCATCAACCCGTCCTTGAAGTCCAGGGTAACACCCTCGAGATAGAGCATGCTCTTGGGGTCACAGATGCACTTGATCCCGTCCTGCTCGAATTCCTGATCGTGTTCACCCTTGACCGAGGCCAAATCGAGCGAATAGGTGAACCCGCTGCAACCCCCGCCCTTGACGCCGAGGCGAAGATAGGTTCGGTCGGCCGGAAGGTTCTGCCGGGCGATCACGTTTTTAATTTCCGCAACGGCTTGTTCCGTAAGGGTAATGGCCATGTTCATGCTCCTTTGACCTGCGGCCGGAAAATGCCGGTCACGTCTCGGACAGGCTGCCCGACACAATTTCGGCCTCGACCGGCGCGACGGCGTCGGTCTTTTTGTCCTTGATGTCCTGGATCGCCGCCCGGATGGCATCCTCCGCCAGCACGCTGCAATGAATCTTCACCGGCGGCAGCGACAACTCCCTGACGATATCCGTGTTCCGGATTTCCAACGCCTCATCCAGCGTCTTACCCTTGATCCATTCGGTGGCCAACGAACTGCTGGCGATCGCGCTGCCACACCCAAACGTCTTGAACTTGGCGTCCACGATGCGATTGTCCGCGTCCACCTTGATCTGTAGCTTCATCACGTCGCCGCATTCGGGGGCGCCGACCACACCCGTACCCACGTTGGGGTCGTTTTTGTCCAACGTCCCGATATTGCGCGGGTGGTTGAAATGGTCAAGCACTTTATCGCTGTAAGCCATGTTCAGCTCCATATCGTCAAGGTCGTCTTAGTATCATCGGCTTCTGCAAAATCATCTTTTCAAAACAATGTCCCTTGGTTCCCCAGCTTTATTTCTAACTCCGTGCTCCGTGGCCTCCGTGGTGAATCCACCCGCTAACGGGACGACACCTGGACCCGCTTTAAGTCCACCCCTTCCCGGGCCAACTCATATAACGGACTCATCTCCCGCAAGCGATGCACCGTGGCGACCACCTGGGTGATGGTCTGTTCAATCTCGTCGGCCGTGTTAAACCGCCCCAGGCTGAAGCGGATCGAACTATGGGCCAACTCGTCGCCGACACCGAGGGCCCGCAACACATAGCTTGGTTCCAGCGAGGCGCTGGTGCAGGCCGACCCGCTGCTGACCGCGACGTTCTCGAAACCCATCATCAGCGATTCGCCCTCCACGTACGCAAAACTGACATTCAAGGTGTTAGCCAGCACATTTACGGGATCACCGTTGCGATACAACTCATCGATTTTTTCGCTCAGGCCCTGCCAAAGTCGATCGCGCAGACGGCCGATCCGGCTCGCGTCGGCGGCCATCTCCCGCCCGGCGATTTCCGCCGCCGAGCCCAGCCCGACAATGCCCGGAACATTCAGCGTACCGCTGCGCATGCCGCG
Source organism: uncultured Planctomycetales bacterium (assembly GCA_964401335.1). Lineage (GTDB taxonomy): Bacteria > Planctomycetota > Phycisphaerae > UBA1845 > PWPN01 > JAAYCU01. The sequence continues at coordinate 4,514 of CAYNYK010000128.1, forward strand.
CTCGTGCCCCCCGCCGTGCAACACCGGCGCACAGCGCACCCGAGGCCCCTTGCGCCGTACGTACAAAGCGCCTACGCCCTTGGGTCCGTAAATCTTATGCCCCGAACAACTCAGCAGATCGATACCCATTGCTTCCACGTCGATCGGCACCTTGCCGAAAGCCTGGGTCGCATCCGTATGAAACAAAACTCCCTTTTCCTTGCAAAGACGGCCGATTTCGGCGATCGGCTGGATCGTGCCGATCTCGTTGTTGGCGAACATAATCGAGACCAGGATCGTATCCGCGGCAATGGCCGAGGCCAGTTCATCGAGATTGATGCGCCCGTGCCGATCCACCGGCAGGATCGTGATCCGAAAGCCCTGTTGCTCCAGGTATTTGCACGGATCGATCACCGCCTTGTGTTCGGTGGCCTGCGTGATGATATGCCGCCCCTTGTCCTTGTACATCTCGGCCACACCCTTGATGGCGATGTTGTTGCTTTCGGTGGCCCCGCTGGTCCAGACGATCTCCTTGGGGCCGGCATTCAACAAAGCGGCCACCTGTTCGCGAGCCTTATCGACGGACTCCTCCGCCTCCCAGCCCTTTGCATGGTTGCGACTGGCCGCATTGCCGAACTTCTCCCTGAAATACGGCATCATCGCCTCGAGCACCCGCGGATCGAGCGGCGTGGTGGCATTGTTGTCCAGATAAATCAATGGCTTCACGCTTTATTCTCCACCAATTCCGCGGTGGATGGTTCCACCGGAATCTTGTGTTCAATGATATCCGCCAGGGTGATTTTTTCGAGGAACTCGGTCAACTGGCCGTCGACCTTGCGGATGGATGCCCCGACCGGACAACAACCCATGACCTGGCAGATTTTCTTTTCGTCGTCGCGGCTATGCTCCGGATCGGCCAAGCTGGAACAATAGGACAAATGCACCGGTCCTTCGATCGCCCGGAAAACATCCAAGAGGGAGATCTTTTCCGGCGGTAGGGCCAGTGCATATCCTCCCGTCGGCCCGCGCGCCGACTGGATCAGGCCGCTTTGGGCTAACTGCTTGAGGACATTCATCAGCAGGGCCAGGGGAACACCATATCGCCCGGCGATCTCCCGGGCACTACATAACCCGGCTGACTGCAAAGCCATGTGGGTCATGGCGATCAGGCCGTATTCCGTTTTTCTGGTTAATGTCAGCATTTCCGAGTGTCCTGTTAATGAGAATATCCATGATATCCAACTCAATATAGTACCTGTATAGTCCTGTTTCAAGAGTCAATAGTACATAGCGGGTACTAAATATTTGCTTACTTTTTGTCCGGGCATTAAGATACATTTTTGATTAATTATTTGTTCAAAAACGGTTATTAGATATAGAACTTGGTAGGATTATTAGTTGTTAATTATCAAATAATTCCCTTCGAATACAGAGGTTCGATAAACCTTATACTCAGGTGCAAAAAGACCATGATTAGAATGTTACCGGACGATGCAACAAATGCTTTTTTAACTCCGGTTCTCTTGTCCGATATACGCCATTCATAGGGATGATCGCGACATTGCACACGACATATTGGCAATATAGTCCGATAACATAAGCCATTGGGAAATATGATGAAAAAACAGAAAACACAACTTGACGTTCGGGGAAGGTTAGGTTATATTATATACGAACAGAATTTTAACATCGGTGCGGTTTGCGGGGATATTTGCCGGCCGGAACTAACCCTTTGGTCTTTTGTGCAGGGGGCCGCGCTGGTTTCAGGGATGAAATTTCCCGTGATCGGCAGGGAGGCAGAACGCTTGGCTAACAAAGATGATATCCGGGATGAATGGCCTCTCGTCGTTGTGGGGCCCGGCGGCGATTTCTTTCGGGCCTTACCCTCGGAAGCGACGGCCGTCTTGAAGAGTGGTCCATGCTCCGATCTGCATCCATCGAGCGTTTTCCGAGCCGCTCGATGGTCAAAAGGTTGGCGGAACAGGGCCAGGTATTGGTTAAAGACCTTATCCACCTGTCTAGCGGCTTGGACGGCTGATGAGGTCTCCCTCGTACGGTTTCGGGCGCAGGTTTCCGCGTCTGATGTCAGGGTCGGGCTTGCTGGTCGGGCCGGCGTCTTTGCGACCGGGGCCGAAAACTGGCCGCCGGTGGTTTTGGGGCCGGACGGCCTGCAGGAAATAGTGGAGAATCGTTATGGCAGGCAAATCCTCTTCGCGGCTGACACCCAAACAATTACGGATTCTAACGCTTATTCGGGACTACCAGCGCAAGCATGGTTATTCCCCGACGATGCAGGAGTTGGCCGACATTCTCGGCGTCACCAAGGTCACCGTGTTCGAACACGTCGCCGGCCTCGAAAAGAAAGGCTTGCTCAAGCGTTCTCGGCACAGGGCACGTTCTTTGGAACTTACGGGGCGAATTGCCTTTCCGGATGAATCGCCGACCGCCCTGCCTTTGGCCGGGCGCATCGCCGCCGGTCAACCGATCGAGGCCGTCGAGGATAACGAAGTGGTTGATCTGGAGGACATGTTCCGTTCCCGTTCGGGCGCCTTTGTGTTACAGGTCAGCGGCGACAGCATGATCGATGAGCATATCTGCGACGGCGATCTGGTGGTGGTCGAGCGTCGGCAGACGGCCGAAAACGGTGAAACCGTGGTAGCCTTACTCGATAACGGGGAGGCCACGCTCAAGAAGTTCTACAAGGAAGGTGATCGGATCCGTCTCCAGCCGGCCAACGCCCGTCTTTCCCCGATCCTTGTCGATAATGTAACCATTCAAGGAGTGGTCATCGGCGTGCTGCGTAATTGTCGATAGGCACCCTGACGCTCGGCGGACTGAGACCTGATTGCCGTATTTACCAGCAGGGGGATTGAGCCGTCCTTTTATGCCGTGGCCGTCGAGGGAGTGCATACTTCCATCGGTTGAACAATATCCTTTTTACGATTGTATTCCACGCGGACGCCCATACGCAGGGACATGCCGGCCATCGTGGTCGCCAGGGCATCGGCGAAAGCCGCATCAATGTTCGCCCGCGGTTGGCGGCGGCTGCGCATGCAGTCGAAAAAGTCCTTGAGGTGTTCGGCCAGATCGTCACCGTTGCGACGATAATCCAGCATCACGCCGCCGCTGGCCCGGTCGGGCAGACGTCTGCTGGCATCGATCTCAAATTCCGGGATTTCCGCGCCAGGGTTGACACAGACCACGTGTCCTAACCCTCCTTCGCCATAGGCCACTCCCGCCTCCAGCTCCAGGGTTCCACAGGTGCCGAAAAACGTGATCCAACGATGGGACGCCTGGTTGCCCAAGCGCATGTGGTAGCTGACCAGGCACCCGCTGGGATATTCCAGCAGGCATTGGGCGGTATCCGGATTGGTCCGCCCATCCTTCCATATATATACCCCGCCGGCCGACACCGCCGATTTCGGTACCTCGTCCATGACCAGATTGACCAAATCGATCGCATGACTCATCCACTGGCAGAAAACACCAGTGGAATAAGGCCAGAAAAGGCGGAATTCGCGATAATGCCGGGCATTGAAGGGCACCTTGGGGGTGTAGCAGAGCCATTCGTCCCAATCGGTATCCGCGGCCGTCAGCGAATTTTCCGATCCCGGAACCCGCCAACGTTGCCCGAAATTCGACTGGGTAATCTCCACATAGCTCACCTTACCCAACCGTCCTTGGGCGATAAATTCGCGAGCCGCCCAGGGCGCTCCAAGGCTTCGGCGCTGGGTACCCAGTTGGACGACACGGCCACTCTGTTTGACCGCATCCCGAGCCAGCTTGATCTGCTCAAAATCGCAACCGAAGGGCTTTTCCACATACACGTCCCGGCCGGCCTCGACCGCCTTGCGGGTATACCAGGCGTGCTGAAAATCGGCGGTGGCAATGACCACGGCGTCGACCTCCCTGTGGTCGAGAATCTCGTCCATCTTACGGCAAGCCAAGGGTTTGCGCCCAGCGAGCGCGGTTTGTTTGGCCACCGCTTCATCCCGTGCCTTATTCCACAAATCGCCAATGGCCACCATCTCGACGTTTGCGGTCTCAGCAAGCGTATGAATTTTCTCGAACAGGGTAGTTCCCTGCCCGCCGGCACCCAACAAGGCAAGGTGAATCCGCTCGTTGGCCCCGGCCACCCGTTCCCCGGATCGAGCTGTCGAAGTAAAGAGACTTAAGGCCGCCGTGGTCTTGGCCGTCTGCTTCAAGAACGAACGTCGCGAATGTTGTTCATTATGCATGGTTCTCACCTGTCTCAGCCGTATGGCGGGGTCTAATCAGTCAGCGGCGCATCTTACCATAAATAGCGTTGATTCGTTACTGGGGTAAATCCCTTGGGCACCAGGCAGTGCATTTTCGATACGGGAAGAGCCTGGCGAAAAACCGTCGCATACGCCACACTGGGGTTTGGTGACTTGCTTTGTCAGACGATGTGCATCATCGGGTCTCGACCGCCTCGATGGTTATTGAGAGGATGTTCAAGTTTTATACTCTTGTTTTCATAACGTGTGTGAATCGCGAAAGTTGGCATTGATTTGACAGGTTGTGAAATGTGATGTATGGTTAATTCGCGGAGCCAGGTTTTTGCTGGTTCCTGAAACGAATAAAGGCCGTAACTCGCGGTGTATTTAGGAACAATCAATGGCGACCAAGGCGATCTGCTTTTTTTCGCTTCAGATGACGCTGCCTTGTTTGGTGCGCTGTACTATAATGACGACGAGCGGCCGGATGTATTTCACCGATTCACGGGTTTGATCTGGGGAAAAGCGAGGCCTTCGCGCGGTGGTTTCGCTATTTGAAGGCCCGGACAGGCGTATCCGAATAAAGATTTTAGCGCAGACGATAAGTCTGTGAGGGGTTCTCCTTGGATCGGACGGAATTTAAGTAAAAACTACTTGTGCAATTGTCGGAATCACGAAAAAATTATCAAAACCGACGGATAGTCGAGTACGATAAAAATGGGCGTCGGGGGACGATGCTTTAGGCACCGGGTAATAGGGAGTTAAGTTGCCATGCGAGTTCTTATGCTCGGTTGGGAGTTCCCCCCTTTCATTAGTGGTGGGTTGGGCACCGCTTGCTATGGATTGACGCGGGCGATGAGCGAAATCGGCACGGACGTGCTTTTTCTCTTGCCGCGTCCGATTCATGCGCCGATGAGCAGCCATGTCACCTTGGTCACGCCGCGGGGTTCGCGAATTCCGGGTTCCACCACGTATCGTATTGATGAATTTGAACATGTGACCTTTACCGCCCTGGAAGCAGGGATCGGTATTTCGCCATACGAAACTCCGCAGGAACACGCCCAGAAAATAGCCAAGAAGATGGCGGCGTTTACCAAGCATCTACCCCAGGGCGGCCTGGCTCCCCTGAAACCGGAAGCGGCCGGCGTCCCTTCGGGAGCGACCGTGCCCATGCCGCCCCCGGGGGGGGGTGAGCATTACGCCGGCGATATGTTTTCCGAAGTGGAGCGTTATGCCCGGCTGGCTTTGGCCGTCGCCGCCGAGGAGCAGTTTGACGTTGTTCACGCCCATGACTGGATGACCTACCAGGCCGGCATTGCCGTGGCCAGCATGTGCGGCAAACCGCTGGTGGTTCATGTCCATTCCACCGAGTTCGACCGCAGCGGCGAACATGTCAACCAACGGATTTATGACATCGAACGGCAGGGCATGCATTTCGCCCATAAGATCATCGCGGTCAGCCACCTGACCAAGAAGATTGTCCTGGCCCGTTACGGGGTACCGGCGGACCGGGTCGAGGTGGTTTACAACGCGATTGACTTCAACGGATTCGAGCCGCCGCAAGCCCCGGTGGACATCGGGCGCGACGAAAAACTCGTTTTATTCCTCGGCCGCATCACCATGCAGAAGGGGCCGGAATATTTCATCGCCGCCGCCAAGAAAGTGCTCGAGGTGGTCGAGAACGTGCGTTTCGTGATGGCCGGCTCGGGGGACATGACCCGACGAATGATCGAGCTGGCCGCCCAGATGGGTATCGGGCATCGCGTATTGTTCACCGGTTTTCTCCGCGGGCCGGACGTCGAGCGAATCTTCCGGATGGCCGACCTTTACGTCATGCCCAGCGTTTCCGAACCTTTCGGCATCGCCCCCCTCGAAGCCATGCAAAACGACGTACCGGTGATTATCAGCAAGCAATCCGGCGTGTCCGAGGTACTCACCCATGCCCTGAAGGTGGATTTCTGGGACATCGACGAGATCGCGAATAAAATCGTCGCCGTCCTGCGGCATCCCTCGCTGCAAAAGACCCTGCGGGAGTACGGCCGATTCGAAATCCGTAAACTTTCATGGGCCGACTCCGCCCGTCGTTGTCTGGATATCTACCAGCAGGCCATAAACAACAATTAAAAAATGGCTCTTCAGCAGAATCTGTGGGTGGAATTGGGGCTCCGCCCCAAGCCCTGGGATTTTTGAGGCATGGCTCCGGTGTTCCAAAGGCAGCAAACACGGGTGTTTTTGTGGGGGAAGACCATGTTGCACCCCCGACCAACACCGCCCAATACCCGTGTGGAAAGTGAACTCGGAAATCCCGTGTAGACAGAAAGCATGAAAAAGCCCATGGATACGGATGTTTCGGCGCCTCAATGGGTCAAAACGACCCACAGATTCTGCTGAGGAGGCTAAAAAATATTGGAGACCCAGCCGCGATCAACCCTCCGTATTCCGGTCGTTAACCCGGATAATTCACCACGGAGGTCCGCCAAGGGCGAGATTCCGCCTTGAGCGAACACTGAGATACGGAGGTTGGCTTTTAAGTGATAGGTAAAATGCCTGTTCCGGCCGGATGGTCTACAAGCACTCTGCGGCGATATCC
>CAYNYK010000129.1:0-11209 GCA_964401335.1 uncultured Planctomycetales bacterium
GAGAATCCTTTCTCGGCACAATGGTATCGCTGTGCCGAGAATCCTTTCTCGGCACGATGGTACCGGACGCACGAGAAGGGATTCTCGTGCGAGCCCATCGAGCCGGGTGGCATGGGCAGGCCCTTGTCACGCCAAAGCGGGACAAAGGTCTGCCCGTGCTTCTTCTATGCCCACGATTACCATGCGGCTACGCCGCGACCCTGGGCTAATATATACAACCCCGTTGGGATACATAAAACCCTTTGCGGTTGTGCGCGGACATACCCGATATCTTTCCCGCGCCCGGCCGCCCGTTCCACACCCTCCGCTTTTCCGGAACACATTTCGTGTTCTTATGAAATGGGCCATGCATTATGGTCACCGGAGATCCTATATGGAGCGCTTTTCATGCCTACCTTCTACTTTCAACTCGCATTTCTCTACATTCTCCGCCAAAACCGGCCTTTGTGGTAAAAAACGTAAAAGCGCCAAACGAAGCCAACGGGTCGTTAAAATAGTCATAATACATTGCTAAACAAGGAGATATGAATGTTAGTATACACTAATTCAGAGGCTGGAAAAGATGAATCAAAGCTGCCCTGTAAACCGGCGGCGCGCCCGTCGCTACCAGGCAAGGCGGTGGCGATGGCCACCCTGAAATGCGTCGCAAGGCAACCAACCCCCCCCACGCCGGTCATTGCCGATATGACCGACGGTGTGGTTTCCTCTCCTTGCGCCAGGCGGTATACTCTCGGCCGGATTAAGCCAAAGACCTGTTACCCTCGAATTCGGATGTCAAAACGATCATGAAAATTGGACTCGGTTTATATCGACAGATGCTGAATCGGGATCATTTCCGCTTTGCCCGGCAAGCCGGTTGCACACACATCGTGGCCCATCTGCTGGATTACCGGAAGGATCAGTTGATCCATCCTGATCGTCCGGTCGATCCGGCTAACCCCAAGGGTTTGTGGACGGATGAATGCCTGGCAAACCTGAAGGCCGCAGTCAATGCCGAGGGGCTGGTTCTGGAGGCCATCGAGAACTTCGAGCCGGCCCACTGGTCGGACATCCTGTTGGACGGGCCGCGTAAGAAAGAACAGCTCGAGGATATCAAAACCATGATTCGCCGGGTAGGCAAAGCGGGTATTCCTATCATCGGCTACGATTTCAGCATCGCCGGGGTTTGGGGTCATATTCAGGGTTCATGGGCTCGCGGTGGAGCGACGGCGGTTGGATTCAGCCAAAAGCATGGCCCGAAAGAAACACCTATCCCCAAGGGCGAGGTTTGGAATGTTATTTACGATCCGCACGCTCCGCCGGGTGATATCGGCGAGGTGACTTCCGAGCAAATCTGGCAGCGCTACTCGGATTTCCTGAAGGAAGTCGTGCCCGTCGCCGAGGAAGCAGGCGTGCGCTTGGCCGCACATGCCGACGATCCCCCCACTCCCGTTTTGCGCGGCACGGCTCGCCTCGTGTATCAGCCGCACATGTACCAATGGGTACTCGATATCATACCCAGTCCGTCCAACGCTCTGGAAATCTGCATGGGCACCACCCAGGAAATGACCGAAGGCGATATTTATGAAGTCCTCGCGACCCACAGCCGCCAGAAAGCCATCGCCTACATTCATTTCCGCAACGTGCGCGGCAAGGTGCCCGAATATCGCGAGGTCTTTCTCGACGAGGGCGATATCGACATGATCAAGGCCCTGCGCATCCTGCGGGACAACGGTTACGACGGCCTGCTGGTTCCCGACCATACACCGCACATGACCTGTGCGGCCCCCTGGCACGCCGGCATGGCCTACGCCCTCGGCTACATGCGGGCCGCCTTGCGGATCATCGAAGAGGAAAAATAATAAACGGGATTCCTCATGCACGGGGAGGGGGCGCGGAAAAAGTAACGATCGGCGTAACACCGGATTTCCTGAGCGAACCCTTCGATATGCCATCGACGTCCCACCCGGCTTTTCCGTTTACATAGATACCAAACATGACCGGCTTGATCTTCGATATTCAGCGCTTCTGTTTGCATGACGGACCCGGTATCCGGACGACGGTTTTCCTCAAGGGTTGCCCCATGCGTTGCGCGTGGTGCCACAACCCGGAGGGCATCCGGCGGGAACCGCATCTTTCGTTTGCGCCCGACAAGTGCATCGGCTGCGGTGCATGTTTCCGCGTCTGCCCGCGCGGAGCGCACGTGGACAACCACGGAGAGCACGTTATCGACCGGACAAAATGCGCGGTTTGCGGGTCATGCACGGCGGAATGCCTCGCCGGTGCGTTGGAGATCATCGGTCGCGAAGCAAGTATCGATGAGATCATCGCCGAGGTGGCCGCCGACCGGCCTTTCTACGATACCTCCGGCGGTGGCATGACCCTCAGCGGTGGCGAGCCGCTCCACCAGCTTGACTTTACGACCGGGCTGCTGGTCCGCGCCAGGGAACTGGGTATTCATTGCTGCATGGAGACCTGCGGCCATGTGCCTTATGAGGCTTTCGAGCAGGTCGCCGCGCATGTCGATCTTTTCCTTTATGACATCAAGGAGATGGACAGCACCCGTCATCGCGCGGCCACGGGCGTATCCAACGATCTCATCCTGTCGAACCTGCGGCGGCTACACGACGGCGGCGCATGGGTCCGCATACGCGTACCCCTGGTCGAGGGCTATAATGATTCCGTGGTGAATCGTAACGCGCTGGTCAAGCTGGCCGCGTCGCTGCCAAGGATCGAAGGCGTCGAAGTGCTGCCGTATCACGGGCTGGGCCTTTCCAAGGCCCGCCGGATGGGTATCACGCATGCGGCCGATCCCGAGCCGCGCTCGCCGGGGTCCGAAACCTTGGCCCAATGGATAAACGCCCTGCGCGGCGCGGGGGTTCGCGTGATTGACGCCAATTGGACAACCGCCTCGGCCGATAATAGTTAGTACCAATGAACAACCGCCATGACAGATTGCTTTCGCCCAGGGTCGCGAGACTTCGAGAGGCCGCCCTTCAACCGAAAGCGTTGAACGAGTGGATCGAGGTCGAGCGTATCCGTGCCCGCGCCGCCAAACGGGCCGTCGATTGGTCGGCCATGCGGCGGCAAGCGGATTTGTTCCGTTCCGTCCTCGCCGAGTTGCCGATCCGCATTGAGCCGGATGAGTTGATCGTCGGCAGTCAGGATTGCTGCTTCGCGAAAACGTATGACCTATACGCGGACGGCGTCGAGCACAGCCTTGCCGAACAGGCGCCGGCGGATGTGCGGGCGTACTGGACGGCCGATCCGTACAATGTGGAGCTTGGTAAGTTGCTGACCGCGGAACAGGCCGCCGCACAGAAAGAGAACGTCTGCATCGGCAAGCGGGTCAGCGCCCACGCGATCCCCGACTTCGGTATGGTTCTTCGCCACGGCTTGCACCATGTTATCGAGCGCGCACGGCAGGGGCTGCCCCAACCGGCGGACGATCGAAAACGCCTGCACGATCCAGACGATTTCTACCGGGCGGTCATCGAAAGCTGCGCATCCGTCATCCATTTCGCCGAACGTTTTGCATCCCTTGCCGACCGCTTGGCGGAGAAGGAGACTAATCCTGTTCGAGCGGAGGAACTGCGCACCATCGCCGTCATCTGCCGGCAAGTACCCGCCCAACCGGCGCGGACGTTCCGCGAGGCGCTGCAATCGTTCTGGTTCTGTTACCTGGCCATGACCATCGAGCAATCGCCGAATGCCTACGCCTTCAGCGTCGGCCGCCTCGACCAGTGGGTGTGGCCTTTCCTCAAAGCCGATCTCAGCGCCGGCCGCATCACGAACGACGAGGCCCTGGAACTGATCGAGTGCCTGTGGCTCAAATTCGTCGTCGGGCCGGAGTGTTGGGCCGTGTCGCAGAACATCATGATCGGCGGGGTCACGGCCGAAGGCGACGATGCGTGCAACCCGCTGACCCTGTTGTGCCTTGAGGCGACCCGCCGCCTGCGTACCGCTCAGCCCTCGGTGGCCGTGCGCATCGCCCCGGAATCATCGCCCCGACTGCTGGAAAAAGCCGTCGAGGTTCTTGTGTGCGGCATGGGCATCCCGGCCATACACAATGACGCCACGGTTATCCCGACGATGCGGTCCATCGGTTATACCGAGGCGGACGCACGAAACTATTGCATCGCCGGGTGTCAGGAATTTGTCGCCGAGGGGGCGGACAACTCGCGGACCACGGCCGGCAAGTTTAACCTGCTCAAGTGCCTCGAACTGGCCCTCAACGACGGCGTTTCGACCCTCAGCGGCAAGCGTCTTGGCCCGGCGACGGGCAAGCCGGAAGCGTTTGGTTGCTACGACGATATCTGGAAAGCCTTCCGCGCGCAGGTTACGTATTTTGTCGATCTGATGGTCGATGCCCACAACCGCGCGGATTTGCTCATCGCCGCCGAAAAACCGGTGCCCTTCCTGTCCGGCATGATGGGCGATTGTCTGGATAAAGGCATTGACTTCCGCTCGGACGGAGCCCGCTACAATTTCAGCGGATGCCTTGTCCACGGCCTCGGCAGCACGGCCGACGCCCTCGCGGCGATGCGGACGCTGGTCTTCGAGCGTCGGGTCGTGGATATCGCGGAATTGGCCGACGCTTTGCGAACGGACTTCGTCGGCCAGGAATTGTTGCGCCAAAGTCTGCTGAACAGCGCGCCTAAGTATGGTAACGGCGAACCCGAGGTTGACCGCATCGCGGCCGAGGTGTTCAGGTTTACGGCCGAGACGATTCAATCGCGACGCAATGCGTGGGGTGGCCTATGGCGGGCGGGTTTCAATACGCCGTCCACCCACGTTCATTATGGGCGCACAACCGGAGCCACGCCCGACGGCCGCCATGCCGGCATACCGATGAGCTACGGCACCGGGCCGACGGACGGCCGCGCGAAACAAGGACCGACGGCCGTGGCCAGGTCGGTCACCTCGTTCAACCATAAGCTCGCCACGCTCGGTACGGATTTGACCTTCTCATTCCATCCAACGGTCGTAAACGGGGCCGGCGGTCGCGACCGACTGGCCGCCTTTGTACGCTCCCTGCTGGATCTCGGCGCGCATCATTTCCAGATCAATATCGTCGGCGCCGAAGAGCTGCGGGCGGCACAGGATCGACCGGAGGAATACGCCGACCTTCTCGTCCGCGTACACGGCTACAGCACCCGGTTCGTCGCCCTCGAACGCTCGATCCAGGACGATCTGATCGCCCGGCTGGAAAGCTTTGGATAAAAGAGACTTTTCCGGGGTTTGTGTTTGTTCAAGAAGATCGCCACACTTGCGTTGCTCTGCTGGCCCGTGGCGGCCGTCGCTCTTGACGGGACCGAGCCGATCGGCTTCAGCATGCCCGCGATGGCCCGCGGCGGCGCGGATGTGGCCGTCGGCGACACGGCCTTGTCGCAAATCGAAAACCCCGCCACGTTGACGCTCAATCCGGATCATCTATTTCGCTTCGATACCACGGGCCAGTTGTTCATGCCCGACACCGAGTGGAACGGCCTGCTGGATTCGTCCCAATCGTCGGTGCGGCACATTCCTCTCGGGTACGCGGGTTTGGCGTTTCCGGTCAACGAACGGATCAGCCTGGGACTGGCCCTTTATTCCAAGGCACAGTTTAGAAGCCACTACAAAATGCGCCATTTGCTCAACCCGTGGACCGCCCGGCGAGTGGGAGCGGATATGTACGACATGGCCTTGGCCCTGAACCTCGGCTACAAAGTCAACGAAAAGCTCTCCGTGGGGATCGGCGGACGAGCCGAGCTTGTGACCGCGAAATTCAACTCGATCAACGGCCCGACGGCGGTGGATTTCGATCGTGGGTATACGATAGGCGGCGGGTTTCAGCTAGGGGCACTTTATCAGGTGACCCCGACCTTGACCGCCGGCCTAGGGTATCGCTCGCGGACCTGGTTACATGATATCGCCGGACGCGATCGGCGTACGTTCTATCGGAGCTTGTCCTGGTTGCGAAACTACGGTATCCCCACGGTTCGACTGCTCAATGCGGATATCGAGGACATGATGATGCCCCAGCGCGTGGCCGCCGGATTGGCCTGGGACGCGACCGACCGCTTGAAACTCCTCGGGGAGGCTCGCTGGATCAACTATTCCGACAGCGTTTTGCATAAAGCGCAATTTCTGGTGGGGCGGTACGGCCGCACCATTCGCAGTCCCATCGGCTATCACGACCAATGGGTCTTGATCACCGGGGCCGAGTACAAGCTCGACCCGCATTGGACGCTGGCCGGCGGTTATCATTATGCCACGAATCCCGTTTACCGAAACGAAATGAATCCCCTGACCATTCAGATCGCACAACATCAGTTTACCACCGGACTGCGTTACCAGAAGGATAACTGGTGGGCGGGGATCGGCTATATCCTCGGCCTGCCCGAGACGCTGAGCCGGACCGGCCACACCTCCGTCCCCCTGGGCTTGGATTACATGGCCATCGAAGTCCGGCAGATACAACACAGCATCACCTGCGGTTTCGGCTTTTCATGGTAAACACGGTTTGTCCGCCTTTGCCGGTCAGGGTTATCGGTTCAACGCCCGGAACGCTCGACCGCGAGATCAGGAACCTCTTAACTCCAAAATATGTTATTCTCCGCCGTTCTCCAACGGACAGGGTTATAGGGTATAGGGTAGATACCTAGGACCCAATCCACCTTTTTCAATTTAAGCTTCGTCATCCCTAAGCGATAATAGAAAGGGTGATGCAAAGGGCCTTTTGGGCAACGAGTCTTTGGCCCTTGTTGGGTACTGGTTTTTTTAATTACAAACGGCCGTATTCTCAGCACAATGACGTGCTGCCGGAATTTCGGCACATAAGTGGGCATTGGGCCATCTTCCGTTTAGGCGAAAGGATGGAGCGGGTCGGTTGCGCGCCTGGTGCGGCCATCCGGCCCGTCGTGTTCGAAACCCAATGAGACACGAGAAGCAAAGACATGGTCCCTGCGCCAGGGGTCCGCGCACTTTCTTGGAGGTCATTCGACATGATGGGTAACTTAACGGTTGGCAAGCGGATTGGTTTGGGTTTTGTCCTTATCCTGGTTCTCCTGCTGGTTATAGCCATCATGAGTTACCGAGGCGTGGCCGGGATCGTGGGAAATGCCCAGGAAGTGATCGACGGCAACAAGCTCGATGCCCTGTTGGTACAAAAAGAGTTGGACCATCTGAACTGGGCCCAGGGCCTGTCCGCGTTCCTCGCCGACGAACGGATGAAGGAATTAGCGGTTGAAAGCGATCATCGCCAATGTGCATTTGGCAAATGGTATTTCAGCGATGAACGCAAAGCGGCGGAGGCCATGATCCCGTCATTAAAGACCTTGTTGAGCGAGCTCGAGCAACCCCACAAGGAACTCCATGAATCAGCGACGGAGATATCCCGTGAAATGCGGCGCGCACACGCCGGCTTGACCGTCAAACTGGGCGAGCACATCCACGGTCAGGTTGAATGGGCGGGACGCTGCGCGCATGCCCTGGCCTTGGAAAGCGGATTACAAACCTCGCAACAGCGTCTGCGCAGTGTCGTGGACGAAGCGGTATCGTTAATTCAGGCCTGCGCCGAGGACGAGAAGCTGGGCGACCAGGCAGCGCGACAGGCCCAGGCTTGCGCGCTGGTCAAGGCCATACGCTACGGACCGGAGGGCAAGGATTATATCTGGATCAACGATACCCATCCGCGGATGGTGATGCATCCGTTGCAGTCGGATTTGGACGGAAAGGATTTGAGCGATTACGCGGACCCTAATGGCAAGAAGCTCTTTGTCGATATGGTCACGAGTTGTCAGGCCGACGGATCCGCTTTCGTCGTCTATCACTGGCAATCGCCCGATGGCAAGGGCGTGGTACCCAAGATCTCGTACGTCAAAATGTTCAAACCGTGGAACTGGGTGATTGGTTCGGGCGAATTCGTGCTCAGGACCGACCAGGGTTATTTGAAACGGATCGAGGAGTTCGCGGCCGGCAAGCCCTTCTCGTTCGGCGTCAACCTGGACGCGGCGCGGAGTGAACTCGGCCAATGGTTGAATGATCCGAGGATAGCGGATATCCGCCGTTCCTTCCCGGAATTCGATCGGACCCTCGCGAGCTGTCAGGAAGCACACCAAAAGTTATACGAGGCCGCCCAACGCACGGAAAAACTGGTGGTGGATGACAAGATGGGGGAGGCGCTCTATGTGTACGAATGCGAGGTTCAACCGGCCTTGGGTAAGGTCAAGGACTATTTACAGCAGGCGATCGCGGTAGAGCGGCAACTGGAGGATGGGGCCGCCAAGGCCCAGGCCATTTTTGCCGGCAAGACCAAGCTGAATCTGGAAAAGGTCCAGACTCTTCTTGACCGGATGGTCAAGGAAGTGAAAACCAACATGATGACGGACGTACAAATGCTGGCCGCCGCCCAGAGCACGCAAAGGAACGTGAGCATCCTGAGCGTGGTGGCGATCGTGGTGGGCATTGCTTTGGCGTTCTTCATCTCCCGAAGTATCGTGCGAGCCATTACCCAGGGGGTGCGCAGCCTGGCGGAAGGTTCGGCGATGGTCGCGGAGGCCTCCGGACAAGTGAATGCCGGGGCCGCGTCCCTGGCCCAGGGCGCGAGCGAACAGGCCTCTTCGCTGGAGGAGACTTCGAGCGCTCTGGAGCAGATGTCGGCCATGGCCACGACCAACGCCTCCACGGCCAAGGAGGCCAACCAACTCGTCGAGGAGGCGGCGCAAGCGGCCCATCGCAGCGATCAAGGACGCGAGCGGCTCAATGGCGCCATGCAGGGCATCAACGAATCCTCGGCGCAGATCAGCAGAATCATCAAGGTGATCGAGGAAATCGCCTTCCAGACCAACCTGCTGGCCCTGAACGCGGCGGTCGAGGCCGCCCGGGCCGGCGAACATGGGAAAGGGTTCGCCGTGGTCGCCGATGAGGTGCGGAACCTGGCCCAACGCGCCGCGGAAGCCGCCCGCGAAACCACGGCGCTGATCGAAACGTCGGTCAGCCGGGCCAAGGAAGGCGGCGAGGTGGCCGCCGGCTTCGGCGAGGCCATCGGCGTGATCGTCGAGAATATCACAAAAGTGTCACAGCTCATCAATAACATCAGTACGGCCTCGCAGGAGCAGGCCCAGGGCGTGGAGCAGATTAACACGGCCATCAGTCAGATGGACAAAGTAACCCAGGCGATGGCGGCCAGTTCGGAGGAATCGGCCTCGGCCGTCGAGGAGCTCAGCGCCCAGGCGGAGGCGGTGGCCAACACCGCCGCCGAACTCGCCGTCCTGGTGGGCATGGAAATGGAGCGAATCGATAAACGGAAAGTGGCCGAGACGATCCGAACCAATATCGAGCGACGGCCACAACAAAGCGAAGCAGGAATCGCCCTACCGAAGAGCCCGGCCTCGGGAATAAGTCGCCGGCACACAAGGAGGGCCGTGGATAGCGCATGTGTGACGCCCCTTGAAGGGAATGACGGCGAATTTTAACTCAAGCAGGGCGCCGTAAGAGGCGGTCCCGATTTAACCGCAATGAGTGTCCGTCATAATGGCGGACACTCTCATTTATGAGAGCTATAAGGTGGATACTCGGGCTGCGTCCCGACATGCATAAAGACTGCGCAAAAAAGTATTGCTCGCCACGGATTGGGTTGTCGACTCGTCAGCGTTCCTACCTATCCGTTGCATGTACCCTTACAGCGTGTATTGCGGAACTTTGAGCGTTTCGCCGTCCTTCATCGCGGACAAATGCGCATAGTATCCGGGAACGGTCATATTCAGCGCGTCGATGATGCCGACCGCCGCCGTTCGGCCGCGAAGAATGGCGTCGATGAAGTCATCGCCGAGGTAGCCGTGCGATCCGCCATGCCCGCCCGGCTCGACCCCCGGCGGCAAGGCGTATTTCTTGAGTTGCAGGCCGCTTGCCAACACTTCCTCGTAGCGTTTCTTACCGGTCGCATCGCCGGTGAACGTCTTGTTGAATCCGCCGTACTCGCCGCGAATGCGTCCCGCTTCCAGGTACTCGCCCTGCGAACGGCAGACGATCATCCGCGAAATCCCGCCTTCGGCGGTCCGAAAAAGGCCGACTTCTGAGGTGAAGATGTTTCCATTCGCATTGGGAACCCGTCGGGATTCGTCGAAATGCGCCGTCCCCCGGCACGTGACGTCAATAAAACTCTTGTGGGTCACGCCGACATAGTAGGCCGTCGCGTGCGTCGGATACCACATCGGGACGCTGTTTTTCCGCCAGTCCTTATGTGAGCCCAAGGGCGGGGCGTCGAGCGAATGAGGGTGGCAATACTCGCCCTCGGAGTAAACGATGTGGCCGAACACGTCGGCGGCAAAGAGCTTTTCCATCGCGTACAGATCGTCATGGAAAACGGAAGTTTCAAACAGGGCATAGACCAGTCCCCGGTTGCGCTTGCAGCATTCCAGAAGTTTCTCCGCATCCTCGATGTCGCCCCAGAAGGCCGGAACCGCGGTGGCTACGTGCTTGCCGTGTTCCATGCAGAGTATGGCGTGCTTGGCATGGCTAGGCGCGTCGGTGGCGCAGAAGATGGCCTCGATCGAATCGTCCTTGACCATCTCCTCCAGCGATGGATAGGTCTTTTTACATTTCGCCTTTTGGGCCATCTCGGCCAGACGGTCCGGATACAAATCGCTGACCGCAATTAACTCGACATTGGGGTGGTTCTGCAGGCTGAACGCCAGACCGAATTTGCATACACCGTGGCCCACGATCCCGACCCGGACCTTGCGATCGCTGAAGGGCTTCCATGCCTGCGTTTGGTCTTGGTCGGTCTTCGTCTGGTCAAAGCCGGGGATGGTCTCGGCCGCTGGTGCACTCTTGGCCAGGATACCTCCGGCAACGGCCGCGGCCGATGAGGACAGGAACGATCGGCGGGATACTCGCGACATGGCGGGACACTCCTTCTTTCAGGACGGGGCGGCGACCCGTGGGCACGCACCCGTAAAGGTTTATCACTCCGTAATGAAAATGACAGCTTTCATCGTAGGAATATAACCGCCCGGTCCGAGGACGCAAGCAGCGTGGCGGGCCCTTGGAGCGTGGCGATTGGAACAACACATGGCATGAGCATTCCAAGCTGATCCTGTGGCCTTTCGACCTGATCAGCCAGGGTGCCCCACTCATCACGGCCGGGTGGCCCACCTCGTTTCGAGGTGGGGAAGCGATGATAACCTTTTAACTACGTGAGCAACGATCGGCCCAGTGGCACGAGTAGACCCTGATCGCACCTAAG
>CAYNYK010000130.1:0-11064 GCA_964401335.1 uncultured Planctomycetales bacterium
AGGATCATCGGCACGCCCAGCGAGAGCATCGTGACGGTCAGGAGGTTTTTCACCTGCCGGTTGCGGAGCTGTTCCACTGCGGGGTCGTCGGTCGGTCCCTCGACGCCGCAGTTCCAGCTTCGATTGTCATCGCCGCCGTCACGGTTGTCTTCGCCGTTCGCCTCGTTGTGTTTGCGGTCGTATGACACCAGGTCGTTGAGGGTAAAACCGTCATGACAGGTCACGAAGTTCACGCTCTGTTCCGGCTCACGCTCCTCGTGACCAAATATCTCGGGGCTGCCGATCAACCGGTCGGCGAGGCGCGCCACCGAATCATTTTCACCGCGAAAAAAGCCACGAACGTCGTCCCGGAACCGACCGTTCCACTCCCTCCAACTGTCGCCGACGAAGCTCCCCACCTGATACAGCCCGGCCGCATCCCACGCCTCGGCAATGATCTTGGTGCCCGCCAGCGTCGGGTCCGAATCGATGTCCCACAGGACAGGAGGGTTGGCCAGCACCTGACCGGAGGCGTCCCGGGCGAGGATCGACGCGAGATCGAATCGAAAACCATCCACGTGCATTTTCTCGACCCAATAGCGGAGACTATCCACGATCAGACGACGGACGACGGGGTGATTGGCATTCAGCGTATTGCCGCACCCGCTGTAATTGGCGTAGCACGCACGGTCCTGTTCAAGGATGTAATAAAGGTCATTATCCAGTCCGCGAAAGCAGAAGGTGGGTCCGTTGTGGTCGCCTTCCGAGGTGTGATTGAATACCACGTCGAGGATGACCTCAATACCCGCCCGGTGCAATGCCTTTACCATGTCGCGGAACTCGTCCACCGGTCCAAGCGGATCCTGACGCGAGCTATACGCCTGATGCGGAGCAAAAAAGGATACCGGTTGATAACCCCAGTAGTTGACCAGCCCCGGCGGTGCATCCTGGGTGTCGAATTGGAACACGGGCATAAGTTCGACGGCGGTGATCCCGAGTTCCTGGAGATACGGGACCTTTTCGATCAGCCCGGCGAAGGCGCCTCGGACTTGGGCTGGGAGACCGGAACTGGCATGACGGGTGAAGCCGCGCACATGCATCTCATAAATGATGGTTCGCGCGGATAAATACCGGAGCGGTGTATCGCCTTCCCAATCGTACGTATCCGGATCCACCACCACGCTCTTCATCGCCGAGGCGGCATTATCGCCGCCCTTGCTGGCGGCATCACGACGGTAATTTTTTGGGACGACCACTCCACGGCCATAGGGATCCAGAAGAACTTTGGTCCGATCAAACCGCATCCCTCTTGCCGGATCGAAAGGCCCATCAACCCGATACCCATAGATCTGTCCCGGCCGCACGCCGTGTACGAACACGTGCCAATAGTGGTAGGTGCGATTCACCGCCGGATCCAGACGCACCACGCGAGCGGGTTGGGGATCGTTCTCTCCGTCAAAGAACAGCAATTCGACGCCGGTCGCGTTTCGGGAAAACACGCTGAAATTGACGCCGCCGTCAACGACCGTGGCCCCGAGCGGAGAACTTCGGCCTTGGTGGTCAGCATTGAAGGAGGCTTGCACAATAATATACCTCTACTCCGCATCCAGGCTCATTCTGTTTAATAAAATGATATCGCCTGTCGCTATCTCAACAGAGAGTCTTTCTTTGCACCGCGGCCAATCATGGCCCGGGCAGGTCGGACGATTTGTCATGCCGGCCGGAGTGTGCTGTACTCATCACTCCGACAAGCCGCGCCACGAAGGCGGCCAGATACAACGGTCCGGCCAACATTTCCAGGATGGCCACGGACCGGGCCAGCCGATGCACGGGAACAATGTCACCGTAGCCGACCGTCGCGAGGGTTGTAAAACTGTAATACAAAAGCTCGGAGGCAATGTGCCCCATCCTGGGTCCGTCATCGGCCGTTACGGCCACCGTATTGCTGAAACTTCCCGGATTGATGTCCTCGATAATCGCGTATACGAAGGTGAAAAAATAGGCGATTAAAATATAGCCGCATACGGCCCCCAGCACCGTGTCACGGGTAATCCGTTCACGACGCAGCACGGTGGCGACGCAGATCACCCCGAGCAAAAGCATGTATATTCCGACCGTGAGATGACTCATGAGGACCAGGCTTTTGTGTTCCTCGCCATGTAAGTGAACCAGCCAGCGGATGCCCAATACCATCGCGAGAAACACGACCACGACTCGTCGGAGCAGCGGGTTTCCGTGAACGGCGAATATTCCGGTGATAAGGACAAACGAAACCAGAATGGCGGAACCCAGCGGCCATGCCTCCGCAAGAGGAGTGACCACCAGAAGGATCAGCAACCCAACGAGCAAGGGGACAAATGTCCCGTTCAGCATCGCGATCCATCTTTGCCAAGGCCTGGAGCGCATATTCACCATTTTCCTGAATCATTCGTTTCGGATAGCGACGCATCTCAGAGGACTACGACCTTTGTCGGCTCATGAAGAAAGTCGGCTAGTCTCCAAAGCAAATCCCCAGGGCTCGTGCCGTGCGGGCCAGGCCGCCCTCGGGAGGCACGGTCTTCAGTTCACGGATAGCCTCACTGATCTTGACGGCGCCGATGCCCGAAGCCTGAAAGGCGACCATTTGGCCAAACTGTTCTTCGCCGATCAATTCCACCGCCTTGGCTCCATACATGGAACAGAGAGCCCGGTCGAAATTGGTCGGGCTGCCGCCGCGCTGGAGATGACCGAGTACGCAGGTGCGGCTTTCCTTGCCCGTGCGTTTTTCCACTTCGGCCGCCACCACGGCACCGATACCACCCAGCCGGGCTTCCCGATTCTCCTGCTGGGCCGTGGCGGTCACAAATCCGCGGTCCTTTTCTCTAGCCCCTTCGGCCGCGACTATGATCGTAAAATGTTTGCCGTCCTGCTCACGCTGGCTAATCTTGGCACAAACGCTCTCATAGGTGAATGGGATCTCCGGAATCAGGATCACATCGGCACCACCCGCGACCCCGGCGTAGATCGCAATCCAACCCGCGTACCGCCCCATCACCTCAAGAACGATCACCCGGTTATGGCTTTCGGCCGTCGTGTGCAGTCGGTCCAACGCGTCGGTCGCACAGGCCACCGCTGAATCGAAGCCGAACGTAAAGGAGGTGCCACTGAGATCATTATCGATGGTTTTCGGCACACCCACGATGGGCACGCCGCCCTCAAAAAGCTGCTGGGCGATGCTCAGTGAGCCGTCTCCGCCGATACTCACCAGGCCACGGATGTTCATCTTGTCCATGGTGGCCTTGACGCCGTCAATCAGTTCGTGCGGCAGTCTTCGACTCTCCCCGTGACCGACTTTCGCCGAAAAGCGGCCACGGTTGGCTGTGCCGAGAATGGTGCCCCCGCGGGTAAGCAGGCCACCCAGCTCCTGGTAATTGAGCGTGCGATACTGCGGAGGATCAAGCATCCCTTCGTACCCGCCGAAAAACCCGATCGTCTCCCAGCCGCGCTTGGCGGCCGCCTTGGCCACGGCGCGGATGACCGCATTGAGACCGGGACAGTCTCCGCCGCCGGTAACGATACCGATTCGTTGCGTCATGGTGTTTACCTCGCGGATTTGATGATCATGAGGCCTCGGATCAAAGAAAGACTTCACCATACCCTATCGAACGCCCTGTTGATTCACTAAATCAATGGGAAGGTCTGGTTATCTACTTTCTTGACGATAAACAAATAAGCCTTGACCGTGGCTACCGCCATTGTGCATAGGAAATTATCCACTATAATGTATACCATAACGCTAGCATCATGTACGGTTATCGTCAATGCCGGCGTCTTGCGACGATCACGAATGGGAGGATCCAGAATATCGTGGTCAAAGCAGTCCAAGAAGGCTACCCTTCCCCTCTTCTATCAATTTGGAGGATTGATCCATGACTTCTCTCCGATGTTTCCTGTATGTAATGTTGATTGGCATCATTGTCATACCCATGTCCGGAGGGTGTGCGTCGTCCCCCTCGCGTGTGCGGGAGATCGACCCCCAAGCCGACGCGAGTTTCAAACAGATGTGTAAGATTCTGGACGGCGCGAAGGCTCTTCATTTCCGCGTGCAGGCCACCATGGAACGTCGGGTGGATACCGGGCAACTCGCCGAATTCCACCGTACGAGCGACGTTCTCATGGTCCGGCCCGACCGGCTCATGGTCAAAACCGATTCGGATGACGGCCAATGGTCGGCCTGGTATCGCGGCAACACCCTGACGGTGCTGGATCGGGAGACCAACGAATATGCGGTCGAGAAGGTTCCCGGCCGAATCGACGAGATGCTCGATTATCTCGCCGAGGAATACGATCTCGTGATGCCGATGGCCGATCTTCTGATCGGAAAGACCTATGATTCACTGCTGGCCGACGTTGAGTCCGGAATCTACGTGGGGTTGCATGACGTTGGCGAAACAAAATGCCACCATCTGCTCTTTCGACAAGATAATCTCCAATGGCAGATTTGGATCGACGCCGGAGAGCAACCCTTGCCGCGAAAGCTGACGATCACCTACAACCAAGAGCCGGACGAGCCACGGTATGTTGCCACGATAGACGACTGGAACCTGGCCCCGGTACTTTCAGAAGAGACGTTTATCTTCACGTCGCCGGCCGACGCGAAGAGTGTCCCGATGTCGGACTTGATAGAGGAAAAAGAATGAGGAGGACGGTTATGACCTTCCATAAAAATTATCGGTGGATAGCGGTTGTGGTTATGGCGGCCACTCTTGTGGGTGGCGCGGAGTTGGCTGTTGCGCGTGGGGGTGGCGGCCGTGGTGGCGGCGGTGGCGGGGCGCGCGGTGGCGGCGGCGGTTATCGTGGTGGCGGAGGTGGCGCAAGTCGCTCGTCGTATTCCGGTAACGGCAGCGTCCGCTATTCGTCACCGAGTCGCTCCTATTCGCGGCCGTCCACACCATCATACTCCCGGCCGTCGACCCCGGCTTACGCTCAACGCAGCAGCCGGCCGGTCACCCCACAGGGGCCCGCGGGCGGATCTAATGTTCGGGCGACAACCCCTTCCTATCGGTCCAGTTCAGTGGGTACCGCGCAGAGACCGGTTAGCCAATCGCCGGGGAGCGGGTCGATCTCCCGGCCGGTAACGCCTTCCTATAGACCGTCGAATAACGGTTCACTCATTCATAGTGGAAGCGTTACGACTCCTGGGGGTAGCACGATCGCGGGCGCCAAGGGACCGCGAGGCGGCGGAGCGGTCGGTATCCAGGGGCCCGGAGGCGGAACGGCTGGTGCGGTCAAAGGCCCGCGCGGGGGCGCGGCCGCCGGAGTCGCGGGCCCTGGTGGCAGTGCGGCTGGCGCGGTCCGGGGGCCGCGTGGCGGCGGGGCCATCGGAGTCGCTGGACCGGGCGGCGGTACGGCGGGAGCCGTTCGTGGACCGGGGGGCGGCGCGGCGGCTGGTATCAGAGGACCGGGGGGAAGCGGGGCTGCTGCCGTCCGCGGGCCCGGTGGTTATGGGGTTGCCGGCGCGCGTGGACCCTATGGTGGCCGCGTGGTAACGAATTTGCCTTCCGGAGCCATTCATTACCCGTGGCACGGTGGCGATTATTGGCATAGTGGTTACGGATGGTATACGGCCTGCTGGGTCGCCGGCAGCCTGTGCTATGCCTGGGCGTATCCACCAGCCGGTTACTACTACCCTAGCTTGCCCGATGACTACAGCACGGTGGTGATCAATAATGAAACGTACTACGAATCGGATGGCGTGTATTACCAGCCGGGCGAACAGGACGGCCAGGCGGGTTACGTGGTGGCCGAAGCTCCCGTACCCCCCGCTGCCCCCGAGGAAGCCGGCGGCGGCGAGGGCGAAGATCCTTTCGTCATCTTCAAGGCCATGTGCGATTTCGTCGCGAGCCAGCAGAAATTTCGCGTCGTGGCCCAGACGACCGTGGACAAGCTAAACGAGTCCGGCGACAAGGTGCAACTCTCGGCCCGGCGCATCATGCAGGTTAGCCGGCCGAACATGTTCGCCATCAACGTGACCGGGGATCAGGGAGTAAGAAAATTCGTATACGATGGCAAGACGATCGGGTTGTACGATGGCACGGCGAAGATTACCAGCGTGATCGAGACCCCCGAGACCATCGATGCCACGCTGGATGCGCTCGCTCGAGACTATGGTGCGGTGGTACCTTTCGAGGACCTGATGTACTCGGATTTGTACGCAAGAATGGAGGCCATTGTCACCGCCGCTCAGTACGTGGGGTTGCACACGATCGGTCGCGCCTCCTGTCATCATCTGGCGTTTGCAACGGATGCCGCGAACTGCGAGGTCTGGATCGATGCGAGGGACAAGCCTGTCCCTCGCCGGATTACGATTGACTATACTCAGGACGCCTCCCGTACGCGTTATGCCGCGGACATTGTCGAGTGGAATGCGTCGCCCGAATTCGCGACGGATACCTTTACGTTTAGTCCGCCGGCCGACGCAAGACAAGTCCGGATCGCGCCGAATCGAAAGGATAACTGACGGTGAAGATTAAGTTTTATGGCGCCGCGGGCGGCGAAGTTACCGGGTCGGCATACCTTATTCAGACCAGACATGCCCGTATTCTGGTGGATTGTGGAATGTTCCAGGGAGGGCGGGAGGCCGCCGCGAAAAACCGACCGCCAACGGTCGCGCGGCGCGGCCGCTTGGATGCGGTCCTGATCACCCACGGACATCTGGATCACACCGGACGCCTTCCGTTGCTGGCCAAGCTCGGATACGAGGGACCGGTTTTCGCCACGGCGGCCACTCACGAAATGTCCGCCCTCGTTCTGCGCGATTCCGCCCGGCTTCAACTTCAGGACACCGAGCGCCAAAACCGTCGGCGCCAGCGGGCCGGCGATCCACCGGTCGAACCCCTGTATACGCCCGACGATGCCGAAGCGATCATCGGGCAGTTTAAGCCCGTACCATACCAGAAGGCGGTAACGGTTGCGTCCGGCATACAGGCCTGTTGGGCGGAAGCGGGGCACATGTTGGGTTCGGCCAGCATCCAGTTGACCGTGCAAGAAGACGGCCGGAGTAAAAGACTCGTATTCTCCGGCGACCTGGGCCCCCAAGGGGCGCCGATTCTGCGCGACTACGAACCGTTTCAGCAGGCGGACGTGGTGTTGATGGAGTCAACATACGGCGACCATGACCATCGACCCTTCCGTCAGACGGTGGATGAGTTTGTCGCGATCGTGAAGGACGCCGTTCAGCGCGGCGGCAAAATCCTGGTCCCGACGTTTGCGGTAGGCCGCGCTCAACTCCTTACCCTCCTGCTCAGTTGGATGTTTCGGAGGGGCAAGGTCAAACCCTTCCCCGTATTTCTCGATAGCCCCATGGCCATCGAGGCCACCAAGATTTACACGCGGCATGTCGACTTGTTCGACGATCAGATGCGGAACTACATGCGTGAAAAGCTGTTGCGGGACGATCTGAAGACCATGAAGGCCACCGCATCGGCCGACGAATCCAAGAACATCAACAGAATGAAAGGGCCCTGCCTCGTGATGGCGGGTGCCGGCATGTGCAACGCGGGACGCATCCTGCATCATCTTCGCGAAAATCTCTGGAAGCCCGAAACGCAGATACTGATCGTCGGATATCAGGCCCAGGGATCGCTCGGACGACAACTGGTGGAGGGCGCGGAATCCGTGCGCATCCACGGGGAGAAGATTGCCGTGCGGGCCCAGGTACACACCATGGGCGGGTTCAGCGCTCACGCCGGCCAGACGGACTTGTTGAACTGGTTCAGCGTGATCGCCCCGTCCAAGCCGCGGGTGATCCTGACCCACGGGGAAGACGGCCCGCGCAAGGAACTTGCCAAACTGATTCAGCGACGGCATGGCCTGCGACCTCATTTGCCGGTGCTTGGTGAGGTCATCGAACTCTGAGTCAATTCCGAGGTGACCATGGTCAAGTCAAAGACGATCGAACAATGGGCGCGTCATTGGTAGAAACACAGGGCCAAGGCGGGGACAACCGACAAGGTGCCATTATCACAAGGATTGGGATTATGCCCCAGCAAGCCAAAGACGAACGTTTCCTTGATTCAACGGCGACGAAAGAGCCGGCCACCACGCTGACCATCCGGTTGCTGGTCCTCGGCTTGCTGCTGATTGGTTGTTTTCTGATACTTCGGCCGTTTATCTCCGCGATCATGTGGGCCACGGTGCTGTGCTTCTCGAGTTGGCCGCTCTACACCCGTCTGGTCGGTGTTCTTCGGGGCCGACGAAGGCTGGCCGCGGCGATTCTGACCGTGGGCACGCTCCTGGTTCTCCTGACTCCGTTTTTTCTGATCGGAATGAGTCTGGCCGAGGATGTAGGGAATTTCGGCACGGCGGCCGGCCGATTCCTGGAAGCACCACCGCTGGAGCCGCCCGGTTGGGTCCAGCGCTTGCCACTGGTGGGGTCACACGTCAGCAAGACTTGGCGCGAGCTTGCTTCGGACAGCGCACTACTTGCGCAGCGCCTCCGGCGGTTTGTCGAACCGGTGGTCACCGGATTAATCACCGCAAGCGTTCATTTTATGCGGGGTGTTGTCGAATTGGCCTTGAGTATCTTCATCGCATACTTTCTCTTCCGTGACGGAGGGGACGTGGCCCGACGATTCGTCGAGGCGACGGAGCACGTGGTCGGGCCTCAGACCGGCGAACTGATCGAGGTGGCCGGACGAACGGTCCGAGGAGTCGTCTATGGCATCCTGGGCACGGCCTTGGCCCAGGCGGTAATCGCGGGGATCGGTTTTCTTATCGCCGGTATTCCCAACGCCGGGTTGCTGGCCTTGTTGACGTTCTTTTTATCCGTGATTCCGATGGGTCCACCGTTGATCTGGATCCCGACGGCGATCTGGCTCTTTTGGAAAGGGTCGGTCGGCTGGGGTATTTTTATGATATGCTGGGGCCTGCTGGTCAGCAGTGTCGACAACGTGATCAAACCGATAATCATCAGCCAGGGCGGCCGGATGCCTTTCATCCTGGTGCTGCTGGGTGTGTTGGGCGGTGCCATGGCCTTCGGATTCATTGGAGTCTTTCTCGGGCCAACGCTTCTGGTGGTCGGCTTGAGATTGTTGGAGCATTGGAACATGATGAAACTGCCGCCGGCTTCCTCGCAAGATCGGCGGACCAAGTGAGGGAAGCGATTTATGACCGGGGAAATAAACCTCGGTTGAAACCGGACATCAAGCAATGTCCACATTCGATTGAACACCGAGGATATTATGGCCAAGCGAAAAACGATCGATCAATGGGAGCGTAGTTGGCGGAAACACTGGGCCAAGGCGGGATTGGCCTACGAATTGCCCGTCAAAGATGCCCATGAGCGGAATTTCCTGATGGAAACCCGCACACCGCAAGCGGAGAAAGCGCGTCTACGGCGTATTCAGGCTGAATTTGAACGCGGTTTTCGCCGGCTTTACCGGCTCGGCCCGGCCGTAACCGTCTTCGGCTCAGCCCGTTTCAAGGAAGGACATCGCTATTACAAGATGGCCGTCGCCGTGGGCCGGGAACTGGCCAAGGCGGGTTTTTCCGTTTTGACCGGTGGCGGTCCGGGCATCATGGAGGCGGCCAACCGGGGCGCCCATGAGGCCGGCGGGACATCGATTGGTCTGAATATCATCCTGCCCTTCGAGCAGAAACCCAATCCGTACGTGGACGACAGCATCGAGTTCCACTATTTATTCGTGCGTAAGGTCATGCTGGTGAAGTATTCCTGCGCGTTCGTGATTATGCCCGGCGGATTGGGTACGCTCGATGAGATGTACGAGGCGGGTACGCTGATCCAGTGTCAAAAGATCGGACCTTTCCCGGTGATCGGCATGGGCACCGGGTTCTGGAGTCCTTTGAAGCCATTCACCCAACACCAGATTCGTGCAGGCGCGGTTGGCCGGGAGGAACTTGGGTTTGTGCGCGTGACCGATTCAGCCAAGGAAGCCGTCGAACTGATCGTACGCAGCCAGTCGCCGGCTGTGCGGGACCGGCTGCGTCCGTTGTCGCAACGGAAATGAATGTGATCGCGAAACACTCTACGTTTCCTATGACTTTTACGGAGGTGTCTCATGTGTCGCCTGATGCTCTACATCGGCAAGCCCGTCCTGATCGAGCACCTGTTGGTCAGACCCACAAACTCCCTGATCAATCAGTCCGTCCACTGCCGGTCGGATGAAACACCGGTGAATGGAGACGGTTTCGGTGTGGCGTGGTATGCGCCGGAAATCACGCCCGAACCGGGCCTCTTCAAATCGTTAACCCCCGCCTGGAGTAACAACAATCTGCATCGCCTGGCGAAAGTAACCCGCAGTCATTGTATCCTCGCCCATGTTCGGGCCGCCTCGCCCGGTCTGGCTTCCTCGGATAATAATTGTCACCCGTTCACCTATAAGCAGTACGCCTTTGCCCACAACGGTGATATCGGCGGTTTTCGCCTAATCCGCCGACGCATACAGGAGGCCCTCTCCGAGGAGGCTTATCACATCATCGAAGGCAACACGGATTCGGAACATGTGTTCGCAACCTTTGTCGACAAGCTTCTGCAACAGGGTGATGGTTCTCCACGGGCGATGGCTGATGCCCTGGAGGCCGCCGTCGGTCAGATCGTCGGGATTGCCCGCTCCGCCGGGATCGACGAGCACATGTATCTCAACATCGCCGCCACGGACGGCCGTTGTGGGGTCGGTTGTCGTTTTAGTACCGACCTGCCGGAGAACACCCCCACGCTCTACACCCATCGCGGCGGTGAGTATGTTATCAAGGATGGCAGCGGCCTTCTGTATGGCGAGGGAAGTCATACCGAGGGTTGCGCGGCGCTCTCGTCCGAGGCCCTTTCGGATACCCACGTTTTCAACCTGGTGCCTTATAATAACCTCGTGATCATCGATGAAGAACGACAGATCAACTTTCGTCCGATGACCGGTATAATGTAGTCAACAGGAAATAGAACAGGATTAACGCGGCAGGGACCGCCATCGAGAATGATATTGCGGGGAAACGAGTTCGCAGGCCGACAATCGGATATCAAGGCGGCGGGCTACTACGACAGCGCTATTATGGCTCAAGCTTTTGGGGCAGTTAAGCCGATGGGTTTCC
>CAYNYK010000131.1:0-11055 GCA_964401335.1 uncultured Planctomycetales bacterium
TGATACCGGATAACATGCGCGCAAAACGCAGAGAAGTTCCGGGGTAAGGGCCTAAAAACGTCGCAAAACTTCCTCTGACTTGCCATGTTCATCACAAAATGTTAATGATTTATTTATGAAGACGGTTGAATGGATCGGCAACCGAATGGCGCTGGGAATGGCTATTCTCGGCACTTATGGTCTCTGGGTTGCGTGTTTCAGGCTGCCGGACGATCTACCCGCACGGCTCTGGTGGACCGCTTTGGCCTGGTCGGTCGGGATTCTGTCCGGGATGGGGTTGGTTTTTACCGCGGCCGCCGCTGCCTTCGCTTTGCTGGCCGGTCTTCTCCTGCCCATGCGTTTGCGTCCCTGGATGGCTGCCTCGCTCGAAACCATCCTGTTGATTCTTCCGCTGGTCTGGTTTATTTTGAACGAACTGCTGTACGCTAAAACTTCAGAGGTCCTCGGCCCGGAAACCATGCTGTACCTCTGGCATAACCCGGCGGCGGTGCTCGAGGCGGCCTGGGAAATGGGCGGCCGCTACCTGTTGCTGACCATCTGCCTTGCCGGCATCGCCCTGCTGATCATCTTCAGTCTGTCCATATGTTCATTTCGACGGATATATTCAATCGCCGACACATCCCAGGCTGCCTGTAACAAACCACCTGCCCACCGCCAACAACCAACAACCGTCTCGAACCAAAGGGGTGGGTTCCGACTGGCCGGCTCCATGACTCTCTATTTGACAGTAATGATCGCCCTGTTCTCCTGGCAGTTTTACAGCGTACCCAGCAAGGCGCTGACCATTGTTTCACGATCTGCTCCGCCCTTGAAGGCCATGAACCTGACCCGTGCTCTTGTAGGCGTGGAATTGGCCGGGACGGCCCCCGACGAATTCGGTCCTCCCCTCATCTCCGACGAGGCATATCAGTCAACCTTGAAACCCACGAGCGGCCAGTCCCCTAACATTATTCTCATCATCCTTGAATCGGTGTCGGCGAAAGCGCTGCATTGCTACGGTTACCCCAAAAGTGACATCACCCCCCACATGGACGCCCTCGCGGCCGAGGGTACCTTATTTGAACACTGTCTGGCCACCGGACCCTTTTCGTCCTACGGACTCGTATCCATCATGACCTCGCTCTATTTGTTGCGCGACGAATACAACGACCATTTCGCCGACACGTTATTCCCCTTCATGAGCATCACCCGGGCCCTGAAGCTGGCCGATTATGAATTATGCCTTTTCAGCAGCGGAAACGAAAGCTTCGACAATATCAACCGTTTCTATCCACCGGAAGACTTCGACACATATTTCTCGCACGACACCAGCGACTTCGCCAAGGCGGACTGCATGCGTATGGACGACCACTACGCGATCGAGAAGTTCGAGCAGTGGCTGCAAAAGCGCCGTGATTCACGGCCTTTTTATTGTGGTTTCTATCTGCAATCGACCCATTTCAACTACGAGGTGCCCGAACCCTGGTTTTCCCACTATCAGCCGTTGCCCCCCCCTTATTCAAACGGTGACGCCATTCTGCATATTCCGCCGGAAATATTGCCCCTGCTGCAAAATCAATACGACAACGCCTTACGCTACGCGGATTACTGGGTCGGCCGTATTCGTAACGCCCTCGAAAGCAAGGGGGTCTTCGATGATACGGTGGTGATCATCGCCGCCGATCACGGCGAGGCCTTCATGCAGCACGGCCTGGCCCGGCACGGTACCCACCTCTGGGAAGAGATGATCCATATTCCGTTGATCATTCGGATTGGCTCGAAAACGCGGGAAATGCTTAAGCTGGATCCGCCTGCACACGTCATGGACACGGTTTCAGGCATTGATGTCGCCCCGACGATCGCTGCCCTGGTCGGCCTCGAACCGCATCCATCATGGCAAGGCACGAATGTCCTGGCTTCCGGCTACACGGATCGAGATCGGCCGATCTTCTCCGTGCTGCAACTGACCCGCTGGCAGGAAGCGGTCTGCATCAACAAGTTGAAATATATCCACGACTTGACGGAGGCCAGCTCCCTTTTGTTTGATCTGAACACGGACCCTGACGAACGTTACAATCTGGTCGAAGAGAAATCAGAATTGGCCGGCGCCCTGCAAGCCATATTGGGGGCCTGGCATGGCCGGCAACTTGCTTATTACTCCCCCCATCGACGACCGTTCACCCACTACCTTGGCGCTTTTCAGCCGTCCGACCAAGACCTTGCCCGCCTGCATGACACAATAGTCGCATCCGCACCCTGACCTGGATGTATCAAACGGTGTTTCGCCGCGAACGTCCTGCTGGCCCGCCTATCTCGACGTCATTAAACCGTTCAGGTTCCCTCGCTTCCGCCGGTCGCGGCCACCGCGGCCTCGATGGGTTCCGAAGCGTCGGCGGAAAAAGCCTCGAAAGCAAGATGCTGCTCACCATCGGCGTCGGTCTTGACCGTAACCACGATGCGATTTCGGCCCTTATATTCCCCGCGCAGAATGGCCTCGGACAGCGTGTCTTCTATCTTGTGCTCGATCGCCCGACGCAGCGGCCTGGCCCCGAACTTCTCGTCCGTGCCGTGCTCGATCAGGAAATCCTTGGCGGCCTGATCCATCTCAAGTCTCAGGCCTTGTTCCGCCAAGCGCTTGCTCACCTTGCCCACCTCGAGTTCGACGATCTTGACGAGGTCGGCGTGGGTCAGTTTATGGAACACGACCAGCTCGTCCACGCGATTGATGAACTCCGGCCGGAAGTAACGTTCCACTTCGCTCTTGAGCATATTTTTCATCTTCTCGTAGCTGACGTTTTCGTCGCGCTTGCCGAAGCCGAATTCCGATTGATTCGTGATCCGGTCGGCCCCGATATTGCTGGTCATGATCAGGATCGTGTTCTTGAAATCGATATGTCGCCCGAAGGAATCGGTCAAGCGACCTTCCTCCATGATCTGCAGAAGCATGTTAAACACATCCGGGTGGGCTTTTTCGATTTCATCCAGCAGGACCACGGAATAAGGCCGACGGCGAATCCGCTCGGTGAGCTGGCCACCCTCTTCATACCCAACGTATCCGGGCGGGGCGCCGACCAGCCGACTGATATTGTGCTTCTCCATGAATTCGGACATGTCCAGAATGACGAGGGCCTCCTCGTCACCAAACATGAATTCCGCCAGGCATTTGGCCAGATAGGTTTTACCCACGCCGGACGGGCCGATGAAAATGAAGCTGCCCATCGGTCGATTCGGATCCTTCAGCCCGCTGCGTGACCGTCGTACGGCGCGGGACACCGCGCGAATGGCCTCGTCCTGACTGATCACCCGCTTGTGCAGCTCATCCTCGAGATTGAGCAGACGTTGCACTTCGTCCTTTTCCAGGCGGGTCAACGGAACACCGGTGATCTTCGAGACCACTTCGCCGATGACTTCTTCATCCACAATGCCGTCGATTTCCTTGGCCCGGTCACGCCATTCGCGGGTCAACTCCTCTTTTCGGGCCTGAGCGACTTCGGCCTTGTCGCGCAACTCGGCGGCCCGCTCATAATCGGCGTTTTTAACGGCCTCATCCTTCTCCATGCGCAGCCGTTCGATCTCGCGCTCCAACTCGGTCAGGTTCGGCGGCTTGGTCATGCTCCGCAAACGGACCGCGGCCCCGGCCTCGTCAATCACATCGATGGCCTTATCCGGCTGCACGCGGCCGGTAATGTAGCGATTGGACAATTCCACCGACTGAAAGATGGCCCCGTCGGTAATCTGCACGCGATGATGTGCTTCATATCGATCCCGCAGGCCCTGAAGAATTTTAATCGTCTCCTCCCGGCTCGGCGGGTCGACGATGATCTGCTGGAAGCGCCGCTCCAAGGCCCCGTCTTTCTCGATATATTTGCGATACTCGTCAAGAGTAGTCGCCCCGATACATTGAATTTCCCCACGACTCAAGGCCGGTTTCAGGACGTTGGAGGCATCGATCGCTCCTTCCGCGCCACCCGCGCCAACCAGAGTATGCAACTCGTCGATAAAAAGGATGACGTTCTTGGCCCGGATGACCTCGTTCATGACCGCTTTGATGCGTTCCTCGAACTGACCGCGATATTTTGTGCCAGCGACCATCATCGCCAGGTCAAGCACGACGATCCGCCGATTGGCCAATAGCTCGGGAATTTCATTGCTGACGATCTTTCGGGCCAGACCTTCGACAATCGCGGTTTTGCCCACACCCGCCTCGCCCAGCAGAACGGGATTGTTTTTCTGGCGTCGACAAAGAATCTGGATAACCCGGTCGATTTCCCGTTGCCGGCCGATCACCGGATCCAACTTGGCCTCCCGGGCCATCTGGGTCAGGTCACGACAAAAACTATCCAAAGCCGGTTTTTTGCTTTTGCCCTTCTTGGGTTCGGCGGCGGCCGCCGCGGCCGAGGCTTCCTCATTTTCCAGCCCCGCGCCCAGCAGGTTGAGCACTTCCTCTCGCACGTCCTCGAGTTTCAGCCCCAGGTTCATCAAGACCTGGGCGGCCACTCCATCCTGCTCGCGCAACAGCCCCAACAAAAGATGCTCGGTACCCACGTAATTATGGTTCAGGCTACGGGCTTCCTCGATGGCGTACTCGATCACCTTCTTGGCCCGCGGGGTTTGCGGAAGCTTGCCCATGGTAACCATGTCCGGGCCACTCTTGACCAGTTTTTCAACTTCCAGTCGAACCTTGCGGAGATCCACATCGAGATTTTTAAGCACATTGGCCCCGACCCCCGAACCTTCCTTGACCAGCCCGAGCAGGATATGCTCGGTGCCGATATATTCGTGGTTGAAGCGCTGGGCTTCCTGATTGGCCAGGGCCATGACTTTGCGGGCCCGATCGGTAAAGCGTTCAAACATTGTCCTCTCCCTGGGATTGTTATGGCCGCCGATTAACTTACCTCACACCCAACAGCCGTTTTTCCATTGCTTGCTTTTTACTCTTTTCCCATTACTCCGCCTGCTCGTTTACCCTCCCATGGCCGCTTTGTCCTGTAAAAACAAGGATTCTGGCCTGATTGGAGGGGTCATCGCATGATTTTAGCACCGTCAAACGACTCATTCAAGCAAACGTCCACCTCCGATAAGTTCATGGCACGTTTATTTTTATCTATATCGGCTATTTGAGATGGCTAGTTGTGCCCTCGTTGTTGGAACGGATTGGTTTCGACAAGTCCGGAAATATCGAGCCATAGGGTTCAGACCGTCATCGTGGCATTCTAAAATGATAATCGCCGACTCCGCTTGCACTGTCCTCCCCCTGCTCGCATAATGCCAATGGCCGGAAACACCGTCAAAGGTCCAACGGGGCGCCTTCGACGCTTTATCGGCTGGCCACGCCGGTCCGGCTCGATCCGTTCGATCGAAAAACATGTTACGGCCGACAAGCCCCCTTGGCACTGGAGAAAAAGATGACCCTATCTACATCTACACGGCAATCGCGGACCTTATGGGTGATCGGTTTATTTCCGTTGGTCGCGGCCTTGGGGTGCGAATCAAAAAACGAGTGGAGGGACGGCTCGGCCCGTCGTCGGGAAACGGATTCCGCCGGTCGCTTATTGCCCGGCACGACGATCGATAAGGTTAAAACCGTGGCCCATAACGCCTTCACCACGCGCTATCGACTTGATCGGGAGGCGTCCACCGCCCTTGATCTCGTCTCGCAACCCACGGAAGTCGGCGCGGCCGGGTCGGACCCGACGCGCGTTCGCGATTTGGTCAGACCGGCCCCCAATCGCCGCCGTCAACTCGCCCGCCTCTGGTTCACCCAACAGGGACCTGATGTCCTGATCCGCTGCCGTATCCTCAATCAGCGGATGGATACCGCCGAGCGTCAGGCTTTCGCCAACTACCGCAGCGATGACCGCCCGGATGAAACCCCCATCGATCGGGAAGGGCCGACTTCGGTGAGCGGCCGGGAAGAATGGATCAACGTAGGGCGTGATCGCCAGGCCGAGAATGAACTTCTCGACGCTATCGAGCAAGTCTTGTACGGTGGTTCGTAAAAAATGAAAGACGCCGGAACGAGTGAATCTCATTCCGGCGTCTGCTGTTTTAGAAACAATCGATTTTCCTTAGCCACCGCTTATCACGGACAGGCCACACTCTTGAAGAGGTTGGCTTTGACCACGGATAGATCTACCGTATTGATCGTGTTACTGCAATTCACGTCACAATCGGCATTCGCGTCCGTAACGGCCTGGAACAACTGACTCTTAACCCTTGACAAGTCCTGAGTGTTCACTGTCTTATTGCGGTTCGCGTCACCATAGAGAGCGCCCACATGCACATCGTTGTCTCCAGTCAGTGACAATCCGGTCAGCGAACTACGCAAACCTGACAAAGTAATACTCAAGCAAGTCTGGTTCGCGGGAATGCTTATCAGGAAAATCTCCAATTCGGTATCGCTGATGAAATAAGCCCCGCCGTCACCTTGTGAAATGACCACTTCGTCGGCCAGTTCCACGTCACCATCAATAGCTTCCATCGGTTCGCTGAAGGTCAGCTTAATAATCCAATAGGGTGCGTTGGGGTTCTGTCGCGGTTCCGTTTTCGTACTCGCCGCTCCTATGGGTAAATCCAAGGAATGATACTGCCCGCTACCGTGTTCTATTGCCAAACTGGCACTCACCAGGGTCGGTGGGGTACTGGCAACACACTCACCATCGGTACATACATAACCTGTTGAACAATCATTGTCGGTGAGGCATTCGACGCATTCATCGTTGTCCTCGTCGCAAAGCAGAGGCGACGCACATGGATTGCTACCCGGCTCGCAGACACCACCGTTGCATACCTCGGCACCGTTGCAGAACAATCCATCGTCACACTGCTCGTTTGAAGTACATTGAGGCGCGGTCACAACAAACCTTCTCACGGAACCGGTTAATTGTTCGGCCGTGGTGGCGAAAGCATTCTGTGCCACTGAGAGGTTGATATCACCGCGAAGAACATTGGTTCCCGACTTGGGAATCAATTTCAGATAGTAAGTACCGGGGGTCAGAGAAGTGGTATCAATTTGGCCCTCGACGACCGGACCGATGCCCAAACCACCACTGACCAGACCAACACCCTCCTGTGACCAGGTGGGACCACTCGTGCGTAACCACTGCTGATATCCGGCGCCCATGCCGAGCAGTTTACCATTCTCAACTGTCGGATAAAGGCAAACATTCATATTCGGTCCACCGCCGGCAGGCAGATTCGGATAGCCTGTACAAACATTGCCTCCGGAACCACGCCAAGGGGGTTCAACGACCCGACCAGGGCCGTAACTCCAAACGTTAAAACTAAAAGCAAAGGCCGCTCCGGCCAAACAGGGAGGACAGAACCCTTCCGGAATGGTTCCCCCCGCGGGGATACACTCGCTACCACCATCATGAATCGAGCTGTAGAAAACCGGCGAAGCGACGATGGGGCCGCTTTCGCTGCCTTGACGAAGTTCAAGGTCAAATACGAAGTTGGCCGCCCCCTTGATGGCTGATCCAGCTCCAGGCCCGCTGCTTTGCGTGCCTGAGGCTGTCAGGGTCGCACTCCACGTTACCTGGCTACCGGCCATAAATTCCTGGTCGTCCGCGCTGCTCCCCGGGGTAAAATAAACATAAGTACCCGCTTTGATGCTTGCGGCATGATTATCTCCTCCCAATTGGAGATCATAAACCACGGAACTGGCCGCAAACGTTGTCCCTGCCATCAGCAGCAGACTTGTTACTGCCAAACCCAACCCAACCTTTTTGTTCCTCATCAACACGTGCATCCTCAACTCCTTTTTCCTCATGCATTTCGCAAGATCAGAGTCCGACACGTTCTTTACCCCCTCCAGAAACACTCATGAAGGAGTGCGGCTCTTTATATGCTAACAAAAGCCCTAATCGATTTCTACCCCTTTTTACGAAATTTATCCAAAATCGCGGCCGATTCCGTCATATAGATTACGTAGAAGCTTGTCTCTAACCTCCTAATCAATTTTATCCGAAAGCAGGAATATTGCAAGCTAAAAGCTCATTTTGGGTATTTTTCAGCATGTAAATTGCCAATAATTTTCTTGCATATTTAAGCCATACAAGGATTTCTTGTTTTTAAGCGAATCTACTAACGGTAAGCTATTACATTAAGATGAATATATTACATATTTGCTTTTATTCGGGAACGACAAGGATCGCTTTGGGCATAGCCGGGCAATAAAATTGGCATGTACCGCAACCGACACAACCTTCTGTTTCGATCTTGACTCGCCGCTGTATATCCAACGTTATGGCCTTGGGTCCGAGGGGACACTTGGCAATACAAAGGGTACAGTCTTCTCCCTTTTCCCTGAGGCAAAAGGCCGGACGAAGCTTGGCCGTTCCCATGCAAAAACTTTCAGTGGGGTCCGGTAATTTCAGTGCGCCGCTGGGACAAGCTTTCATGCAGGCCTGTTCCTCGCAAACGACACAGGCGGCCAGATCGGGATCGATGTATGGGGTACCGGCCTGTTCAGGATTTTCTGCCGGTCGCACGCGAATCGCCTTGGCCGGACACACTTCCGCGCAATTGCCGCATCGATAGCATGTGGTCAGGAATTCTCGTTCCGGCAATGAGCCGGGCGGACGAAGTACATCCCGGATAACCGGCAGGGAGACGGCCAGCCTTTCGGAGAGGTATTCCGCCAGGGGATCCATGATCTTTTTCAGTCCCAGGCGGAACATCGCCCGACGGTTGTGTGGAGCGTATTGATTTGATTCAGACAAACAATCCCCCTTTTTCGCCAATCATCCGTTTTTCACTCACGATCTCACCTTATTGGTCAATTGTTCGACTTGCTCAGTCAAGGCCTTGATTCGCTTGTTATAAAGCTCAAAAGTGGCCCGCACGCCCGGCTTGAGATTCATGCAGGCCGCACAATAAAAACGCGTAGCGGCGCTTTTTACCACCGGATACGTATAAATCTGGTTACACGCCCGGCAAATCCGTTGTTGAGTTTCATTTCTGTCCATCATTTCACACCCCTTTCATTTTAGGCATATGGCGGCAAGTCACAAATGCGATAACCGGCATCATGCGAGCAATATATCTTTCACCCGGCTAATTTCATCGCTCCCACGAAGTTGTTCACGGCGTCATTCGTGGTAACATTTCAATCCATAATTGAATCACAATTCTTTACATGCCCATACAGCAAAAAAACCGTTTTGAGGTTGTAGGAAATCGACAAAAAACAATATAATATAGGTGTATCTTTATTGGCAGTCGCAACCCCTATTCGAGGCGATTCCATGATTAACAAACGTCCAGTCTACCAATTGAGAATCCCCTTTCAACTCTTCGGCTGGTTATCGATATTCGTAACCCTATTTCTGTTTGCCGCCAAGGCCGAGGCTCAACGGAACTCTCCCTACGGAATCAACGCCCATTCCCCACAAGGAAGCACTCTCGCCCCGCTGCTTAATGAAGTGCAGACCTGTGGGATTGATTGGATTCGCATCGATTTCGTCTGGGCCTGGGTCGAAACCAGTCAGAACAATTTCAACTGGACCGTCTACGACAATATCGTGGCCGCCGCCGCTGCCCGGGGGCTGGAAATTTTCGCGACCATCGGACATACCCCCCAATGGGCAACCAGCGGATCGGAAGGTAGCGGCGTGCCCAACAACCCCGCCGATTATTATGACATCTGTTTCCGGGCCGCCCAGCGCTATGCAGGATCTATCGATCATTGGGGTTTGTGGAACGAACCGAACCTGAGCGGGTTCTGGGCGGGTACACGTGCGCAATATATCAACGATATCCTGATCAACGGGGCCAATGCCATTCACGCGGCCAATCCGAACGCCAAGGCCTGCGGGCCGGAACTGGCCCATCTGACCAGTGGAGATCAGGATTGGTATTACTGGTTGAGAGATTCCATCCAACAGGCAGCCGGTAAACTGGATATCGTTACCCATCATGTCTATTGCAGCAGCGGATACAGTAGTTGCACGGACAAACTGAACGCCAGTACCACTTTCGGTGGAAATCCCAGTTATTGGACATGGATAAGTCCTTCGGTTCGAGAAGTGCTGGCCTATGTCAATTGGACCGGTCCGGTCTGGCTAACCGAAGTTGGCTGGCAGAGTGCCTCTTCTGGTGAAGCGAGCCAAGCCAACAATTACACCGGTATACTCACCGACTGGTTCACCGGTAATTCCAGTCGAAGCTGGCTCAGCAAGATTTTCTTTTACGAACTCAATGACAGTACTGCCTTCCCCGATTTATCCTGGGGCATTCTCGGTCCGGACCCGACGTGGACACGCAAACAGGCTTTTTATGCTTATCAGAACTTTATCAACGCTTATCCGCCACCTGGCGATCCTCCCATCATCGCCGAAGTGACGCCCGACCCTGATGTGGCCGTGGTCGGCACGCCTTACACGAAGCAACTAACCCTTGTCCAAGGTACGACCCCGATTACCTGGTCGGTGAGCAGCGCTCCGGCCGGCACCCAAGTCAGCAGCAGTGGGTACGTTTCCGGTTGGACACCGACCTCCGGTCAAGGGGGTACGACCCAGACCATTACTATCCGGGCCACCAATACTCAGGGCTACGATAACGAGAGTTGGCAGGTTTATGTTTACCCCTTGCCCGACCAGACCATTGCGAGCTTTCCCTTCACCAGTGACGCCCAAAGCTGGACATTGGCCGGGTGGAAAGCCGGTTCCTTTAGCGACGGTACGATGGTCTGGGACTCGGCGTCCGGTAATCCGACCGGCAATCTCAAGGCGAATGGTAGCGGTGCCACAAACAATACCGACAGTTGCACCCGCGAGGGGGCCTCCGCCATTAGGGCGATTTCCACAGCGTCGTATACTAATATCCAGGTCGAGTACGACGTGATCGCCGCCCTGGACACCAATCCGGGCAGTGGATGCATCGGTTCTTGTACCAGCGCTGTTCTGGAAGGCAGTTGCGAGGACAAGTTGGTGGTCTACTACAGCACCACTGGGACCGGTGGGCCGTGGATCAAAGTCCAAGAATTGCGCGAGGGGATCGACCTACCCTCGTCCTGGACACATAAAACCATCAGCCTGGCCGGCGTGCCCGCGGTCAACAACAACGCCAACTTCG
>CAYNYK010000132.1:0-11047 GCA_964401335.1 uncultured Planctomycetales bacterium
CCCTGGCCGTCGATTACCACCGGCAGGACAAGGTGGATATCCGTATTGCCCGTATTTTCAACACCTATGGTCCGAATATGTCCGTCGATGACGGGCGGGTGATGAGTAATTTCATTTGTCAGGCGCTACGTGGCGAACCGCTCACGGTTTACGGAGACGGCGGCCAGACCCGCAGTTTTTGTTACGTCACCGATCTGGTCGATGGACTGTTCAAGCTGATGAACGGAGATCATCCCGGCCCGATCAATTTGGGAAACGATAAGGAAATCTCCATGCTGGAACTGGTGACCTGCATCGAGAAGGTGCTCGGTCGCAAGCTCAAGGTGGAAAACAAGCCGTTGCCGCAGGATGACCCCGTGCGTCGCCGGCCGGACCTGAGCCGGGCGCGAAAACTGCTGGGTTATGAGCCACGGATCGAGCTTGAGGAAGGTTTGCGCCATACTGTCGCTTATTTCGCAAGGGAACTGAATATCGACGCCGGTATTGCCGTATAAGCGGGATGGTCGGTGGATATGAGGGTAGGAAAACATGGATACGTCAGTGAAAGCGTCCGTCGATGCCTGGCTGAGCGATACCTCCATCGCCGAGCCGGATAAGCGCGAAGTCCGGGACTTGCTGGTCGCCGGTAACGAAAAGGAATTGACCGACCGGTTTTATCGTGAATTGGAATTCGGGACCGGGGGAATGCGCGGCCTTATCGGGGCGGGGCTGAACCGGATGAATATTTACACGGTGGGGGCGGCAGCCCAGGGGTTGGCCAACTATGTGGCCGCCCAGGGTGAATCGGCGAAGAAAGCGGGAGTGATCATCGCCCGCGACAGCCGACGGATGAGCGATGCCTTCGCTTTGCGCACGGCATGTGTCATGGCCGGCAATGGGATCACGGCCTATTTGTTCGAGTCTTTACGCCCTACCCCGGAACTTTCGTTCGCGGTTAGGCATCTGGGTTGTGCCGCCGGGGTGGTGATTACCGCCAGCCACAATCCGAAAGAATATAACGGATTCAAGGCGTACTGGTGCGACGGCGTGCAGGTTGTGCCGCCGCACGATGAGAATATCATCCGCGAAGTCCGCGCTGTCGGCGGTTTCAGCAAGGTGCGGGTAATGGAACCGGAACAAGCGCGGGCGGAGGGCCTTCTCAAGACCGCGGGTCGGGATGTGGACGAAGCATTTTTGCAACAGGTACAAGCCTCTTGCCTGCAACCCGAACTGTGCCGCAAGCACGGCCGCAATCTAAAAATCGTCTTTACCGGTTTACATGGCACGGGCGGCGTGCTGGTTCCGGAAGCCTTGCGTCGCCGGGGGTTTCAGCAAGTGATCGAAGTGCCCGAACAGGCCGTACCTGACGGCGATTTTCCCACCGTCCATTCGCCCAACCCGGAGGAAGGGGCCGCCTTGAATTTGGGGATCGAGCTGGCCCGACGCGAAGGAGCCGATCTGGTGATTGCTACCGACCCGGACGGCGACCGGGTGGGCATAGCCGTTCGCGGGCCGAATGGGGATTTTGAACTATTGACCGGCAACCGTATTGCCGCCTTGCTGACCTATTACATCTGCGAGCAGCGCAAGCGCAACGGGACGTTTCCAGCCGACGCGGCCCTGGTTACCACGGTGGTCAGCGGGAGCATGATGAAGGACATTGCCCGGTCCTATGGCGCGGAAGTTGTTGAGGTTTTAACCGGCTTCAAGTGGATCGGGCAGAAGGTCGGACAATTTGAGGAGGCCCGTCGGGCCGGGCAACCAAGCCACACGTATATCTTTGGGGCCGAGGAAAGTTACGGCTATATGCCCGCCACGTTTGTCCGCGACAAGGACGCGGTGACCAGTAGCGCATATATCGCGGAGATGGCCGCCGTCTTTGCCGAGGAGGGCAAAGGACTGCACGCGGTGTTGACGGATTTGTTTCGACGTTACGGGTACTATCAGGAAGGGGCCAGAAATATCACCCTGCCGGGTAAGGAGGGGGCCGCCAAAATAGCGGAGATGATGGACAATTTCCGCTCTCGTCCGCCGAAAACCGTGGGCGGAATCGAAGTAGTGGCCGTGGCGGATTTTGAAACCGGCCAAAACCGGGATATCCGCACCGGTGAATTGATCGAACAATATGATCTCCCGGCCAGTAACGTAATGATGTTCAGCCTGGTGGATGGCAGCAGAGTGATCGCGCGTCCGAGTGGAACGGAACCCAAGATCAAGTTCTATATTCTCACCCGCGCGCCAGGCGACGATCTGCCCAAAGCCCAGGCTGATACAACGGCTCGGATAAAAGCCATCGTGGCGGACATTGATAAGCTGGCGCAATAACCTCGGCGGGCACGGCCCGTCTCAAAAACGGCGGTCGCGATGAGTCCCCCCAAAAATAACGATGACCAATTTGATGAAAGCATGATCCGCCAGGCGATAGCCGAGGCGGAAGCAGCCCTCGAAAGTGAGGATGTGCCGGTGGGAGCGGTGATTGTCCGTCGTGGCGCCATCATTGGCCGTGGGCGTAATCAGCGCGAGTTGTTGCAGGATCCGACGGCCCATGCCGAAATGATTGCCCTGACTGCGGCGGCGGCAGCGTTGGGATCATGGCGGTTAGAGGACTGTACCCTCTATGTGACCCTGGAGCCATGCGTCATGTGTGCGGGGGCGATTGTACTGGCCCGGATCAAGAGGCTTGTGTTTGGCACGTTTGACTCGAAAGCGGGGGCCTGCGGTTCGGTTTACAACATCGTCGAGGAGGGACGACTCAATCACCGAGTCGAGGTATTTCACGGTGTTCTGGCCGATACATGCGCCGGACTGCTTGGCAAGTTTTTTGCCAACCAGCGAGCGAAAGGAAAAAAATAGTCAATCTGGGGGATTTAGGTATTTTATATGGGGCACCGCAAATTCGCAAATACTGAATAAAATAAGCCGACGGTGGGATTTGAACCCACGACCCCAGCTTTACGAAAGCTGTGCTCTACCGCTGAGCTACGTCGGCAAGAAAACTCCCGTGAGGAGGCGGACAACCACACCCACAGGCCCATAGATTACTTGGAAGCCACAAAAAGTACAAGTGCCGGGAGCGCCCGACTTTATCGTTTTTACAAAGGGTATTTTTACCCTGTCCGCCGGCTGATCAAAGACTCAACCGCCGTATCCATGGCTGATGCCCTTTCTTTCCAGGCGTAGGGGGCGGTCAAGAGTCGGCCACAATCGGGATCGCCAGACCACAGATTGCCACTAGCCAGGTGTTTCGCCAATTCTGCAAGCTTTACCGCCAGCGACTCGGCATGACATTCATAAAAAAACTCGGTCGTATCCATGTCGGGGGTCGAGCGAAAAATCTCTGGATACGCCAGACGCAGCGGCAAAACCGGATAACAACCGGCGGCCACCGCTTCAAGCACGCTGATCCCGAAAAATTCATGCGCTGCGGTGGATACGATGACATCCGCTTCGCCCAATACCCGCATGTAGTCCGCCCGTTCCGCCTGATATCCCCAATACCGAATGTGTGCGTGGAAGTGCTCGCGGGCCTGCTTGAACACCTCCGGGCTGTCGCGAAATTGCTCACCCAGCACACTCAGATGGAAATCGACATCTCTGGATTTCAGGATGTCCAGGGCCTCGAAAAGCAGATCGGGATTTTTATCGTGTTCCCAACGTGCGGACCAGAGGATATGTAAAGGTCCAGGTGGACGCCGGCCACGAGGTGGAAATTCGTCAATTCCCGGCGGAAAAATCTGCGCTTTTGCGGAGATTCGTTCGACGATATTAAACGGCTGATAATCCGGCATCCGCCGCAGAAAGCCGGGGATGGTCGCCAAGAAAGTATCGCGGTGAAAAGCCGAGTTGAACCAGACCGCCTCGGCCGCCAGCGCGCTGGTCAGATTGGCCATAACGAATTCGTAATCTCGTTCGCTCTCGTAGCGGAGCGGATAGGTCAGTTGATTTTC
The DNA here is from genome assembly GCA_964401335.1 of uncultured Planctomycetales bacterium. Lineage (GTDB taxonomy): Bacteria > Planctomycetota > Phycisphaerae > UBA1845 > PWPN01 > JAAYCU01. The sequence goes on from CAYNYK010000132.1 coordinate 3,927, forward strand.
ATGAAAATAAATAACCGTTGGCAGGTTACGGACTTTTGCCGGGGCCAACCCTCGAAATAACGCCAAGTTCAACATGTCCGAGCAGAAAAGCAGGTCCCACCTCCGACCGGCGTTAAGATGGTGTTGGACCTCGTCGGCGAAGGTGATCGGCGCATGCCGCATGCGCCATTTCCATTTGAAGGCCGGTAGACCGAGTACGGTCCATTCATGTCGGCCGTGGGCCGCCCAACCGTCCAGAAACGCCCGGTGGCTGCCGCCGTAGTAGGGTTCAAGGGCAAGTATCCGCATCATCAAATCCTATCTGGATATCACCGGTATTGTACAGCCGGCTCTGCCCGTTGAGGCATACTTATGGTAAAATAGTATGGAACATCATGGCAGGAGAACCCCCATGAAAAGAGCATCCCTTCGCGCCGTATTTGTTTCAGGGATCCTGGCTCTGGCCGGGGTTGCCGCCGTCCAGGCTGAGGAAACCCTGACGGTTCGTGAAGCCTACAGCGCCGGTGATTGGTATCCTTCTTCGCCTGCGCAGCTGAACGGCCTGATCGATCGTTTTCTTGCCGAAGCCACGCCCCCCAAAATAGACGGTCGAGTGGCGGCGATCATTGCGCCACATGCCGGTTATCGGTTCAGCGGGCCGGTTGCGGCCGCGGCTTACCGTTGTCTCGAAGGGCAAAAGTATGAGCGGATAATGGTATTGGCCTTTAGCCACCGTTATGCAACCGCTTACCACGGTGTTGATGTCGCCGGTACATACAGCGCGTTTAAGACGCCGCTTGGCGAGGTACCCGTCGATCGAGAGGTGATCGATAAATTGCTCAAGGCAAAGTTGTTTCAAAGCCGGCCGGGAATCGATCACCGCGAACATTCCCTCGAACTTCAACTTCCTTATCTTCAGAAAGTGGTGAAGGATTTTCGGCTGGTGCCGCTTTATGTCGGCCAACTTTCCGATGAAGAATGCACCGCGGTTGCTCAAACACTTTTACCTTTTGTGGACAACAAAACCCTATTGGTCGCCAGCAGCGATTTCACTCATTTCGGTCCGAATTTCAATTACACCCCTTTCGACAGGGACATACCCGAAAAGCTCGACGCATTGTTGAAAAAGGCGGCGGCTCCGCTGCTGGCGTGCGATTACGACGGTTTTGTCCAACATTTGGCCGATACCCACGACACCATCTGCGGCCACGAGCCGATCCGGCTGCTTCTGCGCATCTTATCCATGAAGGGCGGAGCGACGGGTATTCAGGCCGCCGCCGATACCTCCGGCCGGCAAACCAGCGACTGGAGCCATAGTGTCAGCTACCTGTCCGTCGTTTATATTCCTCGGCCTGGCAAGCTCAGTGAAGCGGAACGGACTAAATTGTTGCAACTGGCCCGCATGACGGCGGAGGCGTATCTCAGTGGCCAGAAACCACCCGAAGTGTCACCCGATCAGTTTTCGGCCAATCTACGTGCACCGGGGGCCTGCTTCGTGACCATGCAGAATAAAGGCGAACTCCGCGGCTGTATCGGCAATATGACAGCCGACGGCCCGCTCTATGCGGCCGTCATCCGCAATGCCATCAACGCCTGCCAGGATTCGCGTTTTCAAAACAACCCCGTGACCGTGTCGGAACTGAAACAGATCCATTTCGAAATCAGCTATCTGACCCCGCTGAAACGCGTGGAAAAAACCGACGAAATCGTCATCGGGCGCGACGGTTTGCTCATCGAACTTGGGCTGTATCGGGGTGTCTTGCTTCCACAGGTGGCTTATGAACGAGGCTGGACGCGAGAGATGTTTCTCCAAATGGTTTGCGGAAAGGCCGGGTTACCCAGCAACGCTTGGAAACGCCCCGAAGCCGCTTTATACTCGTTTGAGGCCGAGGTTTTCGGCGAACCGACACCCAACGGGGAACCGTGATTATTGTCCATAGTAGGGATTGATGATGCCGAAACGCCATACCCGACGACAATTTATTTCTCAGAGCGCCGTTACCGTGGGTTGTTTACTTGCAGGTAAATGGCGGCCCGCCTTGGCCGACGAAAAGCCGGTTACGTCAACGGCTCGGGTGGTGATTGCCCGGGATGAAAAAATCACGCGCGGAAAACTGGACGAGCATCAGGATCTGCTGATCCGACTGCTTAACGCGTCAATGCAGAAGTTGTTTGGGGTGGAAGATCCGGTCCTTGCCTGGCAGCGTCTGTTTAGCCCAACCGATCGCGTGGGGATCAAAGTCAATACGCTGGGGTTCTCCACCCGGCCGCAGGTGGTCAACGCGATCGTGGCCGGTCTTCGCCTTGCGGACGTTCGTCCGGAAAATATCATTATCTGGGACCGTTTCGACGTCGAACTGGCCAAGGCCGGTTTCAAAATAAGCAAGTCCGGCGACCAGGTGCGCTGCTACGGTACGGATGCGGAGCGTTACGGCAGTGGTTACCTGCCCAAGGTTGAAATCAGCGGAGAGATCGGCTCATGTTTTTCCCGCATCGTCGCCGCGCAGGTGGATAAATTGATCTGCGTACCGATCCTTAAGGACCACAATCTTGCCGGCGTATCGCTCGGTTTGAAAAACTGGTACGGAGCGATTCATAACCCCAATAAGTATCACGAACATAATTGTGATCCCTATATCGCCGACGTAGCCGGACATCGTTACATAAGACCCAAATGGAAACTGACCGTGTGCGACGCAATCACCGCGCAATACAACGCCGGACCGCAGCGACACGAGGACTATGTATGGCCTTTCGGCGGATTGATTGTTGGGCATGATATCGTGGCGGTTGACGCGGTAGGCGCGGACATTCTGGAAAAAGAACGGGCAGCCAAAGGATTGAAACCTCTAGCCCGCGACCGTAGGCCTACCGTGCATATAGCTACCGCAGCCGCGCGGGGCATGGGAACGGCCGATCTGAATAAAATCGAACGTATCGAGGTGTAGAATGGGCGACCTCGAAAATAGACGGGCTTGTCCGACCCGCCGTGATCTGTTTCGCGTCGGGCTGGGATGTGCCGCCTGCGCGTTCAGTGCCGGCCATACATTAGGTCAGGACGCGGCGGTTACCAGTCAGCCAGCCGGCCCATCGCTGGAAGGCGTCGTTCGTCATCCGGCCATGTTCTGGGAAAAGCGGCCGGAGCGAAGGGTCTTATGCACACTCTGTCCTCGTGAGTGCGAAGTCGCGGATGTTGAGCGCGGCTATTGCGGCGTACGGGAAAATCAGGGAGGTGAATATCAAACGCTGGTATATGGCCCCCTTTGTTCCCAAAACGCCGATCCGATAGAGAAAAAACCCCTCTTTCATTATCTGCCCGGCTCCGGTGCTTATTCCCTGGCCACCGCCGGCTGCAACATTGAATGTAAGTTTTGCCAAAACTGGCAGATCAGCCAATTTCGGCCTGAGCAGGTGTCCAGTACCGTCGTGACCCCCGCAAAGCTGATTGAGCTATGCCGGGCCAATCGTTGCCTGACCCTCGCCTATACCTACTCCGAACCGGTGGTTTTTTATGAGTACATGCACGACACCGCCGCATTGGCCAGGGAAAACAAAATCGGCAGCGTCATGATCTCCAACGGGTACATTCAGGAGGAACCGATGCGGCGATTATGCCGCCATCTGACCGGCGTGAAAATCGATTTCAAGGCGTTTTCGGAGGAATTTTACAGCAAATGGTGCGCCGGCCGTTTGCGCCCGGTTCTGGAAACCCTGGAAACCCTCAAAGATATCGGCATCTGGTTCGAGTTGGTCATCCTCATCATCCCCACTCTGAACGACTCGCCAAACGAAATTCGCGATATGAGTGCCTGGGTCGTGAAAAACCTCGGTCCCGACGTGCCCATGCATTTCACCCGTTTTCACCCGACCTACCGGGTCACCAATTTGCCCGCCACTCCGGTAGCCACTATCGAACGTTCTCGGCAGATCGCTCTCGATGCCGGAGTGCATTATGTGTATGCGGGGAACATTCCCGGCCATCCCGGTGAAAACACCTATTGTCATGCATGTGGAGAGGAACTGATCCGCCGAATAGGTTTCCGCGTGGCCAGTAACCGTATTCAAAACGGCCGTTGCCCAAAGTGTAACACCATGATCCCCGGCATCTGGTCACAGGAGCAAGCTTTGGCTTTCAAACCGCGAATATAAAATAATCTACGATTTCGCGCGGAGGATGATATCCGCTGCCTGCGGGGCAGGGAGGTTCATGGCCCCGACTGCCTTGCTTGCCGCCGTTCGCAAAGCAACATTCTCATCCTGCAAAGCGGTTTTGAGCACGGCCTCCAAGGTGGGCGGATCCAAGAGCGGACCAAAACGCCGGGCTGAATCCGCCAAAGCGGTAAAAGCCTTGAGTCGCAATTCCTCCCCGGCCGTGCCGTCCAAAGCTGCCCGGGCTATACCTTGCTGAGCCTCGGCCGATGGCAGCAATGCCAGGACACCAAGGGAAGCTTCCCGAAGCTCATCGGAGGAATGGCCCAACACGGCCAACAAGGCATTCTGGGCCGCCATGACATCGCACACGTGCTGCCCTTGGCTTAGGGCCAAATCACGCAGGGTTTCCGCGGCCTTCAAAGCGAGTTCCAGACTGGTTTCCGGCGACAGTTCGGTATAACCATACCTTGCGGATATCTTATCCCTTTCCTGCAGGAGCAGCTTGGTGAAGTCAGGTTCCAATTTACCGTCCGCCGCGGATAGCATCAGAACACTACCTACGCGACGATCCATTTGCATTATTCGATTGGCCGCTTCGGTACCGCCTTGCTTGATGATCAGCACGATAGGGGCCAAGCCGAAGCGTTTATCACCGGCCAGTTGCTGAACCGCTTCCATCACCTTGGGGCGGTCCACATCCGTGGCCAAAAATATGCCGTCCAGATGGGATAACTGACGACGGGCCTGGTCCAGGGCAACGGTCAACTGTTCCGCCGCAAGCACCGTTGCTCCGGAGGCCATCAGGTCTCTTTGTATGCTTTCACGGGTCTCGGCCTGCGGGTCCACTACGAGGTAATATTGGGTTGCGGTCAAGGTCAGGGCCGTTGCCAGGGTGGGCACCACTTCACCGGCGCCATGAAACTCGACACGCGGAGTCATTTTACCCAAAGCCAAGGCCGCCTTAACCCGCACTTGTATGTCCGGGAACCACAAAGCCTCCGCCAAACTCATGCTTTGCGCATCCAACGGTTCCACAAGGGCCACGGGACCGGTGGTGGCGTTCAGCGCCGCGACCGCTCCCAGAGCCACGTCACGATCCTTGTCCGCGAGGCCTCGACGCAAGACGATCTGACTATACCGTGGACCGGCGATACGGGCGTAATAGATGCTGCGCAAAAAGCCTTCCGGTCGCGTGCGATCCAGGGCGGCAGCTTCATTCGGCTCCTCCGACTCCACATCCATGCCCAGCCGTGCCTCGCGACGGAAATTGGCCGCCAGCCATAGGGCCAGGGTCGTAGGCTGATTGGAAGAATGTCGAAGGGATGCCTCGCAGCAATGCATACACATGATCATTCCATAGATTGTTCGGGGCACCTCAATGGGGGCCACGGGATCCTCGCGGGGGTCCGCCTTATCGCGGAATACCCAAACGTTCACCCGTTCCTCGCGCGGATCGGGGCTGACCGTATCGACTTCCCGGTAGTATTGCTCAGCCAGATCGTTGAACAGTTGAATAGCCGAAGCTTTCATGATTTCCGGCCGCCCCCCCGAAATCCGCTCGATGGCCATGGCCGCCGCTTTACGGGTGGCCGGGGCCTCTTCATCACTGGAGGCGATTAGCTGAAGGTAGGGGACAGCCTGAGTATAACCAAGCTTTCCCAACGTTTCGATGACGGCCAGCCGAACCACCGCATTTCGCGTACGCAGAGCAGCAATCAACGGATTGACGGCATTACGCCCCAGCTTGGGCAAAGCGTTAAGTATATAGGGGTAAAGATCTTTCTGGTTCGGATCGATTAATGCCTGAAGCATCCAGGGTACGGCATACTCACCGGAATCGATCAGTCGCTCCAGCCCCACGCTTTGCTGCATCGGGTTACCGCCCAGCAGTTTGATATTTGCCTTGATTCCCTCAGGTTTCATGCGTTGCCGACGATGGGCCTCGCGGATAAGTCCGAGGATTTTTTGGGCGTTCGCCCCGATCTGTTCGTTATTCACCAACAAGATCAAAGTCTCAACCGCCTTCTGATGTTTGGCGGTGTAGGCGGCCAAGGCATCGGCCGCTTCATCGTTCAGGGGGTTCAATTCCGGCCTGGCCAATAGGTTCGTTGCGTATTGCTTATCCGCCACGTCAAAACGGCCGATGAGGGCGAAATGGAGATAATCAGACAATAATTGATCAATCGTGGCATCCTGGCTCGGACCCTCCTCGACAGGAGCCTCAACCTCTTCGGTCTGAGAGGTCGGTTCCTCTTCGGATTCCGTTGAAGGGGCCTCCAGCTCCTCATTGGCCGCGTCGCTTATCTGAGCCCAGGTCGCTCGGTTAGGCGGGACCGCCAACAATACCCAAGCCATGAACAAGCTAAATAGGCCATAAGCCCTAATCTCGAACTTCTTGATCGCCATTGGCTGCCTCCGATCAGGGGAGTTATCACCGCTACCGCGCGCCGCGCTGGGGCATGTATCCATCCCTGGGTGGGTCGCGGAAGATCGCGTCTCTGGAGGGACCGAAAATCCGGGATCCACGGGTGCAAATTATAGTTGCCCGGCCCGTCAACGCAAATCCCGATACCGGAGTGGTTTTGGGTGCGTCCAAGCGGGGTTCGTAACGGCAATGGCCGGCGAAGGATGGCTTGTTTTCGCTCCGCCCAGTTGTGGATAACATCGGAAACCGTATCAGGAGCGGCGGTTGTAGCCACAGGGGGGGAAGCGACGCAGCCATCTGAGGCGGTACCCTTGGACGTAAGACTGGCTTTCCCTGTCCGCCACGGCAGGGGCGGAGGAGACTTTCAGGGTATGGTCTGGACCGCTTGGGCCGATGAACGACGAATCAACTGGTACAATCCTACCCGCCAAAACTGCCACGCACCCACTCGTAACGGAATCGAAGGATGGAGCGAGACTGTCACGGACGAGTAACCGCTTTGGTGGTCTGTTTCCGGTTTATGCCTGCCGCCGACCGGAGAATCATGGACGCCCCAAGCCGACCG
>CAYNYK010000133.1:0-10358 GCA_964401335.1 uncultured Planctomycetales bacterium
GGGAGGACTACTTGGCCCGGGTTCTATGCCAGGGAATTTAGATGCGATTGCCCTGAATCAACCAGTTACTTAGGCCTATATTTCATTGAGCGAACACTTGATGAGTTTACAGTCTATTATGTATTTCGAAAGCTTTTTCCTTGATTCCCATCAACCTTTCGGGGTACCGGTGGCTGCGGCGATGGGGGGCGGGCCCAATTCCCAGGCTTGCCCGCTGGCCAGACGGATGCGCATCATCAGCAGGGCGGTTTCCAGTTGCAGATCGAGCTCGTCCGGGAAGAGGTTCTTGTCATCACGAACGATATTCAATTTGTCCTCCTCCGCCTCGCTTTCGGGATCCTCGAGAGCTCCGATCTCTTCCGAATCTTCGAGGTCGACCGATTCTTCGTTTCCATCTTCGTCCGTCGGGGCGGTGCGGGTGGAGGCCGCATCATCCGTCACATTGCGAATGTCCTCGTCGGTAAGCGTGTCCTGATCCTTCCCTTTAAGAATGTCCGTTTTCATTCGTTGTTCGCGGATTTTGTAGTTTTCCTTGGGGACGAGCTTGACCGGAATGTCGGGATCTACGCCCCAGGTGACGGAGTCCTCCTCCCGATGCAGACAACGACCGTTGGGCAGGTAATAGTGAGCGGTGGTCAGTTTCAGATAGGCCGGCGGCGTGGTGTTGAGTTGCAGCACCTGCTGAACACTGCCTTTGCCGAAAGTTCGTTCACCCACGATCAGGGCCCGTTTATGCACTTGCAGGGCGCCGGTGACGATCTCCGCCGCGCTGGCGCTGACGGAGTTGGCCACCACGACGATCGGAAAATCGCTGAAATGGGCCTTGCCGGAAGCGGAAACTTCCCAAGGTTTGCCGTTACGATCCTTGGTTGAAACGATCAGTTTGTCATTTTCCAGGAACAGGTTGGAGACCTCAACCGCCGCCTTGAGGGTCCCGCCCGGATTGTCGCGCAGATCCAGAATCAATCCCCGCATCCCCTCCGTGAGCAGGCCGGTAATGGCCTCCCGAAGTTCGTCCGTGCTGGTTTCCGTGAAATTGGTCAGGCGCAGGTAAGCGATCTTGTTGTCCGGATCGATCATGTACTTCCATTTGCCTTGTTCGTCGCGGGCGAATCCCTTGATCGTGTAGATGGTAATGACCTGGCGCTGGAGCCGGACCTCGAATTCCTCTTTCGTTGTCGGTCGTCGAATGGTCAGCCGAACAAATGTGCCCGGCTCGCCAGTGATGGCATTGACCGCTTTGCGGATGGAAAACTTTTTAGCCGGTTCCCCCTCGATCTTGATGATAAGATCTCCCGGTTGCAGACCGGCCAGATAAGCGGGGGTGTCTTCCAGGGGAGAGATGACTTTAATGGGGCCTTTGGGCAATTTCTGGATACGAATCCCCACCCCGCTGAATTTCCCCTGCGTATGCTTATTGAACTCGTCGATGTCCACCGGCCATAACATGTCGGTATATTTGTCCAACGGGCGCAAGGCCCCGCTCACGAATTCGCGAATCAAGGCGGATTGGGGTTGAATAAGTTGGGTTTCCTGATTGATCTTGAGGATTTGATCGAAAATATCGATCAGTTGGCCACAGGTCAGTTGCTCCTCGCGCTCAGCCTTCTTCAGGTACACCGTGACCCTGCTGCTGAACATCTTGACGTTGTCGGCGTCGGCCATCGTTGTAAAAACCTCGGCCAGCTTGGGTTCGTTGGCCATCCGCAGGACCTGCTCCAGGGCGGAAATGGCCATCGCCCGGAAATCCGGAACCTTGATATATTCACTGTAGATTTTCCGGAAGGCGTCGCGCGCCATCTGGGCCTCGATGTTGGCTACTTCCGTTTTCCAGTCGGCTTCCGGGGTGTAGGCGTATTCGAGTTGAATGTGCGCCTGGCAACGCTCGAGGGCCGTGCGGTATTCTTTATTCTGCGGGAATATATCGGCCAGATGAAGGTAAATCCCCGCGGCCTTGTACCATTTTCCTTCCGTTTCGTAGGCACCGGCCGCGTTGACCGCGCCATCAACTACCTCTTTCAACCAAGCCGCTTCACGAAACGTTTGCTCGTCCGGGGCGCTGTTGTAGGCCTTGCTGGTATCCTTGACCGCCTGCAACCACCAGGCCTTGTTGGAATCCTTCGCGGACTGGGCGATATCTTCTTTCACCCAACTGACATAGAGTTCGTAATCCGCCGTGACACGCGAAGCCCGCTCGGCTCGCATTTGCTCATAAGCCGTCAGCCATTTTTTTACTTGGCATACCGGTGCATCGGTAGGCGGCTGGTCAGCGAGACGTCCGATGAGTGACAGGGCCTTGTCAAATTTGCCCTTGCCAATCAGGGCTAAACCATCCTTCCACTGTTGATTCTGGTCCGAGACAACTGCGGTAGGCTGGGTGTCGGCCTCGACTACGATCGGTAACAAGAAGATAAAACCGATCATCCAGGTCATCGGTATTGTCAAGTATGATCTGCGAAACGGTAAGACCAAAGGCATGAGAGCTCCTTAAATCACTGGTAACAAAGACCAACCCCCTCCGGGGCTGATCCATTGCATGTCAAGGACAAAAAGCAAAGATCATTAACCGAGCACGAGTGGGGGAATCTTCCGGCTTTTTGACTACTTCTTAACCCGCACCGCGGTATTTCTCGCCGGGGCATCGCGGGGATTCTTTCTGATGCATCCCTATTCCTCATCCAATTATATATTTACCTTACCATTCGGCCAAGTTGCACCATCAGATAGGGTAAACTTCACCCCATTCAAAAAAAGGACTCATTGATCTTGATTTTCGACCAAAGTCAGTAGTTGACCAAGAGAAAAAATACAAGATGACCAGATTGGGACATGACATATGGTTCCGATATCATCTTGACCAATAAGATCAACAAGGCCTTTTAATTAACACAATTAGACCACCGGTTCTGTTACGGTCCCCAATTTGCTATAGTGAGCTAACTAAAATATTTCAACCTTAAATAAAATTCAATTTTTTAGGCTCTTGTGCTTCATTGTGATCCACCTATATATAGTGGCACCAGTTGCATAAAAGTCATCATATAGTAATATTTCGGCATTTTATAGCTGTATCATACCGGCTGGTCAATGACCTATCATCATATTTATCAATAGGATAAATCATTTAAGAATCGAAAATCGTATCCTTGTTCAAAGATGGCGCTATACTCCTATTGACTGTTGGCTTGGATTTTTGTAGGATACTGCCCATATGGCACGGTCGATGAACGTTCGAGCAACGGCTCGGAAAAAAGTGCCGATTACGGTCAAGACCTACCAATCGGCGCTGAATTTCCTGAATGCGATGACCAACTACGAGGAAATGACTCGGGTTGGCTATAACTCTATTAATTTCAATTTGTCCAGAATGAATCGCCTCGTTGCGGCCTTGGGTAATCCGCAGAAGAAGTTGCGGTGTATCCACATCGCCGGAACTAAGGGAAAAGGCTCAACGGCGACGATGCTGGCTTCCATGCTCAGCCAGGGCTCATTAAAAGTAGGGCTCTATACCTCACCCCATCTCTTGGACATTCGAGAACGGATTCAGATTAACGGGGAGATGATCTCTGAGGCGGAGATGACCCGGATCATGGCCAGAATTGCTCCGGTGGTGAAACGACTGGCCAAGGATGAGCCGACTTTCTTTGAAATCCTGACGGCCGCCGCGTTTATGTATTTTGCGGAGCAAAAAGTGGATTTCGCGGTGATCGAAACCGGGTTGGGTGGACGACTGGATTCGACGAACATTATCCGTCCCGACATCTGCATCATCACCAGTATCAGTTACGACCACGTTAACCAGCTTGGTTCGACGCTGGAGAAGATCGCGGAAGAAAAGGCCGGTATCTTCAAACCAGGCATTCCCGTGGTCAGTGCGCCGCAAAACAAAGAGGTGCGTAAAGTCCTGCAGAAAGCCGCGGAAAAAGTTAAGGCCCCGATTTATTTTACGGGCAAGGAGATCGAGTTCAGCTATCGTTTTGAGTCGTCACGCCCGATCGGTCCGCATACGCGGGTTAGCCTGACCACCGCCAATACTCGCTTTGAACATCTGGCGGTGCCGATGATGGGAGACCATCAGGCGATCAACTGCGGTTTGGCCCTCAGTGCTATTGCCGTCCTCAAAGAACGGGGATTGGCGATCAGCGATCAAGATGTTATTGACGGATTGGCTCGGGCCCGGATGCCGGGACGCATGGAAATCATTAACGAGATGCCGCGGATTCTCGTCGACGGCGCGCACAACGCCGCCAGCGTAGAAGCCCTGATGCGGGCCATCGGACAAAACATCCCCTACGATTCCATGATTGTGATTTTTGGTTGTCAGTCCGACAAGGACATTTCCGGCATGTTACGGCATGTCCAATTGGGAGCGGATAAGGCCATCTTTACCGTTACCGGTTCTCCGCGCAGCGCCGATCCGCACGATTTGGCGGCCGAATATATGGAAATGAGCGGTAAAATGGCTCAGGTAGCCGAACGGCTGGAAGATGCCCTGGATATCGCCGAGCGGGCGGTAACGCGCGAGGATATCATTTGCATCGCCGGCTCTTTCTATCTTGTCGGATTGGCCAAGCGCGTGGTTGCCGAACGTTATGCCCGGAAACCCGAGGCCGTTTTGGCCGGATAGGTTTACCCCATGAAAGATCTGGAACGGCTCGAATTGCTTAAAGCCGCCATAGCGTTGGCCTTGGCCGACCGGAATATCAGCAAGTCTGAATTCGGCGTGGTGATGGGTTTGGCCGCACGTGTCGGGGTAGGTCAGGCATCGCTGGAAGCCATGTTGGATCGAGCGCGCCGGGGCGATACTTCCATAGCCGATCAAATTATCATGCAATCGCCGGAGAGCGCGCGCACGGCCTTTGAAATACTGGTCGCCCAGGCCCGCCTAGACGGTCAGATTAGCGAGCCGGAACGCGATATCCTGGCACGCATCGCCGCCCGTCTGAATATCACCGGGGAAGAATTCAAATCCATCTATCAGGCCGGTATCAACCGGGCCGATAAGATCCGCAAGCCGCGTGGCGTCGGCTGACAGCCTATATTCGCAAGCAACGCGGGCGGAACGGAGCGGAAACCGGCCGCGCGTTTCCCATTTAACAATGCAAAATGATCGGCTCCACCTGACGCCATCGATCAGGTTCCTGTCCGCCCGCTATTTGAATCCGCGGTGTCGATGCGAACGAAAACACGCTGTCCGAGCAGCAGTGCCGGTGGAGTTCCCTCGAATTCAATGATCGTTTCCACAACGCGCACGTCCACTCGCTCGCGCGCGTCGTATACCGTGGCCCGTCGGGGCCCGAAGGTGCGTCCGACGCGCACAACGTGACCGGCAAAGGTTTCCGTGGTATCGTTTTCCACGAAGATGCTTACCGACTGCCTTGGCGCGACCTGTCGGGCCCATTCCTCCTCGATTTCCGCGCGGACGATCGGGGGCCGGGCCGGAGCCAGCCAGAACAGCGTCGTAACGTTCAACGTGGACGTGCCGTCGCCCGGCCGCGCCAAGCGGCGCACCACGACACCATCGACCGGCGCGCGCACCGTATGTCGTTCCCGCTCGTATTCGCCTTGGGCATACCTACGGCGGGCGGTTTCTAGGGCGGCGGTGCGTTCGGCCAATTCCGCCCGGGCCAGTCGCAGGACATCGCGAGCATCATCCAGCTCTTTCGTCGTTGCCGCGGCATGAGACCGCAGTCGTTCGAGTCTGTCCACCTCGCGCTCCGCGGTCGCGAGGCGCACCCGAGCGCATTCGATGGCCAATTCGACCTGTGTGCGCTCGGCGTCGAGAACTTCGAGCGCGACCCGCGCCGCGCGGTCGTCCACCACGAGCAGTATATCATCTTGACGCACGAATTGCCCTTCTTCGACACGCACCTCCCGTATAATGCCGTCACGCGCTGCGGCGATCTGAATCAGACCGCCCTCGACATCCACGATGCCGCGGGCGACAACCTTCAGCGGGATTTTGGTCATCGCCGTTGCTCCGGTCTGCGCGGCCGCATCGCCCGCGTCTGATTTAATACAGGTTACGCCCAGGGCCAGTCCCAGGAAAAGAAAGATGAACAGGATGGCTTTTCGGATTCGGGTCACGATGTCGCGCCTCTCAATTCAGCCCAGGTTTCCTATCGCCGATCGTCGGCGGTGATCCGCCCGTCCTCGATGCGGATAACACGGTCGGCATAGTTGATCAACCGCGGATCATGGGTCACGCATAATACGGTTGCTCCGCGCTCCGTGGCCGCCCGATGCAGCAACTCCACCACCAGTCTGCCGTTTTCCTTGTCCAGCGCACTGGTCGGTTCATCGGCGAAGATCAGTTCCGGATTCTTGACCAGGGCCCGGGCAATGGCGACCCTTTGTTTCTCGCCGCCTGAAAGTTCCCCCGGCCGCAGACCAATCCGGTGTTCCAGACCGACGTCGACCAATGCGGCCAAGGCTTTCGCACGCGCCTCGGAACCGGTCACGCTCGCGTAGTTCAGGGGCAGCATGACCTGTTCGAGGGCGGTCAATGCTGCGAAAAGATTGAAACCCTGAAAGACAAATCCGCAATGTATTAGCCGAAAGGCGTCAATCGCGGCGGGCGGTAGTTCCCAGAGATCGATGCCAAGCACGGTTACCTTACCACCGTCTGGCCGCAACAAACCCGATAACACGGCCAGCAGGGTACTTTTTCCGCAGCCCGAAGGACCGACGATCAGGGTCAGCTCTCGAGGCCGCACTTCGATCGACAAGCCCTTGAGCACGTGGTTCACTACCGCTCCTGTACCGAAGGAACGCCGCAGATCGCGTCCGAGGATCGTGCATTTGCCGGCTTTCGCGTGGTCTTTCGCATCGGTGAGTGGGGCTGATAGCGTACTCATCGCAATAACTCCGCCGGTTCCGTGCGGTACAGCGGCTGCAAGGCCAAGAGGCCGGAAGCCAGGGCGACCGCCAGGGTGAACACCGTGGCGGAGGCGAGCGTCCACCAGGGAAAGACGATGGCCACCGCGCTCGCCGAGGCCGCCAACCAGACACCGAGGGTAAGCCCTGCCGTTACCAACAAACCCGCTACGCCGACCCAGAATGCCTGTTCCATCACCACCGCGCGCAACGCACTCAGGGAGATGCCAAGGGCCCGCAACGTCGCGTACTCTCGCAAGGTAGCCAGGATGACTCCGCGCAGGGTTTGACTGGTAATCGTGACCCCGACAAGCAGTCCCAACACGGTTGAGAAACCGAAGCCCGCGCCGGCCCCGGATTCGAACAACCAGTACGTTTGGGACATGACACTGAGCTCCCCCGGAAGCAGCACCCGGTAACTCGGCTTATCCTCGCGCGGTCCAAGCCTGGCCTGCACGGCCTTACGCTGGGCAGGTTCACGCAACCGAATAAGGTAATAGGCGTTGTCCTCGCCCACCGCGGCGCCGAGCACCCGCCGGGCGGTGGCCATCGACATGAACACATTGGCCCCGCCGATGGAACGCATGCCCGTGGTCGTACCGACGACGTGGACGCGCTGGCCGTTGATTTCCGCGGTGCTCCCTATTTCCGCTCCGAGTTTACCCAGATCGGCTTCGTCCACCACCACCGCTCCGGGATCTCGTAAAGCCTCGCGTAATTGCGGGCCGAAAGTGCGGGGCATCGACATGCTGTTTACGGTTACATCAAGCCCCACCACATAGACGGAGGCTTTGCCGTTGTCGTGACGACGCCAATTCCCGAAACTATAGAGCATAGTTTGGACCGTCTCGACGTCCGGATGGGCCCGCAAACGCATTTCCAATTCCCTCGGTACCTCCCGGGCCATATCGAACGACTCGGTCTGGGTGGCTACCACCCATATGTCGGCCGAGGCCTGATCCACGATCGTGGATACCGTACCGAACATGCCCAATAACAAGCCCAACTGTACCAACACCAGCAAGCCGGAGAAGGCGACCGCCAAGACGGCGGTTATGTAACGTTTCCATTCGTGGACCAGGCTGGCCCGAGCAAGTGAAACCCGACGCGGCACAAGCGCGGAAGTAAAAGGTAATCTGCTTGTGTTCATGATCGGTAAGGTCATTTGTTTTCCCGTCCGTATTGCGCAGCAATGATGGCAAGGTTTGTTAGACGATCAACGTGGAAGTCGGCCGCACGAACGCGTTCAACCAGTCCGGGAGCCAGTTCTTCGATCAATTTACGATACGTCATGAGTGTCATGGCCGCCCCGTACAACTCAAGTGCCGCCAGGAAGACGACGTCATCGCCCGGATCGCAATCCGCCGCCCGGCCTAATATGCGACAAAACAACTCTAGCTCGGGTACCCAATGGTCCCGAATCAGTTCTCGAAAAGCCGGGGACAGATCCAGACACTCGCGATCGAGCAATCGTGCTCGCCAATTCACATCTTCGGCGGCAAATGTTTGCAGTATTTCCCGAACCATCGCGCGAAGGGCTTCTCGCGGTGGCAGCCTCAGCAGCATTTTTTCCGCGGTCTTGATATCCTCCATCGGGCGACAGGCTTCACGAAGGGTGGCGCGATAGAGTCCTTCTTTACCGCCGAAGTGGTAATTAATTGTTCCGAAAGCCACCTGGGCTTGTGCCGCAATTTGTCGGACATTCGCGCCCTCAAATCCAACCTGCGAGAAAATCTCGCCGGCCGCCTCGATCAGCTTCTCTTTGGTTCGTTCGGATTCCTCTCGCGTACCCATATCCGGCTCCCATCGCGATCATGTCGAGAAAGTTAATTACTGTGCAATACAATTGTATTATACAATTGTTCAATATGCAAGCGCTTTTAAGGAAATTTATTCAAAACTTCGTTGTTGAAAACCTTAAATGTTCATAAGATCATATAATAAATAATATTATATAGATATTGATTTGGGATTATGGTGTCGCTATTATAACGTAATCATATCGCTGTTACAGGCTGGGCAACGGCGACTTGGTTGCGCCCGGCTTGTTTGGCGTTGTACATGGCGACGTCGGCTTCGTGGATGAGGCTTTCGGATGAACGAGCGCGGGTGGTACGCAGACTAGCCGCCCCCACGCTGACGGTTGTAGGCAGATGGGGATATTTTTTACGCATTTTCTCGACAAAAGACCGCAGAATACGATCGGCCAGCACCGAGGCCGCATCGGCCGAGGTCTGCGGTAGCAAGACGATGAACTCATCCCCCCCAAAACGGGCCGCCATGTCAGCACTACGCAACGATCCCGTAATGGCCTTGGCCAACAGCATCAGGGTTTCGTCGCCCGTGGCGTGCCCGAAACGGTCGTTAATCTCCTTGAAATGGTCAAGATCCAGCATCAGACAAGTCAGGTCCGAATCATAGCGTTCGGCGGCGGCGAACTCACGAGACATAACCTCGGAAAAGTGCCGGCGATTATACAAGCCGGTCAAGGGATCCTTGGTCGCCAACTCCTTGAGATCGCGAGTCCGCTGCTGAACCCGCTCCTCCAGTTCGGAATTCAGTTGAAGCAGGTCCATCTGGGTTGCGGTAATGCGATCGGCCATGGTGTTAAACGAAGCGGCCAACTGGCCAAGCTCGTCCCGTGAGTGTACCGGGGCCCGGGCATCCATTGAGCCGGAAGCGATGGCCCGGGCGGTGCGGGCCAGTTCATTGAGTGGGGCCACTACCCGCCGGGCAATCACGAGACTGGTGGGTACAATAAGCAAAATAGCCACGATAGCCGTTTTCGAGAGTTGGCGGGCGATATCCCGCAATTTGAAATTGGTATCCGTGGTGTCAAGACTCAGGCGAAGGTATCCGATGATCTGCTCCGCGTCTTCCCTACCGGCCTCATGGTTTGCCAGGGAAAGGATCGGCACGGTGACATCCATGAACAATCGATTAGATGCGTTGATCCGGACAAGCCGCGGCCGAGCCATTGAGTTGATTTCAATCTGATTTATCGACTCCTGGCCCTGTAAAGCGGCGTCCAGCAGGCCGGGCGACGCCTGGGCCGTTGCGACGATTCTTCCTTGCGGATCGGCAATCAACAGATAGCCCAGGGTGTCGTTTTTTATCAAATGATCGCAAGTGCGATCCAGGAGTTGTGGATCGGCTTCGGATAACAGATGGGCCATGCTGGTCGCCAGGGTCCGAGCCCATCCCAGGGCCAAATCGCGTTCCCGATCATACACCGCCTGGTTCATCGCCCGCATGCTTAGAGTCATGCCCGTGGCAATGACAAGTAGAATGATACCCACGACGACCAGCGAGGCCTTGAACTGCAAGCTGAGCAGCCCTGAACCCCACTTGGCGGACTGCCGGTGGCCTGATGGGTTATCGTAGCGATTCATATGGAATCCTTCTCGCTGATCGCGCTTGCCTTTACTTCTTACATACGATTCATTCCTCTCTCGGAGCAAGTCGTCATTCAGGCCGGTATC
>CAYNYK010000134.1:0-9505 GCA_964401335.1 uncultured Planctomycetales bacterium
CTCCCGAAGGCGGTCGCAATAGTATCGGACGTTGTCCCATTCGGCGTCCGGAGCGATGCGGTGATCGGGGCAGGGGATATAACCGCCGAGATCGATGAGCGGACGGAGCCGTTCGATTTCCGCGTCGATGGCCGCGAAATCCCGGGCGAAAACCCGCTTGTCCATGCCGCCCACCCCGCGCAGCTCGCGCCCGTATTTTTCCCGCCAGGGGGCAAGACTCGCGTTCCAGGTACCCACCTCGATCGGGAACATGATATTTACTCCGTTGGCCAGCCAGAGCGGCACCAACCTATCGATCCAGCCGTCGCAATCGAGCGAAACCAGTTTGATATCGTGTCGTCGCAACAGGTCCGTGATACGCCGGTAGTGCGGACAGATTTGCTCCTCGAAAATGGCCGGAATAATCAGCGGGCCGTTTTTGCCGCAGATATCCTCCCAGATATGCGCGAAATCGAACCGGGCCCCGTCGGCCAACACCTTGCTGAGACACTGGTAACAAAGCTCCGCCACTGTATCGATCATCTCGTTGACCAACGGCCGGTCATCCATGCACATATAGGTCAGGCCGGTCAGGCCGACGACGTTGCGGATAACGCCGATCAGGCTGCCGCAAAAAATCCCATAATGGTATTCGCGCTCGTCGCGCCGCAAAAAGTCCAGCCCGCCCTCATCGTAGCGGACCAGGCGATCATTCACCTGAATCAAGGCCTCGTGGATGCGTTCATCGCTGTATTGCAGGCGCGGCTTGTAGTGCGTTTCCCAATCTTTCCGGGTTTTGAGCGTATGATCGACCTCCGCGGGGATACCGGTGGTGCCCGGCTTCCGCAGGACGATCGCCCCCAGTTGATCGCGCACTTTCTGGAAACCGTCGGGCAGCTCCTCAAGTACGGTTTCCTCGAAAGGCGGACGCAGAAAGGCATTGATGGAGGCGGCTCGATACCAGTTGAAATCAAACCCGAGTTTCTGCGCGATGGTATCGACCGGAATGCGATCGACCCAATTATCCGCCTCGTCCTGGCGGATATGCCCCTCGGCCACCCATTTGTTCATGGTGTCTTTCCAGAACCCGAAATGGACGACGGGCATCCGGTCGTAAGACTGATAATTCAAGACGGCCAGCACACGCTCACGATGGGTCATAAATCAATATTCTCACACAATCAGGGAAACAAGTCCGTTAACCGATGTACTCAACATTCCTCGACCACCTTGAAGCCCATTAGCGTACCCAGGTGTTTGATCTCCTGGAGGCGATTGCCATAACAGACGACGCGGTGCAAACCGCCGATGTAGTTGTTGAGAAGCTTACGTGCGTCGGCCACCTGGGTGGTGATTTTCGTCCGGCAACCGCGGTCGACATCGGGGTTGTCGGTGATGGTGCCGGTGGAAATCAACATCGTCTCGGGGTCGATCATCTTGGCGCAGGTAATCACTTGCCCGACGCGCATCCGCACTTGCAGGGAAGCCCCCTTATTGTCTTCCATGTGGCTGCGAATGGTGTAAGGCGCCTGGGGCCCATCCGGTCCATCCATCCGCGTGGCCGATACGCAATGCGCATGGATCACCTCGTTTCTCGACGTATCAATCACCGGATCACTCACGAATCCCGGCACTCCAAACGCATAAGTAAACATCAACTGAGTGATTGTGGAGAGCACGTCCCCCTCGCATACGCCGGTCAGGCCGACATCGTTCAATCGAGAGAACCCAAGGCACGGGTATGCCGGCAGCTTGTTTTCCGCGAACAAACCGAGGCAGGGTATGGTGATGGCCTGGGCTTTTTCATCCGCGAGCATCTTCCGCATGGCCAGATAAAGTCGGAACGATTTAACAATCTCCTCCGCCGATGGTTCAACAACTTTCTGGGCGCCGCGGATGAAGACGGCAGCTTCCTTGCGGGCGTCTTCCTCCCGAACGGACTGGTAGGCCGCGTCCATTTTGTCCGTCCCGATGCACAAGACGCTGACCCCGAAACGCTCCTTGAACGCCGCCAGCAAATCGGGTTTATAGAAAGGCTGGTCATAAACATGGAGAATGCGGGTGTCCCGCAGCAGCCGCATGGCCCGGGCCAGGTTGCACGCCGAGGCGATTTCAGCGTAGTCGCTCGTTGACAGGCAGATCGTGCGCGGGTTGATTTTCAACATGTCCGGCATTCCGCACCAGGCGTGACCGCTGTAAGGCGGGAAGAACATGATGGTCGGCAGTTGCAGCTTCAGCAATTGGTTGATCACGCCGCCCGCCCCTGAGGTAATGTTGATAATCAACAGGGCGTCCGGTCGCCCCAAGGCGTCCGCCGAATCAGGTAGTGTTTCACCTGCCTTGTACAGTTCGCTGCCTTCAAATGTGATTCCCGGCATCTTCTTTTGCATCTCCGCCAGGATGCCGTCGATCCGCTTGATCTCCTCTTCATGCACGAGGGTTGGTTTCGGCCAGGTCGGCTTGGGTTTGGCCACGTAAACTTTGCGAATCCGGGTGGTCGGCAAATCCTCGCCGGCCTGAGCACCGGCCGCCCACGCCGCCGCAAAACGCGGATAGAAAAGCCCGCTAAAAGCTGCCCCGGCGGCCGCCGTTCCGATCAATTCCCTCCGGGTGAATCCGTTAGCCATGATACTTCCTCCGATAATCGTGGTTTCATTCTGGCACGGGTAGATGATATCCGCTTGAGTCATGAATCACAAACGCAGGCCATGGGCGGTGACCGTCTCCCGTAATACTCGGGCCATGATGGCATAACCCTTCCAGTGGGGGTGCAAACCGTCGTCGGCCAGATCCTTACGCAGGTTCCCCTCCGCGTCGCTCAAGGCCGTCGCGTAGTCCACGTAAAGGCAACCCTTTTCGACGCAGAGTTTTTTCAACTGTTCGTTCAATGGGGGAATGACCCGCGACTTGCCGGCGTGGTCCACCCGGTCCCGGTTGG
Organism: uncultured Planctomycetales bacterium; assembly: GCA_964401335.1. Taxonomy (GTDB): domain Bacteria; phylum Planctomycetota; class Phycisphaerae; order UBA1845; family PWPN01; genus JAAYCU01. Next base: position 2,918 of record CAYNYK010000134.1, read on the forward strand.
TCGGCGTGATCGAGCAAAGCAAAACATTGATCCCCGCCGCCCGGGCGGCATCCACCATTGATACGATCGATGCACACACTGACTCGATGATCTCCGCATCCGGTTTCTTCTGTCCAAGCATGGCAAAAACATCGTTTGTACCGCCCATAATGACCACATTCCGCGGTCGGAGTTGGATTACATCAGCTTCGAAGCGGGCGGCCATGTGGGGGGTGATATCGCCGCCGATCCCACGATTGACGATGATCCCCTCGCCGGATGAAAAGTAAGCGTTCAATTCCCAGAACTCGGTGATCGAATCGCCCATGAAAACCGTACCGACCGCCCGATCCTCGCGGATAATCTGCTCATTCCGAAAATCGAACACTCGCCGCAGACGGTCGGCGGCCGCGTTGTTGCCGAACAGGCCCGGTTTCACCAGGCGGGTCCGTTCTTCCTCCGTCCGCCCGGTGGGCCTCAGCGTACCTTGCCCGACGCAACCCCAACCGGTCAAAAAACCACTCCAAAACACGCTCGCCAGAAACACGCCTCGCCACCGTCTACACATCTGATATCTCCTCAAACTGACTCTATAGGGACACATCAAACAGCGGAATACGTTCACCGGCCACCATATCCGACCAGCCAACATTAGAAATTCTTATCTTGAATCGGTTCCGAATCAACAGGGACCGCTAATCCAGAGCTCAATCAACTTGCCCTTGGGTTTCGCGGACAGATTATTTCCCTTTGCTGTTTGAATGGTTTATCATGTCGGGATTATTGACTAATAGTATTTGCATGTAATGGTGGAGATAATGAGTAACATCGTCACAATTTCCAAGCTGAAGGAGCATGTAGGCGAAACCGTCACTCTGGCCGGCTGGTTGTACAATTCACGGGTCGGCAGCAAGGTGGCTTTCCTGATTGTCCGGGATGGCTCCGGGCTTTGTCAGGGTGTGGTGGAGAAAGCCGAGGTCCAACCAGAGGTCTTCGCCACCGCCGTACACATCACTCAGGAATCATCGCTGCGTATGACCGGCCTGGTCCGCGCCGATGAACGGGCCGTAGGGGGGTACGAGCTGCACGTGACCAACCTGGAAGTCGTGCATCTGTCGGCTGATTATCCGATCACCCTCAAGGCCCACGGTCACGATTTCCTGTTCAAACACCGCCATCTATGGTTGCGTTCTCGTCGCCCCACGGCGATCATGAAAATCCGCCATACGGTCGTTGACGCCGTTCGCCGGTTTTTCAACGACCACGGTTTCATTCTCGTGGATACCCCCATCTTTGCCCCGTCGGCCGGCGAAGGGGCCCAGACCCTGTTTTCCGTCGATTATTTCGGCGAGCCGATGTATCTGGCCCAGACCGGTCAGCTCTATCTTGAATCAGCGGCGATGGCTTACGGCAAAGTCTATTGCTTCGGCCCGACGTTTCGCGCCGAAAAATCCAAGACCCGCCGGCACCTCACCGAATTCTGGATGGTCGAGCCGGAAATCGCCTATGCGGAACTGGATGATGTCATGGCCGTCGCCGAGGATTTCGTATACACGATCGTCCAGCACGTCCTGCAAGACCACCGTGCCGACCTGGAATTTCTCGGCCAGGATATTGCTGTTCTCGAACGCATCCAGAAACCGTTCTATCGTCTGACCTATTCACAGGTCGTGGATATTCTGCACGGCCCACGGGCCAGGGAACTGCTGGAAAAAGACCTGGCCGAGAAAAACGCCCGGATCGAGGAGCTACAAAAATCCATACCGGCCAAGGAGGAAGAGCGCGACCGGGCGGGGGTGAAAAAACATCGTCAGGAACAGTTGGCCGCCGAGGTCATCGCCGAGCGTGAGGAACTGGCGGACTTGCAGGAACAGGTGAGGAACATCCCTACGCACATGGAATTGGCGGCCGGTTTCGAGTGGGGCAAGGATTTGGGCGGCAGCGACGAAACCATCATCTCGCGCTTGCACGATCGCCCGGTATTCGTGACCCATTACCCACGCGGGTGCAAGGCTTTTTACATGAAGCAGGATCCGCACGACCCGCGGCTGGTCAAGAATTTCGACCTTCTGGCTCCGGACGGTTACGGCGAAATCATCGGCGGCTCGCAGCGCGAGGACGACTTGGCCGTGCTTTTGGAACGAATGGCTGAGGAAGGGCTGGCTACCGAGCCCTACGAGTGGTACCTGGATTTACGTCGTTATGGAAGCGTACCGCACGGGGGCTTCGGCCTGGGGATCGAACGGACGGTCGCCTGGCTGTGCGGCCTCAAGCATATTCGCGAAACCATCGCGTACCCCCGCCTGATGGGCAAGGTGTATCCATGAGGCACCTTCGAGCCGAACGCGCCTCCCAGGAACGCCGTTTGATATTCCGGCTCTCAAAAGCGCTCTGGGGTACATTATTCGCAAAAGATTGCCAAAAAGGGAGATAAGTGGTGGCCGTGGTTAATCCCAAACTGTTGCGTATAGGCATCTTCTACGACGGTAATTTCTTCTACCATGTAAGCAATTACTACCGCTACGCCCATCCGCGCAAACAACGCATTTCCATCCCCGGATTTCATGAATTTATCCGCCATCACGTGGCCGATCTCGAGGGGGTGGATGTACGCTACGCGCAAATCGTGGATGCCCATTTCTTCCGCGGCCGTTTATGGGCCAAGGAGGCCGACGCCCGCCAACAGCTTTATACCGAAAGGGTGTTTGACGACATTCTCATGGCCGAAGGTATTGTCACCCATTACCTGCCGATTCCCTACAAAACGGAAAAAGGGATCGACGTCTGGCTCGCCCTGGAAGCTTTTGAACTGGTGGTCTACAAACATTTCGATGTTCTGGTCCTGATCGCGGGCGATTCCGACTTTGTCCCCCTGGCCCGCAAGGTCAACTCGCTCGGTACGCGCATGATGGTCCTCGGATGGGATTTCCGCTTCACCGACGATTACGGGCAGGAACGCGAAACGGTTACCTCGACCCGGCTGCTCGACGAAGTGACTTACCCGGTCATGATGCATCAAATCATCGACGATCCGACCCGTCGAGACCATCCGCTGATCAAAAACCTCTTCGTTGAACCGAAAGAGCCTCCGTCGGCCTCCCCCTCGACTACTTTCCATGAGGAACCCTCGGAAAAGATCGAGGAAGGCGGCCAACCCCGCTATGAAGGCGAGTTGCTCAAGCTTTGCGACGGCTTTGGATTCATTCGTTGCCGGCAATTTCCGAACAATGCTTTCTTTCATTGGTCCTCGCTGACCAACAAGGACTTTGCCGAACTCGAAATCGGGCAGCGTGTCCGTTTTATCGCCATCGAGGGCGAAAAAGGGGCCGTCGCCCGCGAAATCGAAGTTCTCGAGTGAATGTGACGCCGCTTGCGGGCGTTATTTCTTGCCGGCAGCGCCATACCCGCGAATCGTACCGTCGGCGAGGACGACAAAGATTCGGCCATCGCGATCGACGGCCATCCCCCACGGCACCGTCGGTGTCCATTTCCGCGTGGACCATAACTCCCTGCCGTCGGCGAGGTCGAAGGCCACCAGGCACTCCGGTGTACTGACCAGCACGGCGTTCTTGCCCACCGCGACGGCCGTGCTGTCCGCGCACTGCTGAGTCCAGGTCGGTTGAACCGGTAGCTCCAGCTTGCCCCACGCCGAGATGCGATAACCCTCGAATTTCTGCTCGTTGACGCAGTGGTTTAACACTTCGTTGGCGACCCGCGGTGTACAAATAAGCTCTTTATTGTTTTCCCAGAAAACACACCGATCGCCCATTTGGGTCACCAGTACTTTTTTAACCATGAGGTCGTCAAAGACCGCGTTGTTCGCGTCAACATAATACGGTTGTCCGCAAGCCACCACGCGATCGCCCACCTTGAACAACTCCCATCCGCGCGGGCTGATGGATTCACACAGGTTGAGCGATTCCAGGTTTGTATTCAAACACCTGCCATCGGCCAGATCGTAAACTGCGGGGGAAACCGCGTTACCGCCGGCCAGATAAAGCCTGCCGTCGTTGATGAGCATGTGCCCCTGTACACTGACCCCGCTTTGGCCGGCCGGGGCCAGATGGCCGGAAGTATTGTTCTGCCATTTCATGCGGCCGGTTTCCGCGTCAAGGGCGTAAATGTGGGTGCCGTCATAATTGACAATACCCGCGGCCACGTAGACGGTGCCCTTGTCCACCAGGACGCCACTGGCGGCCGGCCAGGTGGACAATAAAGAACCGTAAACAGGGATTTTTCGTTCCAGCGGGGCCGCCCGAAAACGCCAGATTCGCTCACCGTTCAGGGCGTTCAGGCAATAGACCCAGCCATCGCCGGACCCGACATAGGCCCGTCCATTCCAGAGTGTCGGCGGCAGGCGAATCGCCCCGCCGGTATAGGCCTTCCAGCGTATTGCCCCCGTGGTTGCATCCAACGCCCGCACGATACCGTCGCTCGCCCCGAGATAGACCAACCCATAGGCCGCCACCGGGGCCGTGGGGGTTGTCGAGGGGGCCGTTATCTCCAAATTGACTATCCACAATTTGTCGAGGTTTTCCGGGATAATGACTTCGCTGGTGGCCGTGCATTGATTGTTTGCCCGAAATGTAGGCCAGTCCGCCACGGTCAATTCGTCCAGGTCAGCGGGTGGCGAACCGGGGCCTTTCTCCAGTCGCTCCACCTCCCGCGCCGATTCCGAGAAATCAAAATCACCCGCCGGACCAAGGGCGGTGAACCCGTAGAGCGTCAACTGACAATCGCAGCACCACGGCCCCCAATACAACAATCCGTTGGCGGTCACCACGCCGTCAAAACACGGAGGCCGCATCGGCGAGACGTAATGCAAACGATTACTGGCCAGGTCCAGACGTTGCGACCCGCCCATCGCCCGGGTGAAAATCGCGTCGGTCGTGGCGGTCACTCGTGTACAGGCCCGGCGGCTCATGTCGAAACTGGCCAGTTCCACGCCGGTCAGCGGATCGAACTTCTTGCTGTGCTGGTCGGATTTCTCGTCCCGGTACGCCCGCCACGGACCGCTGACTCCGTACAAGGCGTCGTCGAAAATGATCAGTTGATAATTGCTGTACGGGTTGGACCACAGCAGGCGGCCATCCTCCGTCGATAGCGCGATCAGCTTATCCACCTGCGGGCCGGCGAAATACAGGGCCTCGTCACTGCATCGTGTATAAGCCGTCGTTCGCCAGTTGGTCTGCCAGCTCTGCCGCTGCTCAAGATATTTGCCCAGCACATCAAATAGATGGGGATCGTCCTGCGGCGTTTTGCGCCATCGGATTTTTCCGCTTCGCGTATCCAGGCAGCCGACATAACTCTTGAACCGATGAAAAAAGATACGCCCGTTTTTCATGCAAACCGCGCGGGTGTCGATTGGCTCCTCTTCCTGATAGGTCCAGAGCAAATCCTTTGTTTGCAGATTAATCGCAACAAGATGACGCCCGAATCCCCATTCATGCCGGGGCTGGTTGTATCCCCGGGAGATGGCGTCCCAAGGCCAGCCGTGCGCCTCGCGACCCCATTTTTCCACGGAATCTTTCAGTTCCTGTTCCCCGATCACCGCATAAAGCACGCCGTTTTCCAAGGCCATCCACTTCCAAAACGTGCCGCCGACCTTATCGGCCGGCGGAGCAATTTCGTCCAAAAGCCGCCCCGTGGTCGCCTCATAAACCTTGCACGAGCGATCGTCGCCGACATACAGCCGGTCGGGCGTGGCGATCATCGTATTGCGATGCACCATGATGCCCGCGGTCAGCGGTCGGCTCCAAAGCATGGTCCCGTTGTAGCCGTTGAAGGCGGCCAGCGTATTCAGCCACGGCTCTTCACGCTTATGGAAGGCCACGTTGCCGAAGGCCTTGAAATAACGGCCGGCCGAGGCCACCGTATTGGTGGGCACGGGCGAAAAACGCGGACCGGCCAGAAACTGGGTCAGGTACGGCGCGCGGGCCAGTCGATCCTTTGATACCGGATTGTTGTCCGGCCCATGATAGGGATGACTCCAATCGTCGATCCCTTCCGGCAACGGTTTGATAATTTCACGATCACCCAGCAAAGCCTTGCCATGCGGGCATAAGACACGCAATACTTCCGTCTCGGGAACGCCGGCCGGGGCAATCACCGCGTCCGCCAAATGGTCCGCCAAATGCAAGTTCCGCGGATCTCCCCGATCGATAAACATGCGCGTACCGAACAGGCCGACCTTTTCCGCCGCCTGCCGCGCGTTCTGCGTCGCATCTTCGTCGGCCAGTTGGACATAAACGATGAACTCGCTGACCCGGGCCAGATCAATCGCCAGGGCGACGTGTTCCTCGCCCAGTACCACGCAGATGCCCCGTTGGGTACCGAGCCTTTGTAGAACCCCCTCAACACTCGGCGCCGCTTTCACGGCGGCACCTAATCCGCCAATCATGGTCAAACCGACACTCATTAACCATCGTTTTGTTGTCAACATCGCCAGACTCCTTTAAGACAGCGGTAATGAGATGCTTGGGTTCGGCCCAGCCCGCGTTGAGGCCTCAATTCGTCGGACATTTCCATATAAGGGTTAGGATAATCACCGAACCGTCATCTGACAATGCGATGCCGCTGAAGGAAGACAGTATGGATTTGTCGAACCGC
>CAYNYK010000135.1:0-9306 GCA_964401335.1 uncultured Planctomycetales bacterium
TGCTAGAGGCACTGTTCAAAAACTATTTGGTTGCGGCCGAAGGCCGCTTTGGGGATGCATCAGCATTTCCTGTGTCGTATGGCTGGCTTGAGGTCTTCATCTATGATATTTTATCCCCCTCGTATCCCTTAGGCTGAATGATTGAGGTGCGACCATGCACAAACCAGTTGTCGAATTCTTTATTGCATCGATCTCTTTGCTGCTCCACGTAACATGGGTGGTGGCCGAGGCCCCCCCGGCCCAATGGTACAAGGGCAATACCCATTGCCATAGCTGGTGGAGCGACGCGGACGTACCGCCGGACATTGTGGTTAAGCAGTACAAGGAGAAAGGTTACAACTTTTTGGTGCTAAGCGATCACAACACCATAAGCGTGGGTAGCCGTTGGGTGCCGGTCACGCCGAAACGGCAAGCCGGTGCCGAGCTTTACGAGCAGGAATTCGATTCGGATTGGGTGGAAAAGCGATTCGGAATTGATAACCAACCGGAATATCGACTCAAGTCGCTTAACGAACTGCGCGCTTTGTTTGAGGAGGCGGAGAAATTCCTCCTTATCCAGGGCGTCGAAATTACCGATTATTATGAACGCCTGCCCGTACACCTTAACGCCGTCAATATCGTCGAGAATATTCCACCCCAGCACGGTTACGGTGTGCCTGATACCCTTCAGCGCAACATCGACGCGGCCAACACCCAGGCCCGTAACTTCGACCAACCGATGCTCGTGCATATCAATCATCCCAATTTTCATTATGCCTTGACCGCCGAGGACCTCATGCAGGTGCGCGATTGCCAATTCATCGAGTTGGGAAACGAACTGCCTGGATTGCATCATCATGGTGATGCCATTCATCCGTCCGTCGAGCGGATGTGGGATATCGTGCTGGCCCGGCGGTTGGGCGACATGCAATTACCGATCATGTACGCGGTAGCCTCCGACGACGCCCACAACTATACCAAGATCGCTAAGAATGCCGATAATCCCGGCTTGGCGTGGATCATGGTTCATGCTCGTTACCTGACGCCCAACCACATCGTCGAAGCCATGCACCGCGGCGATTTCTACTGCTCAACGGGGGTCCTGCTGGAGCGGATCGAGTTCGTTGACAACACTCTGGAAATTTCGATTCAAGCCGAGCCGGGCGTTACCTACACGACCGAGTTCATCGGCACCCTGAAAGACTACGATCGCTCCGCGCGGATCCACGAAGATGCCCCGCCGAACGAGCGGGTAAGCCTGGTTTATAGCGACGAGATTGGCCGGGTACTGGCGACCCAGGAGGGCACGCAGGCCCGCTATACCCTGAGGGGCAACGAGCTTTATGTACGGGCCAGAATTAGGTCCTCAAAGGCTCATTCGCATTGGCCGGGTGAAAATGCGGTACAAGTTGCCTTGGTTCAGCCGGTTCAGCCACAAGGCGGCCGATAGCGGCCTTGATTTGCCGCATTTTCCAAGGTTTTTCGGCTAACCTTTACCGACGCCGGTTGTCTTTCTTACAAGGGTAGGGTGCGCCCGCGGCCTTGCCAGCGCACGGGGTTTGTAAGATAATGTATGGCTTAAATTTGCATGAGGTTTTCGATAGCGTGGATAACCGTTTGATCAGCATTGTGGTGCCCGTTTACAACGAGGCCGAATCGATCGAGCAGCTTGTCGAGGAGATTCGCCAGGTTGCGGACCGAAACCAGTTGCGTTTCCAGATCGTTTTTGTCGACGACGGAAGCACGGACCACAGTTGGTCGAAAATCTGCGCCCTGGCCGAGCGGGACCGTACCATTGGGGGGATTCGCTTCCGGGCGAACGCGGGTAAGGCCGCCGCCTTGATGGCCGGTTTCGCGGCCGCCGCCGGTGATCTTGTGTTCATGATGGACGCGGACCTTCAGGATCCGCCCGAGGAAATCCCCCGTTTCCTGGAAACCATGGATGCCGGTTTTGACGTGGTCACTGGTTGGAAGCGGCGGCGTCTTGACCCCTGGCATAAAGTGTACCCCTCCCGCATTTTCAATAAGTTGATCGGCTGGTTGACCGGCGTGAAAATGCACGACCACGTCTGCGGATTCAAATGTTTCCGCCGCGAGGTCTTGGAGCATATTCGGATTCATGGCGACCAACATCGTTTCCTATGCGTGTTAGCCGCCGTCAAGGGCTTTCGTGTAACCGAAATCGCCACCCTGCATCGGCCGCGCAAATTTGGCGTGGGCAAATACGGTGTTTCGCGTTTTGCCAAGGGATTTCTGGATTTGCTGGCCGTCTGGCTGATGACCCGGTTCGCCCATCGCCCGCAACATCTGCTTGGGGTGGCCGGGTTGGCGACCATGGTGGTCATGGGGATCGGGGCTGTTTTGTACTTGGGCAAAGGCTGGCTTATCCCCTTGCTGGGTATGTTGGTCGTTGTCCCCGGCCTCATTCTTATGGCCCTTGGCCTGATCGCGGAATTACTGGTGGCCGCCAGGCCCGTGACCGATCTTTACACCATCAGCGAGCGCGTCGGCTGGCCGGCGGCGGTTAACGCCCTGGACGCCGCGGACAAGTACAAAGAAACCCTTGCATGAGCGTCATGCCCAAATGCATTCCGTCCTGCATGGAGCCGGCACCGGCCGTGGCCAGGCCTTTCCCTGATTTAAGCTGGATATTTATCGTCCTGGCCGCCGGTTTGATGATCGGATCTATTCTGAGCAGCTCGTTTATCGCCTATTCGCCCAACGACGCCTCCCGATGGGATACGGTCTATTCACTGGTGACCCACGGCGAGTACTACTATGTCGATGATCCGGTACCTTGGCGGGCCGTCCCTCGGGAGCAGGTTACACAGCCGATCGACATGCCTCCTTTACCGACCATCGACATGGTCAAGATCGGGGACAAATTCTATTCAAGCAAACCGGCGTTGCTGTCCACTTGTATCGCGGGCCTGGTCTGGTGCATCAGCGCCCTGACCGGAAAAACCTTCGCCGAGCATCCCTATTTCATCGTCAAAAGTACGCTGATCCTGGCGCAGGTTGTTCCGATGGTGGTGATGCTGTTGCTGATTCGATCGCACTTTCGACGTTGGCTCGCAGCGCCGTTTGTTTACCACTTTTGTATGGCCGCCGCCGCCCTCGGCACCTATCTCACGTCGTGGTCGGTCAGCCTGAACAATCATGTGCCGGCGGCCTGTGCCGCGATGGTGGCAATTCACGCCCTGTTGCGCATCTGGCTGGACGGCCGGCGGGAAGGGTATTGGTTCCTTCTGGCGGGGTTTTTCTCCGTGCTGACCGCGGCCTTGGATTTGCCCGCCGCGTCATTGGCCGCTGTTCTGTTCGTCGTTTTGGCTGTCATCAATCTCAAGCGCACCTTGTTGCTGGCCTTGCCTGCGGGTTTGATGGTCGTCGCCGCCGCTTTGTATACGAACTATCTGGCGTTCGGCACGGTAGTGCCTGCGTATTTCACCTTCGGCAAACCGGGTGGTCCTTACGATTATGAAGGTAGCTATTGGAATCAGCCGGTCGGTATCGATAAGATCAAGGAAAGCCGGCTTGTGTACCTGATGCACATGCTTATCGGCCATCATGGCGTGTTTCTGTTAACCCCTATCTTTCTGCTGAGTTTGTGGGGCATGCTGATCGAGTTGACCGCGCGACACGGGTCCGGGTCAAGACCGGTGGCCGATTCATGCGGTCCCCTGGCTTCGGAAAACATCCCGGCTATGGCTCGTGGTTCGCGTCGTCTGTTCGCCGGGTTGGTGCTGATGACGACGGCGGTAATCATTACGTTTTACGCGACGCACAAGACCCAGAATTACGGTGGGGCCTGCCAAGGCCTGCGGTGGATGTTCTGGTTGATCCCGTTGTGGCTCTGGTTCCTGCCCACCGGCGTGGCCCGGATCGCTGACCGCCGTTCGGGGCGTTTGGTTTGTTACGTGCTTCTGCTCGTATCCGCGGCCAATAGCATGGCCGCTATTTCCCAACCCTGGACTTTCTCCTGGGTCCAAAAGGCCTGTCAGCATCTAGGCTGGATCAATTACTGACCGCAATTTGCCAGCGCGAGTTAGCGAATTAGCGAGTTAGCGAGTCAGCGAGTCAGTTAGAGAGCGAGTTGGTAAACAAGGGCGGTTTCGCGAGGGGGCTATACTTTGATGTGGGTAGGATGCCTCGCTTATCCCTTGGTTTGCCCCCAACGGTCTGCCCAAGCCCGGCTCCCCGAGAGGTTCTGCCATGGCAAGCGAGGCAAACTGCTTCGGGCTGGTTGGAGGTTCCTTCCCCCAACCCTGCGTCGATCTGTCCTGCCGTCCCTCAGTATCCCCTTCGTTCCCTCGGAGCGAAAACCAAACCATCCTACCGGCTAGTTTATGCCGCTGACTCGGCCGGCAGCGCTGAGGCGCAGACCGATTGGCGCGGCCGGTAGGGCAGACTATGATGGCTTGAACGGTAAAAAGCCGCGTCAAGGACCGCGGGCTTTGGCATGATTGGAGAAAGCGGGGATAATCCATGCGGATCCATGTCCGAAAAAGCATAAGATTGTTGCTGGCGGCATTCTGTGTGGCCGGCATTTTAGGCGGGTGCAAATGCGGACGCGATGTGGCTGCTCCTGATGAGGTCAGTATTGATCAACCGGCCCTCAGTGACCAAAACCCCAACGTGCCTCAACCGGAGATTCATTTCCCCCACGAACTCAAGACCGATGATCCCACGCTCAATCAATTCGTTTTGAAGATTCTGGATATTTGCAACAAGGGTGATTATGACGGATATCGTCAGCTTTTCGGGACGGCTTATACACCCACACCCAAGACAAATTTCGAGCATGTATGGCAGCAGGTTCGCATGATCCGGGTAGTCCGGATCGAGAAACATCCCCGAAGGGATCCGCCCGAATATTATTTGCATGCACGGATTATTTTGCGGCAACCGGATCGCCAGAATCGTACCGAACGGAACGTAATTATCATGATGTTCAAGGAAGACGGCGAATGGCGTCTGGGATCCGCGCCAAAAGAAGTAAGCCGTGTCATCATGGCCGCCGACAGCCAACCGGTCGATAACGATAATAAGTAAGTAAGAGGTTGATTTTATATAAGTTGCGTCCCGCTCGTTGGTTGCGTTGTATAAAAGTCGGAAGAAAGGAGATGAATCTGGCCCTTGGTGGCACAATTGCAACCTAAGTGCTTATAAAGTAGGATGTTACAGCTTTAGTGGTGAAATGTTTACATTATTGCAACCCATATAAAAACAGGGCGAGAAATACGACATGCGGAAAACGTCGTTTTTTTTAGTCTTCTTGATTCTGGCCGTTCGATCATCGGCGAATGAGACCAACATGGAATCCGTTTCGCCAGTAGCGACCAGCAGGCCCGTAGAGGTACCGCCGACTTTTCTGCCCCATCAATTGCGCGCCGTCCTACGTGCCGAAAGGCCCGTCGTTGTGGTGGGTGAACCGGTATGGGTTGAATTCCTGCTAATAAATACCAGCGATGAGACATTGGTACTCACCGTCCCGAATTGCCCGATGGTCGAGCCGGATCCGCCGATTATGGGACTTCCACTCGAGCACGTATTCAGTGGGAAAATGTATCGGGCACTGGTTATCGAGGAAGTCAGCAGCTTGTTGGCCAGTTCCCAATCGCAGATTTATCAGGAGCCAAAAGGTCCCGTGCCGGTGGTTCGCCTCGCCCCCCATAGCAGCGTAGGCCGCTTGCTTGAACTTACTCAGTATTACCGCCTTTTACGGCAGGGTGGCGAGTATCGGCTGATATGGCGACCTTACAATGGGGAAATTGAATCAGAAGCCATAACCGTTACGGTTATGCCTGAACGCCAGGCGGTGATCGACACAAATTATGGCCCGATGACCATCCGGTTTTATTATCGACAGGCGCCGAATCACGTAAAAAACTTCGTGGAGTTGGTTGAACAGCGATTCTACAATTATAAAACATTTCATCGAGTGATTCCCGGGGGTATCATTCAGGGCGGTTGCCCACGGGGAGACGGGACCGGCATCCGTGACGACGGCAAGCGTTTGATCGCGGAGTTCAACGAAATCCCCTTTGAGAGAGGCACGGTAGGCATGGCCCGGGCAATGAGCGACCCTGATTCGGCTAGTTGCCAGTTTTTTGTCTGTCTGGATCGTCAACCTTCGTTTGACGGCCAACAGACGGCATTCGGGTATCTGGTAGGCGAGGCATCTTTCGAAACGCTAAATAAAATTGCCGCCGTCCCTACCAGCGGGCCGCCACGATTTCGCCCCCTGGAGGACAAAAAGGTTTACATCCGGGCCATTTCCCTGGAAAATGTTCCTCAGGAGCATGCCACGAGTTCTCCAGCGGTCGAGACCAAGGCAACCACACGGCCGAACCCGGTCGAGCAAGAGCTGCTTCCGGGACGATTGGCTTGGCCGGTGTCGCCCACCTCTCGGCCGGCGGGTATGCGGGTTATGCAGAGATCCCGGCCGGCTACGGCGCCGGCTGGTAAATAATGCCGGATATGTGTATAGGAATGAACATGTGTACAAGCCGATCACATTGAGGGCCGGGTCCCATGCAATGGGACCGGCGGCCAACGGGTCAGGACCGAGAGGTAGCAGCCCAGCCGACGTGTTCCAGGTGCCGTGGCTCACCTGGCTCTCAATGTGGTTGGCTTTTTGTGTCCGACGGGGCTGAGGCACGGGTGTTCGCGGCCTAACCTTGAGCCGGTCGGGTTTGATTTTTCCGGAGGCGGGTCGGAATGGCCTACACTGTTTTAGCCAGGAAATATCGCGGCTGGGTTTTTGATGATCTGGTCGGCCAGGAGGCGGTTGCCACCACCTTGAAAAACGCCATCGCCAGCCGGAGGATTCATCACGGCTATCTGTTCTGCGGCACGCGCGGGGTGGGCAAAACCTCGGCGGCGCGAATCCTTGCCCGCTCGCTGAACTGCCTGTCCGTCGAGGAGCCGACGGTTACGCCCTGCCGCAAATGCGAATCCTGTATAGCCATCGCCGAAGGACAGGACGTCGATGTCATTGAGATCGACGCGGCTAGCAATACCGGCGTGGACAATATCCGTGAGCTGCGTAGCAACGCCAATTACCGCCCCGCCCGGGCACGGTTCAAGATTTACATCATCGACGAAGTACACATGCTCAGCACCGGGGCCTTCAATGCCCTGCTGAAGACCCTGGAGGAACCGCCCGGACACGTCAAGTTCATCCTCGCCACCACGGAATCGCAGAAAGTGCCGGCCACGATTCAGAGTCGATGTCTGCGTTTCGATTTTCGCAGCCTCAGCGTGGATGAGATCGCCAAACATTTCGCCTGGATATGTGAGCAGGAGAAGGTGCAGGCGGACCCGGCCGTGATCCGGCGAGTCGCCCGGCTGGCCAACGGTTCGATGCGCGACGGCTTGTCGCTGCTGGATCAGTTGCTTTCGCTGGGGGCCGATCGGTTGACCGTTGAGATGCTCGATGACCTGCTGCCGATGGCTTATGATGAAGTATTAAGCGTGCTGATTGGACAGTTGGCGGATCGGGACGCGGCCGGGGCCCTGTTGTCGTTGGATAAATGCCTCTCGGCCGGTTACAGCCTTGAGCGGTTCTGCGAAGCGCTGACCGAGCAATTGCGGGCCTTGATGTTGCTCAAGGTGTGCGGCCCGGAGACGAATCTGGTCGAGCTGCCGGCCGCGGTGGCCGAATCGATGCGCAGCCTGGCCGGTCGGTTCGAGGCCGAAGCCTATGTGTACATGATCGCATTGATGGAGGAGCTCCGGCGCAATGTGCGGTACAGCGCCTTGGGGCGGGCTTTGGTCGAGGCGGTTATTGTGCGCTTAGCGGGGGCGGTCAGTTATACATCGATCCAGCGTTTGTTGGACGAGTTAGGCGGTACGGGCGGTCCGACGGCGGAAAGCAAGCCGATCGCTCAACCTCCAGCGGTAAATGCGACGGCCCGCGAGCAAGAGGCACCGGCTACCAAGCCGGCTACCTCGGCGCAGCGAAAAACGTCGGCCCCGGCCGGTAGTCGGCAGGTGACAAGCGGCGGCGGCACGAACCTGCCCGCCAAGCCGCCGAGCGGAGAAGATATTAAGGCGGCCACTTCCGAGCCGATGGTTCGTGAGGCCCTCGATTTGTTCAACGGCTCGCTGATCAACGTGGAACGGACCCGTTGAGCGGCTACCAAAGATAACGCTGGTATTGACCACAAGGAGTAGAGCCTGATGTTTGGTGGGTTGGGTAATTTGGCCGGGATTATGAAACAGGCCAAGGCCATGCAGGAGAATCTGCAGAAAATACAGGAATCGTTGGCGGCTAGTCGTTACGAGGCTGACGCCGGCGCGGGTATGGTACGGGCGGTGGTGAACGGCAAGTCGGAATTGGTGGATATCAAGATCGACCCGAAAGCGGTGGAGGATGTCGAACTGCTCGAGGATTTGATCAAGGCGGCGGTGGCCGCCGCCTCGAAAAAGGCTCAGGAGGCCGCCAAATCGGAGATGGCCCAACTGACCGGCGGCCTGAATATCCCCGGCCTGTCCGAGCTTATGGGTGGAGGGGCGTGATTGGCCGATGAACGAACGAGTGGGATGCCGGAGCCGCTGAACCGGCTGATGGCCGAGCTGACTCGACTACCGGGCATCGGCCCGCGCAGCGCGGAGCGGATCGCGTTTCACTTGTTACGGACGCCCGGCGAGGAGGTCATGCGCCTGGCCGACGCCTTGCGAGAAGTCAAACAGAATTTGCGACCCTGTTCCCAATGTTATAACTTGACGGATGCGGACCCCTGTGCGATTTGCGGAGACGAGCGGCGCGATCACGGGTTGATCGTGGTGGTGGAGCAACCGAAGGATGTCATGCTTCTGGAGCAGACCGGGTTGATCCGCGGCGTCTATCATGTATTGATGGGCCACCTGGCTCCGCTGGACGGCGTAGAGCCGGCCGACTTGACGATCGACGCCTTGCTCCAGCGCGTACGTGGCGGGCAGGTACGCGAGGTATTGCTTGCGACCAATCCGACGGTCGAAGGTGATGCGACGGCGTTGTATATCCAGGGTGTATTGAAACCATTCGGAACGACCGTTACTCGCCTGGCTCGCGGCCTGGCGGTCGGCTCGGAAGTGGAATACGCTTCCAAAGCCATGCTCGAAGCGGCCATTACCGGACGCGTACCCCTGTAGAAGCGGTAAACATTTCAAGGGGGAAAATGTTTTCACCCCCCGACGAGAATCTCCGAGGAATATTTTGGAAACGATATTCGTCCCCCGTGCGGCACCGGTGGGCTGTTTCGCATATTGTTCGCCGGAAAAGTTGCTAGCCCAACTTTCGCACTTCGATATGAAAATTATTTTTTTATCGCCGCTGGCGGG
>CAYNYK010000136.1:0-8964 GCA_964401335.1 uncultured Planctomycetales bacterium
TACCGCCTCATCCACGACGGCCCGGCAATACTTCTTCGATGTGCCCGCGCCGGCGACTTTTTCTGTCCACAAGTTGTCCATCCTTGTGACCTGGTATCGGAAGATCACCTCGAGTACCGGTAATCCCAGAGTGTTCACGCCTTCACTGGCCAACATTAATCTGCGTCTCTATACCGCCGACGGCTTTGTTCGTGGTGATTTACTCGATCAAAGTATTTCCGCAGTCGATAATGTCGAGCACATTTACTTTTATGGCCTGCCCGCGGGGCGTTATGTGTTCGAGATTACCTCCAACGCCAGTTGGACGTACGCGGTGGCCTGGGATCTTACCCAGTCGCCCACGGTACGGCCGGATCTCGACGGCGACGGCCATGTGGACAGCGACGATTACGCATTATTCCAAGTCTGCGCAACCGCCCCCCAAATATCCTGGACGGGCGATTGTGCGCGTCCCGATCTCGACGATGACGGCGACATTGACCAGGAAGACTTCGCCATGTTCCAGCGCTGCTACAGCGGCCCCGATACGGTGGCCGATCCGCACTGTTACCCGTAATCGTCCGTCCATTCAGAAACCAATCGATTTGACCTCATTTGCCACGATACCTATACTTACAACAATGGTCCGAATTGCCGCTGTTATGTTGGTTATCTGGTCTTTCTTTTGGGTGCCCGGGGTTTGCCTGGCCGGCTTGGCTACCTCGGAATGCAAAGGGGGCTGTACCTCTTGGGATTGCGTGCCCCATGAACACGGGCATGAGTGCCCGCACGTTCCCTGCCGCATCCTGATGACCATCAAGATAGATAACCGACGGGACGAGCAACGACTTCAACCCACTGCCCAGCAACCCCAGACGGAAAGTCACGGGATTATACCCATCATTGAAGCGGACACTCTTGGCATACAACTGATGTGCCTGTACCGCGGACGGAGTATGCTCGATACCACCCTTTCTATCGCATATTTCCAACCGCTGCTACTCTGATCGTTTGCCCTCATCGTAATGATTATCGGTATCCCCGCGCATTATTTCGCGGGTGAATCGGCCATGTACAAGTCTGAATATGGACACATTTGAAGTTAAGGCTCTTTTCCGAGAGGGCATTCACGCGATGAAGTGGTTTCATGAATTTCATGTTATCTGCTTGTGGTCGAGCATGTTTTTGATAAGTGCGGGTTGTGCCACGGTCAACCCGACCGACGATTATCAACAAGCCGGGCGACAGATCAACGAAGTGACCGGCCATGAACAGGTGTACCGACCTGATGAAGAGGAGACTATCGCCGTCCGGGTCGAAGCACTCCTGGCTGACGGCTTGACCGCCGACGAAGCCGTGCAGGTGGGCCTGCTGAACCATGCCGGTTTACAGGCCGCCTGGATGGAACTTGGAATGGCTCGGGCCGATCTGGTGCAGTCGGGCCTGCTCTCCAATCCTTCGTTGGGTGGCTCGTTGCGTTTACCTGCCGGGGGTGGTTTGGCCAACCTGGAACTCACTCTTGCGCAAAACGTGGCCGACCTGTGGCAGATCCCCGTTCGACGGGAAATCGCTCAAGCCGGTCTCGAACAGACGATTCTAAGCTTAGCCCGTCAGGCCGCCGATTTATCCGCTCAGATCCGACAAACGTATTACCGTTGTATCGGAGCCATGCAACTCCAGGAAACCGCCGGCGATAACCTGGCGGTCACACGACAGCTTCTGGAATTGGCCTTGAATCGACAGAAAGCCGGGGCCGGGAGCGAACTGGACGTAAACCTGTCCCGGAGCGCGATGCTGGAAGCGGAACTGGCCCTGGAATCGGCCAGGCTCAACGCGGCCGAGGCCCGCCGGGAGTTGGCCCGGCTGCTTGGACTGACGATGAACGCGGACACCCTTGCGCTTACCGATGCTTTTCCCGAACCGATATCCGTCTCATGGGATGCCGAGGCGGCCGTTACGTATGCCCGGAGCCGGCGGCCTGACCTGCTGGCGGTCGAGCAGAATGTCCGGGGGGCCGAAGCGCGTCTGAGGGCGGAATATCTGAAGATCTGGCCTGTTGTGGAAATCGGGCTGGCGATGGAGCGCGGTGAGCGTCAGGCCCAGGGCGGTCGCGATCTGTTGGCCGACACCGCTCGTGCTTCGGTGGCCAATGGCCGATTGACCGCGCCCGAGATTGAACCGCGTTCCGCAAACCGGCAGCATACCGAATTTATCATTGGACCAAGTTGGAGCCTGGAACTACCGATCTTCGATCAGAATCAGGCTCGGATCGCCCGGGCATATTATGCGCATCAACAGGCGGTTAAGAGCCTGCGCAATCTTGAATGCCAGGCGATTCAGCAAGTCCGCGGCGCTATGGACCGCATGATAACAAATTGGAATATCGTCGGCTTGTACACCGAGCAATTTATGCCTCTAGCCCGGAGTAATCTGGAGCTGTCCCGCGAATCCTACAAGGCCGGCCGGGCCTCATTTCTTTCGGTCCTGGAGGCTCAGCGGTTTTATCTGGATACACGGAGGCGAGCCATCGAGGCCCACCAGGCGGCGGCGGCCACGGTGCCGGAACTGGAAAGCGTCGTCGGCGCGCCGTTCGCCGAACTATGGAAAGCCGTGACCCCGTTGCCGACATCGCAACCGGTACCCCGTCATACGACAGGGGGAGCGCAGCCATGAAACGATGGATGATGGAGACGACTCTGGCGATCATGTTTTCCGCCGGGTTGGGTGGTTGTACACCGTCCCTTGAGGAGCAACTACGCACATTCGTATTGGACTTTCCACTACAGGTATTAGCCGCTTGGCTTTTCTGAGGAGGCATGGCGATGGCAAAACGTATCTGGTCGACCTGGCTGGTCGGTTTCATGATTGGGATAGTAGCCGGATCACTCGCGACTTACGCATGGTTGGTGTACCGCGAAGACGCCGGCTGGTTCATATTTCGTGCCGGGCATGACGGTATGGACGATCATTCGTGCGTGGATCACGAAGAGCATGATGAGCAGGACGAGCATAATGAAGGACGGATCACGCTTTCCGAGGAGGCGATCAGGCAGTTTGGCATCGAAGTAGCGCCGGCCGGCGGTGGAAAGCTGGAACAGACTCTCAAACTTCCCGCGGAGATCGCCCTGAATGCCGACCGGGTGGCCCACCTCGTGCCGCGAGTCGCGGGGATGGCGCGGGAGGTGTGCAAAAACGTGGGGGATGAGGTGTCGACCGGCGAATTGATGGCCGTGTTGGAAAGCCGGGAACTGGCCGAAGTCAAGGCCGCCGACCTGGCCGCCGAGGCACGTTTGAAACTGGCGGAGAGTAATTTCAAGCGGGTTGAGGAACTGCTTCGAAAGAATATCGCGCCCGAACAGGAGTATTTCGAAGCCTTACAGAAGCTCGAGGAGGAAAGGATTGCCCACCACGAAACCGTGGCCAAGCTGCATGCCCTGGGGCTGAATCATGACGAACTCGATACGGCCTTGACGGGTAAGGAGGCGGAATTCTCCCGCTACGAAATTCGCGCGCCGTTCGCCGGCACGGTGGTGGCCAAGCATATTGCCCTCGGCGAGCTTCACGACAGCAGCAGCGATGTGTTTTTATTGGCGGACTTGTCGACCGTCTGGGTGGACATCACCGTTTATGCGCAAGATACCTACCGCATTCGACCCGGACAAAAAATACGCTTATCATCGCCCGCGCGAACGAGCCAGGCCGTCGAGGGGGAAATCTTTTACGTCAGTCCGATCATTCGCGAATCGACCCGGACCGGTCTGGCCCGGGCTGTGCTGGCCAATGACAAGGGTCTCTGGAAACCCGGCCTTTTCGTTGCCGCCGACATTGTTTTAGGCAAGGAGGAGGTCGATCTCCTTGTGCCGAGCGAAGCTATCCAATGGGTGGAAGAGCAGTCGGTGATTTTTGTGGCCGCCGACGGCGCGTTCCAGAAACGACCGGTGGCGATCGGAGAAAAGAACGGAACCCATGTGCATATCGTCAGCGGGCTGAATCCCGGGGAACGCTTTGTGGCCAGGGGGGCATCAATTCTCAAGGCGGAATTACTCAAGGGAACCGGTGGGCATGAACACTGAGCCAATGGTCCGAGTACTCCGGAGGCATGGACGATGATTACGCGAGTTCTTCAATTTGCCATTCAGCATCGGCTGTTGATTCTGTTGTTGACCGCCGGCGTGGCGATTTTGGGCATTTATGATTTTTCCCGATTGCCTATTGACGCGGTGCCGGACATCACCAATAAACAGGTGCAGATCAACACCGCGGTAACGGGCCTGTCCCCGGTGGAAATCGAACAACAGATCACCTTTCCGATCGAATGGGCCATGCAGGGCATTCCCGGCGTCGAACAAATTCGTTCGATATCCTTTTACGGCGTATCGCAGGTCACGGTTATCTTCCAGGACCGAATGGATCTATACCGCGCCCGTCAGCTTGTGGCCGAGCGTCTGGCCGAGGCGAAGGAAAGCCTGCCCATCGGCGTGGGTACACCTTTTATGGGCCCGATCTGGACCGGACTGGGAGAAATCTACTTCTGGAGTGTGGATGCGGTCGGTCCCAAACCGGACGGAACGCCGTATACGCCGATGGACCTCCGTACGATCCAGGAATGGGTTATCAAGCCGCAATTACGCAGCCTTCCCGGTTTGACCGAGGTCAACAGTATCGGCGGTTACGAGAAGCAATACCATGTTCGGCCGGACCCGATGAAGTTGATCGCTTACGGGGTCAGTTTCCGCGACGTGCTCGAGGCGCTGGCCTCCAACAACATGAACGTGGGCGGCGGGTATATCGAGCACGCCGGCGAGCAGTATACCATCCGCTCGGTCGGGCAGATTCACGATCTCGACGATCTCCGCAACATTAAACTGGGGATGCGCGATGGGGTGCCCTTTTTCGTAAAGGACGTGGCCGAGGTCGGCCTGGGCCATGAGCTGCGTACCGGGGCGGGCACCAGTGCCGGCCAGGAAGCGGTCATCGGGACGGCGATCCTACTCTACGGCGAAAACAGCCGAACCGTTTCCCGGAGAGTGGATGAGCGGATCAAGCAAATCGGAGAATTGCTACCTCGGAATGTACGCATAAAAACCCTTTACGATCGGACCTATCTGGTCGACGCGACCCTGCGGACGGTGCGGAACAATCTGACCGAGGGAGCGATTCTGGTCATTGTCGTGTTGTTTCTGATGCTGGGTAATATCCGGGCGGCGATCATCTGCGCTCTGGCGATTCCGCTATCCATGTTAATGGCCGTTACGGGCATGGTGCATGGGAAAATCAGTGCAAACCTGATGAGTCTCGGAGCGATTGATTTCGGCCTCCTTGTCGATGGGGCGGTGATCATCGTGGAAAACTGTCTGCGCCACTTGGCTCATAAACAAGCCGAACTCGGTCGAAAACTGACCCTGGCCGAACGCCTGGCCATCGTGCTGACGGCCAGCAAGGAGGTCCGCACGGCCACCCTGTTCGGCGAGGCGATCGTGATTACCGTGTACATCCCGGTGCTGGCCCTGACCGGAGTGGAAGGTAAGATGTTCAGGCCGATGGCCACGACGGTGATCTTCGCCTTGGCCGCGGCCTTTGTCCTCACCATGACTTTTATACCGGCCATGGTGGCTTTGTTAATTCGTGGCAAAATACGCGAAAAAGAAAATTGGATCGTTCGGATGGCCAAGGCGATCTACGCCCCGGTCCTTCGTATGGTTATCCGTTTTCGCCTGGCGGTGGTTCTTGCAGCCGTCGCCCTGCTGTGCGGCACCGCCGGTATCGCCACCCGACTCGGCAGTGAATTCATTCCCCAACTCACCGAGGGGGCGATCGCTCTTCAGCCTACGCGCATGCCCAGTATCGCCCTGAGCACGAGCGTGGAGATGCAAAAGTTGGTCGAGCAGGCCCTTGTGCGCGAATTCCCCGATGAGATTGATACCCTTTTTGCCCGGACCGGCACCTCCGAGATTGTGACCGACGTGTGCGGGACGGAGGTATCCGACACGTACATCATGCTCAAACCACGTTCGGAGTGGAAGAAGGCGCGAACCCAAGCGGATTTAATCGAGGCGATGGAGGAAGTGGTTCAACGAATCCCGGGACAGAATTACGAATTCAGCCAGCCGATCGAGCTGCGCATGAACGAATTGATTTCCGGCGTGCGCAGTGACCTGGCGGTCAAGGTATACGGCGATGAGATGGCGGTGATGCGGCGTTATGCCCGGCACATCGCCGAGGAACTCGAACGGATAGCCGGCGCGGCGGACATCAAGGTCGAGGAGGTTGCCGGCATGCCCATGGTCAATATCCAGGTGGATCGGGAGGCCGTCGCCCGATATGGACTGAATGTGCGGGACGTTCAGGAAGTCATCGAAATTGCCTTGGGCGGGTCGAACGCCGGACAGGTCATCGAGGGTGATCGGCGTTTCGCTCTGGTTGTCCGCCTTCCGGACGAGCAACGGGGAAACCTGCATCTGCTCGGTTCGTTGCCCATTCCTCTACCCAAAAGCGAAACGCCTACCGCGCGTCGAATGAGGCTCGGCGATGGCGATCCGCCTATGGCCGGATATGTTCCCCTCTCCAGTGTCGCGACTATCCGCATGGATGAGGGAGAGCGGGCCATCCGGCGCGAGGACGGTAAACGGCGGGTGGTGGTGCAATGCAACGTGCGCGGACGTGACCTGGGTTCGTTCGTCGCCGAAGCTCAACAGCGCGTCCAAAATACGCTCGGGAAGTTACCGGAAGGATACTGGCTCGGGTGGGGCGGCCAATTCGAACATCTTATCGCCGCCCGCGCAAGATTGACCGTTGTGGTACCGATGGCTCTAGGCTTGATTGCCATTCTGCTATTTGCCACCTTCGGCTCGATCCGACAGGCCTTTTTGGTATTTACCAGTGTGCCGTTCGCTTTGACCGGCGGCGTGCTCGCCCTTTGGCTGCGGGAGATGCCTTTTTCCATATCCGCCGGGGTCGGATTTATCGCCTTGGCCGGCGTAGCCCAACTGAATGGCCTGGTGATGGTTACCTTCATTAATCAGCTTCGGCGACAAGGTTTGACCTGCAACGAGGCCATTATGACCGGGGCGATGACCCGGCTTCGTCCGGTGTTAATGACCGCTCTCGTGGCCGCCCTCGGATTCATCCCGATGGCCTTCGCTACCGGTACAGGCGCGGAAGTACAGAAGCCACTGGCCACCGTGGTCATCGGGGGCGTTATCAGCGATACGCTGTTGACGCTGGTCGTTCTGCCCGCGCTCTACACCTGGTTCGATACGCGGAAGCAGGCATCATGCTGACCTGTTCATCGTGTATCCGCCGGCGAGGTTGTAGACTTCCTTGAAGCCGGATTGCATGAGGATGCGGGCGGCAATGTAGCTGGTCTGGCCTACCTGACAATGCACGGTGATCGGTTCGTTTTTGTTCAGTAGACCGAGGCTTTCGCGTAGTTTTGGCAAGGGGATGTTGATGGCCCCGGGCAGGGCGCCGGCGGCGTGCATGGCCGGGCCGCGCACGTCGATCAGCTTACCGATGGGGCGGCTACCTGGCGGAATCTGCCGGATAAGCCCGTCCATCTGGTTGCGGGCGACGAAAGCGGCGATATGCACCGGGTCTTTGGCCGATCCGAACTGTGGGGCGTAGGCTAAATCCACACCGGTCAGATCGTCAACCGTCCCATTAAAACGCAACAACGTGGCGATGACGTCGATCCGCTTGTCCACGCCGGCGCCGCCGACGGCCTGGCCGCCGAGCACGCGACCCGTCTTCGGATCATAAACCAGTTTGAGAATCATCTGCTCGGCGCCCGGATAGTAACCGGCGTGATGGGTGCGAATGGCATAGGAAACGTCATGATTGATGCCGAGTCGTCGGGCCGCCGTGGCACTCAGACCGGTCAGGCCCGCGGCCTTGCCGAACAATCCGACGATAGCCGTACCGGCCACCGGCGCTGCCGGAGAACCGCGATCGGTTGCGGCGTGTTCGCCGGCGAGCCGGCCGTTACGATTGGCCGGGCCCGCCAGTGGAATGTTGACAGGCTTTCCGGTGATCTGATGGATGACTTCCGCCGCGTCACCGACCGCGTAGATGTCCGGGTCGCTGGTTTGCAGATGCTCATTGACCGTGATCGCTCCGCTCGACCCGATCTTCAGGTTCGCTGCGGAGGCCAGTTGGACATCCGGCCGCACACCGATGCAGATGAGTACCAGGTCCGCAGGTATTTCGGTGGCGTCGGCCAGACGCACGGCGTGGACTTGCTTGTCCTTGGCAACAAGATTGTCCACGGCGGCTCCCAGATGCAGAGCAATGTTTCGGCCGACCAGCGTGTCGGCCAGTGGCCGCACCATTTCCGGATCCATGATCGGAAGGATCTGCGGTTCCTTTTCGACCAAGGCGACTTGCCAGCCTCGCTGAGTAAAGGCTTCGACCATTTCCAGGCCGATATAACCGGCTCCAATGATGACGGCACGCCCGGGGGATTGGTTGTCTACCTGGTTTTTGATTCGATCCATATCCGTCATATCGCGGATCGCGAACACATTGGGACTGTCTACTCCGTCCCAGGGCGGAATGATCGGTTTAGCGCCTGGGGCCAGGATCAGCTTGTCATACTTTTCGTGGTGGCGTTGACCGGTCGCGTGGTCGAGTACTTCGATCTTCTTGCCTGAGCGATCGATACTTACGACTTCATGCCGGCAGCGGACATTGATATTGAACATCGTTTTGAAGGTTTGCGGGGTCGATACGAGCAACTTGTCCCGCTCGGCGATCTGTCCGCCAATATGGTAGGGCAGGCCGCAATTGGCGAAGCTGACATCCGGACCTTTCTCGAAGATGACGATTTCAGCGTTTTCATTCATCCGACGGGCACGGGTGGCCGCGCTTGCTCCGCCGGCCACACCGCCGACTATCAGGATTCGTCGTGAGGACATCGTTTTCCCTTTCATAGAGTTCTAGTGCCGTTTTCGGTTGGCCAGTTTTGTGGTCAGGCGGCATGACTTCGGC
>CAYNYK010000137.1:0-8057 GCA_964401335.1 uncultured Planctomycetales bacterium
GAGATCCGGACTCTCGAGTGACTGGAGTTCAGACGTGTGCTCTTCCGATCTCCAAACGTTGTGCTCGCCATCAGGCGCGGTTCGACTAACTTTTTGCCAGTGTCGCCGTTGATAGCCTGGAAACTGACAAGCTTGGGGTTCGAAGAAAAAGTACTCCTGCCCATCGAGGACATGGCCTTCCCTTCGGAGGCGGACGGCCCCGTTCGCCAACATCGTGTTGCCCCGCCACTGCAGACAGGTGTTGTCCGGCGTGCGCCAGTCGGCGATGATCACGCGCGCCCCCCAGCCCGCCACGATCTTCGGCAGATCGGGGATCAGCATGGTGATGCCCCAGCACACCGCCAAGGCCAGCGACTTGCCGGGATCGAAACCGCGCAGGTCAACACATTGGGCGGATACGCCGTTGGCCAACGCCGTCTCGCACATTTGTGGATCGTTGTCGATGCCCACGGCGTCGAAACCGACTTCCTCGAGCAGACGAACGTGCCGACCCGGTCCGCAGGCCACGTCCACCGCTCGCGGCCGCGGCTCCGGAAAATCGCGCCCCGGCCGGGCGAACCGATAGATCAACCCGACCAGATCGCTGTCGGGATAGCGTAAACCGCGCCATGCAACGGGATTGGCCAAGGTCGTCACCCTTTCCATGCGGGTAATCGGAGAAACTCCTCTACGTTCTTCGCGTCGATCCGGGGGACGATGAAACTCTGTCCGTCCCAGGCTCCCTGCCCATCGAGCACGCCGACGAATCCATGCTCTCGCAACGGCGGAATCAACTGCTCGACGGTCGCGGGATAACGCGGCCGCATCGGTAGAGTGAAGAACCCGCTGTCGTGCAGGCCGGCCGCCTGCAAATCGCGTCGGCAGGGCACAATCTCGGATAATACATAGTCCATCGGATCACCGCTGAAGGCGTTGTGGCTGACGGTGTGCGTGCCGAACTCGGCATGACGAAACGCGCGATAAACCTCTGGCGCGGCAAAACGCGCACGCAGATGGCTCAGCTCTTCCGCGTCCGGCGGACCGAGCAGGGTCCGCGCCTCCTCGTCGGTCAGGATAACGTTGCAGGCACCCTTGAGGCGCCGGCGACGCTCGTCCTTTTCGTAGGCGTAAACCCGATCGACATAGGCAACCTGTTCGGGATCAAGTTGCGGCTCGACCAGCCGCCGCCCCGGCAGCGCCAGCAGAATCTGCAAGCGATGGGCCACCGGCCAGATCGGCGCTGCGCGCCACGGACCGGTAATCAGCCCCGTGTGCGTAGGGATACCCTCGGTTTCGCACCAGGGCAGCACATTGGCGGCCCAGTCGGCGGTCCCATCGTCGCCGGTAATGTAGAGCGTATCCGCCTTAACCGGCTCATGCAGTCGCGACAGCGGTCCGAACACCCAACCGGACTTCCGGGCCTGCTCGACCTGATGAACGAAACGCGCCAGCGGTATCGGGAAACTGCCCGTCACCGCGGGCTGCGCATCGCTGCCCACGGAATGATACATCAGAATAATCTTGCGATAACTCATGTGCTGTTCTATAGCGCGTCGAAGGATCCCATGGACTGGATCACCCTTCTCTCAGTTGGCATCTTCAAGCTCCTTATGCTCCAAGCGTACGGAGCTGGTGGGTGCCGCAAGCGAGAGGACCTTCCATGTCTGATAGCTTATACAAAAACACCCACAAACGTAGCCTCGGATCGGAGCCGGGGTTATGTTTAGAGGTGCCACCCGGTTCACCCTCCCGGATACTCATTACATAACAGATGCACCGGCGGCTCGTCCTCCTCGATCTTCGGGAAGCGACCCAGCGGCTCGTGGAATCGGTTATCCTTGGTGTCGTCGTTAGTCATGGAGACTTCACCGACCAGGCAATTGCCGCCCTCGGCCCAGAACTTGTGATACATTCCCCGCGTCAGAGTAATGCTGTCCCCCGGCTGCAAACGAACCGTATCGCCGGCCTTGACCGTATGCTCGATCCCGTCGATGGATACCTTCACGTCGTTCTTCTTGTCCAACTGCTCATCGGGCGTCGAATTGTAAAGCTGGATCACCAGCTCGCCGCCCCCGCGATTGATGATGTCCTCCATCTTGGCCCAATGAAAGTGCATCGGCGTGATCTGCTTGACCTTGACCATCATGATTTTTTCGGCATAGGTCTTTTCGTTGCCCGAGCGGGCCAGATTGCCGTTACGGATGGTAAACAGGGTCAAACCCTGCTTCTCGAAATCACCCAAGCCGAAATCGGTAATATCCCAGCCCAACATGCATTCTCGGATCTCCCGGACCTCGGGACCGGCCTTCTTCCAGTCCGCCGGCGACCAGTACGCCCAACGTGGCAACTTGAAGCGGTACGTTTCCATCAATTCCTTGGCCAAGGCGATATTCCGGTTAATTTCCGAACGTTTCATCGAATCCTGCCCTCATTGATACCATGTCCATAACAACCAAACCCACGCCGGGTCGGCCTCCGCCTCGCAAAAACCGCGACGGAGGCGAAACCCGTCCCGAAAGCATAGCAAATTTCTTCATTGTTGGCCAAAATTGGTATTGATAAAACTGGAATGGACCGCAAATAGGTAAAGACTCACCCCCAAGCGGATTCTCGAAAAGAATTCCGCTTTAGTGCAATAGTTTTACCCAAGAAGGAAGCCGTCTATTCCCCGCCTCTACCTCTGTAATAGTTGGCAACGATCCCGAAGCCGGGTATGTTATAATAAGTCATGGATGATACCGGCGCGTCCTTGCCGACATGCGAATCGGCGACGCGTATGGTATAATTGACAGTACCCATGACATGGCGGCGTAGCTCAGTTGGTTAGAGCGTGGGATTCATAAACCCTAGGTCGGCGGTTCGAGCCCGCCCGCCGCTATTTTCGTAAAGCCTTTTGAAGCAACCGGTTGAGAAAAGGGTAGGTAATGGGGCCTCGCGCTGGGGAGGGGTGTCGACCGGTTCATACGCAAGCCTTCCCCGACATCACTTTTTCGTAACGTTTGGCGGCCAACCTGTTATATGAGAGCCCGGTGGGCGGGAGGGGATGCGTTTATTTGAAGATGAAGGCCACGAAGCTTCCAGCTATTATACCCGTAGCATGGTATATGCGATGAAACAAGTTCCCGGGTTGTACCAGCTTGTCATTCGTTTGCGTCGGGCGCGGATAATCAAGGTCGGTGCCCTCGGCCGTTTCCGCTTCCCAGCGGGCTGGTATGTCTATACGGGCTCTGCGCGAAACGGCCTGGCTCAACGGATTCGCCGGCATCTGAGGGGCCAAAAGCGGAAGCACTGGCACATCGACTATCTGCTGGCAGCCGCTGATGGGGTGGAAGCGTTCTTCATGCGTGGAGAAACGATTTCAGAATGTAAGCTGCATGACCGGCTGCAGGGTGGAGAGATGGTTGTTTCAAACTTTGGGTCATCAGATTGCGGGTGTCAATCGCACTTGGCGTATTTCAGGAATAGGCCGCGGATCGGCTTGAAGGCATGGGAAGAGTCGTACTGAAAACGGACACTCTCACACATCTTTGTCGTCTCTATTAAAAAAACGGGCTCGCGTCTTGTAACCCTTCGGCATCCAGCTTTCCTTTCCGAGACTTGGCCGTCTCGACTGGGGGAGGTTGCAAAATGACACTGAATTGATACGAACCTTGGTGCTGGAGTATATAGATGCCCACGGTGCCGGCCCGGGACGCCAGAGCGAACCATCATCAAGGTCTTGCCGAACTGCGTAAGCAACCGGACGCCGTACGGCAAGTTGAGGATTGTACCGACACGGCATGTGTGTGACGTGGAGCTTGAGAAGCGGGCGGAGGCTTCGGCGCATAAATCAGGCGGACCTCCTCTCGGAATGTCCGCCCGAACAAGCGCTTACTTGCACTTGCAGCAACCTTTACTGCCGGTCTTCTTCGCGGCTTTCTTGACTGCTTTCTTTTTCGCTTTCTTCTTAGCCATAGCGCATTCTCCGTATAAAGAACTCACCCGCCGGACGCAGGCGGGACTTTGGCTATTTACCCTTCTCCAAAAAGTTCGCCAGTCGCTCGAACATCTTGGCTCGGGCGACAGGGTCGCTCTCAAGAAAATGGTACATGGCGGCCGCTACGACCTTTTCCCTGATATAACCGTTTTTGTCGGCTTCCCTATCAAAGGCCGCGACCAGCTTGCTGGGCAGGTAGTATGAGCGTTTAGGTTGGTTTTGCATATACTCTCCTTTCGATACAAGAAGCTACTAAAGTGAGGTGATTTCTTCAAGGGGTATGAGAGGGTTTGCATGGCCGTCCAAGAGGATTATGATGGTCCCAAGTGTATGGAAATGATGTCAACCCCTGCGGATTTTGAGGCGGGGTGGGGCAGGGGTTTGGGTTCCCCTCCACGTGTGGTGCGACGTTCCCGCTGTTTGGGGTCTTTTGAGGTGCGCTTATGGAATGCCGGAAGGAAAGAAACCTCGATTTCTGTACATGCAGTTATGACGGTTGCGGCCGCAAGGGCGTCTGCTGCGATTGCCTGCAATACCACCTTAAGAGTAAACAATTACCCGGTTGCTGCTTTCCACCGGAGGCCGAGCGGACTTACGACCGTAGTTTTCAAGCCTTCGCCCGGGCCTGGAAATTGAAGGGCTAGCGGCCGTGGCGGATAATCAACCGGCATGAATTCTTCACGCGTCCTGCTGATCAATGCGAACCGCATGCGCCCACCGGTCGCCCCATTGGCTCTCGATTACGTCGGCGATCACCTTTACGCCGCGGGCTTCGAGGTACATCTGCTCGATCTGTGCTTCGCCGAAAACCCCCTCGATTCAATCCGGCACAAGCTGGACAACTTCGATCCCCTGGCGGTCGGCATCAGTTTTCGCAATACGGACGATTGTTACCTGTTCAGTCAGGCCTGGTTCGTTCCCCAACTGGCCGAGCTGGTTACCCTGGTCCGGTCGCTCACGGCGGCCCCAATTATTTTAGGCGGCTGTGGGTTCAGCATCTTTCCCGCTCCGATCATGGATTACGTGCAAGCCGATTTCGGCGTGGTCGGCGACGGCGAGGAAACCATGCGGTGGTTCGTAACCGCCCTGAAAGACGGCCAGGACTACCGCAAGATCGCCGGCCTCGCCTGGCGCGACGCCACCGGCCGGGTTATCGTCAATCCGCCGAAATACGCTGCCGATCTGGATATCCCCCCCACCCGTGGAATGCTGGACAACCTGCGTTATCTCCACGAAGGGGCGATGAGCAACATCGAAACCAAGCGCGGCTGCCCGATGCCGTGTATTTACTGCGCCGATCCGGCGGCCAAAGGCGCGGTTTTGCGCTGCCGTGACCCGCACCAGGTTGCCGAAGAGCTGAAAAACCTTTGGACCCGCGGCATCGATGTATTTCACATTTGCGACGGCGAGTTCAATATCCCGGCCGAACATGCCCTAGCCGTCTGCGAGGCGATCATCACCCGCAAGCTTGGCGAACAAATCCGCTGGTACGCTTATGCGTCGATCCAGCCGTTCTCGATGGAGCTGGCCGAGGCCATGCGCCGAGCGGGCTGCGTGGGCATTAACTTCGGAGCGGACAGCGGCTGTGACCGGATGCTGGCGGCCTTGCGACGCGGCTATACCCGCGCGGATATTCGCGACGCCGTGGAATATTGCCGCCGGGCGGGGATCACGGTCATGCTTGATCTGCTGCTCGGTGGGCCGGGCGAGGACGAGGCCTCGATCCGTGAAACCATTGCGTTCATCAAATCCGTCGATCCGGACCGGGCGGGAGCGGCCACCGGGTTGCGCGTCTATCCCGGCACTGCCTTGGCCGCACTGGTCCGGCAACAGGGACCCATGCCGCGAAACCCCAACCTGCACGGCCACCTCGAAAACAACGACGACCTCTTGCGCCCTATCTTTTTCATCGACCGGCAACTCGGCGACGACCCGTTCGGTCTGATCGTGAATCTGATCGACGGAGACGAACGCTTTTTCCCTCCACCGCGAAAACAGGACGCGGCCAACTACAATTACAACGACAACCAGGTTCTCGAACACGCCATCGCCACCGGGGCTCGCGGCGCGTTTTGGGACATCCTGCGCAAATTTTCCCACTCTTCCCGGAAAAGTTCCTAAACCCGCCTGCACACGGCGGTTTATGATGCATGGGCTGAAGACTAACCCGGATTATTCACCGCGGCCCTCGGCCATGAGCTTGGGCCGAATGGAGGTCACGGAGAGCCCGCCTGGGCTCCACCGTGGCGAGCACGGAGAAAATATGAAATAAGGACGCAGGCGAGGTACACCTAATTCTAGATACATGCACCCTGTCCAAACCATCGCTCACTCTGTTTTCTAATAACTCCTTTATTCTCTGTGATCCGTGGTAAAACCAATGAATAATGCGGGCTAATAGCATAGTTCGAGAAAAAAGGAAAATGCGGCGGGTGGCATGGGCAGGTTCTTATCCCGTCTCCACGGGATAGGAGCCTGCCCGTGCTTTCTCGGTGTTGGCATGAAGCACGGGCAAACCCCGGAGTACCGAAGCCTGCCCATGCCACGCTACCGCAACGAAAGCGGATTTGCGATACAATATCCAAGCACGGCCGGGCGGAACGGCCGGGCAAGGGTCTATGGAAAACCTCAGTCGATCGCATAAAAGTAAGGAAGCTTATAAGCATGGCAAAACTCATCACACGCAGAAAATTCCTACATCGTTCCGGCTTGACGGCGGCCGCCGTGGCCGGGGCCCTCCAGACCAAACCCGCCAAGGCGGGGGCCAACGAGCAGTTACGTTTCGCCCTCATCGGTTCCGGCGGCATGGGCAGCGAAAACGCCCGCTGGCTGATCATGCACGGGGCATACTGTGCGGCCATCGCCGACGTGGACGACCGCCAGTCGGCCCAGACCGTCTCGACCTTCCCGAAGGTCGGCCAGGACGCCAAGCCCGAGCTGTACCGCGACTACCGCGAGCTGCTCGAACGCAAGGACATCGACGCCGTGGCCGTCGGCACCCCCGACCACTGGCACGCCCTGCCGACCATCCATGCCTGCATGGCCGGCAAGGATGTCTTCGTGCAGAAGCCGATCTCGCACAACGTCCGCGAAGGCCGCGTCATGGTCGAGGCCGCCCGAAAATACAACCGCATCGTCATGGTCGGCCTGCAGCAGCGGGTGGGCAAGCACTTTCTTGAAGCCAAGCAATTCCTCGACACCGGCCAACTGGGCAAGATCGCCTTCGTTCGCGCCTGGATGTGCCAGCATCGTAACAGTGCCGGCAACCCGCCGGATGGTCCGGCCCCCGCCCACGTGGATTATGACCGCTGGCTCGGCCCCGCCCCGTGGCGCGCGTTCAACCCCAACCGCTTCCACGGATCGTGGCGCCACTTCTGGGATTACGCCAATGGCAAGCAGGCCGACTGGGGCGTACATATGCTCGACGTCGTGCGCTGGTACATGGGAGTCAAGGCCCCGCGGACCATCAGCTCCTCCGGCGGCAAGTGGACCATCGACGACAATTTCGAGACACCCGATACCCAGACCTCCGCGTTCCAGTTCGACGATTTCCTCTGCCTCTGGGAAAACCGCAATGACAACGCCCATCCGATGGAAGGCCGCTTCGCATTTAACAATTCGCACGGCATCGCCTTCTACGGCACCTCCGGCACGCTGGTCATCGACCGCTATAGCTGGCAGGCTTTTCCCGAAGGTGAGAGCATCAAGAAGCCGCCCAACTGGACGCCGCCGAAAGGCGTGGACTGGGACCTGGAAATGTTCTTCGCCCATATTCGGGAGTTCCTCCAATGCGTGAAAGACCGCAAGAAACCGAGACCGGACATTGAGGAAGGCCATTACAGCACGACCCTGTGCGAACTAGCCAACATCGCCTATCGGGTGGATCGTAAACTGGTATGGGATGCCGAGCAGGAACGAATCATCGGCGATGAGGAGGCGAATAATATGCTCGGCCGTGAGGCCCGCAAGGGTTACGAGCTGCCGACCCTGTAGCCCGCTTGATTCGTAACGGTTTTACTACAGCCCTCGGCCATGACCTCCCGTCGAGAGCCTCTCTTCGAGCCCGAGCCTCTCGTTCGACCTGGAGGCTCTCGACAGGAGA
>CAYNYK010000138.1:0-7951 GCA_964401335.1 uncultured Planctomycetales bacterium
AAGGGCATCTTTCCACCGTTCCGGCATGGGCCGCTTTTTTTCCCATGACCACGGGGTCCAAGGCGGCCGCCGATAGGGCACTACCCAGTACTTCCCGTCGTCGGTCTGAACCACGTATCCGCGCAGCAAAAACCGACACGTAAAGAGCCTCATTTTCCACCCCCCCGGATCATGCCCAGGATGGCCTTGCGGGTCGCTTCATCCAGCCCCGGCCAGGCCGCCACGATACGGGCAAGGTCGGGGTCATTCTGCAAAAAATCCGCTATGTCAGACGCTATGCGCGGTTTTCCGTTTTCGTTAGTCTTGGATTCATCGGGGTTTACGGATTCTAAACATCGGCCTTCCAAGCTGAATGTTGCCGGTTCGAACCCGGTCGCCCGCTATGTCCTCCACTCTATGATTCCACACATTCATTGATAATGAATCAATCTATCATAGGTGTTTCGCGAAGGGCTTATTTCCGCACAGATTTCAAATCCAAGAATGTTCACCCAAGGCATGCCAGGGAATAAGTTCGACATCTGAACGCGGCTGTGCATCCGCCCCGCCGTAAACCACCGCGGCCCGGCAAGAACCAATTTTTTCGAGCACACCCCGGATACGACGAACCCCTTCGAACAAACCGGATGTTGCGGTCTGGGACGCCTTGGCCTCAACCAGCACAAGCCGATCCGGTTGCTCAACAATCATGTCGGCCTCCATCCCATGTTGATCGCGATAGTGATAGATACCTCCGGTTTCACCGATGTTGAGGCGATGCTTGACGATCTCGGAAATCACCCAGGTTTCGAACAAGGCTCCGCGCAATGGGTGGTTACGAAGTTGATCCACGGTGCGAATACCGAGCAACCGGCAGACCAGACCGGTATCATGGAAATGTAACTTAGGCATTTTCACCAAACGTTTGCGGAGGTTGCCGCTGAATGCAGGTAGACGAAACGCGATAAAACTGGCTTCCAACACGCTAAACCACGCCTTGGCGGTCGGCTGGGCGATTCCGCAATCGTTACTGATCGAAGAAAAATTAAGCAATTGGGAGGTCCGACCGGCACACAATTCGATGAATCGCTGAAACGCGGCTAAATCACCAATATGGGTTAATAATCGAACATCCCGCTCGATATAAGTAGCGATATATGATCCCAGCCACTCATAGGGATCCAACCGCTGATCAAAAATACGGGGATAGCCGCCGGCGAGAATCGCCGCGTCGAGCGTATCCGGATAGGAGGAAAATCGAACAACCTCTCGGCGAGTCAGCGGCAACAGATGCATCACCGCGGTACGGCCGGCAAGGGATTGACTTACCGAGTCAACCAAGGCGAGATTCTGCGAGCCGGTAAGGATCCAACGTCCAGGCCGCGGATCATCGTCAATCAATCCCTGGATATAGGAAGGCAAATCCGGTACGCGCTGAATTTCATCCAGAATGACCCCTTGGGAAAACCGTCCCAGGAATGCGCGGGGGTCTTCCTGAGCGAATGCGCGCACGTCTGGTGCTTCGAGGTTGACATAAGCATAATCGGGAAAAACGGCCCGACAAAGGGTGGATTTCCCGCTCTAGCGGGGACCGGTGAGGGTAATCGCCGGAAACTGGCTTGCGGCTTTCTTGAGTCGGGCAGTAAGGTCACGGTCGATCATAATAATCACAAACTTAATCGATCAGAGGGGATGATTCAAGATTGGATTTTGAATTATCTCACGTCAAAGCTTGGGCAATTTAAATAAAGTATTGACCAACAACATGGGAACACAAATCAGCGAGGGCGGGGAGTTACCAATACGCAACAATCTTCGCAGGGCCAACATCCCCGGAAAGCTCTATCGCCCCGCTTGATGCGTCATAAGTGCTTATCAAATGGCCATTTAACGAAACCGAACTTAGCGGACGATGCAGGCACAACCGGATTTTTGTCGGTTTATTGCGGATCGGAGCGTTCAGATCGATCACCACGCGACGCGGCTCGCTCAACGACTCAACCCGCATATCAAGCGGTCCGAACCAGGTGGCCGCCCTTTCCATATCGATCTTCCGTCCAGGTTCCAGCCAATCATCCGGCACACCAGCCAGCAACCAGAGTTCATCGTCATGTTCAAGCACCAGCAGGCAACGAAGGGCGTAGACCAACTCAGCCTCGGCGAATAAAGCATACCAAGGCCCCTTCCCACAACCGGCTTGCGTCACGAGTCCAGCAAGCATCCGGGTTTCTTCAAAAATCCTCGCGGCCAGGTCGTTATAAAACGACCACAAGGCGTGCTTGTACTGACCACGATGCAAATACGCCGGGACCAACGACATCCGGCCGGGATCCAAGGCCGACCTGTCGGACAAACCCACCAATACGTTGTCCTCCAGGTCGCGTAATATCCATTCCGCCTCCGGCGAATGGTATGAATACAATCCACATTCGAGCAGACTCAGCGGCCCCGTCATGATCCCGTCGAGCCCAATGTTATCGCGGCCGCGCGACCGGCTTCGTGCCGGCTGAAAAGGAATGTATGTGCCGTCGCTCAACCGGACCACGGGCGCATGAATCATGGATTCCCGACACGAGGCCCGCAACACATCGCCAAAAGCCCGGGCATCCGCGGCGATGCGTTTCGCGTCGGAATGCTTGATCTCGGCCAGATTCTCCGCTGTCGCCTTCATCCCCCGCCAGGCCCACGCATTGACCGCATACCACCGCGCCCAATCCGTTCGCCCCTCCACCCGCCCCGGGGGCAGCAGTTCGGTATCCCGGGATTCATCCTTCTCGGCCGGATCATCCACATCCTCCACCCGTCGCTGGCGGGTGATAAAATCACACGCTTGCACCAGCACCTCAGCGTGACGTCTCAACCAGTCACGGTCCCGCGTATAGCGGTAGTGTTCATTCAGCATCCATAAAGTGCAACCATGATCCTGGTTGTCGAAAAATCCCTGATAATCCTCATGTTCCGAAGGCAGTCCGTGAAAAACACCCCGCCGGTCGCTAAACCGCCCCTCTAATGCCATGCTCGATTGGCCGCGAACAAACGCATCCAGGAATTTCGCCGCCATCGCGTGCAGACCGCGCATTTCCAGCGCTCGGATCGGCGCATACGCCCGGCGAATACCGACTTTCTCGCCCAGCGTCGCCGCAGGCAATTGCCAAGTCCTCTCGTATGGATCTCGGTCGGCGGTTATCAGCGTATGCACTAGTTGGGCCTTGTAGAAATCGTTCAGCATCTGATCAGGCATCTCAAACCGACCTGCCTGACTGACAATCTGCCGCCATCGATCCGCCTCGGCCCGCACCGTTTCATCGAAATTTATAACACCCAGCCGCTCCCGTTGCCGATCGTCGATCGGAGGAACAAAGGGAACGACCAACTCCAAGGCAGTTTCCTGATGCCCCTCCAGAGCAAAACGCCAGAGCAGTAACGATCCCGCCGTCGGATCATCCACCACCTCGACACGTTCGGCTGGATCATGCCGCACATGAAAGCGATAACTCGGCAAGGGATATTGTTCCAACCGCCCATCCCGAAATGCACCCCGTGCCTTCACTTCTCCACCGTTCAACACCAAAGCCTCGGCCGGCTCCGTGTACCAACAGATCACTCCACCCATCAACTCGTCGTTTGGATTATGAACAGTCAATCGGCTAAGCACCACCACGGTCTCGTCACCCCGAGGTTCCGCGGGTTCGTTATCCAGATATGTAGCTACCGCGGTTTGCGTGCAAGCCAAGCCCTGATCCCGCCAACTCGTGCTCACGACCGGCAAATAACCTTCGAGCAATTCCGTTTTATATTCAGGGATAACGCCAGGGGTACCGGCCTTGATACCGACCTGAAGCCGAAGACACCATGACGATGAAGGCCGGTTCCACCGGTCGCTGTCGGCCGCCCGCACCTTGAGTGATGAACGGTCCAACAGAATCCGCCCATCATGGCCAACGCCAATTTCCTGACGGGCCAATGGTGGGCCGAGCGGCACGATCAAAGGGGAATCCGGAGAACAACGCACGTCGAGAGGAGGCACCGCGCGGCGGGCAGGCGACCAGCTTGGGGTCGGCTCGGAGGCAATCCGATCAAAAAGACTCGCCCCCGGTCGATAGCCGGCTTGCAAATCCTTCAAGCTGCCGCGGTGGGTCACCACCGCACCGAGACTCGGAACACGTACAATCCCTCGCTCAACAACCTCGGCCGGCACAAACGAAAAGCCGCCCTTGCATCCGTCTTTTTCCCGCACGGTCACAATCGTCCGGGTGGCCGTCACCATATCGCCGTCGGCGTAACGAACACGCAAAACCATCGGCTCGGCATCAAACACCACCTCCTCATCTTGTTCACGACCTTGCTTATCGAGCAAACCACCGTTGACGGCCTGTGCTTCCAGCGGTAAACGAAGCGGGCTATCGCGTTCCAGTCGAATCTCCAGATCGGCCACCGCCGCCGGACATGGACCGTAAGCGCGCAGATAACGCACCGCCGGCAGGTCGCGCTCGCCAAGGATAAAACGAAGGCGACAGGTCCGATGAAAAAAACGCGGCGAGCCATTTTGTCGGCCGTTATCTTCTTCCGGAAGAAATTCGAAGGTTACGTCCCGATCGCCGGCATACCAATCCGTCCGGGCGGTGACCCATTCGCCGTGAAAGCAATCGCTACTTTCAGCGGCCCCGTCGGCCTCCTCCGTAGGTACACCACTCCGCCAATATTGCACGCTGATTTTTTCACGCTCGGCGATAGCATGGCGAAATTCGATATTCACCTCGGCCAGATCGCGAGGTTCATCCCATTCAACCCCGATCATGAAGCGGCCATCCGGTCCGCGCCAGGCAGGCCAGCCGTCCCCACCCCGTACCAGTCGCCGAGTCCCATAAGTCTGGGGCGAATCCCCCGTAAATTCCACCACCTGGGCGAAATCCACCAGATTGATCGGCCGCTCGGCGACGACCGTCGCCCCCCCACACATGCCCATCAAAAACCCAAAAACCGGAAATATGACCCTTGGAGCAAACATAATCATCCGATCCAACTGTACCTCAAATATAAAAGTGGGTATAGTAACATATCTCCGGTAACTTGCCGATGGTTTTATTTCCTGATGAACAACGAAGGATAACCGGGAGCTGAAAAACGTGTTGATTCAAAGATGCTTGATACCTGAAAACATCGAACTTCGCGAGACGGCCCAGGATCGTAACCAAGTCATCGCCACCCTGGCCCAAAAACTGGCCGGCTTCCTCAAATGTGATCGATCCGCCATCGAACAGGCCGTCCTGACCCGCGAGAAAGCCCGCACAACGGCTTTCGCCAACGGGGCGGCCATCCCCCACTGTCGGCTGCCGGGGTTGCGCGACTTCGGCATGGCCCTGATGATTCTTCGACAACCGGTAACCTGGGATGAGGAAGGCCATACCGTGGATACCATCACCATGATCACCGGCCCCAGCCACAATGTTTCAGCTCACCTGCGGATCCTCGCCAACAGCAGCCAATTGCTCGACAGTTCCGCCTTGCGCGACAAGCTGAAAAAGGCCCCCGACCCCAAGGCCGCCTACAACCTGATCTGCGCCGCCGAGGAGGCCATCGAACGCCGTCGAGCCGAGCATGGTATGCTCCGCGAACTCCACGGCAACCACAAAAACGGAAGCGATTACCTCGGCAAAGTGGCCGATCAATTCGACTGGTAACAGTTAGGTGATTGGACTGTTAGGCCATGAGGCTGTTTGGCTTGTCGGGGCTAAATACTCTCCCAACCCTTTGGCAGCCTGTCCCGACTTCACGTCAAGATTACGGCATAGGTGTTTCGCCAGTATAATCGAATACCAAATTTCGGCCTCTGTGCTAGCAGGACATGGGTTACGCAACGGTTTACCGCGGAGTCCTCCTTCTGATCGTCAAAGGAGCGGTTTAGCATATTCCAAAGGCTCAAGTTATTTGCCCCCTGTCGGCTAAGCGGGTAAAGTTTTTGAGAGCAGGCCGGAATGATTATGTCGTGCCGGCCCTATCGTCTCCGGAGAATGAATGCATGACCTGGCAGGCTTGGTTCACCTTGGGGATTGTGGGTTTGATCTTCGTCGGCCTGCTCCGACGCATTAGTCCGCCGGATATTCTCATGCTTTCCGGCACCATCCTCGTCGCCCTCGTCGGAATCATTTCACCACAGGAAGCTTTCCTCGGTCTGTCCAATGAGGGCATGCTCACTGTCGCGGCCTTGTTCGTCGTGGCCGCCGGGCTGCGCGAAACCGGCGTGCTGGACATCATCGGCCACTACATCATGGGACGGGCCCGGACGGAACGGGAAGCCATTCTTCGCCTTATCCCGCCCGTCCTGGGCATGTCCGCCTTCCTTAACAATACCCCGATCGTAGCCATGCTGATTCCCATTGTCTCCGACTGGTGCCGCAAAAACCGAATCTCCCCTTCCCGGCTCATGATTCCGGTCAGCTATCTGGCCATCCTGGGCGGCACCTGCACCCTCATCGGGACCAGTACCAACCTTGTGGTCAACGGCATGATGACGCAATCGGGCATGAAAGGTATGTCGCTTTTTGAGTTGGGATATCTCGGCCTGCCTTACGCGCTCATCGGGTCGGCTTATCTGCTCCTGGTCGGTCGCAAACTGTTGCCCAATCGCAAGGACCTGCTCGAGCAATTAGGCGATTCCCGCCGCGAATACCTGGTGGACATGTTGATCCAGCCCGGCTGCCGGCTCATCAACAAGCGCGTCGACGAGGCCGGGCTGCGCCGTCTGCCCGGATTGTTCCTGATCGAGATCAATCGGGGCGAGCGTATCATCACCCCCGTTCGTCCCGACGAGGTCCTTTGTGAAAACGATCGTCTGACCTTCACCGGCGTGGTCAGCACGATTGTCGATCTCGAACGTATCCCCGGACTCGTACCCGCGGTCGATGACAAGTACATCGCCGGCGCCCAGCGCCGCGAACAGCGCCTCTGCGAGGCGGTCATCTCCCCCACCTCGCCCGTTGTCAATACAAGCATTCGAGACGCCAATTTCCGAGCACTTTATAACGCCGCGATCATCGCCGTTCATCGCGGCGGTACTCGCCTGCAAGGCCGTATCGGCGATATCGTCCTTTGGCCGGGTGATACCCTGTTGCTCCAGACCGACCCGCACTTCGCCACCGCCCACCGCAACAATCCGGATTTCTTTCTGGTCAGCAGTGTGGAGGGCGCTCGGCCGGTTCGGCATGAGCGGGCCTGGATCGCGCTTGGCCTGCTGATCGGCTTGATCGCTCTCATGACCTTGTCCACCAGCGGGATCGTTAATATTCCCATCGCGCTCACGGCCTTTCTGATCGCCGGTTTGATGATCGGTACGCGCTGCTTGTCGGCGGCCGATGCCCGCCAGAGTATCGATCTGCAGGTACTTGTGACCATTGCGGCCGCCTTCGGCCTGGCCCGGGCTTTGGAGAATTCCGGGGCCGCGGATTATGTCGCCCAATGGGTGCTACTGATCGATACCACACACACCGCCGGCCGCTATGCGGCCCTGGCCACCGTCTATCTGGTCACCATGCTCCTGACGGAAATGATTACCAACAATGCCGCCGCCGTCCTGGTCTTTCCCTTTGCCCTCGCTCTCGCCCATAAGATCGGCGTCGACTTTCGACCTTTCGCCATTGCC
Source organism: uncultured Planctomycetales bacterium (assembly GCA_964401335.1). Taxonomy (GTDB): domain Bacteria; phylum Planctomycetota; class Phycisphaerae; order UBA1845; family PWPN01; genus JAAYCU01. The sequence continues at coordinate 7,619 of CAYNYK010000138.1, forward strand.
ATCACTTTCGCCGCCTCGGCGAGTTTCGCCACGCCCATCGGCTATCAAACAAACATGATGGTTTATGGGCTCGGCGGCTATCGGTTTAGCGATTTTCTCCGGGTGGGTTTGCCGCTCAGCCTGCTGCTGGGCGTTGTGGCCATTTTGCTCATCCCGCATCTATGGCCTTTTTAATCTTCAAGGCCTTGACGGACAAAACAAACAAATGGAGGGATGGCATAGTTGGTCATACTTGTTTTTATTTTCTGTGGATACAATCGACAGGAAAGGCAATTCCGGCAAAAAGACCGTCCCAACGCTCGTATTTCATAAAAACAGTACTTATTCGCGAAT
>CAYNYK010000139.1:0-7216 GCA_964401335.1 uncultured Planctomycetales bacterium
TCGTCAAAATGCCCATAAAATGCCTAGGATTTTCGATTTTGCAAAAGTCCAGTTACCGGCATATTTCATGAGACGTTTACCCAACGTCTCGACACGCGGGGCGACCGGCTCGACGCGTACCTCGGTTCCATCCGCCAGGGATATCCCCTGGTCAAGTACAACCACCCCATCCTTGACTTTGCCTTTATAAGTCATACCACACCTCGCCGGCAGCCTGTCCCGATTCACTTGTCATGCTCGTCCTGTAATTGCCTTTTAATATCCTCATGATCACACGATTGCCCTTGCTCAAAGCGCTGCCGGGCGGCCACCCCTCTGGCCACCTGCCGCGGATCGTGGGCCCAGATTTCGTCCTCAAGATCGATTTCGTCCGCCGGCTCGATACGGGCAATGACTCGACCCCCCTCGCATAAAATCGCCCCCTCCGCCGATTGGATGGAATCATGTACCTGTTCGGCGGTCAACCCACCCTCGGTAAGATCAATCACGCGAATCATGTGCGGCCTCTTCGAGTGTCATTCTCGCATGCCCGTCTGGCCATCTCGGCCAGGCCGTCGAAGCACAATTGCGACCAGGTTTCCATCGAATCGCGCACGGCCTGCAACTCCTCCCGATCCATGAAGGCCATCTGCGTAATCATCTGCTCGCGTCTGTTGACCGTGGGGGCGTCCAGCGTCCAGTAATGGACGACGCCGAGATGCACCTGCCCGACCTCGTTGCGTTCGTCGTTGAGCAAGGCCACCACCCGATCGGTGTGCCCGGCCTCGACGGACACTTCCTCGGCCACTTCGCGGGCGACGGCGGCCAGATAGGTGTCCAGAAAATTCTGAAACAGGGGCATGTCGTCGACGGGGTTGATGTGCCCGCCGATGCCGATCGAGCGATTGCCCACCAGCCGCGTCTCCCCCGCTCGCTTGCCGCGCACATAGGTCAGGTAGCGCCCGCCGCAGTTCATGATGACATAGGGAATAAGCTGCTTGTAGGAGGGATCCTTTTCCGCCAGCGGCCGGGGCATGAACCGGGGTACCCCCTGCACGAAGAGTGCGTCCAGATAACGCTCCACGTCAAACATCAACCCCTGGAACATCCCCACCCGCTCCACCACGGACCGCTCGACCACCAGTACCTGTTCTTCCTGAGCCACGAAACCGCTCCTGTTCCACAAAAAATCCCGCCCGGCCTCCACGCCGGATTTTCAAGCCACGCAAAGGGAACATAAGGCCTGCACGCAGGGATTTCAAGAAGCGATATCTTACATCACGGGAATAAGAATGCATTCTGAATCCGATGTGGCACCGGCGTCTCGCCGGTGCTTGTCGGCTCAGCAGGCCCGACGCTATAAAGTTTCACGATGCATTCTAAAAATCGTGGGACAGGGCTTGCTTGCTGGTTCAAACAACAGGTAAAAGACATTGAAATCCGGCCTGCTGAAAATGTCGGTCGTTCGTGAAAGCCGTGGTGATTCCTTCATCCCGCATAACGATGAAGCTGGCACAGTCCACCAAGCCCCATGCCTTATCGCCACGATCGTTATACAGCGACATCGCCCGCTCGAGAAGCTCATCAGTAACGAAAAAAATCCGTGCTCGAGAGCTGTTACGGATTGATTCGGCCGCCTGAAAAAACCGCTGGCGTACCGATCCCCGTGCCAGGCCATTGCCGGTTTCCGCAACGATCCAGTCGGTCAGTATAATAGATTTTCCCTCTCGGCCCAGAGATCGCCACGCTTCATCTGCGGTAACATGCAATGAATCCGTCGCGTTCAAAAGCGCGATCCAACCAACCGTATCTAGAAATACCGTATCAGCGGGCATGGTCTACCTTGGGATGGCCGTAAAGATAATGGTCCACATTAGTTGCAAGATCCGAGATGCCGGTCTCCACCGCCAGTTTGCCCATCTCGAAAAGATCATCAACAACTTCTCCCGCTGTTACCTGAGCACAGGGCTGAACCAATACCGGGGTACCTTCGGGCAGGTGCACCCCGCCCTCAAGTACAATGGCGCCTCCCCGAACTTCACCGCGATAGGTCATCACCAGCCTCCTGCCAAAAACCCCACGTTAAGTATACGACAATTCTTCAATAAAGGTCAAGACGAATCGAAGCCATATCCATCTGCACGTGGACACTTCGACTTTCCGGATCGTTCAGGCACATCCCGACGGGCAATCTTTCGTCGTTCGGCTCATCCACCCGGATTCTCAGGCGTGTCCTCCTCCAGATCATACCGCTCCAGCGGAACATTCCTGATGGTGATCGGCTGCCCCCAGATCTCGTTGAAAAGGAGATACTCTTCGGCTCCTTCTACGTTGGGTTCCAGTATGACGGTTACTGCCTTGAGATCGCTGGGTAGTGAATCGATCGTACCATGGCCCCCGCTTACGCTCCAGTATGCATCCTTTCCTTGGGAACCCAGATCGTGTTTTTTTCTATCGAATTCCAGACATATTCTGAAATAGACCGGTGTCTGGCTTTGCTTAAAGTCGATTTGTGGTTTCAATTCCAACTTCTGGTTGCGGGGAATAACCTGAATCGAGGTGACGGATATCTCCTTCGTGGGGTCGCGCTTCGGGTCGGTAATCAAGGTGACCGCCGGCACGTCCGTCGGCACAATCTCAAGGGGCAGCTTGACCGTCAGTTCCCGCTTGACCAGCGCAGTTGGCCAACGCGAAGCCTGCCCCGGCCGTCCGTTATAACGCGGGTCGAGTTTCGCCTTCTCATCCAGCAAGCCCCAATCATACACAAAGCGGACTTCATGTTTTCCGGGAGCAAGGTTATTCTCGATCTCACCCTCTAACGAATGATGGAGGCGGCCACTGTGATAATGGATATTGCTATCCGGTGCGTATTTCAACTTGACTTTGACTGGTTGGCCATCTACCCCGATGGAACGCAAGGCCGTTACTGACATGGTCCCCGGTAGTTCCCCATGACGGCCAGGGAATTGAAACGCCAGTTTCTTGCCCTGCCGCACGCGACTTCTCATCCTCATTTCGGGGGTGGACCCATAAAAGGAGTCACATAACCTGGCTAACTGTTCCTGCGAAATGGCTTTGCGGCTCATGGCCAGTTTGAAAAAGCTGTCCAACCAAGGCAGAGGTCCATGTTGCCCGGCCGGCCGGTTCTTGAGATGGATGATAAGCTGCTCAATGGCCGCGGCGACCTCTTCCTTGGAAAGCTGATCGGCCTGGTAACGCGTTTCCAACTCCTGCCAATCCCAGGGTTGAACCGCCGTACTGGCCAGGTTGGCGATAATCGCCTGGTTGGAGCGTACACGAACACCCCCGCGACTCTGCAAAGTGCGGCCCACCACCACCACGGCGACGGGCAAAAGAAACGCCAGACAGACAGTCCCTGCGCCGACCGCCATACGCCTCGGGCTTCGTTTGTACCGGCCGAAAAGGACCGCGCCCGATTGCGTCAGATCGGAGCCGCATTCCGGACACACCCGCTTCTCACTGAGCCAGTCCAACCCACGCAGGTCGTAATCACATTTCTTGCAGTGCGGTTCCCGAAAGTCGGGTCTTCCACGCCAACCTTGCCAGATAAGGATCAGACCCGCCACCAGCAGTGGCAGCGCAACTATCAGGAAAATCAATGAAAACCAGACACTCATGTTAGGCCCCGCGTACATGTCACAACCCCATTCACCGATAACATGACGATAAGCAAATTGCCTCTGAACAAAGGCAACATACCACTTGCCGGGGACAAACTCAAGCGAAAGCAGATTCCTCCATTACCTGGGTCTGGCAAGAAATCCGGGTAATGTCTCGGACCACGTTGCACGATCCTCGATTTAAGCATGGAAACAGGGGGCACCGAGTATCAACAGCCAGATTGCCCGAAAATATTGCCACACCCATTAGCGGCAGGAGGATCATGGGACTTGCCGAATCGCAACCACCGGATAGAATGACCGAATTAACCGCCGAATGGTCTCAGGGGGTACAGGCAAGAGCATATTCCGAAAATCGAACGATTGACCCCCTCTTGTGATGGGAGAAAGACCATGAAAAGGCGTACTTTTCTTGCCGGCGCGGCAACCGCCGCGGCCGCCGGGACCGTGCAACGAATGATCCGTCCGGCCGCCGCCGCGGAAACCGACGCGAACCGGCCGTACAACGTGATCGACACCCACCTGCACATCTTCAACACAAATAACGACCTGCCCGCCCACTTTGGCGGCATTTCCCGCCAGTGGGCGACGGTTGAAAAAACGGTCGAAGCCTTGCGTCGCGGCGGTGTATCCAAAGCTTTTCTTATAAGCTATACCTGCATGGATATTCGTCGTGATCTTATTGGTCGCGTCGATCCGATCGAGAGCCTGCCCCTCTACAGCAAGCAATACATGATCGATGCATGGAAACAGCATCCCGATCTATTCCACTGGTTCACCGACGGCGTTGACCCCTCGCGGCCTGGCTACCTTGAACAGCTTAAGAAGGATCTCGATCTGGGGGCGGCCGGGGTCAAGATCCTCTCCGCGTTCCACGGATATCTGCCCGATAATCCCGGTTTCTTCCCGGTTTATGAAATGTGTCGGCGTTACAATCGCCCCGTCATCATCGACGGATCGTTCTGGTACATGAATCGCGGCAACTATCTGATCCCCTACAAAGAGCCCGCTGAGCGCCTCAACCTGTGCCGGACGATCGAGAGTTACTGCAAAACACTCGAGGACGTGCTCAAGGCCTTTCCCACCGTCGCTTTTTCCCTGACCCATGCGGGGACGGCCAGCCAGATGAGCGACTACGATGTGATCTACCGGCTCATGGCCGAGCATCCAAACGCCTATTGCGATATCGCCGCCGCGATCGGCTGTGGCCCGCAGTGGTTGCAGCAACTGGTCAAAGCCGTCGGGCCGCGCAAAGTAATGTACGGCACGGACTGGCCTTACTGGGATGTCGGCGCGGATAGTTACCGCACCGGCGGGCGGCGTTGGTCCATGGTCACGGACGATTGTCCGGAATTGAGCGACGCGGACAAACGCCTGATTCTCGCGGGCAATGCCGAACGCTTCCTGCGTAACGAACTGGCCGACCCCGAGGCCGATCATTCGGCGGCCCCCGCCCGGAAAATAGCCCAACAGGCGCTCGACATTCATCACCGATACCCGGCCATCCTCATTCATGACCATAATCCCGTGGCCCCCGATGTGCCTAAAATGCTGGCCGGCGGCGTAACGGGCAAGGTCTACCAGTTCGCCCTGGACGTGATTCCCTGCCTGCAACTCCACGACTCCATCGCCCAGCGCGAGGGTTGGGCGTACATGTCCCTCGCTTCGCTGGAAAAGGCCACGGAAACCATCCTGAACGATCCGGATCACCTGATGATGGCCCTCACGGCCGCCGATTTTGAACAGGCCCACCGTGAAGGCAAGGTGGCCGTCATGTTCGGCAGCGAAGGCGGCAAGCTGCTCGAAGGCGATATCAAATGGCTGCAATTCTTCCACAAGCGCGGCCTGCGCGAGCTGCAATTGACCTGGGCCGGCCCGAACCAGATCGTCGAGCGCGGTGGTCCGACCGGCAACGGATTGACCGACTTCGGCCGCGCCGTCGTACGCGAATGTAACCGGTTGGGGATCATCGTGTGCCTGACCCATATAACGCAACAGGCCTTCGACGAGGTGATAGACCTTACCGAAAAGCCTCCGATTCTGTCGCACGAGGCGCTGGGGGTGGGTGTGGATGAATCGGCCGTCAAGAAACTGGGGACCAAGGGCGGCGTGCTTGGCATCCATTTCTACGTGACGTATCTGCGACCCCGTCCGACACCGGAAAAAGTCGTGGAGCAGGTTGACCGAATCGCCCAGACGGCCGGTATCGAAACCGTGGCCCTCGGCGGGGACTTTTTCCCCACCGAAGGAGCATGGGGCGACCTTCAGCGGGCTCAGGGGACCACCGATATGGTCTGGGCCCTTCCCGATATCTGTTACCTCGGCAGGATCACCGAGGCTTTGCTGACTCACAAATACAGCGAGGAGGACGTCGCGAAGATATTAGGAGGCAATTTTCTGCGGGTCTGCCAAAACGTATTTGGTGCGTAGCGCGTCTGGCCAGTTGAAGGCGTTAAGCGTATCGGCAACGCCTACCAGCCCGAAGCGCTAGCGAGGGTATGCTAAACGATTCATGCATAGAGCAATTTCACGAAAAGGTGGTATCAAATCATGAAACGAAATAATCTGCTCGGATACACCTTATCATTGCTGCTTATCAATCTCACTGGTTGCCTGACGCCGACCCACTCGGGATCAAAGTCCCTGGAAGCAGGCTGGACCCCCTTGCTTAAAGGCGACCACCTTGACGGTTGGTATACCTTCACGACCGAGCACGGGAAAAACAACGATCCGGAAGGGATCTTCGCCCTCAAGGACGGTCAACTACATATTTATCCCCGTTCCAAAGAAGGGTCCAAAGTACCCTTCGGATACATCGCCACCGAAAAAGAGTACGCCGATTATCGTCTGCGCCTGCAATACAAATGGGGCACCCGGCGTTTTGGCGACCGAGCCACCGCTCCCCGTGACTCCGGCGTACTCTACCATTTCGTCGGAGCCGACAAGGTCTGGCCTTGCAGCGTGGAATGCCAGATCATGGAAACCGATACCGGCTCTATCTACACGGTCTACACGGTGGTGGATTCCACCGTCGATCCGCAAGATAAAATATGGTGCCCGCCGTCGGCCGGCGGCCTGCTGCACACCGTCGGGTCCGCCACCGGTATCGCCTGTGTTCGCCGCTCGATGGACCTGGAAAAGCCCGGTTGGAACGATGTCGAAGTTATCGTGGAGGGCGACGAGGCCACGCATCTGGTCAATGGCCGGATCGTCAATCGCTGCACCCGGATGCTCCAGCCGGACCCGTCCAATCCCGGTCGCTTGATTCCGCTCCGCAAGGGTAAAATCCTCCTGCAAGCCGAAGGCGCGGAAATCTTTATTAGAAACGTGGATATCAGGCCACTCGACCCGCGTTGAATCTCCCCGTCGAAGAAGAGCGATAGGAATCTACATCGTAAGACGTTACTCGCCGTCGTCCCTCGCTCGCGCTTCGGGCTGGTATTCTGTTGTTCGGACGTTTGTGTTGCTCTTTCTCTCTGTCTCGCGGTCTCTCCGTCACTCTGTCTCTCTTTCTCTCCGTCGCGCTGCCCGCCTTCGTCCCTCGCTAGTGCCGTTTTCGGTTCGCGAGTTTCGTGTTGGTAACTCTTTTTAAAATA
>CAYNYK010000140.1:0-5551 GCA_964401335.1 uncultured Planctomycetales bacterium
GCCGAAGTCATGCCGCCTGACCACAAAACTGGCCAACCGAAAACGGCACTAGCAGCTTTTCCGTCAACTCGGCCAGCAAGTTGTTGCTCTCCATACCTGGCTCCACGATGCCGTATTGCTCCCGGTTGCGCAGATTAAGGTACAATCCATTTAAGCCAAGCCCATAGGCGCGGGTCCTCGACCAGTCTACCTCAGTCAACAACGAGTGACAGTCGTCGGGGGCGATATATCCGTTTTCGCGAAGCCACGTACACAGGTTGAACTGCCTTTTGAAGGGGGCCATGCCATGATCGCTCATCACCATCACCAAGGCCTCATTTTCATATCGTTCCAGCACTTCACCGACCACTGCGTCCATCCGGCGATACAAGTTTTTCACATGTTCATGCCAACGTTCCGCCTCTTCGGAGGAGCGTGTTGGATGCGGATCGGGTTTACCCCAAAGATACATATGCGGAAGTAAATCCGTGCAGGCGAAATAAAAAAACAATACGCCGTCACGGAAATGTTCGAAGGCAAAACGCAATAGCTTGAGCCGTTCCTCCATAACCAAATCAGCCTGGGCAGCGTATTCCTCGTCCGTGAAAACCCCGTTTGAGAGGGCCTTGTGATCTTCCTGGAAACCGGTCGTGTAGAACAGGCCAATTTTGTCTGCCACTTGCTCGACGAATTGGGGCGGTTGGGAGACCGGTTGGGCCGGATTTGTCGGGTCGATGTTGATTGGCGTAACGTACAGCCGGAAGGTTGGCGTCACTTCCTGCAAGTAAAATCGGCAAATCCCGGTCGTATGATGGTCGGGCACGAAGCTTGGCAGCGTAAAGGTGAAGCGGACCCGTGTCCATTCGCTCCATTGACCTTGTTTCAGAAGGATACGTTGTCCTTGAATCTCAATCATAGCCGCTTCCGCTTGACAGTCACGATAAATTACGAAGGGAATGCTTGTCGGCCGCGGCCGTTTAAGGAATGTATTCGGCGGACCGATGAGCTTTGTTTCCGCCCGATCGTTCTTAAACTGGATACCCACTCGGTAACCCCCGCCCTCATTATGAGGCGAGGAAGGTCCATTGTTGGAAAAGTGCTGGAAGGTTCCATATGTTCCGAGCATGTCCGGGGTGCCCATGCCGGCGATAGCACGATGCCGGTGTCCCGATCCCGCCTTGGGTGGATAGTTGGAGGGCATCTCGTAGATCCAAGTAGCGATACCGGCTTGATCAAGATAATCCCAGAAAGGCACGCCGTGGCGATAAAGGATGGGCTGTGGTGGCTCGTGCCCAAACGGCCAGAAGGCCATCTGAAGTTTGTGCTCACCCACTTCCCAATAGCCTGCGCCACGCGATGTTCCCGCAGCGGAGAACATGGGGATGTTCGGCCGCGCCGGGTCACGATGGATAAAGTCATAAATACCGTGCTGACCGGGGTTGGCCCCGATGATGAAATTCGCGAACGCCACCGGGGTCTGTGGTGGAATACTCGTTCCCAGACGGCGGTAACCTCCCGCTTGTCGGAGTCGATCAAAGTTCGGTAATTGATTCGCGCCCATCATCTCCTCGACGAGCAGGGGGTCCATGCCGTCAAAGCCGAGGATGATGACTTTCCGTGCGGTTCCCCCGGTAGCCGACTGTTTTTTTGCAAGGGCTTGCGAATGCGTAAGTCCGGCGGCCACCGCCGCCGTCGAGGCCCGCAGAAATAACCTGCGATCAAGTTGGTGATTACGTTTCATATTCCGCCACCTGCATAGCCTTCCCATCCATATACCTGGGTACCGGAATGCCAAATAGATCAAGAACGGTCGGCCCCACGTCAATCAGCCTCGGTTTTACCGTCGCGATCCGACGATTGCAGAACAGGACGCCAGGTACCAATTGCGGATCGATGCAATGATCGCCACTCCATGCCCGGTTGTTGTCACAAAAGACGCGGTCAGTCACTTTCCCGACGGCTGCGTCCCAGGAAACCCGATAACCGATATCGTAACCAACGATCAAGTCCGGAGCCATGTCCTTATAGGGACCGCTGTAGATTTTTTCCGATTCATAGACCTTGTTGATGGCGATCTGCCCCCGTTCCTTATCAACCAAGCCAGAGAGCTTCCCCACGATCTCCGTCCTCAAAGCCGCAGCCTCTTCGCCGGCTTCAACGATGCCCTTGGATTCGCGGCCGCGGATATTCAGATAAATCCCCGCCAGGCCGATCGCGAAAGCACGGGTGCGTGAGAAGTCCACGGTAGAAAGTTAATTGCCATAGTAATTGGCTTTCGCCTTGCGGGTGAGATATCCGTTCTACTACAGCCATCGGTTGAGATCGACGCCTCGACGAAAGGGTTTGAATCCGTGATCGGAAATGACCATCAGTACCGTACCCGGATCATTGCAGGCCGCCAGGGTCCGTCCGACCAACTCGTCCATTAGGCGATAAAGCATTTCAATGGCTCGGCGGTGCTGACCCGGCCGCGGACCGGGATCGGCTGGATGGTTTTCTTCGAGGTATCGCCAGAACATATGTTGTACGCGGTCCGTCCCGTCGAATACGCAGACCACCAAACCCCGCCGCACTTTTTCCAAAGCGTCAAAAAACATCTTTTCCCGCTCCCGATCGCTTCGGACGACCTGTTCCCAGAACTGGTTGTCGTTGATAATGCCGGTGTTAAGGGCCCAACTATCTTCCGCCAAGCCAAGCGTCGCGTAACGTCCCTGGTTTTTGGCGAGGTATGTGGCGTACACCGTTGGGTGCGAAATGGGCATTGCCGGTTTATTCGGATCGATCTGGATCGGTGTTACGTACAACTCGAACTCCGGATCGATGTTGAGTAGTAGAAACTGGCATATTCCCCATACCTTCTGGCCCAAGCCGGTTTTGAAGGGGATTCCGATCCAATCGGTATAGCGGCCTTTCTCAAGAGGGTGTGCCTCACCATTCATTCTGAGCCGGGCCTTTCCGTGCCGCTCATCAATGACGATTTCAAACGGGCACTTCATGGCAGGTTGATCGGGTCTTAATGGATTGGCCGGCCCGATCAAGGCCCCCCGAATGCGGTTTCCCTCTCTTTGAATACGAATCTGTTCGCCGCCGATATGTTCATCCTCACCCGTCCGCTTCGTGGTGTAATACAGGAAGGTACCCTGACTGCCGCGCAGGTCCGGTATGCACATTGCCGAGAGGAGCACTCCGTGGAATTTCTCCGGGGGGAAGGTAATGGGAACGCGGATAATGTCGCTGAAAATGCCGTGATTGCCGAGCAGGTTCCAAAACGGTTTGCCCTTGCGGAGCAGACGAATATCGGGCTTCCCGAGCGGGATCCTATAGCCGCGGAGATGCAACGTACGCCTCGGTCCGCCAATACGCACCGAACTCAGCTTGGGTAGATAGCTGCGTTTGTCCAGACTGAGGAAATCAAAAATATTATGCTTGCCCGGATTGCATCCGGTAAGAAAGGAGGACCAGGCCACCGGTGACAGGGGTGGAATGGTTGTAGCCAGCCTCCTGTAGCAGCCGCTCTGTCGGAGACGGGATAGGTTCGGCAGTTTTCCCGTTTCCATCATGGCCTCGACCAAGGTCGGGTCCATCCCGTCCAGCCCCAAAACAACGAATCGCTTGATCCGACTCGCGGCATGGATTCGCCAACCGCGGATCAGGCGGACGAGGTAGCGGATCGGCCAAGTGAATAGAGTGGCGATGGCCGACAGCATGGCCAAGAACATCACGAGGAACGACCCTAGGGCTGCGAATCCCGCTCCCGGGCCGATATAGGCCTCGGCCGTTGTCGGCCAAAGCAGCAGAAAAACAAAGGCCAATATCTTTGCCTGCCGCATGCCTACTCCTATCGCGGGTGGGGAAAGGATCAGCTATTCCAGTTGACCGGCTCGCTATCGTCGCCTCCTCGCCCGTAAATTATTACTTTTGTTCCGTTAGTATACACAATTATCCAACCTGGACAAATAAGCATGTACTCGATAATGTGCATTGATAGTTCTTCGCCATCGATTCGTGCGGAACTGTATGGTCCCAGTGGCATTTATAAAGCGATACCATAAGTGAGGGTCGATCACATGGCCGTACGAGCCGTTCTTTGTCACCTTGTTATGATCGTTTTTATCCTGGAAGCGAGGGCGGATACATCGGCCACCAGACCTTATGACCTTGAACGTCTGCAAGAGGTCACTACACAACTGGAGACCGACCCTCGGCAGGGTATGCCCGCGGCGACGGCGTTCTTCAATCAGTGGTGTGCGGCGGAACCGGATCATAAAGCTTTACAGGGCTTTCACGGCCGGCTGAAAGCCCTGCAATCGCTGCGCGAGGTGGTGGTGGGCCAACTCGACCGTGCCCGGAGCAAGGCCCTCGATTCCTTCGTTCAGGATATTCTTGAGCCCTCAACCAACCCTTCATCAAAAGATCAGAAAGAAGCCGTGCTCAAGGTGCTACCGGCCGATCAGCTTTACGGGCTCTACTACCAGAAATTCGCCCACCGCATTGATACCACCGGTTTGACCCCCCAACAACTTGCCTTTCTCAAGACATATTACAACGCCCAGGCCCAGGCGATGATCGAGGAGGTGATGCGTCTGGGGCAGGCCCTGGGGACCGCCGGCCAGGATTTCCAGGAAACGGAATGTTACCTGCTGCTTATTCCGCTCCTGCACAGCCCGACGGACTTTCGGGGGGAAATACTGGCGACCCTGCCCAGTTGGGTTTTAGCTCCACAGCGCTTGGAGCACATGATTGATTTCTGCCTGTTGCGGGTGGACCGTCTGGACGCTGCCGCGGCCATTCACGCGACCTGCGTGGCCAAACAGGAAAGTGGTGAGGTACGATTCAAGTTCTTCACCTCATCGGCGGACAAGTGCTTGGCCAACGGCCGCCCAGATGTGGCCGTCAAATGTCTGCGCTGGGCCATTGATCAGTTGAAACCGGGGGATAAACAGATCGCGGATATTCGGTTCCGAATCTGCGATATCTGGATGGGGGCGAGAAAATTCGCCCTGGCCGCCGGTGACGCCGGCCAGATTATCAAGGAATTTCCGGATACCGATTATGCCGGTAAAGCGATGTTCATCCGGATCCAGAGTTTACAGGCCCAGGAGAACTCGGACGCCGTCCTCGCCGAGGTGGATACTGCCCTGGCCGACAAACACGCGGAACCCTTTAGGCCCGATCTGCGGTTTTACAAATGGCAAGCTTTGCGGAGAAAGGGCAAGGGGTTGGAAGCGAATCTGGTCCTGAAGAAGTTCCTGGCCGATTTCCCGCAAAACGCGCGTGCGGCGGAGATGTATTACCAGGTGGCGGTGGATTGCCTGGCCGCCCAGCGTTATGAGGATGCCTTGCGCATCCTGGAGGCCGTGGCCAGGAATTACCCGGACAGCAAGCCGGCCAATCAAGCCAAAACCCTGATCGAAAAGCTGCAAGCACTGGTAAATGAAACGGGTTCGTCCACCAGGCCGGCCGCCGCGAAATAGCCATTTCTATCCAGGGAAGCGGCGGGTCTTGATTTTAATAATAGTAACCGTTCAGACCCCATCGGTCTGATCGCCACGTATGGCTCATCGCAATAAAA
>CAYNYK010000141.1:0-5357 GCA_964401335.1 uncultured Planctomycetales bacterium
CACCGAGACGCAGGACATCCGCATGCCGATGAAGAAGGTCAAGCTCGACGACGGCCGCGAGTTGCAAAGCTCCGAGCGGTTTGAGCTTGGCCGCAACTTCTGTAACAAGCTGTGGAATGCTGCCCGCTTCGCGTTCATGAACCTCGAAGGGGTGACGATGGACAAGCTGGATGTTGCGACACTGCCGGTCGAGGATCGCTGGATCCTGTCGCGGGTGCATCGGGCGGCCGTCGAGGTGCAGGACGCGCTGGAGCGATTCCAGTTCAGCCGGGCGGTGAGTCTGGCCCGCGATTTCTTCTGGGATTCGCTGTGCGACTGGTATTTGGAACTGGCCAAGCCGCGGTTCAACGAGAACCGGCGGGCGGCCGAGGCCCGGCAGGTGCTGGCCTTCGCCCTCGATCAATCGCTGCGTCTGCTGCATCCGTTCGTGCCGTTCATCACCGAGCGACTATGGGAGAGCCTCAACAAACTGGCCCCGCGCCGCGGCCTGCCGGGGATAGCCGAGCTGAATACGCCCGAGGCGCTGATCGTTGCGTCTTATCCGCCAGCCGAAGGCTGGCCCGTCCTGGCCGCCCCTGAAGTGGATGCGATTTTCGACGACTTGCAGACGGCCACGCGGGCGGTACGGGACATTCGTCAGAAGCAGAACGTGCCGCCGAAACAGGCGGTGGATGTCACCATCAAGGTTCCGGCCGATAGGGTCGCTTCGCTGGAACACGAGGCCAAGGTCATCAAGCAACTGGCCAAGGTGGGCGAGTTGACCATCGGGGCCGACGTGGCGCGGCCGAACAACGCGGCCACCCTCGTGATCGGCGACATGCAGATTTTCGTGGCCGACGTGATCGATACGGCCGCCGAGCGCAAGCGCCTGGAGGCCGAACTGGCCAACCTCGACAAGCAGATCAAGGGCATCGAATCCAAGCTCGGCAACGAAAGCTTCACCGCCCGCGCCCCGGCCGACATCGTCGATCGCGAACGCCAACGCCTCGCGGAACTACAAGGCAAACGCGAAACGGTGGTCAGCACGATGAGCGAGTTGGGTTGATCTCTCGTGGTGGTAATCAGTTGAGGCGGACTATTGCCCGCCATTGAACTCCGCTGGAGTGAGGAGGGGCAAGCCGGTTTCGGGGTCCACACTTAGGCCAATGGGGTTACCTGTGGGCGAAGGTGCAACCCTTGCTGCCCGCCACGGCCCGGCTCCGCTGGGCTCCGCCGCGGCGAGCGAGGTAAACTGCTTCGGAGTGACATGAGTATTCGTGTCCGATCAGTGGAATTGCGTGTCGAGGAGACACTTGACGTCGAGAGGTTGTCCCTTGCTAGCGCTTCGGGCTGGTAGGGTTTGATCTTATCGGAAGGTGCAAAATGGATTTGAAGGGTAAAGTTGCCTTGGTCACCGGCGGCACGAGGGGGATCGGGGCGGCGACGGCCGTGTTGTTTGCCCGGCAGGGAGGGGACGTGGCTATCGTCGGTCGGCACGACGACGAAGAGGCGAAACAAACGAAGCAAACGATAGAAGCTGCCGGCCGTAAGGGCCTGCTGATTGTCGCCGACATGGCCAAACCGGAGGACGCGGCCCGTTGTGTACAACAAACCCATACGCAACTGGGCGGGCTTGACGTGCTGGTGCATTGCGCCGGCGGACTGGTGGCCGGTGGTCTGTTGGAGGTGAAGCCCGAGGACTGGTACGCCGGTTTCGACGTGCATGTGCATGCGGTTTATCATCTTTGCCGGGCGGCCGTGCCCATCATGCGTCAGAAGAAGGAGGGGGCGATCGTACTGATTTCCTCGGTGGCCGGCATTCGCGCCCTGCCGGTGCATATTGGTTATCAGGTGGTCAAGGGGGCGATAGGCCAGTTCGCCCGGGCCTTGGCCTACGAATTGGCTAATGACAACATCCGCGTCAACGCCGTCGCCCCGGGGATTATCCGCACGGCCTTCCATAAAAACATGAGCCCTGAGCAGCAAAAGCACAACCTCGACAATCGTGTTCCGTTACACCGCGAGGGTACGCCTGAGCAGGTGGCCGAGTTGATCCGTGAACTGGTCGTCAACGATTACATTACCGGCGAGATCGTGACCATCGACGGTGGCCTGACCATGCGTATCGCGTAAGGGGTTTATCGGTTACAATATCCCTCCGGTTGGTATGTATGTAGAGGTAACAGGCCGTATGTCCGATCAGTGCCGTTATTGCCGTTCGCAGTTTTTGCCGCAGGTCGATATTTGTATGGTATGCGGGGCCTGTCCGGCGGAAAAGCCCTGGGGAGCCGCCGGCCGTCCGCGATGGATCCTGCTCGGCCGCTGGCTGGGGGTCGTCGATCTTTTCCTCTGGATGGCCTTATTGCTCACCGTTACGGTACAAGATTGGGCGTCGTTTTCGGCAGTGTTCGTTTGGTTTGTACTGTTCGGTCTGATTTTGACCGTGATCGGGGCCGCCAGCTACTGCCCACGTATCGCCTGGGTGGGGATATGCAACCTGCTGATCCCGGCGATTGCTTTGTTATTCGGTCTTATTATGAATTGCTACGGGCCGGACTCGTCCTCGGACCTGTTGGCGATTTTCATATTTTCCATAGTGGCTACTTATGCCGGTGTGGCTACGTGTACGCTGGTCTGGGCAGTTTATCGGGCGTGGCACCGCCCGCTGACGCTTCGTAATCCCTGGCACTGCGATCATTGCGGCTATCTGCTGTACGGCCTGCCCCAGCCGCGCTGCCCCGAATGTGGAGAGCCGTTCCATCCTTCCGAGCTTCATCGCCGGCGTCCCACGACCGAGGGATAAGCAAGGGTGCATCCGAAATTTTGGGCCAGGGTGGCATGGGTAGGCCCTGGTCACGCGATAGCGGGACAAGGGTTTGCCCGTGCTTTTACGACCGCGAAGCAGGGCCCGAATATTCCTCATATTCCTCGAGTCGGAATTCCTTGTTGCCACCTTTCTTCGGAGGTGCCCGATACGCAAACGGGGCCTGAAGCTGTTTTGGACGAATGGGAGCGAATGGATATAATAAAAGCGGCTGGTCCGTCGCTTGTGCTTTCCGACCGGGATTCACATGGTTTCGATCATCCACCCGACCTCGGCCCGCGGGGCCTTTACATGCCGGGTTTTCCCAATACATTGTTTGGCTTTCATGGTACGGCGGGACGGCCCGCCGGGATGATGATGACGTGCATCGCGGGGCGGAACGGCCGACCCGCGGGAAAGGTTAAACGTGCTCAGGACCGACATACGCAACGTGGCTATTATCGCCCACGTCGACCACGGCAAAACCACCCTGGTCGACCAGATGCTCCGCCAGTGCGGGCAGTTTCGCGAAGCCCAGCTCAAGGGCGAACGCATCCTCGATTCCAACGATCTGGAGCGCGAGCGAGGCATCACCATTTTGGCCAAGAATATTTCCATCCGTTACCGGGACATCAAGATCAATCTGATCGACACCCCCGGCCACGCCGATTTTGGCGGCGAGGTCGAGCGGGTGCTCAAGATGGCCGACGGCTGCCTGCTGCTGGTCGATGCATTCGAGGGCCCCATGCCCCAGACACGGTTCGTGTTGCGCAAGGCGTTCGAGTGCGGCTTGCGCCCGGTGGTGGTGATCAACAAGATCGACCGACCCGACGCCCGGCCGCACGACGTGCTGGACGAGGTGCTCGATTTATTCATCGAGCTGGGCGCCGACGAGGAAACCTGCGATTTTCCGATCGTGTTTGCCTCGGCCACTCAGGGTTACGCTACGCTCGATCTTGAACAGCGGACCAACAACGTGCAGGCCCTGTTCGAGACCATCGTCGAGCATGTCCCGCCACCGGAGGTCGATAACGACGCTCCGCTGCAATTGCTCATCACCGCCCTCGATTACAGCGATTATGTGGGCCGTATCGGCATCGGCCGGGTGTTCGCCGGACGCGTCCGGGCGAGCCAGGAGGTCATGGTCATCCATCGCGACGGTACCGAGACGAAAGAGCGGATCGGCGAGTTGCTCATCTTCGATGGGCTGGGCCGGCAAAAAGTCGAGGAAGTTGCCGCGGGCGATATCTGCGCGGTCGTCGGACTGGAAAGCGTGAATATCGGCAACACCATCGCCGACCCCGAAAAGCCGATGCCCCTGCCCCTCATTCGCATTGATGAACCGACGTTACACATGACCTTTCGGGTCAATAATTCGCCCTTCACCGGCCGTTCGGGCAAGTATCTGACCAGCCGTCACCTGCGCGATCGGCTGGAAAAGGAGATGCAGTCCAACGTGGCGTTGCGGGTGGAGCCGGGCGCGACGCCCGAGGAGTTTCACGTCTCCGGGCGCGGGCTGCTGCACCTGTCCATTCTGATCGAGAACATGCGCCGCGAGGGTTACGAACTGGCCGTCGGCAAGCCGAAAGTCATTTACCGCGAATTGGATGGGCACAAGACCGAGCCGATCGAACTATGCGTGGTGGACGTTCCCACTCAGTATGTCGGTACGGTCATGGAGCTGATGGGTGGGCGGCGGGGTATCTGCCGCACCATGGAGACCCGCGGCGAGGGCGCGTATCTGGAGTTCACCATCCCGGCCCGCGGCCTGATTGGAATGCGCAATCGCATCCTGACCGCCACCAACGGGACGGCCATCATGCACCATAATTTCTACGAATACGAGTTTTTCCGCGGAGCGATTCCCGGCCGAGGCAACGGCGTTCTGATCGCCAGCGAGGCCGGCCAGGTCACGGCCTACGCCCTGAACAATCTGGTCGATCGCGGCGACTTCATCGTCTCGCCCGGCGATCAGGTCTACGAGGGACAGATTGTTGGTGAGCACTGCCGGGACAACGATATTCTGGTCAACGTCTGCCGTGCGAAAAAAATGACGAATATTCGGGCCGCCGCCGCGGATAAGACCGTAGTCCTCAAGCCGGCCCGGCTGATGACCTTGGAAATCGCTCTGGAATTCATCGCCGAGGACGAACTGGTCGAAGTCACCCCCGACGCCATCCGCCTGCGCAAACGGCACCTGACCGAGGCCGAACGCCGGCGGGTCATTCGAGCGGGCTGATTCGGTTGGCATGAAATGGTTTGTGCTGGTGCGAGAATCCTTTCTCGCACCCGCACCTCTGGGGAATCCTTTCCCCCTGTTGCTGGTGCGAGAATCCTTTCTCGCACCCACGTATGGGGGAATCCTTTCCCCCTGACGCGGGATAGGAATCCCGATTCCGGACGGTCGAGATGGGAATCTCGACCGAGCGGGTCCCGATTCCGGACGTTCGAGATGGGAATCTCGACCGAGCGGGTCCCGATTCCGGACGTTCGAGATGGGAATCTCGACCGAGCGGGCATAGGGATTTGCCCCGACAGGGGCAACGGACCATGCGCGGACAGGATGAGGAGCAGG
>CAYNYK010000142.1:0-4928 GCA_964401335.1 uncultured Planctomycetales bacterium
TGGAACCTGCTGGTCGATCGTAGATATCTGGCCCGGCTCGACCTGAAAGACGGCGACCGGCTGACCGCCGAGCAGTTCGCGGAGCGGGTGCGGGAGCTCACCATCGAGGATTTCAATAACGACCTGTACCCCGAATTACCGAACGAATGGAACGTCACGAAATTGAAAAACCTCAAACTCGGCGTGGCCAAGTTTCTTGAACGTTGTTGAAACACCCCCCGAGGCGCTCTTTACTCCAACCCTTGATATCACCACGGAGTACGCCGGTAACACGGAGATGGATTGAGATATTCAGCCGGCCGGCCCACCTTCTTTGCAAGTGGGGGAGCGATGACGGATGCGGCGATTCAACCGGCACCGCTCCACGCGCCATGAATGTCGCGCATCCTTTTTTGTGGCGATGCGATATTCGGTTCATTCCTTTTTTTGCCTCCTCAGCAGAATCTGTGGGTCGTTTTGACCCATTGAGGCGCTGAAACATCCGTATCCATGGGCTTTTTCATGCTTTCTGTCTACACGGGATTTCCGAGTTCACTTTCCACACGGGTATTGGGCGGTGTTGGTCGGGGGTGCAACATGGTCTTCCCCCACAAAAACACCCGTGTTTGCTGCCTTTGGAACACCGGAGCCATGCCTCAAAAATCCCAGGGCTTGGGGCGGAGCCCCAATTCCACCCACAGATTCTGCTGAAGAGCCCTTTTTTTATTTGATCTCTGTGTCTCCGTGTCTCTGTGGTTAAATCACCGAATCGTCGCCGTCAATCATTCCGGCGTTCGATGACGACCAATTGTCCGTCCTTGGTTTTGGACAGGGTTGCGCAATCGCCGAGGATACGGCCGACGGGGACGACGTTGCTGGCCGCCCGCGGTTCGTCGACCTCGCTGGCCGGTGTCGGTCCCCAGAAGATGCAGAAGGCCTTGCCCGGCGGCCAGTAGGCCAGCTCGCCGACCTTCATCTCGTCGCGCATCGGATCGCTGCCTTCATGTTTAATCCCGATGGAAAAGTAAATCTCGTCCCCCCAGCGGTTACCCCGCGCCTCGATGGGCAGGGCCTCATGGATTTTCCGGGCCATGGCCGTATCGTTCAACTCGGCCGTGAAAGATAGATTCGCGATACGCAGTAGGATTGGATAAGGCATGATGATTCTCCGATTTGGGTGTAACGATCTTCACCGCAATCGCCGGGTTTCCAGTTTATATCATAACAGCCCCATCCGCTATAAATGTCACGCACCCGGAAATCAACGATTGTGATCAAACGGGATATGATGATGAAGCGACGAGCCGGACATTGATCGTGATACCGTCCATCCTTTTGTATCTGGCGAATAACGGTTTTGTGATCCGCGATGAGAGGTAAACACGTAACCCCATTTATGGGGTTTACCCGTCGAAGACGGGTTTGTAGGCCGGTCGTTTTACGACCGGTTGCCGATCGTCTTATAACATCCTTGCTCCCTCGATATCAGCCCGTTTTCAACGCACTTATCTCCGACCGAGAAGCCCGTTGAAAACGGGCTGAATACCAGAAGCAAACGGCCAACTGAACCAGTCGTACAACGACTGGCCTACCAGCCCGCCCGTGGCGGGGAAAGACCGCTAGAGCGGCCAACAGGAGTCTATGATCCAAGTTTGATAATGGTATGTCGTTCTACAATACAGGCAAATGAAACGGCCACGGGCTTTCTTGTCTCACGATTTGATCGAATCGCTTGACTGGTTATATTGGCCCCGGTAATCTGGTTTGCGGCAACATATTTTAATACTGGTTACAGGGGTATAGCATATCATGATTGTACTCAAGATTGTGTGGCTTGTATTGAACCTTGCGATGTTTGCGGCCTGGGTCATTTGTGTTGTGGACTGGGTACGTCACGGAGCGAAGTTCCCGCGCTGGATTCATTTTATGGCGATGGGCTCCGTATTGTTAGGGGTCGCTGCGATTGTCGTATCCTATTACACACACGCATTTTCATTATTGCTCGTCTTAACCTGTCTTCTATTGCCGCTTGTGGTCACGTACGGCGGCTGGCTTTGGATGTTTGGCCCATGGTTGAGGCAGACAAAATAGAATTTTCCTTGCTTATGCTTGGGCACGGAAGACCGTTGGCTAACACTCGGACTTTCGGCAGACGGTGGGTTGCTCGTCGTACATCACACCTTTGAAAAAGTTGGTCCATCTACCGTTCGGGTTCGAGTCTTCTTTTCACGCAAGGCGACGAAATCCGAACGGAGACGGTATGCGGAGTGAACCATAAGCAAAGAATACGATTTTTCCAAAGGACAGTGTGGTTACTTTTATCGACGCGGTGCCGAGATCAATCTTCCCGTCTATCTTGATAAGGAAGCCCGCAAGTTCGTTGAGGGAATTGCGGGCAAGAAGAAACGAGACGTATCCACGGTGGTCAACGATCTCCTCAAATCAGATATGCGCCTGGCGGAAGCGATAGCGTAAGAAGCGAAATTCCCTTGCTTGCCCGCCACGGCCCGCCATAGGCGAGGCAGGCCCGCCATAGGCGAGGCAGGCCCGCCAAGGCGAGGCAGGCGGTAAACTGCCGCGGGCTGGTAAACGCGAATGCGCGCTTACGACACCGCCTCCAGGGGCGCGGCCGATGCCGGATCGAACAGGCCGCCGGGGAAGCGGCCGGCGGCGATCCAGTTGCGCATGGCATTCAAGATTGTCGGCCACTTGTTCGAGAAGCGACGTTTGAGGAACGCCGAATAAAGACCGTCGATGGCCTCAATCAGATCGCGCAGCTTTTCGATCCGGTCCTCGAAAACCAGCCGATCATTGTTCGCCTCCTGCGGCGGCGGCACCCGCGCGCCGGTGATGTGCATCACGTCGCCCCGAATCCCCAGGCCGAACACATCACCGTGGATCGCCAACTGCAGGCCGACCCGTACCGGTCGCTTTCCGCCGGCCAGGGCCACCGCCGCCTCCGGAAGCCGGGTCGGCGATTCGGCCAGGATCCCGATCGAACCAGTCATACGGAACGCGCATTCCATCTGCAGCACCTTATCGAATAGCACCGTGATCGGCCCGTGCGGCCCCTCGATTTCCGAGGATTCGACATGGGCGGCGTACCACAACCAGGTCAGCCACTCGGTACCCAGAAAATCCTTACTCCGTTCCTGTCCTCCGGGTGCGTCCTCCGCTTCGATCTCGATGCCTTCCGGCGGATTGATGAAGTGTGCCGGCTGGCAGGCATCGAAGGCCCGGGTTTCCCCCATCCGAGCCGACCAGCGGGCGGCCAACTCGCCCGAGGTGGCCGCCGTCAACGACCGATCGAAGCATTGCCGGAACAACAGGTAAAAGGATTCCGCCACCGCGCTGCTGGTCGCGCCCAGATAGACCTCGTTTCGCGGCAGATCCCAGAACACCGGTACCTGGCGCATCCGCTTGAACGTCCCTGCCCGGGCCTCGGCGTCCGCCCGGGCCAAAGCCTGCTCGCGGGCCTCGGCCCGTTGGGCCTTGGTCAGGAACTCGCGCCCGCTCGCCTCGCGCATGGTCTGCTCGTTCTGCTTCTGATAGCTGCGAACCAGATCGGACGGCGGTTTGTTCGTATCGATACGCAAGGCGAAATGCAGCCCGTCGGCCACCGCGTTCTTGCCGAAATCGAAGGCCGTATCCAATATGTGCTCGCCGGTCACCCAACCCAGTTCGGTCTGGTCGGCCGTACGAATCCCGTCCGCGCCGATGGCACCGGTCGCCAGCCGCTCTAACAAGGCCTCATCCACGCTCTTGATGGCCTGGCCGCCGACGAAAAAACGCTTACACGTAATGGAACCGCTGGTAAAACTCATGTTTATATCTCCATGCGCTTAAACATCCGGCACCCGCCGGGCCGTTACAGGTTATCCTCATACGGTGCAGGCTATTCGCCCCGGCGGTCGCGTCAAATATTCCGGGAGCGGTCCATAACCGGCCCCTGTGAGTTTCTTGGTCCATCATGGACTCGGCGTCGGTTTTCCGGACTTGCCGGCGACCGATCATCCAAAGATCTGCATCCTCCAATCCGCCCCATCGCCGGGTTGTGGACTTCTCCACCGCGTGATAACCTGTAGTCTGCAGGGTTCGGCCTTAAATGAAAAGACCCCGGAAGGACCGGCCGGCGAGGATAGAAAAAGTTTCTAATAACCTCTAGGCAAGGGAGGCGCTTTCGGTTATCCTGCCGACGATTGAAACGCGGATTTCCTCCGCCCGGGTGCCGTTGATGTCCCATGAGCCGTGCGGGCGGTCCATTTGCTTGACTCAGGTCCACCTCTCTTGTTTGTGGGAGGCCTGCCATGAGGCAAAAAACTCTGGAAACACCCATAAGGGTTCCTAGTACCCCTTTTTGGTTGGGTTTGTTTGGGGCTTTATGCGTGGGGACCCTGACCTCGGCGGTCGGGCCCCGCGGCTTCTTAACCACCGAGCAGGCGGAGATGCTGGTGCGTTGGGTAGTCTGGGCCTTGTGCCTCGGTCTCGGGGCTTGGGCCTGGGCCGCCCGCCGGCGACAAAATCAGGTCCGCACCTCCCTCGCAGAGCGGATGCGGACGGCCGTCGCGACCTTGCAAACCGAGAATGAAGAACTTAAAAAGAAACTGGCCGAACACCAGCTCTCGGCGATCGACCAATTGGCCCACGAGCAATGGCTGAACCTGATTTTGCAGCACTCCTCCGATGGGATCGATATCACCGAGAAAAATCTTGAGACCCACGCCCGCCGATTGGTGCTCTGCAACGACCGTTTCGTGGAAATGTCCGGTTACAGCCGGGAAGAATTGATGGCCTGTCCCGATCTCAACTGGCTGGCTGTCGACACGGCCCCCCCCGAGATGGGGGATTATTACCGGCAATGTGTCGCCGAGGGCCGGCCCTACCGGGGCCAGTCCTACTGGCGCCGCCCCGACGGCAAGGAAAACTATTACGAATGGACCGCCGCCCCC
>CAYNYK010000143.1:0-3912 GCA_964401335.1 uncultured Planctomycetales bacterium
GAGCGAACGGGGAGCGCACGAGAAGGGATTCTCGTGCGAGCGAAAACATTTCCTCGCTCGCCCGCCCGCCGGTGGACAAGCTCGATGAACCCGTCGATTGTGCCGCCGCCTTCCCGCCAAAGCTTGGCCCGAGCCTCGCGAACCACCGGGTCATCGGGCCATTGGTCTTTTCTGGTCATGCGTTATTCTCCCCTTCGCCCCTTCTCCTCTTCTCTCCGTCCGTGCGCAATCCTTCGCCCCATTCGGGGCGAAAACCTAGCTGGCGCTGCGGGCTGGTAGTGTTCCCTCGCTCGCTGCCTTGCTCTCTCGCTAACGTGATTGCCCAACTTCAATACATGGTATCAGAATATTTCCCACACTTCAAGAAAAAGATTGGAAACAGAGAGACGATTGGATCGCCCCGGATCGGCGTTCAGTGCCGGCCTTGCCGTAGAACGACCGGCTTATCTTCCCCGCCCGTGGCAAGAAAATCTTGAAGGGGGTTACTCGTCCATGACGGTCTCGCTTAATCCGTCGATTCTGTGGCGATCCCCATGACACTTGCCGGTTTAATCTTACCCTGCAGTGAAATACAAAGGACAAGATACGGCCTTAAACACAGCGCTTGGACTTCCGGCGGCGGTATCGGATAATGCACTCCGCAAGGTCGGTGCCCCGGACAGAGGCCGGGAAGCCCTTGTTATGACCTTCGGAAGATTCGTACATGAGCAGAGCTGACAATGAGTAACTCAACCCAACACGAACCGTCGCCCCATCCGGCCGAGACGGCCGAAGCGATGCAGCACGATCACCACGATCAGGCCGATCCGCATCGCACCGAAAGCCGACTGGCGGAGATCACCCTCGGTGGGCAGGACGGCCTGGTCAACACCCTGGGCGTCATCCTCGGCGTGGCCGCCGCCAGTCAGGACATCCGCCTCGTCCTGGCCGCCGGTCTGGCCGCCGCCTTCGCGGAATCCGTCTCAATGGGCGCGGTGGCTTTCACCTCGACGCAAGCCAACTGGGAACACTATCAGGCCGAAGAGGCCCGCGAACTTCGCCACGTCCGCGAGGTCCCGCACGTCGAGCGCGAGGAAATCCACGACATTTTCCGGAGCAAGGGTTTCGAAGGCGAGCTTCTCGAACGCATCGTCGATACCATCACCCAGAACAAGAGAACCTGGGTCCGCATCATGATGTCCGAGGAGCACCAGCTTCAGCCGATTGCCCGCTGGGCGGCTTTACGTTCGGGAATTATCGTCGGGGTGTCGGCCATGATCGGTTCGCTTATCCCGCTGACCCCGTTTTTCTTCCTGCCGGTCAAGGCCAGCATCTGGTGCGCGCTGGCCGTCTCCGCCGCCGCCCTGTTCGGATTTGGGGCTTACAAACGGCAACAGACCATCGGCAACCCCCTTCGCGGTGGGATTGAGTTGACCGTCATCGGCATCGTCAGCGCGCTGGTGGGCTATGGGATCGGGCTGTTGTTCAGGGTAGCCCCGGGTTAACCAGGAAGATGCCGTTCGTTGATGAATATGAGAGAGGTTTATGGATCGTTTTGAGTATCGTCAGGGTGAGTTGTTTTGCGAGGATGTGTCCGCCCGACAGATCGCCGAAGCGGCGGGTACACCCACGTTTGTGTATTCCGCCGCGACCTTGATCCACCATTACGACCGGATCGCGGCGGCCTTCGCCGAGTTGCGGCCGATCATCTGCTATTCGATCAAGAGTTGTCAGAATATCCACCTGATCCGGCTGTTGGCCGCGCGTGGCGCGGGCATGGACGTGGTCAGCGGCGGGGAACTGTTCCGGGCGCTCAAGGGCGGGGCCGACCCGACGCGTATCGTCTATGCCGGAGTAGGCAAGACTGATCGCGAGATTAACGAGGCCATCGACACCGGCATCGGCTGGTTCAATATCGAATCCGAGGCCGAGCTGGCCAACATCATCGCTATCGCCACGGCCCGCAAGACAAACGTCCGGGCCGCGTTGCGGGTCAACCCCGACGTCGATCCGAAAACCCATCGCCACACCAGCACCGGCAAGAAGGAAACGAAGTTCGGCGTGGACATTGAGCGGGCCCGGCGGGTGTTCGACGAGTTCGGGCGAAACGCGCATGTTCGCCTCACCGGTCTGCACCTGCATATCGGTTCACCGGTGAACACGGTGGCCCCCTACGTGGAGGCGATTCGCAAGGCCCTTGCCCTGATCGCCGACCTGCGGGCGGCCGGCTTCATTATCGATACGCTCGATATCGGCGGCGGATTCGGGGCGGATTACGAAACGGAACAGGCCCCCTTCGCCGAGGAATACGCCGAGCAGATCGTGCCCTTGTTGAAAGGTCAGGATTTGCGGGTGATTCTGGAGCCGGGGCGGTCGATTTCGGCCAACGCGGGGATCCTGCTGGCCCGGGTGCTCTACGTCAAGCAGGGTGGAGACAAGCAGTTCGTGATCGTTGATGCGGCCATGACCGACCTGATCCGCCCGGCGCTGTATGATGCGAACCATTTTGTCTGGCCGGTGCGGCCGGGGATGGACCACGTGCCCGCCCAACGTCGGCATGATCTGCGTATGCCCGGCTGTCGGATGGTGGACGTGGTCGGTCCGGTCTGCGAAAGCGGCGATTTCCTTGCCCGGGAGCGGTATTTGCCGCCGGTTCAGCGTGGCGATCTGCTGGCCGTCTTCACCGCCGGGGCTTACGGATTCGTGATGGCCAGCCACTACAATTCCCGGCCTAACGCGGCCGAGGTTTTAGTGGATGGGAGTAATTACCGCATCATTCGCCGCCGGGAAAGCTATGAGGATCTCATCGAGGCCGAAGAGTAAATCTCGAACATTCGTGGGGTCGTCAAAATTGCGCAAAAAATACCCGTGGGTTTCTTACCCACGGGTAGAAAACATAAATGCGCCGGCGGGGGTTACGCTTCCGGCTGGCGCAGAACATCCCACAGTCGATCGACGGTGATGTCGATCTTTTCGGGGGTTTCGTAAGTGCCGTTCAAGATGGCCTCTCGAATCTCGGTCACCTTATCGACCCGAATGTCAGTTTCTGGTTCAAGGGTGCTAAGCATTTGACCCATCTCTGAAATTTCCACCCGATCCATTACCAGATCAGGCCTTTTCGCCTCCGGTTTATTAGCTTCCACTTGCCCCAAGGCGGCATCCGAGGAGCGCAACGCATTACTGATGGGAGGAATGTCGCTCATTGCGAATCACCTTTGCCATGCCTACGTTTGGTCCGCTCTCCAATCGCGGAACCTTACGATCAGCCGGCCAGAACCAAGCCTAAATTATTACTACGCCGATAGATAGCCAAAGTTCGCGCCCAAGGCACCACTTCATCGTGATCTTGGTTCGGGCATTCCTCCATGAATCGCCGGCCAGTTTTTATTGGCCCATTCGTTCGGGCGCGGGGCTGATCCACCAGCCCGCTCTCGTCGATGCTCTCGCATCAGTACTAATATCGACGATCTTTTGGGGCGTTCTGAAGGAAAAAATTGCGAATAGACGGTTTTACGCCAAGAATTTTTTCAACATGTTGAGATATCTGGAGTTACGGCCACTACATATTGGGCGTAATTCTGTTCCGGAAGGCACTTATTGTATTTCTATCAATCCGCCGCAACGAGTTCCATCATCTCGATCCGACGCCGATCACGTTCAAGTTCTTTCAATTGATGAAGATACGCCAAAAGCTCGTCCTGAGTGAAGCTTTCCAGAAATTCGGACTGTGCGGAACGGTTGATTCGCCGGATTTGTTCAATGAGTTCTGCCTTGGTCATTTCAAAAACCTCGCATTAGGGAGTTATTGGTTAGTTTATGGTCCATAAGATTCGCCCCGTTGTATCGGCGGCACCCAAGAATATCTTTAACTTACTGATACAACTAAATTTGCGCTTCTCGGCGCGGAAAATGCGCTTGCGGTTTTTGTTTTCG
>CAYNYK010000144.1:0-3728 GCA_964401335.1 uncultured Planctomycetales bacterium
TTCTTACATACGATTCATTCCTCTCTCGGAGCAAGTCGTCATTCAGGCCGGTATCATTGTTAAAAAGCGCGGTATCCGCCTTGATAACGTAGCTTCTCGTTTCATATCGGGCATAGGATAAGGGGTCTGAATATTGTGGTCTGATTGTCGCATAAGAAAAGTTTTTTTAGGAAAGTCCGAAAATGTGGCTAGCTCAGGGCCGATAATCAGGGCTAAAAATTATTGGATTTTGATCCTTCCGTTGAAATTTCGGATGGCATGAGCTACGTCCTTTGCTTGGGGCCATAACCACATGCTGGTATGATGCCTTTTCCGGAGCATGAAGCGGCGGCTAATGGAGGAAGTGGTCATGCGGGAACTACGTATCGGCCTGGTCGGGGCGGGGTTCGCCGCTCGGTATCATGTAGCCTGTCTGCGGCGGGTTTACGGCGTGGCGGTGGAGATAGTCGGGGTTACCTCGTTGCGCAAGGAGAGCCGGGAGCCATTTGCTGCGGCACAGCGCATTCGGGCTTATGCCGGCATCGGAGATATGTTGCCTTATGTCGATCTTCTTGACATATGTTCACCGCCATACGCCCACGAGGAAGGCATCATTGAAGCCGCCCGAGCGGGTAAGGCGATCATTTGTGAAAAACCTTTGACCGGTTGGTTTGGTCCGCCGGGGGCGGATGGTTCATTCCGAGGCGACCGGGTGGCCAAGCGGCCCGTTCTCGAGGAGGTGATGAATAAACTGCGCAGGATCGCCGACGCCGTCCGCGAAAACAACGTGTTCTTCGGTTATGCGGAAAACTTTGTTTACGCCCCGAGTGTACAGAAGGAACGGGAGATCGTCGAAAAAACCGGAGCCCAGATTCTGCGAATGACTGGCGAGGAATCGCATAAAGGTTCGGCCTCGGATACCTACGGTTATTGGCGATCGGCCGGTGGCGGTTCATTGATCGGCAAGGGGTGTCATCCGCTGGGCGGAATGCTTTATCTCAAACGTGTCGAGGGACTGGCGCGTGCCGGCCAGCCTATCCGGCCGGCTACGGTGACGGCCCGTACGCATCAGATTACCCGCCTGCCCGGCTATCGGGATGCGGGTTTCTTGCGGACCGACTATTACGACATCGAGGACTACGGTATCATGCACGTGGTTTTCGATGATGGCACGGTGGCCGATACCCTGACGTGCGAACTGGTGCTCGGCGGGATCTACGATTACATTGAGGTCTTCGCCAATAATCATCGCACGCGTTGTCGCATCAGTCCGACGGAGATCGTGGACACCTACAACCCGAGCGGCCCGCAATACAAGGATGTTTATCTGCTGGAGAAAGTCAGTACCCAGGAGGGCTGGGCCCCGGCCGCTCCGGACGAAAACTTCACCATGGGTTATCAGGCGGAGCTGCAGGATTTCGTTACCGCTGCCGCCGAGAATCGGCCGCCGCGGTCCGATCTTGATCTGGCTTTGGACACGACGGCCACCATTTATGCGGCTTATGTTTCAGCGGAGCATCAAGGCCGGGAGACGACTATCCCGCGATTGGAATAGATGGTCAAAGGCGCATGCGTTGGCGTGAGGTTAATGAACCTCGCTGCTTGCTTTGACCTGAATCATTTTTGGAGAGACTTATGGGCCAACGGCTTAAGGTAGTGGTGACGGATTACATCGAGGAGAATCTTGACTGGGAGGCCGAGCAACTGGCCAAGGCCGGTATCGACTTCGCCTGTTATCAGCTCAAGTTTCGGCCCGAAACCGAGGTTATCGAGAAAATCCAGGACGCGGACATTATCGTGGTTAACATGGTGAAAATGCCCGAGTCGGTGATCTCGAAACTGAAAAAATGCCGGTTGTTGATTCGTCATGGGATCGGCTACGACAACGTGGATGTGGAGGCCTGCACGAAATACGGCATCCCTTTCGCTTATCAGCCTGACTATTGCAAGGAGGATGTGGCCGAACACGCCGTCATGTTGCTGTTCGCTTGTGCCCGCAAACTGACTCGAAGTCGCGTGACCCTCGAAAAATCCAGTGCCAGTGGGCAGTGGGATTTCACCGACCTGTTCCCCATCTATCGCATGGAGGGCAAGACCCTCGGCATTATCGGTGTCGGGCGGATCGGCAGCCGGGTCGCGGCCAAGTTGAAATCCTTCGGCTTCAAGATCATCGGCAACGACCCCTATCTGAGCGAAGAGCGCAAGGCGGAGATCGGCATCGAATTCGTGGACAAGGAAACCCTGTACCGTACGTCCGATTTCATTACTCTGCATACCCCGCTGACGGATGAGACCCGCCACTTAATCAATGCTCAAACGCTACGGATGATGAAACCGACAGCATACCTGGTGAATACCTCGCGTGGGCCGATGGTCGATCATGAAGCTTTGGCGGATGCCTTGCGGAACCATGTGATTGCCGGGGCGGCCATTGACGTTTACGACGTGGAACCGCCGCCGACCTCTTATCCTCTTTTCAATCTGGATAACGCGATTCTGACGCCGCATCTGGGCTGGGCTTCGGAGGAATCGGGCTGGGCGATCCGCGAGAGTATTCTGGCGGATATATTGGCCGCCGCTGAGGGGCGTCCCGCGCGCTGCCTGGTCAACAAGGTGATTCTCGAAAGGAAAGGATAAGCCATGGCCGACAAGTTGGGATTCGGACTGCTCGGGGCGGGTCTGGTGGCCCCCTTTCACGCGAGGAGTATTCAGGCCTCGCAAGGTGGAAAGCTGCTGGCCGTCTGTGACCTGAACCGTGAGCGAGCGGCCAAGCTGGCCGCCGAGTTCGGCGTCAAGTCCTGTTCCAGTCTGGACGAGTTACTGCGAGAACCGGGCCTTGACGTGGTCAATGTGCTGACGCCGAACCACTTGCACTGCGACGCCGTCCTGCGTTGTGCCGCGGCCGGCAAGCATGTGGTCGTGGAAAAACCGCCGGCCATGAGCCTCGCGGACACGGACCGGATGATCGCTGCCTGCCGGAAGGCGAACGTCAAATTCGCCTGCACGGTACAATGTCGGGTGCGCAAGGCCATCCAGGCGATGAAACAGGCGATTGACGCTGGGCGCTTCGGTCGGCTTCTGCATGCCGATACGTATATGAAATGGTTCCGGCCGACCGAGTATTATCACAGTGATCCGTGGCGCAGCTCGCGTCAATCGGGGGCGGGCGTAACCGTACAGCATGCTTTTCATTACATCGACCTGCTGCAATATCTGGCCGGTCCGGTCGCCGAGGTCGAAGCCCGGATGACCAACCTGCTGCATCACTCCGTTGACCTGGAAGATACCCTGCGGGCTTTCGTGGTTTACGCCAACGGGGCGCAGGGTGTGGTACAGGCCTCCACCGCCTTATGGCCGGGCACGGATATTCGCGTGGAGATCAACGGCACGGACGGGACGGCCATCATGTCGGGCGAGAAGATGGTCATGTGGAAATTCCGCGACGAGCGGCCCGAGGACCAATCGATCCGCCTGCTCGGCAGCGAGCAGCAAAAGACCGCCGCCGGCGGGGCGGCCGACTTCGGATTCGCCGACCATCAGGTGGTCATTCAGGATTTGATCGACGCCGTGCGCGAGAACCGCGAGGTCATTATCCCGGCCAGTTCCGTCCGCCATACAGTCGAGATTGCCCTGGCCATGTACCAGTCCGCGGCTCGGAACCAACCGGTTAAGCTTCCGGTCGAAGATGATCCGGATATTTGGTCGCAATAAAGACATAAGTGACGCGCCCCTCATAATAATGCGGCCTT
>CAYNYK010000145.1:0-3276 GCA_964401335.1 uncultured Planctomycetales bacterium
TCCTTCTGATAGGCACGCCACAAGCTCTTGAATGGCAGGATCTTGTGGCGTTTTCTCGATTGTTGATTCTCCCGTTGTCCTCAAATTGCCCTCAGCCGGCGAGTGCGGCCGCCTTTGTGCGTACGCCTCTGTGACCACTCCCGCCAGCGCTCGCATCGCCTCGTGGCTGTTCTCGTCGTGCAGGTGGTAATAAAGGTCCAGCATGTCGGACGAACTATGTCCCAGCCGAGGGAGAGTTCTCCAGTAAACGACGCGGTGATTAGCGCAGAGGCTTGCGAAGTGGTGACGAAACGAATGGAGCTTGTACCGGTGGGGATCATCAAACTTGCACTCGGTGTAGAGGTTTTTGAGACGGACCAGCAGTCGTGTCGCTCCCTCTCGCAGAGTCCCCGTTAGCACGTCGCTGGCCTGTGGGACTGGAAACGAAATCAAACGTGTCGTACTCTCGTGCGGGGCGTATACTCCGTAAGGGGTATCGTCTTATACAACCGTCCAGGATACGCCGCCTTTTCATTCACGCCATCCACAAGAATTGGTTATACCTCATCCGAAGATCAATGAACCGCGTATCGGCTTAGGTTTGAGTGTTCAACTTGGGATCACTGTGCCTCATATAAGCTTGTAAAACCACTCGGTGGGGGTCTTTCAACGACGCGTTGTCCAATTGCTGCACAAGGCCTACCCTGAAAACTTCCTCAACGCGGAGGAGAATCCATGACCTTGGTGATCGCTCGCGAGGATGTTTTCGTAAGCGGGGGGCAGGCGCAGGGATATATGCGAAAATCAAAGGCATAGATACGTTTCAACTGGGTAAAGTCCCCCTCATTGCATCATTGAAGAAGCATGAGCATACCCTTGTCTCGCTTAGGTGCGATCAGGGTCTACTCGTGCCACTGGGCCGATCGTTGCTCACGTAGTCAAAAGGTTATCATCGCTTCCCCACCTCGAGACGAGGTGGGCCACCCGGCCTCGAAACGAGGTGGGCCACCCGGCCATGCCATCCTGCCATTGAATTTCGGAGGCATGTGGCCGGCACCTGCCCAGATTATTCAGCATCCAGAAACATCGGGACTTGATCGGCCGGGCCGGGTAGGCGAAGATCAGAGGTTATGACGTTGACGCTGACCCATGTTATCGCGGAAAAGTCGCCGGCCGAGGCGGCTACGCTACTTTCCGAATTGCTTGCGTTGACGAATCGTCGTGGTCCGCGGCAAAGGGTAATCGTTTGGGGCAATTCGCCCGCCGGTCTTTGTATACCCAACAACATACCGTGTAAACGCGTACCGTGCCGATTTACCTGGCCACCGGCGTCGGGCCGAATGCTTCGACATGGCCGCAATCAACCCATTGGACCGGAGATCATGCACGCATGGGGGGCGGCCGCCTCATCCATGGCCGGTTATGTCTTTGATGCAACGGCCCCTCTGGTAACCACCTTGACCGATCCGGCAGAAGTGTGGCATTGGTATCGCTGGTGGCGTGATCTGGCCGTGGGTCCGGTGGGCGGGAACGTGGTTTGTACGTCATCGGTGTTGGCCGATCGCTTAATCGCGGCCGGTATACCGGATCGTGCCGTTACTGTTCTGCCTCCGCTGATTGATCCGTCGCCTTTCGGGCACGGCGGCAACGCTGTACGTCGCGAGGAACTGGGTTTGCCGGCGGAGTCCTGTGTCCTGTTAACCGCCGGCCCGCCGAGCCGCGCGGGCGGGCAATTCTTCGCGGTTTGGATGACGGCCGTCCTGCGTAAAATCATCCCGAACCTCTATCTGCTGATTCCCGGCTGTTCCGGCGAGCAGCAGCGTTTGCGGGAATTCGTTGCGACGATTTATTGTCCGGAGGCTTTTCGTTTTTGTGGCGACCGGTTTGCGTTCGAGCAACTGCTTGGACTGGCCGATCTGCTGGTATTTCCCGCGGTGGAGGATGTGCCGGTTGGGGGTTTGGTGCGGGCGATGGCAGGGGGTGTTCCGGTGGTGGCCAGCGCTGTTCCGGCCGTCCGCGAATGGATTACCGACGGGCAGTCAGGTTTTTTGTGTCAACCAGCGGACATGCACGACCTAGCCGTGCGGGTACGCGAAGCGCTGGCGGATGGACCGCTTCGGCAACGATGCGCGGCCGAGGGGCTAACGGTGGTGCATGGGGCCGATATCGGTCGGAAATGGTTGGATCGATATGACAAGCTCCTGGAGGGTATGTCGGTGCTCTCGACTGGAAATCCCGGCCGAGAGGGGTCCGTTATGATTTCGCCTCGTTAATCTTTATTCGGAGAATCCTATGGCCTACCAATCCTTTACCTATCGCCCGTTACTTGATCTGCGCGAAACGGAACGAGCCATCCGTAAAATTAAGGAGTTTTTCCAGATTCACCTGGCCGAGGCCCTTTGTTTGCAGCGGGTCAGTGCCCCGTTATTTGTTTTGGCCGATACCGGGATCAACGACAACCTGAACGGCATCGAGCGGCCGGTATCGTTTCCCATCAAGGGCCTGAACGATCAACGGGCGGAAATCGTCCAGTCGCTGGCCAAATGGAAACGCATGGCCCTGGCCGATTATGGTTTCGCTCCGGGCGAGGGTATTTATACGGACATGAACGCGATCCGTCCGGATGAAGTCCTCGACGATATCCATTCCATTTATGTGGATCAATGGGACTGGGAGAGGGTGATGTTACCGGAGCAGCGGACCCTGTCCTTTCTGCGCGAAATCGTCGAAAAGATTTACGGGGTGATTTGCCGGACGGAGCAATACATCAGTAGCGAATATACCGCTATCCGGCCGACATTACCCAGTCGAATTGAATTCGTACACACCGCGGAATTGTACAGGCGTTTCCCCGACCTTTCTCCGCGTGAGCGCGAAGATCGTATTTGCCGCGAATACGGGGCCGTTTTTTTGATCGGGATCGGGGCGGCCCTGCCGGACGGCAAGCCGCATGACGGCCGGGCCCCGGATTACGACGACTGGATCACCCCGACCGAACTCGGTCCCGGCCTGAACGGTGATATCTTCGTCTGGAACCCCGTTCTCGAACGATCTTTCGAGTTGTCCTCGATGGGCATTCGGGTAAACGCCGAATCGTTGCGGCAACAACTGTCCGTCCGCGGTTGCGAGGACCGGCTCAAGCTGATGTTCCATGGCCGCCTGCTGGCCGGCGAATTACCGCAGACCATCGGTGGCGGGTTAGGCCAATCGCGCCTCTGCATGTTTTTCCTGCGTAAAGCTCACGTGGGCGAAGTCCAGGCCAGCATCTGGCCGGAGGCCATGCGTGAGGAATTGAAA
>CAYNYK010000146.1:0-3246 GCA_964401335.1 uncultured Planctomycetales bacterium
ACCGATTAATCAGCAGTGGGTACTCCTGGCATTGAACGGCCACGTCCGCTATGTGTCGGGCCTGACCAAGATTCACAAACTGCGCATTCACACGGGACCAGTCGAGGCCGTGGCCTTCGAAAAGCCGGATAAAAAGAACCGTGGCAAACTCACGGTGGAGAAAACAGTCCCCGCTCAGGTGGAGCCAGGTAGCCGACCGAAGCGCCTACGGATTCTCGGGGGGATGTGCCCGAAAAGTCTTCAAGAATTGGTCATAACCAACCTGAAAACAGACGCTGATTCACCCTGGCAAGAGATTGCCCTGAAAAATTCAACCTGGGTGCGTTATTTGAAAATCGAGGTTTTGGCCACTGAGGATTCCAGCGCATCCTATGTCGCCTTCAACGAAGTGCAGGCGATCGGGGCGGGGCTGAGCGCGCCGCGGCCGATACATCGTGTAACCAGCGATAAGAATAACAACATCACCGTGAACGGAGAACCGTTCTTCCCGATCTATATGTATTACAGCATCTCCGACCGGCAATATGCCGATTGGGGGTTCACCGCGACCCTGGAGGGTTATGACGTGGCCCCGGATTCCGCCCGGCTGGCGATCATGGATCGGGCCGAGGATCTGGGCATCAAGATTTTCAGCCACATCCCCAACGTCGACACCGACGCCGGCCGCAAACAGGCTCGCAACCAGTTGCTGGCCGGCAAGCATCACCCCGCCCTGCTGGGATACCTGATGTCCGATGAGGCCGGCCATAGCGAGCCGACCATGCAGGCCGATGAACGGCGGGCGGCCATGATTCGTCAATACGATCCCAACCATGTCAGTATGCTCAATGACCTTTACCCAACCTATTACCCGCGTTCGGGCAAGATCGTGGACGTGTTCTCGATTGATCCCTACCCGAACATCGTCGGCCAGCCTTATTCCTACCAGGGTTTCGCCGTGGACGTGGCGTACAAGGCCGTCGAGTACAAGAAGCCCGTGCTGGTGGTGAATCCTTCGTGGGGGCCGATCATCAGCGGCGTGGAAAATCGCCTGAACGTCTATCTTGCCCTGATTCACGGGGCAAAAGGCATCTCCTGGGCTTCCATCGACGTGCAACTCGATTATCCCGAACACTGGGCAAGCATTCTCCGCTGCGTCAATGAAATTCAACAGCTCAAGCCGGTACTTTTCGCTCCGAACACGCCCGCCGATTCGCCGCTATTGACGCATTCGACCATTGAAAACCCAGGCGCACGCATCGACGTGATGATCAAGGAGGTCGGTGGGGAAGTTTGGATGCTGGCCGCCAACTGCGAACCAAGGGAAGGCAACGTGCGGTTTTCCTTCGGCTGGGGCGACAACATTGTGATCCGGGAAATCATGACCGATCACCCGCAGGCCTGGAGTATGCAAAAAAGCGATTTTACCTCAATGGACGGCTGGCCTCCGCCGGAAGGCCGCGAACCCGTCCGTAGCGCCCGGCCGATCGACCTGACTTTTAAGCCGTACGGGGTGCGTGTGTTCCGCATGAAGGCCTCCGGTCCGATTCGTCCGCATTTCGAACCGCAAGGACAAGGCACACCGCTGGCCATGATCAACGAATCCATGCAGCGCAAAACCGTCGAGCAGATCAAGAAACTGCGCGACGAAAACAATATCGCCGAGGCCAAGGTGGTCATGGACCGGTTCTGGACACAATACAGTGACCGGGTCTCGGTAGACGATCTGGCCGCCTTGATGGACGAAGTCACGGACAAGGATACCGGCGCGGAGGAAATCCTGGCCGGTTACGGCCGCCTGGCCGACGAGCATCCAGAGGCCCGCAACTGGCCGAAATGGGTCTTTACCGTCATTCAAGCGTTGGTCAAAGAAGATCGTAAGGATCAGGCAAAAACCTGGATGGACAAACTGAGCAAGCGGGCCCCGAACACCCTCTGGCGAGCCAATGCCGAGGCTTTAGTCGATCCCGCCTCGGCCCGCGCCGGGCACAAACCCTGGGCCCTGGCTCGCAAAGCAGCCCAACCGCCGGTCATCGACGGCGAATTGAACGAGCCCTGTTGGCAAGATCGGATATCCTTTAAGAACACCGTGTTCCTCGATGAGAGCAAGAAACCGCAGGAAACGGAATTCGCCGTGGCGTACGACAACGAGAACCTGTATTTGGGTATCAAATTGACTGAGCCGGAAATGGCCCGCATCCGAAAAAATGTGGACAAGGATGACCGCAGCGTCTGGGATGATGATTGCATCGGGATTTACCTCGACCCCCGGCTGGATTTTGCTTCTTACATACAGATCATGCTCAACGCGATAGGCACCAAGTGGGACGGCTGGGGTGGCAAACGCGGGGGCGGCAACGCCGGCTCGCTGAACCTCGATATCGAACGCAAGGCCGTGCTGAAGGACAATGCCTGGCAAATAGAAATAAGCATACCGGTCAAAGGCATCAAAAAGGTCGCTGCCCCCTCCTCGGGCACTGTCTGGGGTCTGGGGCTGATGCGCTGGCGTCACGTGGAAGGCGCTTTGTATACCGTCTGGGGCAACGAACAAGGCACATCCCTGGACGGCTGGCCGGACATGCTCGGCTTTTTAGTATTTGAATAGGAATCCGGTTATTCTTTTCGATCACAGATAATAGCTGCACGGGTTATGACGCCCGGTCCGTGCGCCGTGATATAGATAGCGGTAGAGTATGAAGCCACGAACCGTCTGGCGGATGTATATACAATGCGCCGGCCGTGGGTCATCCTTGCCTTCTTCGTTTCCTTTACCTGGATGGCGGAAGCGGTCACCGAGGAAGCGTTTAACGAGGAGTATGCGAAAAACACTCATCCCTGTTACCTGAAATGGACGATGGTCTTTACCCCAAGGGAAAATATGATGAAGAAGGCCTACCAGTAAAATTTATTAGTCAATATTCTGGGAAGTAACCGGCGGGCAATCAAACATATGGATAACCAATGGTTTATGGCCAGCAACTGAAGCATTATGGTTTGAAGCCCGGCTGTCGACGTAAGCTTGTACGCAAGTCCATGGACGCCGCGCAAAACAGTCAGGCCTGGGTTTCCGGGATCTTCAAAACTTGACGCGCGGCCAGCGTACGGGGATAAAAAAGCGTTTAGAATTCCACCTTGCTGTGTCACGCAAGGGAAATGTGGATGACGGCGAAATCCTTCCGCTTCGCCGCAAGCGGATCACCCCAGTTATAAAACAGGAGGCATGAACATGTCGTATCGATCAATCAGCATCGGCGCTTTACTTTGCCT
>CAYNYK010000147.1:0-2264 GCA_964401335.1 uncultured Planctomycetales bacterium
CAGAGCGAGGGATAGGACTGTCGAGATGGGAATCTCGACAGAGCGAGGGATAGGAATCTCGACAGAGCACAAAACGGATGAGAAGGAAGGCGGGCAATAGCCCGCCCTACTTTTTGCCTGGATGCCTCTTGCCTCCCGTCGCTGGCAAGTATATGTTTTGTTTCCAACATGATGCTTTCCAACCTGATCGACCGCTGGAACGCCCTGGGTGAGCGGGTTTACCGCCGGCGATTGTGGGTTCGCGCGGCCGCGGCCGTCATCCTTCTGCCCTGGTTCGGGCATTTCGCGTATACGCGCATGGCGACCATGCCGCCGCTGCCGCGGATCGATCCTTACCAATGCGACTTCGATTTCGCCATCAACAAACCACCACCCGAGTTGGACCGGACAACGGACCTGGCCGCCGCCGTTGGGGCCTTGCCGGCCGATCCGGTCATTTCCGTCCCGACTACCGCCCCGGCCGGCATGCAATGGGTGGCCTGGCAGGATAAGGACCAGCCCGCGCCATCCCCGCCCCCGAGCGTGCCTCTAAGTTACTTTGACGTGACTATCGCCCTCAATGGCCCGTGGTCTCCTTCGACGCGCCTGGTTCAGGGCGAAGTGGTTAAGTATCTCGAACTGCCTGCAACCCAATCAGCCATGACCACCATCGCGGAACTGGCCGATCAGCCTTTATGGTTCAGCCTCTCCGGTATAACGAACACGAGGAAAGTTGAACTCTCCGAGGCCCGCCGGCTTACCAGACTCTATACGACGCGAAGCCGCTACTACCTGGAAGAGAAAAAAGAATTCCCGCAGGCCGTGGATGACCTCCGTACCGTTTTACAACTGGCTCAGAATATTGAAGACGACGGCTTGATGATTTCCATACTGGTCGGCACAGCGTGTCGGGCCCTGGTTATGAACGAAATTATATTCTGGTCGCATGAATACAATTTTGATCGACACCAGGCCCAAGCCCTTTCTGATCTTCTTTCGGCAATGTCTTATGATCTGGCCGAGGTTTATGCCCAAAGTATTGAGGGTGAGTACCGATTCGAACAAAACCGGATGGATCTATATTACACGCGCGATTCGTCGGGTAACGGATGGTCCATGATTAAGACCGGCGACCTTGATTACCCATCCGATTGGCTGCCACTGACCACAAATCTGCTATCGCCGTTGTTTGCGGATCGGCGGGAGATAGAGGCTGGTCTTGCCGGGGGCCAAGAACACTTTATGCGTATTCCAAGGCAATCATATGCTCAAGCCCGCACGCGTTTCGATCGACCCCGAATTAACATGTTCGGCCGGAACAAGGCCATGAACGGTCGCCCGACATGGAATCAATATGCCGACGTTGAACAGTCGTGGTCCGGCAATTTCCGTTGTTATGTGTTTTGCTTGAATAGTTGGGCTCTCTGCAGAGCCGCCGAGACGGCGATAGCCCTCTCGCTCTACCGACACGAGCACGGCCGCTATCCGCGACAGTTGTCCGATCTGGTTCCGGACTATCTGGCCCGGCTGCCTCTGGATCCGTTTACCGACGAGCCGCTCCGTTATCGTCTGGATACGGATGATGATTATTTGTTATATTCGGTGGACAAGAACGGCATAGACGACGGTGGCATCGAGCCCGATCCCAATACGAATCAGAATAACGATCTGCTGTTCCCGCGTAAGCGTAGCAAACCGTACACAGGCAGCGAATACATTTTGATCCCGGCAAGGAGTGCCATCCAGCCGGGCAACAGTGACAGGGAAGCAGATGAGAAGGAAGGCGGGCAGTAGCCCGCCCTACGTGGAACCGATGAACAACCCTAAAGCACCTGATACCGAACCGCTGTGTCGAGAATCCCTTCCCGACACGGCTCTCAACCTACCGGAGTTTTGGCCGGAGAAGGAGGGCGAGCCACCGGTGCGGCCGGTGTGGATTCCCTGGCCGTTGGCGGTCCTGCTGGCCCCGCTGTTCTGGCTGATGCCGAAGCGCATGGGTCCGCACTTTGCCCGCGTTCGCTGGCCGGGGGTGATCCTCGCCCAGCTTTTCTGGGTCGTCTACGGGGCGGGGTGTATCGCGATGGCCTATATGTCCCCGCGTTTCGGCTGGGTCGCCTTTGTGACCGGCCGATGCCCGGGCCAGAACGATCCGTCGATCTGGCCGGCGCCGGACCTTTCGGAAATCTTCCGCTCGCCTTTGGCTCTGCTGGCCTTGTCGGCGATCGAGGAGGTTATTGATCTCTGCATAAATAATGCAATGGTCAGGGTAAAAAGGGGGGCAGTTC